>CAUPES010000001.1:0-213975 GCA_963510375.1 uncultured Fastidiosipila sp.
CGATAAAGGATTATAGGTTACCTTTAACAACCTAAATACATTATATAAGGAAGTAGAAAAATGAAAAACAAAATCAAAAACTTAAAATTAAAACTTTTAGTAAGTCTTATCACAGGAATGGCATTAACTCCAATACCAGCTGTTTTTGCAGAAACAGGTGTCTCTGGAGTTGATACTGGACTAAATAATCTTACTACTTTTATCAGAGGAATAATAAGAGGTGTAGGTGTTATATTTTTGGTTTTAGGACTGTATAAGCTTGCTGCATCATTTAGAACACAAGATGCCAGAGAAAGACAAGAAGGTATATGGTCAACAATTAGTGGAATAATAATTGTGTTCATACCAGAAATCGTCAATTTTATTGCACCAGGCTCTATATAAGAAAGCGAGGTGATTATATATGGCTAGCAGTGACGGATTGGGAATGCTAGGTCAAGGAGTTGATTGGTGGAATGAAGCAGTCTCTGAAATAGGAGATCTGCTTTTCCTAACTCCAGAAAATTATATGGGCGGAGCGTTTTGGAGTATCTCAAACAATATATATATAGCTTTACAAGCTGTTGCGATCCCCTTAGTTGCAATATTTTTCTTGTGGGGATTTTTAAGTACAATTCAAAATACAGATGAAATTAGACGTCCTGAATTTATTGTAAAGCCTTTAGTAAGACTCATAATTGCTCAAGCGTTAGTTGTAAGCGGAATTAATATCATACTTTGGATCTGGTCAATAGGACTACAAGTATTAAGCTCAATTAATTCAGGATTGGGTGGAAGTGGGCTTACTGCAGCTGGAAATGCTTTCAAAGTATCTATACCAGAATCAATCGTGGAGGAGTATAAAAAGATTAATGGGATGTTTTCATTTATAGGAAACATAGGTACTCATTTAATAGTTTTTGTTGTAAGTTTTATTTTACTAGCATGCAGTTGGCTAATTAAGTTAACTGTATATTCTAGATTTATGCGAATGTATATTTACATTTGTCTAGCACCTATCGCTATGGCAGGATTTGCCAGTAAAGATACTGAATTTATGACAAAAACATTCTTTAGAAATTTTATGAACCTAGCACTCCAAAACGCTGGTATTTACTTAGCAATAGTTATCTATAGTGCATTTATTGGAAATATCCAAGTAGCAGAAGGTACTTCTATTATGGGATATTCTCTTAACTTAGGTTTCCAATGTGTGATTTTAGTAGTGTTAATTCAGAGTATGGATGCCTTAATCAATAAGATCACAGGATTATAGAAAGGAGATTAAATTATGAGTTTGCAAATTTCTGTACCTAAAGAAATTAAAGAATATAAGCAAGTTGTAGCATTCGGCTTAACTCTAAAACAATTATTATGGTGTGGAGCAGGTGTTTTAACAGGTGCTGGTGTTTTTTTTATTATTAAAGATAAAGTTGCCTTAGATATAGTAGCCATTATTTGTATGATCTCTGCAATACCTTTTGCACTAATGGGATTTGTTAATTATAACGGAATGGATGCATGGGAACTTTTTACATACTGGTTTAAAGTAATGTTTTTGATGAGACCCTTAAAATATGAAAGTACTAATATCTATAAGGATTTACTCTTAAGTGATTTCGATAATAATGTAGAAATGATCGATCTAAAAAATAAAGATGAAGAATCCACTCCATACCAGGAAGAAAATACAAAAACCTTACCACCTAAAAAACCAAAAAAGCCAAGCTTTCCTGGATTTCTTAAAAAATATAGATTTCCTATTTTAGCTTTTATTTTGCTATCAGTTTTGCTACTAACTATAGTAAGCATGATATCTAGAAAGCCTGAAACTGGTGAGAAAGTAGTTAAAGCATCCACTACAACAGTAGTAACCTCAACTACTAACCCCAAAAGAAAGGAAACAACTTCAACAAAAGAGACAAGTAACCCCCCTGTAGGTGTTATTCCACTACCCAAAAATAGTAAGGGTAAAGCGACAACAACGATTATTGATAAAACGGAGAATACAGAGAAGTCTAATCAAAGTGTAAAACCGACACCATCTCCAACCAAACCTACTACCCAAAAACCTACTACTACAAAAGTTACCGCTTATTATTCTAATCAACCAACGAGGACAAACGCTCCAACAAGAGCAACAGCGAAACCAACCACAAAAGCAACCCCTGCTCCAACGGTAAAGCAAACTGAATCAGAAGATGGAGATGTATTTGATCCAATTATAGAAACCTTACCACCGAAAAATTAAAAAGGAGATTAATAATGTTTAACAAAAAAAATAAAAAGAAAAAAGAACCAAAATTTAAAGTGCCAAAAACAGTACAAGATACTATTCCTGTTAAAGAGATTTATAAAGACGGTATATTTCTCCTGAAGAATGGCGAATTTAGTAAGACCTGGAGATTTTCAGATATAAATTACTTAGTAAGTAATGATCAGGATAAGCTTAATATTATTTCAAATTATATGAATTTAATTAACTCATTAGAAGCAACAGGATTAGCTAAAGTAACAATTAACAACAAAAAACTAAACCAGAAGCAGTTTTATGATGAAGTTCTGATTAAAACATCAGATGATGATCTGGATTTGTATAGAAAAGAATATAATCAAATGCTGACAGATAAAGTTAATTCTTCTAATGCTATTCAGCAAGAAAAATATATAACTCTAACTTGTAAAGCAAAAACATTGGAATTAGCAAGAAGCTACTTCAATAGAAAAGACATAGAACTAAATTCCTACTTCAACCAGCTAGGAAGCAGTATTGAAGCTTTGGATAGTAACGAAAAAGTTAGGATATTACATGACTTTTACCGTACAGGCGAAGAAAGTTCATACTTTTTTGATTGGGAAGATACTTTGAAAAAAGGACATTCCTTTAAAGACTATGTTTTACCAGATAAAATGGAGTTCTTTAGCGACTATTTTAAATATGGTGATAGATATGGAAGAGTAGTATTTTTAAGAGATTATGCTAATTTCTTGTCTGATGAAATGATCAGCGAACTAACAGAATTTAATAGAGATTTGATCTTAAATATAGATATCCAGCCTATTCCAACAGATGAAGCTATTCGTAAAGCTGAAAACACAATGCTCTCTGTTGAAGCTAATATAACAGCATGGCAAGATAAACAGAACCAAACAGGTAATTTTTCAGCAGAACCACCATACCGCTTAAGAATGCAAAGAGAAGCTATGGAAAAAGTCCTTGAAGACCTAACAACAAGAGATCAAAAGATGATTATTGCTAACCTGACAATGATTATTTCAGCAAAGACAAAAGAAGCTTTAGATGAAGATACTGAAACTATACTCTCAACAGCCTTAAAGAATGTCTGTCAAATGGGAGTTCTACATTACCAACAGTTAGAAGGTTTAACTTCAACCTTACCTTTTGGAGTAACTAACTTAAAGACCCAACGTACATTAAATACTGAATCAGTCGCTGGACTAATGCCTTTTAGAGTTCAAGAGATCTTGCAGCCTACAGGAGTATATTATGGTCAAAATGCAATATCGAAAAACTTGATTATTGCAGACAAATCCCAATTACAAAATGGTAATTGTTTTATTTTAGGTGTATCAGGCTCAGGAAAAAGTTTTAGTGCTAAACAGGAAATAGTCCATCAAATTTTAGCTACTGATAGTGATGTAATAATTATCGATCCAGAGAGAGAATATTCTCCATTAGTCAAAGAACTTGGTGGAGAGGTCATTAAGATTTCTTCTAGTACTAAAAACTATATAAATGCAATGGATATTAATGATAACTATGCAGAAGATAGTGTTAGAGGAAAATCAGACTTTATTATTAGTTTAATGGATATATTAGTAGGTAGTAGAGGTTTATCATCAGGAGACAAAAGTATAATTGATAGGTGTGTTCATTTTGTTTATCAAAAGTACAATTGGGAAAATTTAACACTAAAAGACCTATATGATGCTTTAATTTCTCAACCAGAAAAAGAAGCTAGAGATCTTGCATTGTCATTAGAACTATTTACTACAGGAAGTCTAGATATTTTTGCCAAGCAGACTAATGTGGATATTAATAACCGTTTTGTTTGCTTTGATATTTTAGACTTAGGTAGTAACTTACAGACAATAGGAATGTTAGTTGTCCTGGATCAGATCTTAAATAGAATTACGAAGAACCGCCAGGAAAAGCGTAACACTTATATATTCATAGATGAAATTTATCTCTTATTTAAAAATGAGTATTGTGCAGAGTTTTTAGAGAAACTATGGAAACGTGTTAGAAAATATGGAGCATTTACTACAGGTATCACGCAAAACGTTGAAGACCTTTTAGAAAGCAATACAGCAAGAAAAATGTTATCTAACTCTGAATTTTTAACACTATTAAACCAAAGTCCTCTGGATGCAAAGAACTTAGCTGACCTATTGGAAATTAGTGAAGAGCAATTAAGCTATATTACCAATGCTAAAACAGGAGCTGGATTAATGAAGATAGGTAAAAATTTAATTCCTTTTGAAAACACCTATCCAAAAAATAACTTGTATCAATTAATGACAACAAAACTAAGTGAAACAAAATAAGGGGAGAAAACTCCCCTTATCTATTTTTGAGGGGAAGAGATGTCAATAAAATCAACTAAAGGATTTAATACTATAAATACTACTAATCGAACAAGTAATATAAAGAGCGGTAGTAGAAATAAGGTAAAGCTAAAAAGTAAAGAAAAGAACTTTAAAATAAAAAAGAAAAAAGTTTTAGCGAAAAATAATGCTATTAAAAATTCAAAATCTAAAAATAAATCTAATAAATTAAATCTGAAAAAACAGAATAAAAACTTGATAAAGAATAATGTAAGTAGAGCTAGAACATTAACAGTAAGAAAATTACAAAGAACTATACTAGATAATTTAAAAAAGTCTAATAACGCTGAATCTAAAAGTATAGAAGCTAAAGGCTTAAATAACTCAATAAAAGCTACATATCGTACTACTCCAAAAGCTGCAAAAAGAGCAAAAACAGCAGGAAGAGCGATAGCTAAAACTGCTTATAAAACAAAAGAGTTATCAGCACAAGGTAAACAAAAACTGGCTGACTTAGTAGGTAATATTAAATTAAAAAATTCAAAGCCGACAAATAATTTTAAAAATACAAAATCAAGTGCAAGTGTAGCAAAAGCTAATATCTCACTTAAACAAAATATTGATAAAAAAGCTTTAATTTTAAAGAAAGACAAGTTGCCACTACCTAAAAAGCAAAATATAAGTAGGAAGAAAAAATTAAAGTTAGTTAAGGATAAATTCTTAACCAAAAATAATAAAATAAGACTTAAAAAGATAATTAATTCTTTTGATTTTCTAACTAAAAACGCACTTGGTAAAATGATAAGGAGAATAACCAGCTCAATTGGCTTAATGTTTTCTCCAGTAATACTAATATTCCTAGTTATATTTGTAGTTGTATCTGGCATTTTTGGTGGAAGCAACTCCCACAAAAGTTCCGAAATGGATCTAATAATTTCAAAATCAGGATTTGCAGTTCCTATAGAAAGACCATTAATAACAAGTAGGTTTGGTTGGCGACCGTATCCACTAGATCCTACAAAACAAGATTTTCACACAGGAATAGATTTTAGTGCTAACTTTGGCGACCCTGTTTTTGCTACTTTGGCTGGTAAGGTAAAAGATATTGGTGTGCCATTCCCAGACCAGGATTATGGCGGTTATGAAACAGGAGAAGCTAACTATATAATTATTGATCATGGCAATGGTATTGAATCTGCCTATTGGCATTTGAAGAGCGTATTGGTAAAACCAGGAGATGTGGTTGAACAAGGTGCTATTATTGGCACAGCAGGAAGTACAGGGTATTCTACAGGCTGCCATTTGCACTTTGAGATAAGAGACTATAATATTCCAGCACAACCAGGAGCGTGGGCTAACCAAGTAGATCCGTTTCCGCTCTTATTTGGAACAATTAAAGATCAGTTGGATAAAAGCTAATATTAGTAAAAAGAGTTTAAAACTATACTGATAAGATTTATAGAAATGAGATAAAATAAACAGCAGAAACCTAAAGGAGTAAAGAGATGGAAAGATTGCACGATAAAATAACTCAAAGCTATATAGATGATGTATTAGTTAGGCTAGCACACCATTCAAGTGCTTTAGAGGGCAACAAAATATCTCTCGCAGAAACAGCTACTATCATCTTAGACCAAACTCTACCTAACAATTCTAAAATTACTAATAGAGAATATTTTGAAGTTTTAAACCATGAACAAGCGTTTAGGTTGCTACTAGATAATGTAAGCCAAGAAATTCCATTATCTATCTCTGTGATTAAAGATATACATGCTAAGCTTACAGATAGACTTCAATATGATAGCGGAGAATTTAAGAAGAGTAGTAACTATATAAGAGGTGCAGAATTTGAAACAGCTGCACCTCAAGACGTGCCTATCTTATTATCTCAATTGATTGAAAACTTAGAATATAAAATTAAAATATCAAAAGATAACGAAGATATTGTAAAGGCTATTTTAGAATTTCATATATCTTTTGAAAAAATACATCCATTCTCTGATGGCAACGGAAGAGTAGGAAGATTAATAATAAACTATAGCTTGCTAGAGAATGATTTACCTTTTTTGGTAATAAAGAAAGAAGACAAAAGTGAATACAACTCAATTCTTCATGAAGGGCAAACTAAATTAATTCTTGAAAACCAGGACATAGAAAGATTCTATGAATTTGCATCACCTCTTTTAGTGGAAGAACGTAAGAGATTAATATCATTTTATGAACAAGAACAGCAGTTAGTTCAGAACGAAGAAATTGATAGATAAACTTAATTCTCATAGATGTTTTAAAGTTACAGCAGAGAGCAGTAAAGTACTCTCTGTTTTTTTATGTGTAATAGTCAAAACATCTTTCTTGCTATAGGTGTACAACAAGGGTGTACCCATATTGTACATTTGTTTTTTTGATAGATAAAGGCTTATAGATGTGCAATAAGGGTGTAAAACTTAGATTTAATTTATTACAACTAAAAGGAGTTGAAATTATGAAATTAGGATATGCAAGAGTTTCAACAACAGAACAAAATTTAGATAGGCAACTTAAAGCACTAGAAGATTATGGAATAGACAAATTATTTACAGAGAAATGTAGTGGTAAAACTATTGAAAATAGAAATGTATTAAAAGAACTTTTAGATTACTCACGTTCTGATGATGAAATAGTAATATTATCTTTAGATAGACTATCTAGGAATTATAATGATGTAAAAGAGATACTGTCTTTAATTCAACAAAAAGAAGTTAAGCTTACTGTTTTAGATGCACCATTTTTAAAATTTGATACAGGAAATGAAACGTTAGATAAAGCTATGTATGATATAGTTATTAGTCTATTAAGTTATATAGCAGACAATGAAAGAAAGCAAATACTAGAACGTCAAAAACAAGGAATAGAACTGGCAAAATTAAATAATGTATATAAAGGTAAGCCTTTAGAGTATTCTTCTAATTCAAAATCTCCTGCAAAAAGAGCTATTTATAATTCTATTAAGCAGGATCTTGAAACTGAAACCACAATAACAGCTATAGCTAAAAAATATGGTGTTAGTAGATATGTTGTTAGGAGAATTAGAGATGAATAAAATATGACTTACCCAAGAACTTACCCATGATGAATGCAGAATGTAGCAGGTATAAGGGTTAGCAGGATTATTACCTGACCCCCGCCATCGGCACCAGAACAAAGCTAGCATCCATCGAGGTTTGCTAGCTTTTATTGTTTTTAAGCTTATGTTCTTTTTGAAATTAAAATAATAATTATAGGATTAAAAGTTTATTATGCTTAAAATAGGCAAGCATAACATCAGAAAATTTAAATAAGAGGGAAAATGCTTACAGTAAAATTTTTAATCGGCTTAGATGAGCAGGAAAAAGATCAATATCTGAATAATATAAAGGACAAGGAAACTTTAACCATTGATATCAATGATATAAGTTATGAAAGTTATGGTCAAAAATTTTTAGAATTAAAAGGAAATAAATTAAGAAAGATAAAAAGAGATTTGATACAAAGCTCCCACTCCACAATTCAAAAATATTTAGAGCCCCACTATAATACTGAAATCTCTACTATTTGCATAAACTTACTAAACATAGATAGGAAAATGCGTGTAGAGCTTTATCAAGATATTAAATATTTTGCAAAAGAGAGCAAGATTAAGATAAGTGTTGAAGCAATTTTATTCATCTCACCGTTGAGCGCGATTCAGGGCGAGCTTGAAAAGTCATTAAATAATACAAATTACAATTTAATAAAAAGAAATTATATAAATATTGAAATACCAAGAAAAAAAGTAGATTGTGATTACGTGACAGTCGTCCTAAAACAAAAGAATAAAGTCGTTGAACAGGCTCAAATTAATATAAATAAAAACCATGATAACGTCCATCACAAAGAGAGCCTTGCCCAACACAGAGATATGGTCTTAGCGGAAGGAGAGATGGTAATTAGCCAAGTTCCAGAAGTTTTTAAATCGGACTTTAGACAATTGTTGAGGTTTCATGATTCTGGTAAAGGTTTAGCTAGAACAGCAGTTACAGAAGAAAGGATGAGTAGAGCTAAGCGTTGGTACGCTGATCAATTTGTCCAAAATAAAAGATACTACCAATATATAGGGCATCAGTTTATAGGAGCAAATTTATTAATATCTGAGTGCCTGCCGGAAGATGGTGTTTATGAAAATATAGATAGTTTCATTATGGATAAAGCTGAAATTATTAATCAACACATGCAAGCTCATGTTGGTTTCACGCCTGGATACAAAGAACATTTTAATTTATCGGATGATATGGTGAAAACTCTGATGCTTTTGGCACACTGTGATGAGACAGGCAGAGTAGTAAATCAAGAGCAGTTGGATAAATACAATTCAATAATGGAAGAGTGCGCACAAAAATAGTTGGAGACCTGCAAATAATGTTTTTATATCCATTAAAAAATGAAACTCAAGACCTCATCAAAATACATGTTAATTTTGATAAGCGCAGGAAAAGAACAATCAAGTTGACCTGGGTTGATTTAGAAAATCTTGAAGTTACTGTACCGTATCGCATGAATGAAAAAACAATTAGGACCTTCCTAGCTGATAATCACAGTAAAATTTTAAATAGTCACAATAAAGAAAAAATAGTAGCCCACCTATCCAAATACACTGATGCTGAATATGCTAAAGCTAAATGGATATTGAGAGGTGATGCGACTGAGTTCTATACTGAACTATCAAAAACCTATAATGGCAGATTACCTGAACGTATACAGACCAGGGCACAGAAAACTCGTTGGGGATCTTGTTCGTCTAATAACACTATTTCGCTAAATGTATACTTATTGCAATTGCCACAGGATCTAAAAGAATATGTGTATCTGCATGAGTTGATTCATCTCGAGGAAATGAATCATGGACCGAGATTTTGGGGAAAATTGGATAAACTTTGCCCTGGAGCAAAAAACAAACAAAAATTATTACAAAGATATAGAATCCCGGAAAAATAAAAAGGTTAACATTGTACAAAAACAATTTCATTTTGTGTTGCACTTTACAAAAAAAGTAAAAAGTAGACATTTATATTTGACAAATGCCTGAATACATGGGATAATCATGCTTAAAAGAAGTAGAAATCCGATTTCTCACCTTGAGTTTGCACGAAGAGGTTGATAATTATGAAGTTTTAAACTTCATTTTGGGTCGGGTTTTTATGCCCGTTTTTTTGTGCTATAAAATAGGAGGTAAAGACCATCGCTAAGAATAAGAAAAACACAACATTGACGAACGAAGACATTGATGTAGATCAACTTAGATTAATTGATGAAAATGGTGAGAACCATGGAGTTGTTTCTAGAGAAGATGCTTTGGATAGAGCTTTTGCAGCAGGACTTGATTTAGTTTTAATAAATCCCAATCCTGAGAATGCTGTAGCGAAGATTATGGATTTTGGTAAATTCCAATATGAGCAGTCTAAGAAAGCTAAAGCAGCGAAAAAAGCTCAAAAGACTATCGATGTTAAAGAAGTTGGACTTAAGGTTGTTACTGAGAAGCACGACTTTGACACTAAAGTGAGACATGCACATAGATTCCTGAAAGATGGAAATAGAGTCAAGGTTAATATCAGATTTAGAGGCCGTGAAATGAGCCACAAAGAGCAAGGTTATGAAATGATGAATAAGTTTGCTGAGGCTTGTGCAGAATTAGGTGTAATTGATAATGAGCCTAAGATGGAAGGGAGAAATATGACAATGTTCCTTATGCCTAGACCTGATGATAAGAAAAAGACAAAAAACAACTCCGATAATACAGAAAATGTAGATGATTCAGAGTTAGAAACCTCAGAAGAATAATTGAGGGTATCAAAACAAGTTAAATAAACAGAGAAAGAGAAAGTAGAGGAGAAGAATTATGCCTAAACAAAAGACACATTCAGCTTCCAGTAAACGTTTTAAAGTAACTGGATCAGGAAAATTTGTACGCTCACGCGGACACAAACAACACAAAGCTACACCTAAGTCAAGCAAACAAAAGCGTAACCTAAGAGGTACAACTGTTGCACACAGCGGTGACGAGAGAAGAATTGCAGAAGCAATTCCATATGCTAGGAAGAATAGATAATGTAGGGAGGACTTAAATTATGGCTAGAGTAAAAAGAGGTGTAACCTCACACGCAAGACACAAAAAAGTTATAAAAATGGCTAAAGGCTATTACGGTCGTAAGAGTATTAACTACAAAGTCGCTAACCAAGCAGTAATGAAATCTTTGTCATACGCTTACCGTGATCGTAAAGTTAAAAAACGTGAATTTAGAAAATTATGGATCACAAGAATTAATGCAGCTTGTCATCAAAATGACATCAGCTACAGCCGTTTCATCAACGGTTTGAAAAAAGCTGGTATCGAATTAGATCGTAAAGTTTTAGCAGACATTGCATTGAATGATCCTAAGAACTTTAGTGCAATTGTAGAACAAGCTAAATCAGCACTATAATTGCAAGTACTGAATAATATTGTTTTAAATGGTAGTGTGTTAACTTTTGGTTAGTACACTACTTTTTTGCTTAATTTAATAGTAAAATCTTCTTATGTAGATTTATGTGGATTGCAAGCTTGCAGTTTTGGAAAAGCTAAGAAGTATATAAAAATAAAAATACAAGAATTGGAAATATTAGAAAATAAAAAATATCAGAAGTGCTATAGATATTCTAAACAAAAAATATGTGACAGCAGGTGTTTAATATGAAAGAAATTTCTAGTAAACAAAATAAGTTAATAAAAGAAATAAATAAAGCTCGCTTGAATAAAGGTATTTGGGCAGGAGCTTTTATTGTGGAAGGCTTTAGACTCTGTGAGGAAGCTATTAGTTCAGGTTTGAAAGTTGAAGCAATTTTTTTAGCTGAACATGTTGTTGCAGATGAAAATAAATATAATTTAGAAAAATATCTACACACTGATTCAGAAGTATATTTACTAAATGATGAATTATTTGACTATGTTTCTAAGACACAGAATTCGCAAGGAATTCTAATGATAGTTGAGGCAAAGGATACCAAAAATATAGCTACACTTAAGGCTTTACTATCTGATAATGAAAATCTATCTATATTAGTTATGGAAAATCTTCAAGATCCAGGAAATCTTGGTACAATCCTGCGTACAGCCTACGCATTTGGCTATGATGCTGCTATAACTACAGGAAATAGTGCCAGAATTAATCAGGAAAAAGTTTTGAGGAGCGCTATGGGAGCAGTGTTCCATTTGCCGATATTTGAGATTAAAGAAACAGATAAACTAATTGAATTATTAAACTCAAACGGAGTCAATATTCTGGCAATGACGCTAGAAGGAGTTGCTTTAAAAGATTATAAAAAAGAAAAGAAAATTAGTTTATGGGTAGGTAATGAAGGTAACGGGTTAACGAATCATCTTATTGAATCTGCTGATACCAAAATTACAATCCCTATGCCTGGTGGGGCTGAATCATTGAATGCTGCAATTGCTGCGGCAATTGCTTTATACGAGTTAAAGTAAGATAATTATTAAGTTATATATAGTGGGTTATAAATTAATAAATTTTGATAAATAATATGGTCATATAAAAGTTTATTTCTCACGGAAATTAGAACAGGATTAGGATTAATTATGGAAGTTTTATTGATTGGCGCTGGTAAAGTTGGAGCTAATTTAGCTGAAGAATTAATAGATGCCGGCGAAGATGTAATAATAATAGAGCAAAATTCTGAGATTTTGCAGAACTTGGATCACTTAGATTGTACCAAAATTGAGGGTATGCCTATTGATATTGATGTGCTCGAAAGCGCAGGTATAAGGAGTGTTAATGCAGTAGCTTGTGTTTCGGATAATGAGAACATGAACGTAATGGCGGGACAATTGATTAAAAATATTTATGATAAAGAAAAGGTCATAGTGAAAATTGAAAACCCTGCTAATGAGAGTATGTATCAAGCTATGGGATTGCAAACAGTATGTACAACGTCCATGATTATTGGAGCTGTGCTGCAAAATCTAGATTATGTTGTATCGTCTGACATAACCAGTGTGCTGGGACACCCAATTAAATACGAGTTAAGACAACTTACAGAAGCATGGGATGGAGTTACAGTTAATACCCTAGAGCACGAATTAGGGGTCCATTTATTGGCAGTTTTAAAAGGTAATAAAATTGCATTAGTAAGTAGAGATTACACACTATCAGCTAACGAGAGTGTAATAGTTGTAAGCTTACCAGAAGGTGAAAAAGCTGAATAGATATAGAGGATATTTATGAAAAAAGTAATTATTGTAGGTGGAGATAAAGTTGCTTATCATCTGATAAGAATCTTGGAATCTGAGCATAGATATGAAATTACAGTAGTTGAAACAAGGCTAGATACTTCTCAACGTATTGCTAATACCTATGGTATTAAAGTAATTAATGGTGATGGTACAAATGTTGATGTACTTGAACGTGCAGGTGCTGCAGATGCTGATGTTTTCATTGCTTTGACCGGAAAAGATGAAAATAACCTAATAGCTTGTCAAATAGCAAAATTGAAGTTTAAAGTTGACTATACAATAGCAAAAGTAAATAATCCTAAAAACTCTTATATTCTAAAAGTATTGGGAGTAGATCAAATTTTCTCAGCTACAGATATGATTGCACAAATGATTGATCAAGAAGTTGCTTATAGTGAAATGAGTCTTGTTTATAACTTTGAGAAAAATACAAAAGCAATTATTAAAGTTCCTTTGAGTTCAGCTAGTGACGCAGCAGGTAAAAGTTTGGCTGAATATAATTTCGTTGGTGATACTCGTGTGGTTCTTGTTACAAGAGAAGATGGTGAAGCCTTAATTCCTACCGGTGATTTGGTCATGCAAAACGGTGATACTTTAATTATGGTTTGTGATCAAAAGAATTTTGAAGAGATATGGTTAAATTTTGTTAGACCGGATTTACTCAAGAAAAATGAAGAAGAATAGTATTTAGCGGTTTTAAGGAAATTTGGTAGATTGTAGGAGTCGATTATGGCTAAAGACTGGCATTTGTTAAGTGACAGAGAAAAAATTGAAATAATACAAAATATAAGGAAAAATTCTGAAAAAGGTATTGCAAAAGACTTTAAAACAAAAAACAAAGATAACGAGAAAATTTCTCGTGTAGCAATTCCTTTGGATAGACCAAAATCAGCAGAAAAAATATTGAAAAATAAAGATAAAAGTTCTGAAGATAAAAAGACTTTGGTATTGCAAAAGGCCAAAAAGAAAAATTTAAAAAATGAAAGTTCAGAAGTGCTAAGCGGTGATACTAAGTATGTTGAAGAAACCCACGATATAACATATGTATCCAAAGAGCAACTAGATGAACCAGGCTTACGTGAAACTGTGATGAAATTTTTCAAAAGTCCGGTTAAGTCTATTGTTATATCTTTTGCATTTTTGATTATAATAGGTGCAATCTTACTTAGCTTCCCGTTTGCTTCAGCTAGTGGTCAATGGACAGGATTTTTTAAAAGTTTATTTACCTCAACTTCAGCAGTTTGTGTTACAGGTCTAGTTCTAGTTGATACTGGTACGTATTGGAGTGCTTTTGGACATGTAATCATAATTTCCCTAATTCAATTAGGTGGTATAGGTCTTTTGACGATAGTTGCAGCCTTCTTTAGATTGACTAAGCAGAAAGTTTCTATGAATACAATTAGAAGTTTACAAGAAACTTTTGGAAGCGAGAGTTTAGAGGAAGTTTTTGATCTTTTGAAATTCGTACTACGCTTTACTTTTAGCTGTGAGATAGTTGGTGGGTTAATAATTTCATTAGCTTACTTAAGATATATGCCAGTGGGTGATGCATTTTATAGAGGTATGTTCCAGGGTATATCTGCTTTCTGTAATGCAGGTTTCGATGTTATGAGTCCTCAATATGGTGAGTTCTCAAGCTTGACTGGGATTAATAATGATCCAATAGTTTTATTAACCACTATATCTTTATTGACTATGGGCGGTTTGGGATTCATTGTTTGGGTAGATATTTTTGATGCAATTAAAGAAAAACGTAAATTGAAATTACATAGCAAATTGGTACTTTCAGTTACTTTGGGAATTTTAATAATAGGGACCTTACTTGTAGCAGCATTTGAATGGAATAATATGTCAGAGATGGCAATGGGAACTTTACCTGATTATCAAAAACCGTTAGCAGCGTTTTTCCAAGTAGCAACCCTTAGAACTGCTGGTTTCAATACAATTAGTCAAAATAATTTATATCAAGTTAGCATGTTCATTGGAATAATCATAATGTTTATTGGTGCAAGTCCAGTTTCCACAGGTGGTGGTTTGAAGACTACTACGTTTGCTACAGTTTTAGCTGATGTAAAAGCTAATATTCAAGGTAAAAAAAGTATTGTTGTTAATAAGCGTAGCTTAAATGCAAAGCTTGTCTCAAAAGCTATGGTGCTTTTTGTATTATTTGTCTCTGTTGCAGTTGTAGCAGTTGGTTTAATTTTGGGAATTGAAAGAGCAAAAGTACAGTCTGGACAATTTACAAGCTTGGATATAATGTACGAAGTTATTTCAGCACTATGTACTGTAGGTGTAACTTCTATTCAGACCAATAAATTAAATGTTCTCAGTCATATTGTTCTAATAATCTGCATGTTTATTGGTAGGGTTGGACCATTCTCTATTGCCTTGCTTGTATCCTATAAGAAACAAGAGGGGGATGATGAAGAAATATTTGCTGAAGGGGTAAGTTATGTAGGTTAGGATTTAGTATTTAAAAATTTATCTGCACGCAAAAATTTCAATTTTAAGTATAGTTTTTATAATAAAAGATGAAGAATATTCTGGCAAAACAAAAGCTAGTGTTAGAAAAACAATTGCGTTTCGCATTTTTAGAAATTTAATTAATTAACTTTGTAGATAGTAGTAAAGAGTTTAAGTTAAATAATTTAAGAGAAAGTATTAAAAAACCTGGCTAAGTGGATTGTACTGACCCCCAAAAAAGTTAGACCAAAATCTAACGATTGGGAGGTCGGTATTTTAATTTAACCAGGTTTTTTATACTTATATAAGTAATTTAATGAATCGCAAAGATATTATTAAGATTTTTGCTTATCTCTTAATTTCTGCTTTTCAGCATCAACACCTACAAAATATGCTCTTGTTTTCTCTGTAACTACACCACCTAATAATAGTAAAGCAGTACAGTTAGGAATAATCATTAAACTATTAGCAATATCTGCAATACCCCAAATTAATGTTAAGTCTAATAATGATCCTAAGAATACTGAAATTGTATAGATACCAAGGTAAACCTTTCTACCAGTTCCGCCGAATACGTATTCAGCACAACGAATACCGTATAGACCCCAACTAATAATTGTTGTGAATGCAAATAAGCTTAAAGCTAAAGCAACTGTTAATGAACCAATTCTATCACCAAAGACAGTACCTAGAGCTAGTGCATTTAATCCACTAGTACCTTCAACACCATAATTAAGAACATCTTTTGGAAGACATACAGTAATTAAAAGTCCGTTTACTAAGCAAATCAATAAAGTTGAGAAAACTTCTAGAAGTGCATACATACCTTGTTTTACTGGGTTTTCTTCACTACTTGCAGCGTGAGCCATAGGAGCAGTACCTAGACCAGCTTCGTTACTGAAAACACCACGTTTAATTCCCATTTCAACAGCATGTTTAACACTAATTGCAATAGTACCACCAAATATAGCTTGTGGGTTGAATGCACCTACAAACATTTCATATAAAGCATTTGGAATTTGTGTATAGCTTGAACCAATTGCTATGAAACAAGCTAATAGATAGATCATTGCCATTGGCGGGACAACACTCTCTGCGAGAGATCCGATCCTTTGTACACCACCAACTAATATAAATCCGACTACAAACATTAATACTAATCCTATACCTAAAGAAATCCAGTGTGAGTAATTAGCTGCTTCTGGAATGAAGGATTGGATTGAAGTATTGATAGAATCAGCAATGTTTCCAACTTGGATTGCGTTACCTGTAGATAAAGCTGCAAATGATGCGGATAAAGCAAAGAAAGTTGCTAGCCAATGCCAGTGTTTCTTTAGACCATTTTTAATGTAGTACATTGGTCCACCGACCCAGTCACCAACATCATTACGCTCACGAAAGTTGACTGCTAAGAAAATTTCAGCGTATTTAGTACCCATACCCAAAAGAGCAGAGGTCATCAACCATACTAAAGCTCCAGGACCCCCCAATGTAACTGCAGTAGTAACACCAGTAATATTACCAACACCAAAAGCTCCTGCTAATGCTGTAGAAATAGCTTGCATTGGAGAAACTTCACCTTCTTTAAGTTCTTTTTTACCTCTTAGACCACTAAAGATATGTGACATTGCATATCCAAAGCGCCTAAATTGAAATCCTCTTAATCTGAATAGATAATAAATACCTACTGCAACAATAAATATAACTGTGAAATTGCCGAGAACAGAGTTTATACTGTCGACAGCTTTCAAGAAATTATCCATATAGTTACACCTCTAATAAATATTTTTTGTAATTTGTTAATACGGAAACGCGATGAACAAATTTAAAATTTCAGCATTCATATTAACATACTTTTCGCATAAGAAACTACTTTGTTTATGCTTTTTATAAAGAGAAAAATAATTTGCGAAAAATTTAGATAAAACTGTGATGAATTATTTGTTTATTTTTACTATAAAGGTGTAAATAACTTTGAATAAATTATAATGAGGAGTAATAAATGTGGAGATTAAATTGTGGTAAGTAAAGAACAAAAAACTAAATTTGTTAAATGCTTTGAAGGTAGACTGGGTAAAGTTAATTATTCGAAAGATAAAATAATTCACTGTAATTATAAAGATAATGGTATTAGTGTAACTGAAATAAAGGGGTGAGTTGGTGGACAACCGGTTTACTGGTATAAGTTAAAGTGATACATGATTTAAGAAGCTACTAAGTCCAAATTGAACACAGTTAAAATTATCTCAATGAAAATAAATTCGGAAAAAAGATCATTTTAAGCCAAGAAAAAAATAAAGAGCCTGCAACTATCGAGGTTACAGGCTATATTGGTGACCCCTACGGGACTCGAACCCGTGATTCCGCCGTGAGAGGGCGACGTCTTAACCACTTGACCAAGGGGCCAATTGCGAGCTTGTGCTACAATAGAGAACATTCTATACCTTAAATATTATTTTTTCAAGTGTTTTGGTAGCAAATTTTTGAGGTTGAATTTATTAGAATATAATTATTAGAAAAGTGGCATATTTGTACCAAATAATGTTGTAGGACCTTATATAGGACACATATATTTGAATTATCAAAAGTAAATCAAGGAGATAGCAATGGATTATTATACCTGTGATTTTGTTTTTCAACAATCTCTCAAGGAGAACTATATTATAAAATTAATGGAAAAACTGCATGTGAAATTTGTGCAGCTAAAAGGAATAAGAACTCTAACAATTTATTTGGCTTGATTTTCTCAAACAATGATATGGGAGCAGAAGCCTATGTAAATGATAATGGAGACAGAGATTTCTAGATAATCAATTTTTAGATTATCTGGATCAAAGTATATGTAAGGAAGGTATTGATGGAATTTAAAGATCTTGGTAAAAATGATTTACCAGGAGTGTTTAATTTGCTCAAACAAACCTGGTATTCTGACAATTTTAATATTGATTCAGAAATAAATGATGCTCAAGTTATGTTGGATTTGGACCACATATTTAGTAAAAGTTCTTGGTCAAAAGTAGTAATGGATGCAGGAGAAGTTAAAGCAGTTATTACCGTAAGAGTTAATGCTGCTCCTAACAACTTGGGAATGTTTGATAACCATTGATCAGAAGCATTATTGACTATTTTTAGAGACTCAACAAAAGCCAAAAGTGATTTTATTAATTATAAACTTTTCAAATAAGAGAAATATTTAAAATATTGGAAAATCACGATGAATCTGAGGCAGAATTAGTTCTTTTAATAGTTGTTCCTAATTTTCAAGGGCATAGGGTAGGTGGAAAATTATTTGAAGAGTGTATGGAGTACTTTAGATGTAATAATGTTAAGAAATTTAACCTAAAATCTGATACTGCTTGTAATTATAACTTTTACGATCGTATGAGTATGGCTTGTGTAGCACAAGAGCCAATTTCTCTAGATAAGGAATTTACATTTCTATTGTATGAAGGTGAAATAGAATAGATATGAAGGTAAGATATAATAGATATGAAGTTGAGATAGAATAAATTTTTTTGAAAAAATTTAATTTAGGATAAAAAAATAATGAGATTTTTGGGAGGACACAAGAGGAAATTTTTCTGTGATAAAATCTTTTTATTAACAAATTTTTATAACTAAAAAGGACAAAATGAATACTAATAAAAAGGGGAAACGCATGACAAAACGTGATAATGCTATTTTAATTAAAGGTGCACGTTCTAATAATTTGAAAAATATTGACTTAAGAATTCCACGAGACGAACTTGTTGTTTTAACAGGAATATCAGGTTCTGGGAAGACTTCACTAGCGTTTGATACTATTTATGCAGAAGGACAGAGGCGTTACGTAGAGTCATTGTCCTCATTTGCACGCCAATTTTTAGGGCAAATGGAGAAGCCAGATGTTGATAGTATTGAAGGTTTATCTCCAGCAATATCAATTGACCAAAAAACTACTAGTAATAACCCACGCTCAACTGTAGGTACAGTTACAGAAATATATGATTATTTAAGGTTACTATATGCCAGAGTAGGTACTCCACATTGCCCAAACTGTGGCAGAGCAGTTACGAAACAAACTGTTGATCAGATTATTGATCAAGTTTTGGAGAAACCTGAAGGTACAAGGCTAGTAATAATGTCACCTATAGTCAAAGGGCGTAAAGGACAGCATAAGAAATTATTAGAGGACTTCACGAAGCAAGGGTATATCAGAGTTAGAATTGATGGAAAACTATATAATTTAACGGATGAGATTGAACTTGATAAAAATAAAAAACATGACATTGCGATAGTAGTAGATCGTCTAGTGATAAGAGATGGGATTAGGTCAAGACTAAGCGACTCAATAGAGACTGCTATGGGAGCTTCAGAAAATAGATTTGTTCAGGTTGAGTTCCAAGAACTAGTTTCAGAGGATGAAAGTGGTAATCGTGAATGGAATACATACGAAGATGTCTATTCGGAAAACTATTCCTGTGCTTATTGTAATATTAGTATAGAAGAGATTACGACAAGATTATTTTCTTTTAATAACCCTTTGGGAGCATGCCCTAAATGTACTGGTATTGGAAGCTTCTTGAATCCAGACCCTGATTTAATTATTACTGATCCAGACAAGAGTTTGGATGAAGGCTGTATAGATGGAGCAGGCTGGAAATTTGCTGAGAAAAATTCTTGGGCGAGGTCTTTTATAGAAGCTTTAGCTAGAGAATATAAATTTAATTTAACAACACCTTGGAAAGATTTAGACACTAAGACCCAAGATTTGATTTTATATGGTAATAACGGTAAAAAGATTTCAGTAGATACAAGTAACTCCCGATATAACCGTGGTGAGAATTATGTCAGTGACTGGGAAGGCGTTATTCCTAGTATGATGAGAAGATACCAAGGGACGAATAGTAGCGATCTTAGAGAATATTATGAAGACTATATGACTGAATCAATTTGTAGAGACTGCAATGGTGCTAGATTGAATTCAGAAGCCCTTGGAGTAACTTACAATGATTTGAATATTTATGAGTTGACAACTTTAAGTATTCCTAAGATTAAAGCAAATATTGAAGCGGGTTTAAAAGAATTAAATCCGCAACAACTAGAAATAGCAAGAAGGATCTATAATGAACTGGATTCACGTTTGCAATTTTTAATTGATGTTGGCTTAGATTATATGACTTTATCTAGAGCTGCTGGTACATTAAGTGGTGGTGAAGCTCAGAGAATAAGACTAGCAACTCAGATAGGATCAGGTTTGACTGGAGTATTATACGTATTAGATGAGCCAAGTATTGGTTTGCATCAGAGAGATAATAGTAGACTGTTAAACACTCTGATGAAATTGCGAGACCTAGGGAACTCAGTACTTGTAGTTGAACATGACGAAGAAACTATGTTTGCTGCTGATACTATTGTAGATATAGGTCCAGGAGCAGGTTTGAATGGTGGTGAAGTTATTTGTGTTGGTGACGTATATGAAGTCATGAATACAAAGAATTCTGTTACGGGACAATATCTAAGAGGTGAAAAATTCATCGATATTCCTGAGAAGAGACGAGAAGGTAATGGCAATACCTTGGAAATTTACGGAGCTGAAGAGAATAACCTTAAGAAAATAAATGTAAAAATTCCATTAGGAACCTTTACTTGTGTTACTGGAGTTTCAGGTTCGGGTAAATCATCTTTAGTTAATGGTGTATTACTACCAGTGTTAGAAGCAAAGTTAAATAAGGCAAAGAGAAAGTCTGGTAAAGCCAATGAGATTTCAGGTTATGAACACTTGGATAAAGTAATTTCTATAGACCAATCACCAATAGGAAGAACTCCGAGATCTAATCCAGCTACGTATACTGGAGTTTTTGACCATATTAGAGATTTGTTTGCGCAAACTCCATTAGCTAAGCAACGTGGATATAAGAAGGGCAGATTTAGTTTTAATGTTCGCGGAGGTCGTTGTGAAGCTTGTAATGGTGATGGTGTTAATAGAATTGAAATGCAATTTTTAGCTGATATGTATGTAGACTGTGATGTCTGTGGTGGTGCTAGATATAATAAAGAAACATTAGAGGTCAAATATAAAGGAAAAAACATAGCAGACGTATTGGATATGCCAGTTGATGAAGCTATGGAATTCTTCGAAAATATTCCAAAGATTCGTAAAAAACTGGAAGCTATGTATGACGTAGGTTTAAGTTATATTAAACTAGGTCAGCCTTCACCACAGTTAAGTGGGGGTGAAGCTCAAAGGGTTAAACTTGCCACAGAACTCTCTAAAACTGCTACCGGAAATACATTTTACATACTTGATGAGCCTACCACAGGTTTACACATGGCAGATGTACATAAACTTGTAGAAATTATTCAAAGACTTGTAAATGCTGGAAATACGGTATTAGTTATCGAGCATAATCTTGACGTAATTAAAACTGCAGACTACATTATAGACTTAGGTCCAGAAGGTGGAGATGGTGGTGGGCAAGTTATTGCTTCAGGTACGCCTGAAGTAATAAGCAAGGTTAAAGCAAGCTACACAGGTCAATACTTGGATAAGATTTTTACTGCTAAAGCAAAAAATCTAAAAACTTATGAGGTATTTCAAAGCAAAGACTAAATTAGCGTTTAGAAATAAGTAAAATATAAACATTCACCAATTTAACAATAATTTGTTAAATATGAATAAATAGACTTTATTTATAATGGTTCTTCTGTAAAATGTTAGGAGGCTTTTTATAAGTAATAGTTAAATCAACAGTAAAAGTCTAAACCTAAACAGGAACAATACTTAAATAAAGATAGAGAATTATAAAAGGAAAAAAGAGAGGTGAGAGCACATGGATAACCTTTGTGTTATGTGCAACAAAAACGTACCAGTAATTTATACTACTAGATTTGAAAATGGTTCCATTATTAATGATGGTATCTGCCTTAGTTGTGCTTTGCGCAATAAAGTTGGTGGAATTGATCAGATGCTAGAAAAAAGTGGAATAACTGAAGATAATGTAGATGAGATTACAGAGCAAATGAATGAAGTTCTCAATCAAATTCAAGAGAATGGTGGCTCTGAAAACATACTTTCTGCAATGTTTGGTGGTCAAATTCCAGATAATATTCAGAATATTTTAGGTCCAATGGCTGGAGTTACTGCGGGAGAAGATCCAAGTGATATGGATTATGATGAAGAACAATCTGACGATGAAGAAGATGCGGACAATGATGATTCCAATGATAAAAACAAAGGTACATCAGCAGATAATGATGAAGATAATAAACCACAATGGCCATTCCTTTTCCCTGGAAAGAATCAATCATCTGATGATAATAAACAAAACCAGCGTAGAAGTAGAAGAAATGTTAGAAATAAACGTAAGAATCTAGATCAGTATGCTACAAATTTAAATAAGAAAGCTAAAGATGGCAAAATTGATCCACTAATCGGTAGAGAAAAAGAACTGAATAGAGTAATAGAGATATTAAATAGAAGAAATAAAAATAACCCAGTTCTTTTAGGTGAACCAGGTGTTGGTAAGACAGCTATTGCCGAAGGTTTAGCTACCAGAATTGTAGAAGGAAATGTTCCACCTAAACTACAAGATATGGAACTATACCAACTAGATATGACAGCAGTTGTTGCAGGAACTCAATTCCGTGGTCAATTTGAAAACCGTATGAAAGTAATTGTGGAAGAGGCAAGTAATGCTGGCAATATTGTTCTAGTAATTGATGAACTGCATAATATAATCGGTGCCGGAGATGCAGATGGTGCAATGAATGCTGCTAACATCTTGAAGCCAGCTTTGGCAAAAGGGGAGATACGTGTATTAGGATCTACCACCCTTGAAGAATATAGAAGACATATTGAGAAGGATTCAGCTTTAGAGAGAAGATTCCAAAAAGTTATTGTAGACCCACCTACCGAGAAAGAAACAATGAAAATTATGATGGGGTTAAGAGACACTTATCAAAACCATCACCATGTAGTCTACTCGGATGATGTTTTACGTGCTTGTATTAAGTTATCTGAACGTTATATTACAGAGAGATTTTTACCAGATAAAGCAATTGACCTAATGGATGAAGCTGGATCTAAGGCAAACTTAAAAGATGAAGACTTGATTATTCAAGGTAAGCTAAAGAATGAGATTAGCCAATTAGATAGAGAACTTCAAAATTTAAGTGAAAAGATGCCAGACGACCCGGAATCTGAAGAGGCAGAAAATCTTTATGCAAAACAAGCAGAATTTAGAAGCAGCAAAATGAAGGCTGAAGAAGAATTAGCTGAAGTTGAAGAAAGGCTAAAACCTTCAATTATTACTGAAGAAAACATTGCCCAGATAGTAGCTGAATGGACGGGAATTCCTGTGACTAGTATTTCTTATGATGAGAAAGAGAAATTATTAAACTTAGAATCTCTTTTACATAAGAGGATTATTGGTCAAGAGTCTGCTGTAAACGCAGTTTCTAGAGCTCTTAGAAGAAGTAGAGCAGGACTTAGAGCAAAACGCAAACCAAGTAGCTTTATATTTGTTGGACCTACAGGTGTTGGTAAGACTGAACTTGCTAAAGCAGTTACAGAAGTAATGTTTGATAGTGAAGATAACCTAATACGTTTAGATATGTCTGAATATATGGAAGCGCACACCGTGTCTAAGTTGATTGGATCTCCTCCAGGATATGTAGGGTATGATGATGGCGGTCAATTGACAGAGAAAGTTAGAAGAAAGCCTTATAGTGTTTTACTTTTCGATGAAATCGAGAAGGCACATAGCGATATCTTTAATATCATGTTACAAATACTTGATGAAGGTCGTTTAACTGATGCCCAAGGTAAGTTGGTTGATTTTAGCAATACAATTGTCATTATGACTTCAAATGTTGGTACAAGTCAGAAGAGTGGTTATGGATTTGGTGCCCATGCAGATGAGGCTGAAGAAAACCGAATTAGAGCAGCGTTAAGAGATGCTTTCAGGCCGGAGTTTTTGAATCGTGTGGATGAAGTTGTAGTATTCCATAGATTGAAAAAAACTGAGATTAGAGAGATAGTTGATCTAATGTTGGTCGATGTAGAAGATAACCTTAAAGTATCAGCATCTTGTGCTCTAGAAGTCAGTGAAGCCGCAAAAGATTATCTTGGTGAAGCTGGCTATAGCGATGAATACGGAGCAAGACAATTGCAACGTGAAATTACCAAGAGTATTGAAGATCCACTAGCAGAGATGAAATTGCGTGGTGAACTAGACAATAAGAATAAGGTTAAAGTTGATGTTAAGTCAGACAAATTAAAGTTTAAAGCAGAATAGTTGAAAACCCTTAGCTAATTTTGGTACTTAACATATTTAAATAATAAATTTTTTATATTAGAATTATGTTTAAGGTTATCGAGTTATTTACTAAGGGTTTTACTTTTAAGTTAAGGCTTTAGTTATAAAAAATTTTGTATTATATCTGGAAAGGATAAATTTATGTGGCAAAATAAAACATTAAAAAATGATGCAAAATTCCATTTAAGAAGTAGTTTTAGCATGGGTTTGCTATTGTTGTTAATAGTAGCTTCCACAACATGTATAGTTAATTTTCTAGTTGGCAGTAGTACTGGTTTTAATGTTTTTGATGAGGCTATGCGCTTCGTTAACAAAATGAATAATTATCAATATCTGGATGAAGAGCAGATAGCTGTAAGTGCACTTGTCTTTTTCTCAAAGTTTTTCAAATTTTCCATGGTATTAGGCGTTGTAACTTTTTTATTAGATTTATTCTTGTTCCAACCATTTGATATAAGCGTCAAAAACTGGTTTGTCAGAAATAGAGAAATTGCAGATGCTCCAGGATTAGGTATGACATTTAAGCATTTTGGTGGAAATTTTAAGGACTTATTTTTAGGAAATTTATGGAAACAACTATGGCTCTTTATTTGGAGCTTACCTAGCATAATAGCTGGAATTGCAGCTGCGCTTGTGATTCTTGATTTTGGTAATCAAGCAACTAGTGGAGATGGTGTAATAAATATTACAGTATTGCATGCTAGTATTTTGGCTGTTATTTCTATCGTAAGTATTCTCAATGTTTTCTTTATTCTAAACAGAAAAATTGCGTATTCAATGCAAGCATATATTTTAGCTGACAATCCTAAATTTGGTTACAAAGAAAGCTTGAATTTAAGTAAGAAGATGATGAAAAATAACAAGTGGCATACTATTGGTTTAGTCCTATCCTTTGTAGGTTGGGGTATATTAGCTGCTGTATTAGCTAGTATCACATTGGGATTGTCTGCTGTAGTTTTAGGAGTTTATACAAACCAGACTTTTGCTGAACTTTATGGTGCATTAAGATATGTGTCTGTTAATAGAGGGGATGTTACATTAGAAGAATTAGGCTTTATCAAACAAGGCAGTGAAGATTTGGGAAATTCCTATTCAAGTTTTGCTGAAGTTTCTGGTCAAAATGGTAATCGCATGGTAAGTCAAAATGATATTTTGAATCCATATGATCCTGAGTGGAAGAATCCATATGCTAATAGTAATCCCAACAACTCTTCTCAGATACAAAACCAAGATCAAAGACAAGATGTTAATGACAATAATGATATTGATGAAGAGCAGTAGTTAACAGATTGTAATAATACACGATTGATAAGTGAGGTGACCCTATAAAGGTCACCTTATCTTTTATAATAAAAAGATAAAATCATACCTAAATTGTTGCTGCTATTAATAGCTGAAGTTTAAAGAGTTTGAAAAAAAAGCCTATGACTCTAATGTCATAGGCTTTACTGGTGATCCTTCAGGGGCTCGAACCCTGGGCCCACAGATTAAGAGTCTGCTGCTCTACCAACTGAGCTAAAGGACCGGATATAATGTATATTTTTTAAGTACCAAGATATATTAGTAATTTTCTGATCACATGTCAAGAAGATTTTATTTTGTGTATAGTCTCTGTGAGTCGTAAAATGGCGAGTCTTAAAATAACCTGAAATTATTTAGGGGAAACCAATCCTATACAATGTTAATTACTGAAACGAAACAAAGTATGATTGTATGAGCCTATTACATTATTATAGTCTATGATATATTTAATTATAACAATGTTAGCAATGAGATTAACAGTTATAGAATTTAGATCATAATTTCTATGAAAAATAGTTTAAGGAATTTAATAATGAACGATACAAGCTTAGCAATAATATCTTTTGTTTATATTTTTGCAGTTATTGGAATTTCTGCAATTGTAAAAAAGATAAATAACAATGAAGAAATATCTAGAAAAATAATTCACATTTTCGTTGGAAACTGGATTTTGCTATCTCCATTTTTTGAAAATATCTTCGTTGCAGCTGGAATACCATTTTCATTTATAATAATAAATTTTCTATCAGTGCAATATAATTTAATACCTTCAATGGAGAGGGAAGGAGATAAGAAAAGCTATGGTACAGTTTATTATGCTATAAGTTTACTTATTCTTACTATAATTGCACACTATACTGGTTTGTGGACTATTTCTATCATAGGAGTTCTAATAATGGCGTATGGTGATGGTTTAGCTGCACTTATTGGAGAAAAATATGGTAAAAACTCCCTGAGAATGGAAAGCAGCAAAACAGTCCAAGGAAGCTTAGTAGTTTTAATATCAGCAATATTGATCACATTTATAGTTGCTACAATAAACAAGCCCTCTCTAAGTTTAAAACTTATCTTTATCAATTTAGTGATAGCAACCTTAACTGGAATTTTTTCAATGTATATTGAAATTTCTGGTAAAAATGGATTTGACAATATATCACTACCAATTGGAAGTGGCATCTTTGCTGGTTTGTTAATTCACCATTTTTCCTGGATGCAAGTCGCTATAATACTATTTTCTGCAGTAATTTTATATTTTGCATATAGAAGAAATTCTATTAGTCTCACTGGTGCTATTGCAGCGATATTAGCCGCTCAATCAATTTTTGTGTTTTCTGGCCTAATGGTATATATAAGTTTGATTTTATTTTTTACTCTAGGAACTATAGTAAGTAAGATTAATAATATTAATAAAGAAAAATCTAACACGAAAAGAATGAAGTTTCATGCTAGAGATTGGAAACAAGTTTTGGCAAATTCTTTACCAGCAGTAGTATTAGCTTGGATTTCGTATTTTAATCCTAATCCTAGGTATGCATTATTATCCATAGCAGTATTTGCTGCAGCAAATGCAGATACTTTCTCTTCAGAACTTGGTAAGTTGAGTGAGTTCAGGGTGTTTAACATTTTAAATGGCAAAACTTTACCAAAAGGTTTATCAGGCGGAGTAAGTGTTCCGGGTTTATTTGCAGGCTTTTTAGGCTCTGCATTAATCTCATTGTTAGCAATTTATCAGTTTGCTTTCAAAGGATTTTTAATATCATTTAGTTTAGGCTGCCTTGGTACAATAATTGATAGTATTCTAGGAGTATTATTTCAGAAAAAGTACCTGGGAACTGATGGCGAATTACAAGATTTTCCTGTGAGTGAGGGAGATAAACCGATTAAAGGTTTAAGTTTTGTAGATAATAATTGGATTAACTTAATTACTATAACTATAGTTCCAATCTTGGGACTTTTGATTCTATCTGTTTTGAGTTGCACTAATTTTAATTGAGAACAGCAATTTGTATCTCAGTCAGATATTCTTCAGGTTTGGAAGTTTGATTTCTATCGATTAAATAACGCTCAATTACTTCTGAGCTCAGTTGTAAATTATTGTATTTTGCAAAACTTAAAATTTTTTTGTAAGAAATATCAATATTTTCGTAATTACCTCTGTGACGTAGAATTAAATATTTTCCAGCAGATATAGTTGTATCGAATTTATTCATGTCGTTATCGACTAATAGAAAACCTCTGCGATATTCATTATATTTACCATTTCGAACTTTTTCTAAAGGTAAAATCATGCCAAAATCTTTATTGAAAAAATAGATAGCATCGTCAAATCTTTGACTCAAACTCGAGAAGGCTAAATCAATTTCATTATCATTAGTAAATTCGTAGTCTAAGTAAATAATTTTACGACTTGGTAGGATTTCAATTTGAACTTCATCGTAAGTAGAATTTTCGGTAGCATCTTTAAGAAGATTTAAACGATTTATTAGTTCAATCTTCTGATACTCAAGATGTTTAATTTTTTCTTCAATGTAATCAAGCTCTAGCTCTAAAATTTCTTTTTCTTTGTGAACAGATCTATTTTCTAAGAAAATTTTAATATCCTTCAACTCCACACCCAAAGCTTTCATAGTATTAATTACATTTAATTTCCATATATCAAAGATTGAATACATTCTATAGCCGTTGTTTTCTCTCCTTGGTACTAAAAGTTTTTCTTTTTCATAGAACCTAAGTGTGTCGGTAGAAATATTGAATAATTTGGCTAATTCGCCTATTTTATAGTTTTTCTGCATCATTAAAAAATACTCCTTGACCTTGGACCTACTCCAAGCTTTACAATGATTTTATCATTATGTTTAAAAATATAAAAAAGGAAAATTGAAGATGAAAGAAAATTTATTAAAATCTTATCTAAAATTTTTAATACCAACTATTGCAACTATGACCTTGTTTTCTAGTTATACAATGGTTGATGGTATTTTCGTTGGTCAAGGCGTTGGTGAGAAGGGGTTATCTGCAGTTAACTTAGCTATGCCGTATGTGGCATTAAGTTTTGCCATAGCTATTCTGGTATCTGTCGGCGCTCTTAATATTATTAGCTATCATTTGGGTCGTAACGAGAAAGAAAAAGCCAATGAATTTTTTAGTATGACAGTTGTTTCATCATTGATTGTGGGAATTGTGATTACAGTTAGTTCATATTTGTTTTTAGATGAATTAATTCAATTTTTGGGTGCTGACGCAGAGATATTTCCTTTTTTGAAAGAATATATTAGGATAATAATAGCTTTTATACCGTTTTATATAATTAGCTATGTGTTTGAAGTTATGATAAAAGCAGATGGATTTCCACAATTATCTACTGTATTTATGTTGGGGTCAGCTGTTACAAATATAGTTTTAGACTATGTATTTATCTTTAAAGTGCAGATGGGGATATCTGGTGCAGCTATTGCTACAGGTTTAGCCCAAGTTTTACCTACTATAGCTTATTTAATTCACTTTTTATCGAAAAAGTCTAGACTGAAATTTAGTAAATTTGATTTAGATTTCTCTATGTTCATGAAAATACTTTCTTACGGTTTTCCAGCAAGTTTAGCTGAATTCTCTACAGGATTTATTATTCTATTGTTTAATAATAAAATAGGTGATTTATACGGATTACATGGATTGGGCAGTTTTTCTGTAATTGCTTATATATTGACATTTGTAGTTAATACAATGCTGGCAATTAATCAGGCAAGTCAACCGTTATTAGCATATCACTATGGTGCAAAGCAGTATTCAAATATTGGCAGATTAAGAAAATATATGATGATGACTGTAGGATTATTTTCAATAATATTTTTTGCCTTAATTCAGATTACACCAGAGTTTTTTGTTAATGTATTTATTTCAGATTATACGCAAGAATTTTTAAATTTTTCAGTTAAAGTTTTAAAGATTTTTTCGTTAAGCTTCCTTGTTTTGGGATTTAACATTTGTATTGGTGGATATATGACAGCAGTTCATAAGCCTAAGTATGATATGTATATTAATTTATTAAGAGGTTATATTTTGATAAGTTTATTTTTGTTCATTATTCCAGAAATATTTGGTGCAGCTAGTGTGTGGTATGTTCTGCTGATATCAGATTTGACATGCTTAATTGTATCTTTATATCTATTAAAAGTAGAAGTGAAAGAGTTGAGTTTTCAGGAAAAAGGAGTTACAGCTTAGTTCCAAAAGTTTAGAAATTTGCTACTTTTTAATGTATAGTGATTAAAGTAAAATTTTTTGGAGGTATTTAAATGAATTTACACGGAATCGAATTCGATTACAAATTCAAGGCACCACTGGAGCCAGAGTATATTCCTATTAAAGTATGGAATGATGCTTATTTGTCAGGAGCAAAAGAAAATTTCACCGTGGCAATTGAGAGAAATGATGGCTTAATAGAGGTCGAGAATACATTCATCTATGGAGATGCAGAACATTTTGAAGCAGATGTTATGTATATTAGTAGGTTAGTAAAGCAGTTAATTTGGGCTAGAGGTGGTTTCAAGATCTATCTAGCAGGTAATGATAAAGTTGCTAATAGAATTAAAGAACAATATTGTGAAGCCGGTGAAAGAGCATTTGATGTAGATTATATGCAAAGAATTTACGGGGAAAAATTCGAAGTAGTTATCAAGAATTTAGAAGACATGCCAAAAGCTCATTTTGTACCAGTAGAATCAAGTAACGATTTACACGGTTGCCGTATTGGTTTTGATGCTGGTGGTTCAGATAGAAAAGTTTCAGCAGTTATAGATGGTGAAACTGTTTATTCAGAAGAGGTGATTTGGTTCCCTAAATTAGAATCAGATCCTCAATATCATTATGATGGCATTGTAGAATCATTTAGAACAGCAGCTTCTAAGATGCCGAGAGTAGATGGAATTGGTATTTCTTCAGCAGGTATTTTTATTAATGATAGAACCAAAGTCGCTTCATTATTCTTACAAGTACCTGAAGACATTTATGCAGATACTGTTGAAGATATTTATATAAGAGCTTGTGAAGAAGTTGCTCCAGGCAAACCTTTCATGGTAGCTAATGATGGTGATGTTTCAGCTTTGGCAGGTGCTATGAGTTTAGAAGAGGGTAGAGTCCTTGGTATAGCGATGGGTACTAGTGAAGCTGTTGGTTATGTTGATGCGGACATGAACCTAACTGGTTATTTAAATGAATTGGCATTTGCACCAGTAGACTACCAACTAGCAGAAACAGCTGAAGTTGATGAATGGTCTGGAGATTACGGTGTAGGCTGTAAATATTTCTCACAAGATGCTGCTATTAGATTAGCAGAAAGAGCTGGACTTGATGTTGATCCGTCATTATCTCTAGCAGAGAAGCTCAAAGTAATCCAAGGTTACATGAATGAGGATAATAAATTAGCAAATGATATTTTCACAAGTATTGGTGTATATCTAGGCTACACATTGGCATACTACTCGGATTTCTATAATATCGAAGATGTTATCTTAATGGGAAGAGTTGTCTCAGGTAAAGGAGGAGATAGGATCCTTGAAGTTTGCCAAGAAGTAATTAAAGCTGAATATCCTGAATTAGCAGATAAGTTAGATGTTATGCTTCCAAGCGAAAAATTGAGAAGAGTTGGACAAAGTGTTGCTGCAGCGAGTTTGCCAATAATTCCAAAATAAATTTTGATTAAAAATGATTAAACTATGGGAACCTGTCATTTTGGGCAGGTTTCTTTTTCTTTAAAAATTTCTTTGCTTGCATAACAGCACATGTATGTTCAGATAACTAGCACAAGTTAAAAACTTTTTCTTGTTTTGATTAGTGCATTATGATATAAATATTTTAAATAATTGAACTTATTATGGAAAATTAGTTCCTATTGGGACTAAAACAATCCAAGAAAAGAGGTATTTTAATGAGCAAAAAAGTTGGTATGAGGGTTATAACCTCTATATTTGTGTTTGCTTTAGTGCTAGTAGCAACGTTGTTTAATGTAAATGCTGAGAATAGCCCTAAGGGGGGGAACTATGCAGGAGCTCTAACTAGTGTAAAAGGCTTACAGTTGCCTATCAATGGAGGTTATTACAGATCTTGGCATGATAAAGCTCATGATCCTAGTAGACCAAATTCAATGCTAGATGTTCCAAAAGAAGTTAATTTAGTATTTGTTTTCCCAGGTGGTGGAGAAAAACCAGAGTTTTGGCGTGCATTGAAGGAAGATTATGTTCCTGCCATGAATGCAAGAGGTCAAAAGGTTGTAAGAACAATAAATCTTGAAATGGTGTTAAAGGGAGACAAAACTGGAGACGTTATAAATTATGCTTTAGATGAGTCCACATATGCAAAACGTGCACAACAAATTTATGATGTTTATGTTGCTCAACATGGTGTAAATGGTTTGGATATTGACTACGAAAAACACCACACTTTGAGTGCCGATTTTAAAGAACTTTTGAGCGACACAGACATTAATAATGCTACTGGTATTATCAAAGAGTTAAAGAAAATATTGGATAAAAATAATAAGCTATTTATTTTAGATACTACAATGAAAGCTACTCAGCTAGATAGATTTAATTACGAAAGAGTCAATAAGCTGTTCCCCAAAGTTAGTGATTGCTTTGATTTTGTCTTGATGCAAGCATATGGACAAAAAGAAGCAGACTTTAATGAGTTCTGGGAAACATATAAACCATATATCAAACCTGAGCAATATTTAATTGGATTTTCTTGGTACGAAGAGAATTCTCCAAAGGGCAATCAATGGTTCGATGTACCAGGTTTTGGAGAAGAGTTTTTAAATAGTAGAGCAGTAAAAGAACATGTCAAATGGCAACCAAACAATGGTGTCAAAGCAGGTGTATTTTCGTATGCTATCGAGAGAGATGGCGTAGCTCATGGTGATAATAATATCGTAAAGAGTGATTTCTCAAATAGTGCTAAGTTAAAAGAATTAATGGAAAATTCTAGAGATTATGACTTGCTTACTGAGCAACATATACCAGACAAACATTTATTAGAAGAAATTAAATCAAAGGTAGGTCCATACCTAAGAAAATTCAGATTATTTGATGGTGATTTAGAAATTAATAACCCTGAGATTGAAAGTCTCCAAGGTTTAGAATTAATGCAAAATGTAAAAAGTCTAAGTCTAAATGGACTAAACAAGATCAAAGAAATTAATAAAGACTTGTTGCCTCATAATATTGCTAATGCAATTCCAAAGAGCAAAAATGAGAAGGTGCTTAATAAACTTAAATTAAGTGGGCTTAACTCTTTAGAAAAGCTAGATTTATCAGGATTAAATATTGAAACATTAGAACTCTCTGGAGTAGAAGAGTGGAATTCATTACTAGAATTTAATTTAAGTAATAACTTATTAGACTTCCATGAAGGCAGTAAGAACAGAGAAGTTTTAGATGCTTTAATAGAGAAAGTTAAGAACAACACTGCTGGAGATGTTTCTTCCTTAACATTATTTGGAAATCAGAGACCAAGATCTTACTTTAATCCAGAGCTATTGGCGAAAAAGATTGAAGTTGAAAAAGATTCAGAGGCAAATAGTGTATTTAAATATCTTGAAATTCAAGAAACCTCTGCAGGTAGAGTTATTAGAAATGAAGATGATTTTAATGCTCTCAAGAAAGAAAGTGTTAATGGAATTGAATTTCTAGCAAAAGATTTGACTTTTGATCAATTCAAGTTTGATGTATCAAAATTCAATGCCGTAATTACTACTCATGATAATCAAATGTACTCAGACACTAGAAATTCTGGTACTCCAATAATTAATAATAAAGAAGAAGAAACATACAAGGTAGTCTACTTTGACGATAACAATAAAGTAGTTCATGAACTAAAATATATAATTGGTGCAGAAAAGGAAATTATGCTTAACTTAGCTGAAAATGCTAAAATATTAGGTGCTCCAATGCGCAATGATGAGTTGAGAGAGTATGGCCCTCACTTGTTTGATAATAAATTAAATGATTACGGAGATGGTATATTTATCTATGATGCTAAGAAAATAGAAGAGAAACCATTCTGGATTGCTTTTGACTTAGGAGAAGGTGCTCAAGTCAAAAAACTTGAGATTTGGAATGCTACTAAGGCTAATGAATATATGTTAAAAGATATGAATGCTAAATCAGGAGAACTTTTGGCATTAAAAGAAGCTAATCCTGATGCAAGTAAACTTTCAAACCGTGAGTATCTAGAAAATGACGATAATTGGGAAAAAATTTATAGTTTTACTGATTCAGGACATTTAAAAGAAATTACGAAAATTTTTGATCAGGTACAGGAGCATAGAATTTGGAAGTTGAAGATCAATGGAGTTGTATCAAATGATACCTATAGATCACTTGCTCTTTCTGAAATTCGTTTGTTAGGACAACGTGATACAACAGTAGATAAATCAGCATTAGAGGCATTGATAAAAACTGCTAAAACTGAAACAGAAGATGTTAAGTGGACTGATGCTAGTAAGGCAGAGTTGCTAGCAGCTTTAGAAAACGCTGAGAAAATTTTCTCCGATGAAAGTGCAACAAAGAGTCAAGTAAGTGATACTCAGGAGAAGTTGCAAAAGGCTATAGAAGCTTTAGTAGAAAAGACTGAAGCTGACAAGGAAAAGTTAAGCTATTTAGTTACTATGCTGGATACTTTGGATCTAAGTGACAAGACTGAACAGTCAATAGCAGATTTAAAGGCTGCAGAGACAAAAGCTAAAGAATTATTAGCTGAAAAATATGCATCTCAAGAAGATGTAGATCAAGCAGAGGAAAACCTACAAAAGGCTATAAATAATCTTAAACTAAAATCTGCAGATGATGCCGATAAAGTTGATAAAGAAGGTTTACAAAAAGCTATTAAAGAAGCAGAAGAAATAGATCTAAGTAAAGCCAAAGAAGATGAGAACTTAAATGAATTTAAAAATAAATTGGCAGAAGCTAAGATGTTAAATGAGCTAGACGGCTTGACACAAGAACAAATTGAAAAAGCAACATCAGAACTTAATGAAGCAAGGAAATCACTTAATTTTAAGGATTTAGGTTCTGACCCAGAGATAAAGCCTGGTGAGGAAAAACCTGAAGATAAAAAACCAGATGAGAAACCTGATACGAGTAAACCTGACAAGCCAGAAAGTCCAGAGGTACAAAATCCAGGTGCGCAAGGTCCGAAAGAAAAGGATAGTAAACCTACAACAAGCCCTCTAAGAATTAATGAAAATTCTCCATTCAAAGATATATTAATTTTGAATGATGAGGCAAAACATAATGGTTATACTATATGGGCAGAGAAACTAGAATCTTCTGATAAAAAAGAAGTATTCAATATTAAATTGCTTGATGAAAATGGCAAAGCTGTTCAACCAAGAGCTAAACTTAGACTTGAAATAACAATAGGATTTGACCTAGAAGCAAATGAGAAGTTAAGCTTGAAACACATTAAAGATAACGGTATGAGTGAAAATCTAGAGACCAAAGTTAGAGGTAGACAAGTTGAATTTGAAACTGATGGTTTTTCTAAGTTCATATTCTCTGCAGAAAAGATTGCATCTAATAACACTACTGCGAGTACAAGTAACGCAACTAAAGCAACAAGCAAAGCTGGTATGAAGACAAGCCCTGCAAAGACTGGTGTTAATGCATACTATATTCCTTTAGCTGTAGTAACTTTAGGATTAGCAAGTGTGATAACAGTTATGCGTAAGAGGTCAGAAAATTAATAGTTAACTGACTGAGAATTAGATTAAATTAATGGAAGTGCTCCAATAAATGTGGTAATTACACCAAATGGAGCACTTTCTTTTTGTAAAAAAATCAAAAGATTATATAATGTTGGGCTATAATATCTAAAGGTCAATTTAAATTAATAAAAGTAATCATGAAAAGAGGAGTTATTGATGTTACAACAAGAACTTGAAAGTTTATTGAAAGAAGCAGTTGCAGCAATTAATGAAGCTCAAACTAATTCTAAGTTGCAAGAGCTTAAACAGAAATTTCTTGGCAAAAAAGGAACATTAAGTGTAATTTTGAAATCTATTGGAAAAGCTTCAGCCGATGAGCGCCCTTTGCTTGGTAAACTAGGAAATGAAGTTAAAGATAGTATTCAAGCTAGTTTAGATTCTAAAGAAGTTGAAATTTTGGAGAATAGTTCATACATTGAAACCGAATTTGACGTATCTTTGCCAGGAACTCAAATACAAGCAGCAAGTTTACATCCAATCACACAAATGGCATATGATTTAAATGATGCATTTTTATCTTTAAATTTTGAGTTGTTCTCTGAAGATGATATTACAAGTGAACAATATGCTTTTGATAATCTGAACTTTCCTCAAGAGCATCCAGCAAGAGAATCTATGGATACATATTGGCTTAAACCAGGTGCTACGTTAGAAGAATTGCAAACAGAAGATTATGAAAAAGCAAGTAAACGTTTATGTTTAAGACCTCACTTAACTGGAGCTTCAGTGCGTTATTTACAAGCAAATGGTGCTCCTGCAAGATTTGTTTATCCTGGACAAGTGTTTAGAAATGAAACTACAGATGCTAGACACGAAAGAGCTTTTTTCCAATATGAAGCTTTGATTGTTGATAAAGGCTTCTCCTTTGCCTCCGGTAAATTATTAATTGAAACTATATTAGAAAAAGTATTTGGACATCATGTACCAGTTAGAATGAGAGCTGGATATTTCCCATTCGTTGAACCAGGCTTTGAGATTGATATGCAATGTCAAGTTTGTGTAGGTAAGGGATGCTCTGTGTGCAACCAAGTGGGTTGGTTAGAAGTCATGCCTGGTGGTGTTCCTCATCCCAATGTATTACGAGCAGCAGGTCTTGATCCAGAAGAGTGGTCAGGTTTTTACATTAATATCGGGTTAGATAGATTAGTTATGATGAGGTACGGTATTGATGATGTCAGACTGTTCCACAGTACAGATTTAAGATTCTTAGAACAATATAAATAGTAAGAGAAGAGGTGAATCATGAAAGTATCATTGAATTGGTTAAAAGACTATGTAGAGTTACCAGAAGATTTGAGCATTGAAGACTTAGCCTACGATCTTACTATGCGTACTGTAGAAGTTGAAGATGTCGAGAGCCTTAGAGACAGATTTTCTGGAATTGTAGTAGGTGAAATTCTAAGTATTGAGAAACATGAAAATGCTGATACTTTATGGGTGTGTATAGTTAACGTTGGTGGAGCAAGAGATCTTCAAATAGTTTGTGGCGGACAAAATTTATTTATAGGACAAAAAGTAGCTGTTTCAGTACCTGGAGCTATGGTACGTTGGCATGGTCAAGGCGAAGCTGTAGAGATTAAAAGTACCAAACTAAGAGGTGTCTTGAGTGAGGGTATGATCTGTGGAGCTAATGAGCTTGACCTAGAAGTACTATTCCCAGCTGCTGAGCACGATATTATGGATTTGTCTGATCTAGAAAAGGCACAACCTGGTGTAAACATTGCAGATGCAATTGGCCTAGATGATTACATAATTGAAATTGATAATAAATCAATGACCCATAGACCAGATCTTTGGGGACACTATGGTATAGCAAGAGAGTTAGCTGCTATTTATAATACTAAACTGAAATCATTAGAATCTTTTGAAGTTACAGATAATTTAGAAAAATATCCTGTAGAAATAAGCACAAAAAATTGTAATGCTTATTCAGCTTACGTAATCGACAATGTCAAAGTAGAAAAATCTCCTCTAGATATAAGAATTAGACTTTGGTCAGTCGATGTAAACCCAAAGAATAATTTAGTAGATATAACAAATTATGTTATGTTAACCACTGGTCAACCAACACATGGTTTTGACTACAAACATGTTGAATCAGGAATACTTGTAAGAGATGCCAATTCAGATGAGAAACTTGAATTATTAGATGGCACTATTCTTGATTTAGATCCTGAAGATGTAGTAATTGCTGATGGTAAGAAACCTTTAGCTCTTGGGGGAGTTATGGGTGGTAAGCAAGACTCAATTTTAGGAGATACAGATAGCATGCTGTTAGAAATTGCTTCATTTAGTCCATTGGCAGTTAGAAAAACTTCTAAGAGACACAATGTTAGAACAGATTCATCTAGTCGATATGAGAAAAATATTGATACTGCTAGAATGGAAGATGCAAAAAATCTTGCCTTCCACCTGTTAAATAAACTTTTGCCAGAAGCAAAAGTCATTGCGAAAGGTCAAGCAAAACAACATGAGACTGAACGTAATGAGATCACAGTTAAATATGATTATCTCAACGTAAGAATTGGTCGTGAAATTACTAGCCAAGAGATTCATGATAGTCTTGAGCCATTAGGTTTTGAAATTATTAATGAAAATGAGAGCGAGTTTACTGTATTAGCACCAGTTTGGAGATCTACAGGTGATATTCAAATGGCAGCTGATATTCTCGAAGAAATAGCTAGAATGATTGGTTACGAGAACTTTAGCTTAATTGCACCAAACGTTAAATTAGAAGCAGCAGTTAACCAAAGAGAAGTTAATCTAAATCATAACTTGCATAAGTATTTTGCTATACGTTGTGGTTTCCAAGAAATCTATACATATCCATGGATAGATAGTCACTATATAGAAGCAGCAGGTATAGATGCAAGTGAATGGTTAGAGTTACAAGATGCACCAAGTCCTACTCAATCTAAATTAAGAGGAAGTTTAGTCCCAGGATTACTAGAAGCTGCTGTTAAAAACCTAAGATATAAATCAGAATTCAAGATTTTTGAACAAGCTCAAGTGTTTGCCAAAGGTTATAGAACACCGTCCAGTCCAGAAGAAGTACTTCCTGAACAGAAGAACTACTTAGGATTATTAGCAGCTGGAGATTCTCCAGAGCTATTGTTCCGTGATGTTAAAGGTAGTTTAGAATCAATGGCTAGATATAATCACTGTACAGGAATTTCATTCACTCAAGAAGAAAAACCTACTTGGGCAGATCCGAAAGTTTGGTTAAATATCTTGGACAATGATGGAGAAATTATTGGTGACTTAGGTATGATTTCTCCAAAAACAGCGAAGAATAGTGGTGTTAAAAATCATTACGTAGTAATCGCTGAGTTTGATTTAGATCATATTGAAAGCTTAGATTCTAGGACAAACTCTTATGAAAGTTTGAGCCAATATCAAGTAGTAACTCAAGACTTGAATATCTGGGTAAAAGATGAAGTTAAATGGTCTGAAATTGCTGAATTGGTAGAGCCACTAGTTCAAGGATTAGAATTTCTAGAAATTTATCGTAGTGCAGAAATGGCAAAAGACGAGAAAAGTATTTTATTAAGATACGAATTATCTGCGCCAGATCATACTTTAAGTAGTGAAGAAATCGAGACTAAGAATGCTGAGATTCTTGATGTACTAGTTAAAAATTTAGGTGCTAAGCAAAATTAGGATTGCTGGCGAAAGTAGAAAATATATTTTTGATTTTATTAAGGGGGCAAATCATGAATCAGATAGCCCCCCCCTTTTTTACATAAACATAAAATAAAACCCCGAGCAAAGGAGCAAATCGGGGCTTTACTATACATTTTGGAGGACTGTATATCAAAAAAACTACAATTAAATAATAATCCAGCAATGTGAAGTAAGTATGAAATGATATAAAATATATTTAGTAACAGGAGGAATTTTTGGTATGGCGATAGGAAATATAAAAAGAAAAAAAGTTCTTTTACTGGCAACAGGAGGCACTATAGCATCAGTGCAGTCAGAAAATGGCTTGAAACCGGGGATAGACCCAAAGAAATTAATCCAATATATTTCTGAAGTGCAAGACTATGCTGATTTAGATTTCCAGCAGTTGTTAGATTTAGATAGTACAAATATTGGCCCAGAACATTGGCAAATTATTGCTGAGTATATTAAAAAGGTTTATTCGAAATATGATGCTTTTGTAATAACTCATGGTACAGATACTATGGCTTATACAGCTGCAGCCTTATCTTACATGATCCAAAATTCTAGGAAACCTATTGTTATTACAGGATCTCAAAAGCCTATTAATTTAGATGTAACAGATGCAAAAGCTAATTTAAGAGATAGTATTATTTATGCAGTTGATGATGAATCAGAAGGAGTAACTATAGTATTTGCTTCGATGGTAATCGCAGGTACTAGAGCTAAGAAGACAAGATCAAAGAGTTATAACGCTTTTTCTAGTATAAATTTCCCTTATCTAGCTTTAATTCAGGATAATAAAATAATGAGATACATCAAAGCTGAAAAATATGAGGGTGAGGTTAAGTTTTATACAAATCTTGATACAAATGTTTATTTACTTAAGTTAACTCCAGGAATTAGTCCAGATATATTGAAATATCTTTTTGAGAAGTATGATGGCTTGATTTTTGAAAGCTTTGGCGTAGGTGGTATTCCAGAAGGTATTAATGACGAATTTATTGAGCTTTGTCAGAGATATCCAGATAAATTAATTATCATGGCTACTCAGGTTGCAAAAGAAGGAAGCAATATGAGCATTTACGAAGTAGGTAACAAGATTAAGTCTCAGACAAATTTTTTAGAGTCATATGATATGACACCTGAAGCAGTTTTTGCGAAAGCTATGTGGGTTTTAGGCAATAAGAATAGCAGCAGAGAAGAATTAGAAAAGAATTTTTATGCTCCTATTAATTACGATACTATTTGGTTCTAGTGCTAATCATTAAGATTTTATTTAGAAAATCTCTTCAAAATAGAAGAGATTTTTTCTTGTCACTTTACTGTAAGTTTGACTTGCTAGAATAGCCATATAAATAATAAATATAAAAGAGGTATCGCAATGGAAATTTTAACAGTTAAGAATTTGAGTAAAACATATGGTAAAGCTGCGAGTGCAGTTAAAGCATGTAATAATATTAGTTTCTCCGTCGAGAAAGGAGAGTTTTTGGCAATAGTAGGTGCGTCAGGATCTGGTAAATCTACTTTATTACACTTATTAGGAGGAGTAGATAGACCAGATAGTGGAGAAATTATTGTTGATGGACAAAATATTTCTAAATTATCTAGTGATGAATTAGCAGTTTATAGACGCAGACAAGTCGGTTTGGTTTATCAATTCTATAATTTAATTCCAACATTAACGGTGGAAGAAAATATTAGCATATCAAAAAGATTAGATGGCCAAACAGTAACAAAAGAAGATATGAATGAAATGCTGAAGATTTTAGGCTTATCAGAAAGAAGAAATCACTTACCTAACCAACTCTCTGGTGGTGAACAACAAAGAACTTCTATAGGAAGAGCTTTAATTAATAGACCAAGCATTCTGCTGGCTGATGAACCAACAGGCAACTTAGATAGTCAAGCAAGTGAAGAGATAGTTAATTTGCTGAAACAATATAACAAGACATATAAGCAAACAATAATTTTAATAACGCATAACCTTGAAGTAGCAAATGTTGCCGATAGAATTATTGAAATTGAAGACGGGCAAATAAAGTCTGATTTTAGAAAATAGTTATAGTGTGTTAAAAGATTAGATAAGTAAATAATATTGAAAATTCAAGGTGGATTTATGAAATTATTAAATGAATTAACAATTAAAAATATTAAATTAAATAAGAAAAAATCAATTGCTACTATTATAGGAATTTGCTTGTCAGTAGCTTTGATGTTTACGGTTTTGACTATGCTTTTTTCCGTTAGAAAAACGATAGAAGATATAGTTAAAGATATGAGTGGTAAGTATCACTTGCTAAATGTATTGGGAGATGAGTATAAAGATAAATTAGAAGCAAATGTCGATGTGGATGAGCTACTTGTTAATAAGGTTTTAGGGTATTCAAAGATAGATTCTAAAAACGAAGACATGCCTTATATAAGGGTAATTGCTACGGATAAAGCTGGTTTAGTTGATAATAATTTAAAATTAATAAGTGGTAGACTTCCGGAAAATTCTAATGAGATAGTTTTGTCAAAAGAATTAATCAATAATTACAAAGGTAATATAGAAGAACTACAAATTGATAAGACAATTAATTTGGACTTAGGAAGTAGGAGACTATCTCAAGAAGACTTAAGCCAGATAAATACTCAAGATCTAAAAAAGTTAGAATTATTAGAGTTGATTGAATTGAGTCATGGTTATAACAAAGCAGAAAACCTTGAAAATACAAAAGCAAAGCAGTTTAAGATTGTAGGTATAATTCAAAGACCAAATACCATGGTAGAGTCATTTTCTGAACCAGGCTACAGTGCGTTCACTATAGATTCACCTGAATTTGGTGATATGGTACGAAATACAGAAATTTTGTATAGCTTAAAAGACCCAAAAAATATAGATGCACACATTGAAAATACTTATAAGAATGCGATTTTAGAACCTTCTTTATTCTTAGAAAGAAATAGTGACTTACTAGCAATTTCAGGGTCTGGTTTGAAATTTAATCAATATAAATCAATAGTTATTATAGCTTCTGTGGTTTTAGGAATTATTATAATAAGTTCAATATCTATTATTAAAAATAGTTTCTCTATCTTGATAGTAGAAAAAACAAAACAATATGGAATTCTCAAGAGCTTAGGTGCGACAGATAAACAAGTTAAGAAGAATATTCTATTTGAAGGCTTCGTATTAGGGGGAATAGGGTTCTGCTTTGGAATAATACTTGGAGTAATAGCGTCATTTATACTTTCTAAAGTAGTAGATGTCTTGACAATGGATGCTCTAGGAGCGGAGGCGGCTAATGTAAGTTTTGAATTTGTATTATCTTGGCAAGCGCTTGCTATAACTTTAGGATTAACAGTAATAACAATTTACTTGTCTACAATACTAATTGCTAGAAGATCAATTAAATTAAGTCCTATTGAAGCTATTCGCTCTGTTAAAGATGTGAAACTCAATGCCAAAACAGTTAAAACATCCAAATTAACTGATAAACTTCTTGGAGTGAGTGGTTCAATTGCCAAGAAAAATATAAAAAGAAATAAGAAAAAGTATAGAGCTACAATAGTGTCTTTATCTTTAAGTGTAGCAATATTCATTGTTATAAACTACTTTGCTGGTTCAATGATTTACGGAGCAAATACTGTTGAACATGAGACGAATTACAAGTTATCTCACTATGCAAGTGCACATAAGTCAGATCCAAAGCTTGACGATAAGAAGCTATATCAAGAAGATCTTGAAGTAACAAAAAGAATAGTTAATGAGGTTTTGGAAAACGAAAAATATGCCATATATGAGATTTCAGATTGGGTAATTAGTAGCAAGTATCTAAGTCAAGACTTCCAAAAAATACTTAGGATAACAAATGATACTAATGTAAATGCTAAAATTCATGAAGTTAATGCAGAGAGCTTTGATAAATTATTAAAAGAGAATGAACTTAATAAGAATGTTAATTTTGTCTTCACTAATAAAGTCCAATATAAGACAAAGGATAATAAAATATTAATGCTTGATCAACTGGCAGAGAGCAAAATAAAAATTGCTCAGAATAATAATCCTAATTTAATTTCTGAGAAAGATATTGAACTACATAAAGTTAATAAATTATTGCCGGGTATGGATGCATATACTAAAGATTCTACAATAGACATATTTACTAGAAAAGGAAGTATTGGGGATAATATAGATTACTCTTACTATACATTTGTAATTGACACAGAAAATAATGAGCAAACATTTGACAATATAAATAAATTTTTAAGTGAAAATAATATTAATGACTATAGAATTGATAATATAGGAGCAAGAGAAAAGATGATTAATAATTTGCTCTTGCTACTTCAAATATTTGCCTATGGATTCATGGTAGTAATGACTTTAATAGCTTTGACAAATGTGTTTAATGCAATTAGCAGTAATGTTTATTCAAGACAGACAGAATTTGCATCTCTAATCTCTCTAGGAATGAGTAGTAAGCAGATGAATTTAATGAGTTTCTATGAAAGCTTGATACTTGGTATAAAGGCCTTGTTCTGGGGAATTTCAATAGGTCTTGGTGCGAGCTACTTAATATTCATTGGAATGAAAAATGTCATAGAAGCTATGAGCTACCAAGTACCATGGCTGGCTGTGATAATAAGCATCCTAACAACTTTCATTATCATATTCTTGATCATGAAGTACTCAGTAGGTAAGATTAAATCTCAGAATATAATTGCAACAATTAGAAATGAGAATATATAATAAAAATATGAAAAAAATACTTATAGTAGAAGACCAGAAAATAATCATAAAAAGCCTTGAGTTAAATCTTGGCAAGAATTACGAAGTTAGCAGTTTGAGCTCATTTGCTCAGGCTGCTAACTTTGATGTTTCAAAGTATGATTTAGCACTAATAGATATATCTTTAGGTGATGGTTCAGGACTTGATTTATACGAAATATTTAAAGGATATAAAGATATACCTATAATTTTTCTAACAGCAAATGATGAAGAGACAACTATAGTAAAGGCTCTTGATATGGGAGCTGATGACTATATAACTAAACCTTTTACCTTAGGAGAATTAAATGCCAGAATTAGGAAAGTGCTACCAGATGCTTTAAGTTTCAAAAATATAAGAATTAATGCCAAAGAGCATGTAGTTTTGCAAGATGATATACCTGTGGACTTATCTATACGTGAGTATCAGTTGCTTGAGATTTTCATAAAAAACAAAAATAAAGTCTTAGAAAGAATTCGCTTATTAGAGTTATGGGAAGCTGACGATGAATTTGTAAATGATAATACTTTGTCAGTCACAATAAGTAGATTGAGAAATAAGCTAGATTTAAAAGAATTAAAAACTATTAAACATGTAGGTTATGCGTTAAATGAGGAATAATAAAGTTTTAGCATTATTAATAGTTGTCTTAATATTCATTCTCTCTATTTTTACTGTTAGGGAGATAAAGTCAAGCTTTCAGGAAGAAGCCAACCAAGCTGTGCATAAAATTCTTAGTGAAGTCAAAAAGACTAATCCAGACGTGAATGTAGGTCAACTAATAAAAGCTGCAAATACCCAAGAGAAGCTAGATTTAAGCGAATATGGAATAGTTGGATCTGCTGGTATATTAGATTTTAATAATTCAAGAAATCAAGCTAATATAATTATGATACTCTTTGTTGTAGGAGTAACAACATTAATAGGACTATACCTTATGTTTACCTCTATAAGTCAGAAAAGACAAATTCAACGTTTTATTACACAGATGGAAAAGATTAACCAAGGTATTTATGACATTAGATTAAGTACTAAGGAAGAAGACTTTGCCATACTTGAAAATGAACTATACAAGCTGACAGTAAAACTGAGAGAAGAGGCTGAAAATGCTAAAACTAGCCAAAAATTCCTTAAGAAGACTCTAGAGGATATATCACATCAGATTAAAACCCCTATAACTTCTATACAATTAATTATTGATAATCTCAAAGATCCAGAGATAGATAGAAGTGCAAAAAATGAATTAATAGATTATTTACAAACTGAAATAGCTGCAATTACAAACTTGGTTCTCATGCTTTTGAATATTGCTGCACTTGAATCAGGTACAGTTGAGTTTAAGAGTGAAGAAATTAAGCTTGAGAAATTGCTGAGTGAAGTTAAAACACTTTTAGCTCCTATTAGCAAAGCAAGAAATATAGATATCGATATAAATGTGGGTAATACAATTTATACTGGAGATCCTAAATGGGAGAAAGAGCTATATATTAATTTAGTTAAAAATGCCTTAGAAAATTCAACTGGTCCAGAAGTGCAGATTATAGCCAAAGATAGTCCAACATATCTGGAGGTAGCAGTAGTCAATGAATCTGAGGAGATACCTGCTTATGCTAAAGATAAGTTATTTGAAAGATTCTATAAAATATCCTCAGCAGATTCAAGTTATGGTCTAGGTCTGAATATCTGCAAAATGATAGCTGAGGCGAATAATGGCAGGATATTTTTGCATAGCAAAGCTGGAGAGACCAAATTTACTGTAAGGTACTATAAATTAGAATATTAAAGATAGCTGGGACTAAATTTACCTAGATAAAATAATCATCTACATGCAAAAATTCGTCAACTCTACGGCGGAGGTTAGCACCAACATCAATAGCTTTTCTTTCGTAACGTTGGTTAAGATATGGAGAGCTGAAGACAAAAACAGAGGTAGCCCTATTAGTTGCAATAACACAATCGTGCAAGACTGCTAAACGTTGAAGAGCTTTAACATCGGGGTCATGAGGTTGAATTTCCATTGGATCCCAGAAGAATATTAAGATATCGATATCGCCTTCTGCAATATTAGCTCCAATTTGTTGATCACCACCAACGGGACCACTCATATAACTATTTGTTTATAATTAGATAAAATGGTAATACCTCTAATCTTTCATATTATTAATTTGATTATACTATAATGAATATTAGTGATTATTAAAGCTAGGTTTGAATAAGCTTTAAGATAAGTTTAGTTATAAATAAGATGAATTTAGTAAACAAATCAGTGGTTGTTTAGTAATTTAACTCAGGGAGAAATTTATTTTGTCAAGGAAAAAAGATTTTTACAGTAAAGATTATCAAAATAATAAATTTGTTTTGAACTCAGAGTTTAAACCAACAGGTGATCAGCCAGAAGCAATTAACCGTTTGGTTGAGGGGATTAATAGAGGAGACCACGAGCAAACCCTTATGGGAGTTACTGGCTCTGGTAAGACTTTTACCATGGCTAATGTCATTGAACGTGTCCAAAAACCTACTTTAGTAATTGCACAGAACAAGACTTTAGCAGGACAATTGACAGAAGAGTTTAGAACATTTTTCCCAAACAATGCAGTAGAATATTTCGTTAGTTACTATGACTATTATCAACCTGAAGCTTATATCCCAGGCACTGACACATATATAGAAAAAGATTCATCCATCAATGACGAGATAGATAGAATGCGACATTCAGCAACAGCTTCTTTGCTCGAACGTAGAGACGTTATTGTAGTCGCTTCAGTATCCTGTATATATGGTTTGGGTAATCCAAAGGATTATAGCGAACTTATGTTGCATTTACGTTCGGGAATGCGTATCGATAGAGATGAGCTTATAGCAGAGTTAGTAAGACTACAATATTCACGTAATGATTATGAGCTGCTCCGTGGTACTTTTAGAGTAAAAGGAGATACAGTTGATATTCACCCAGTTAACTACGAAAATACTTTCTTAAGAGTTTCCTTCTTTGGTGATGAGATAGACCAGATGTTAGAAATGGATAGATTGAGTAATAAAGTGCTCTTGGCTAGACATTATGAATCTATTACTCCAGCAAGTCATTATGCCACTACTGAAGCAACAACACAAAAAGCTATTAAACGTATTGAAACTGAACTCGAAGATAGACTTACTGAACTAAGAGATGAAGGTAAAATCGTTGAAGCGTATAGGTTAGAACAAAGAACTCGTTATGATATTGAAATGTTAGAGGAGACAGGCTTTGTTAAAGGAATAGAGAACTATTCCAGACACTTTAGTGAAAGAAAAGCCGGAGATCCGCCAAATACTTTAATTGACTTTTTCCCCGATGATTTTCTATTAATGATTGATGAGTCACATGTTACTATTCCTCAGATTGGTGGAATGGCTGCAGGAGATAGAAGTCGTAAAAATTCTCTAGTAGATTTTGGTTTCAGGCTACCTTCAGCCTATGATAATAGGCCTTTAACTGCGGAGGAGTTTTTCCCTAAGATTAACCAAGCAATTTATGTTAGTGCGACTCCTGGGAAATATGAGAGAGCTCATTCAAGTCAAATGGTTGAGCAAATTATTAGACCGACAGGACTTGTTGATCCAGAAATTTCTATTAGACCAATTTCTGGACAAATTGAGGACTTGTTAGGGGAAATTAAAGCTACAATTGCCCGAGGAGAACGAGCATTGATCATGACTTTAACTAAGAGAATGGCAGAGGACTTTACAGATTTCTTGCAAGAAAATGGTATTAAGGTTCAATATCTACACTCAGATGTTGTCAATGATGAGCGTTTGGAAATTTTAAGGAATCTACGTAGTGGTAAAATAGATGTTATTGTCGGAATTAATCTGTTGCGTGAGGGCCTTGACTTACCTGAAGTGTCACTCATAGCAATTTTAGACGCAGACAAAGAAGGGTTCTTAAGATCTACGACATCGCTTATCCAGATTATTGGAAGAGCAGCTCGTAACGTTAATGGTAAAGTTATTATGTATGGTGACAAAATTACAGACTCCATGTTTGCTGCTGTACAAGAGACGAACAGAAGAAGAGAGATTCAAGAAGCTTACAATAAGGAACACAATATCACTCCTCAGACTATTAAGAAAGAAATTAAGAATACCCTGGATACCTTTGAGGAGATTGTTAATACTGAAGATTTGTCTGTTAATCTTGAAATTGGTAAAGATTCAGATAGTATGCAGGCTAAGATTGACAAAATGTCATCTCCTGATCTACAAAAACTTATTGAACGCTTAGAAGAAGAGATGCGTCAAGCTGCAGCTTCCTTAGAATTTGAAAATGCTGCAGAGTTAAGAGATTTATTAATTTATGCTCGTGGAGCAATGGCAAGAAAATAATAATTTTAATATATGACTGAGTGAGGTATAGATGGCTTTTACACATTTGCATTTGCATACAGAATATAGCTTATTAGACGGAGCTACCAGAATAGATAAACTTGCTGAGCGCTTAAAAGAGCTCGGTATGGACTCATGTGCGATAACTGATCATGGAAATATGTATGGTGCCGTAGAATTTTATCGTGTAATGAAAAAAAATGGTATTAAACCAATTATAGGTTGTGAAATATACGTAGCACCTGAAGGCAGAACCAATAGAGATGTTAAAGGTCATGGCTATAATCACTTGGTGATTTTAGCTGAAAATAATGAGGGCTTAAAGAACCTAAACAAGATTGTATCTCAAGGTTGGATTGATGGTTATTACTACAAACCGCGTGTTGATTACGAAGTACTGCAGAAACATTCAGAGGGAATAATAGCTCTTTCAGGCTGTCTTTCCGGTGAAGTAGCAAGTGCACTGATTGAGGATAACTATGAACTGGCAAAATCCAAAGCTTTGCTTTATCTTGACATTTTTGGCGAAGGTAATTTCTTCCTAGAAGTTCAAGCGCATGGTATGGAATTACAAAAAAAAGTAAATAAACTAAGCAAACAACTTAGTGAAGATACGGGTATACCTTTAGTAGCGACAAATGACAGTCACTATCTATTTAGGGATGAAGCAGAGACTCATGAAATTCTTTTAGCTATGCAGACTGGTACAACACTTAGCGACCCTAAGAGAATGAAATTTGATACAGATGAGCACTTTGTTAAATCTGAAGCCGAGATGCGAGCTACTTTGCCAGAATTTACTGAAGCTATCGAGAATACCTCTAAGATTGCTGAACGTTGTAAGATAGAGTTTGATTTCGATACTATCCACTTGCCTGTGTACAAACCTGAGAATGGGCAAGATTCAGTTAGCTTTTTGCATGATTTAGCCTACGAAAATATGAAGAAAAAATACAGAGAAGATTCTGAGTATTCTTGGGAAAAGTATCAAGAAAGACTTGATTATGAGTTAAATGTCATAACCACCATGGGTTATACAGATTATTACTTAATCGTTTGGGATTACATAAATTACGCAAAAGCCAATGAAATAATGGTAGGACCAGGCCGTGGTTCTGGTGCTGGATCTTTGGTCGCATACGCTATTGGAATAACCAGTATTGATCCAATGGAATATAGTTTGCTTTTTGAGAGATTCTTAAATGTTGATAGAGTTAGCATGCCTGACTTTGACGTCGACTTTTGTTATGAGAGAAGACAAGAGGTAATTAATTATGTCTATGATAAATATGGTGAATCTCAAGTTTGTCAGGTTATAACCTTTGGTACACTAGGTGCCAAAACAGCTGTACGTGATGTCGCTAGAGTTATGGAGGTTCCTTATGCTATATCTGACAGTATCTCCAAAATGATACCCAAGACTTTGGATATAACTTTAGAGAAAGCTCTGAAACTAAATCCGGAATTGAAAGAAAGATATGACACGGATGATACAACTAAAGAAGTTTATGACATCGCTAGAAAATTTGAAGGAATGCCAAGACATACATCGACTCATGCTGCAGGTGTAATTATTTCAGGTATTGATATTACAGATGTTGCTCCTCTCGCCAGAAATGATGAAGCCATAGTAGAACAATATGATAAGAAAACTATAGAGAGTTTAGGCTTACTCAAGTTTGACTTTCTTGGCCTTAGAACTTTAACAGTTTTACGAGATACTAGAGATATGGCAAGAGCTAATAAGAATGAAGATATCGATTTCGATAATATGGCACTAGATGATCAAAACATTTATCGCATGATTAGCCAAGGAGACACTGCAGGGGTTTTCCAACTTGAAAGCGCAGGTATGACCAGCTTTATGCAAGAGCTTCAACCTGAGAACTTTGAAGATATTATTGCAGGTATAGCTTTATATAGACCGGGACCAATGGAGAATATCCCACAATATGTTGAGTCACGTCATGATAATAGCAAAACTCATTATGACCACCCAATGCTCGAGTCAATATTAGATGTTACCTATGGAGTTATTGTTTATCAAGAGCAAGTTATGCAGATAGTCCAGAAGCTTGCAGGTTTTAGTATGGGTCAAGCAGATATCCTTAGACGTGCCATGGGTGACAAAAATCCTGCCCTGATGGCATCTTATGAAGAGCTATTTTTATATGGTGGTGAAGATGAAAAAGGTAGACCAATAGATGGTTGTATTAAACGTGGAGTGCCTGAACAGATAGGTAAAAAGATTTTTAAAGAATTACAAGCTTTTGCTGGGTACGCATTTAACAAAAGCCACGCTGCAGCATATGCAATGGTAGCTTACCAAACAGCATGGCTGAAATATTATTATCCGTTAGAATTTATGGCAGCTATGCTTAACTCATTCTTAGGAGACCTGGGTCAAGCTGAGAATTATTTAAATGTATGTAAAGCAATGGGCATAGAAGTTTTACCACCAAATGTAAATTACTCTTATGCAAAATTCACTACAGAATCAGGCGCAATTAGAATTGGTTTAGGTGCGATAAAGAATATTGGAAGTACACAAATTAATACTTTAGTAGAAGAAAGAGATGGTAATGGCAAGTTTAAAGATTTTGGAGATTTCTTACAGAGAGCTCATGAGCTAAGTATTAGTAAAAGGGTTGTTGAGAGTTTAATATACGCTGGAGCTTGTGATGACTTTGGTGAATATCGTTCACGCTTAATGAGTTCTCTGGAGCCTTATTATGATATGTTAAACCAGTCGGGTAATAAGCAGATGAAAAGTCAGATGTCTTTGTTTGATTTTGGCCATGAAGAAGCCATGGAGATAGCCGCACCTACATATTTGGATGTGCCTGAATATAGTAAGACGGATTTATTAGGTAAAGAGAAAGAAATGTTAGGCGTATATATTTCTGGTCATCCGCTAGAAGAATATGCAAAAAGACTAGGGCATAGGTCGGTGATGAATTCTCTAGAACTTAATCCTGATACAGATTCGACTGAATCTATGAATGAGGCAGATAGCTTATTGCAAACTGAAGTGAAACATTATGATGGTGAGCCAGTATTTATGGCTGGAATAATTAACAAGAAGAGAAATGTAACTACTAAGAAACAAGAATTAATGTGCTTCTTAGAGTTAGAAGATCTTAATGGTAGTTTTGAGTTAGTAGTTTTCCCTAAGGCATATGTTAAGTTCAACACAATACTTCGTGAGGGGGAGGTAATAATCTTATACGGTAAGATTAGTCAAAAAGATGATTTCCCTAATAATGTGATATTGGAGTATGCGGAGGCTTTGCCAAAAGATGAGATTCCTCTAGATGAAGGCAGTAGATTTATTAATTTGGACAAGAATATCAATAATGGCAAAAATTATAAAAATAAAATTGAAAAATCAGATGCTGTAAATAAAGATAAAGTTGAAGATAAAATTACCAATTCAGTTGACGCAAAAACAAATATGTCGACTGAAGCTAATGCTACTAATTCAAGAGAATCAATTGTCCTTGAAGTTGATTGTGCAGTTGAAGAGCAGATTGGAAGCAAACTTTATATTCGAGTTAAAACCCAGGAAGATGTAAGATTTATTCATAGTCTTGCAAAAGATTATCATGGTAACACAAGTCTATTTATTTATATAGAAGATCAAGGCATTGATCGTGCAGTTTCAAGCGAAATGAAAGTTTCCTTACATCCTGATTTTCTTTATAACTTAACATCAGTGTTTGGAGTAAACAGTCTTTGGATAGATATTTAAAATCACTTAATATAATAGTAAATAATTATATATAATAGGTTAAAATTTTATATGTTTTTAAACATGATTTAATCTACTAATAAAATAATACTTGATACTAGTAATTTGTATAAAAGTTTAATAAAATGTATGAAGTGCTAATGCATAAAGGGAGGAACAAGATGGCAGACGAATCAAAAATGAATCCAAAAATTAAGAATATTGGCGTTCTAACTAGTGGTGGTGATGCTCCTGGAATGAACGCAATTGTTAGAGCTGTTGTAAGAGCAGGTTTATCTTTTGGATATGGCATGTACGGTGTGAGACGTGGATTTCATGGATTGTGGCGTGGTGATATTGAAAGACTTGAAACAAAAGATGTTTCAGGAATATTGCAACGTGGTGGTACATTTTTGATGACAGCCAGAAGTGATACTTTCAAGACTCTAGAAGGTCAAAAGAAAGCTAAAAATATGATGGATGTTTTTGGTATTGATGCATTAGTAGTTATTGGTGGAGATGGAACATTCCAAGGTGCTCAAGCATTAACAAGATTAGGTGTTCCTGTTATTTGTATTCCTGGTACCATTGATAATGATATTAATTGTACAGAGTATACAGTAGGTTTCGATACAGCACTTAATACAGCAATGGAAGCAATTGACAAGATCAAAGATACAGCTTCATCACATGAACGCTGTAGTGTTGTTGAAGTTATGGGTAGAAATGCTGGTTACTTAGCGCTAGAAGCAGGAATCTCTACGGGTGCAGAAGTTATTTTAGTACCTGAAATTGAATGGGAATTCAACCAAGATGTAGTTCGTAGATTATTATACTGCAGAAATGCTGGTAAAAACCATTATGTAGTATTAGTAGCAGAAGGTGCAGGCAATGCTGAAGAAATTGCTCAAAGAATTCAAGATGAAACTGGTATCGAATCAAGAGCTACGGTGCTAGGACACATGCAAAGAGGTGGTAGTCCAACTGTTAGAGACCGTTATACAGCATCCTTGATGGGAGCAACTGCAATTGATTGTATTAATGAAGATAATATGAATAGAATCATCGGTGTTAAAGGTGGTCAAATCGTAGACATTGATATTGAAGAAGGTTTAGCGTCTAAGAAAGTACTTAATAAGAAAATTTATGATATAGCAGGATACATTGCTATTTAATGACCATTCATATTGTATTTAATATGAGTATAAACAAGATTAATACATTGTTTGGGGGAGTATGTCTTGACAGAAAATATAAATAAAATTGATTGGAAAAAACAAATTACTGTTCCCAACTTAATATCGTTGATTAGACTTTTGGCGATACCGTTTTTAGGATATGAAATTTACAGAACAAAAGGATTCTCAACACTTAGTGTTGTATTGTTTGCAGGAATTTGGGCAACGGATTTCTTAGATGGTTATGTTGCTCGTAGGTTTAACCAGGTATCAGATGTAGGTAAACTATTAGATCCAATGGTAGATAAAGTTCTACATACTGTTACAGCAGTTATGCTGACAGTTGTAGGAAGAGTGCCAATCTGGGTTATGGTAACTTTAGTTATCAAAGAAATTTTAATGGTAGCATCAGCAATGTTCTTACTAAGTAAGAGAATTATAGTCAGTTCAAGATGGTATGGTAAATTGGCTACTGTTCTTGTAGCATTAGCATTTGGTATAGTTTTCCTATTATCGCCAGAAAATGCTTGGCTGAGCGGGTATATATTTATAGTTCCAATGTTTATGCTATATTTTGCTCTGTTTGCCTATTTGTATAGAATTATATTTGTTAAACAGAATAATTTGTTAAAAGAAGCTGATGTAAATTCAAGTGGTTTTAGAGATATAAGCTCAATAGATATTAAAGAGTAAAAATATTTAGATTTCAAAGCCAACTTATTTGGAGGTGTATTTCTTGTCAGCAGCAAAAGATTTATATTTGAGAGCACAAGAAAACTTAGAATTCCCTGAAGTTTTAGACATGCTAGTAGATTTTGCAAAATCAGATTCTGGTAAGGAAATGTGTTTGAATCTTAAAACTAGCTCAGATCTTGAAGAAGTTCAACTTAGACAGAAAGATACAGCAGATGCTCTTAGAGTTCTTATTCAAAGAGATGGCTCAGTAATAAGCTCATTTCCAGAAATTACGGGATCAATCAAAAAAGCAAAAGTTAGCTCTTCTGTTTTAAATTTAGAGGAGCTTTATTATATTCGAGTATTTTTAGAGAAAGTTAGTGAAATTAGCCAGTTAAACCCTAGTGAAGACTCTGATTATTATTTGGAGAATAATAATTTTTATCAAGAAATTGGCAGCCTTATAGTTCTTAGCCGCTTAGAGAAAACTTTAGCTAAAATTATTTTATCAACAGATGAAATCTCTGAAAATGCCAGCCCTAATCTTAGACGTATACGAACTGAAATTAGGAGAGTTCAAGAAAAAATTAAGCGCGATTTGAGTAGGATTTTAGAAAAATCATCAGATATTCTTCAAGAGCAGATTGTAACCTTGAGAAGAGGTCGTTATGTTATTCCTGTTAAGGCTGAGAACAAGCATAAAATACCTGGGATAGTTCATGATAGCTCGCAAAGTGGTCAAACTTTGTTTATCGAGCCACTCACAGTTGTTGAAGCAAATAATAATTTGCGAGAGCTTTATTCAGAGGAAGAAAGAGAAATTTGGAGAATCCTTTCAGATTTAACTCAACTGCTTAGAGATGATGCTGAAATTATCATGGATAATATTTTAGTAATGGCGAAGCTCGATTTTATGCAAGCCAAAGCAAGGCTTGCTCTCAAGATGAAAGCTGTTCAACCTAAATTAAATGACAAAGGATACATTAATCTAATTAGAGCTAGACATCCACATATTGAAGCTGATCAAGTGGTTCCTATAGATTTGAGTTTAGGAGATAATTATAGAACGCTGCTAATTACAGGTCCTAATACAGGTGGTAAAACGGTTTCGTTAAAAACATGTGGCTTACTTACACTTATGGCTATGAGTGGATTACATATTCCAGCTGCTGCTAATTCAGAGTTATCTATATTTGAGCAAATTTTTACAGATATAGGTGATGAACAGAGCATAGCTGAAGATTTATCTACTTTCTCAGCTCATATGCAGAGTTTAGTGACTATTACTGAGAATGTTAATGCTAGAACTTTAGTTTTAGTTGATGAACTTGGTTCAGGGACCGATCCTAAAGAAGGAGCAGCTTTAGCAATCGCAGTTCTAGATTATTTACAGAGTCAGAATGCAGTGACTTTAGTGACAACACACTATAAGGAGTTGAAAGTGTATGCCCTAGAAACTCCTGGAGTGGAGAATGCTTCTATGGAGTTTGATGAGCAAACTTTAATGCCTACTTATAGAGTCTTAGTAGGAGTTCCAGGGACTTCTCATGCCTTCTCTATAGCAAGAAAAATGGGACTAAATGGAGAGATAATTGCTAAAGCTAGAGAGCAATTAAGTGAAGACGAAATTAATTTTGAAAAAGTTTTACGTGAAATTGAAGATAGTAGATTAGAGTTTGAAAAGATTCGAGAAGATAATGAAAAATTACAAAAAGACTTAGATTACGAGATCAATAAAACTAAAAGAATTAAAGAACAATATGAAGCTGCTAAATATAAACTTAATAGTGACACCAGAAATGAAAAAAGAACAATGCTAAAGCAGCAAAGTCAAGCAGTTGATGACCTTATTAGTGATTTTGAAAATAAGTTAAAAAAACTAGAAAATGTAGATTTTGATGATATCAAGGTGCTTAGATCAATGCTTCGCAGTGAACTAAAAGATGTTGAGGCAGAAATCGGGGCGGATACTTTACAAAAATTCAAAACAGAGAGCAACAAAAATTTTGACAGCTCAAAATCATTAGGTATAGGTGATGAGGCATTTGCTCCAAGTTTAGGGTTAGAGGGTACGATTATAACAGAGCCAGATAAACAAAATCAGGTGCAGTTCAAATCTGGTCAGTTGACAGTAACGTTACCATTATCAGTTTTACAGGCTAGTCAAGGTAAAGCAAAAGTAGAAGATAAGTCAAAACAACAAAGTAGATCAGTTAGATCTAGAGTTAGAAGTAATTTTAGTACAGAAATAAAATTACTAGGAGATACAGTTGAAGATGCTTTATATAAACTTGATGATTACATTGATGATGCAGTCTTAGCTAATGTTGAAAGAGTCAGGATTGTACATGGAAAAGGTACAGGGGCACTTAAACAAGCGGTACACGAATTTCTGCGTAAAGATAGGCGAATAGTAAAATATGAGCTGGCTGAATTTGGTGATGGAGATGCAGGAGTAACCTATGCATATCTTAGGGCATAAAATTAATAAATAAAATTTTATTTTGCTGGTTTAAAATACTGCTTGAATTAAAGAAAATTCAAATATCGTTTAAATTATGATATCATGTTTGTACGACTGTGAGCCAAAATTTGGTTCAAAGTAAGATTATAAACTGTATATAGTAGAGGTGAATTTATGAACGTAATGATTTACAAAGACAAGGAAACTGCTAGTAGTGCAGCAGCAACAATTATAGCTGCTCAAATTTTGCAAAAGCCAAACTCAGTTTTAGGTTTAGCAACAGGTAGTTCTCCAGAATTAACTTACAAAAATTTAGTACGTTTGTATCAAGAAGGTGTTATCTCATTCGCTGACGTAACTACCTTCAACTTGGATGAGTACATTGGTTTAGATGGCGAGCATCCACAAAGTTATAATTACTTTATGAAAGAAAAATTATTCAACCATGTTGATATTGAAGAAGATCAATTCTTTATTCCTAATGGTGTAGCAGAAAACCCAGAAACAGAATGCTATGATTACGAAGAATTAATTGAATCTTATGGTGGTATTGATCTACAACTTTTAGGCTTAGGTGGTAATGGACATATTGGATTTAATGAACCTTCAGATAACTTTGCACCTATGACACATGTAGTTGATTTAACAGATGAGACAATCGAAGCTAACTCAAGATTCTTTGAATCTAAAGATGAGGTCCCTACAACAGCAATTAGTATGGGTACAGGTTCTATTATGAAGGCTAAGAGCATTTTATTGATTGCATTTGGTGAAGCTAAAGCAGATGCAGTAGCAGCTATGGTTAATGGAGCAATTTCACCTGAAGTACAAGCTTCAATACTACAAGTACATCCAGATGTTACAGTGCTAGTAGATGAGGCAGCAGCCTCAAAATTATAAAAGTTAAAAAAGTAAAAATAATAATAAATTATTTTACTAAGCAATGTTGAAGTAGGAGTAGTAAGATCGTCACTGCTTTACAGAGAGGTTTCGCTGGAATAAATTCTAGATGCTGGAAGAAACTAAGTATATGATCTGAAGTCGTCTACAGAGTTGCAAGACAATTTAGAATTGAGTGTTTGTGCAGTTTTAACTGCCAGAAATACCGGTGGTACCGCGGAAAGCAACTTTTCGTCCGGAAGGATGTAAGTTGCTTTTTATTATTTTGTAAAAAACTATAAGTAGGAGGATTTATGAGAAATATAGATAATATTCCAAGTAAATTTGATTTTAATGATAGAGAAGATAAGATCTATGAAAATTGGGAAAAATCTGGTTACTTCCATGCGGAAGTTAATCCGGATAAAAAACCATTCACTATTATGATGCCACCACCAAATATTACAGGTCAGTTGCATATGGGGCATGCTTTAGATACGACAACCCAAGATATTATTATTAGATGGCGAAGAATGCAAGGCTACGAAACTTTGTGGCAACCTGGAACTGACCATGCTTCTATTGCTACCGAAGCAAAAGTAGTAGACAAGATTAGAGCTGAAGGAAAAACTAAAGAAGAGATTGGACGTGAAGAATTCCTTAAAGAAGCTTGGGCTTGGAAAGAGAAATACGGTAATAAAATTAGTAAACAGCTAAGAAAGCTTGGAGCTTCTACTGATTGGGAACGTGAAAGATTTACCTTAGACGAAGGTATGAGTAGAGCGGTTCTACAAGTATTTGTTAACCTTTATAATGAAGGATTAATTTATCGTGGCTTGAGGATGGGTAACTGGTGTCCTAATTGTGTGACAAATATTAGTGATATTGAAGTAGTTCATGAGGAGAGAGATAGTAGTCTTTGGTATATTAACTATTCTTTAGCTGACGGTAGTGGAAATATTCAAATTGCTACAACAAGACCGGAGACACTTCTAGGTGATACAGCAGTAGCTGTGAACCCAAATGATGAACGTTATACACACTTAATTGGAAAAGAAGTAATTTTACCTATTGTGGGAAGAAAGATTCCTATTGTAGCTGATGATTATGTTTCTCTAGATTTTGGTACAGGACAAGTTAAGATTACTCCAGCTCATGATCCAAATGACTTTGCTATAGGACAAAGACATGATCTTGAATTTATAGAAGTTATTGATAAATTTGGAAACATGAATGAAAAAGCTGGTAAGTACGAAGGTATGAGCCGTGACGAATGTCGTAAAGTGATTGTAAAAGATCTACAAGAATTAGGTGTACTAGAAAAGATTGATGCGATTAAACATAATGTAGGTACATGTCAAAGATGTGGAACTGTCATTGAATCACGTGCGTCTGTTCAATGGTTTGTCTCAATGAAAGAATTAGCAGAGCCAGCAATAGAAGTTGTCAGAAATGGTCAGATAAAATTTGTTCCAGAACATTTTGAAAAGACCTATTTCAACTGGATGGAAAATATTCAAGATTGGAGTATTTCTAGACAATTATGGTGGGGACATAGAATTCCAGCATATTACTGTCAAAATTCAGATTGCAGCGAAACAATAGTTGCCATGGAGAAGCCTGAAAGCTGTCCTAAGTGCACAGGTACAGATTTAGTACAAGATGAAGATACTTTGGACACTTGGTTCAGTTCAGCTTTGTGGCCATTTTCAACATTAGGTTGGCCTGATGATACTCCTGAATTGAAGTATTTTTATCCAACAAATACATTAGCAACAGGTTACGATATTATTTTCTTTTGGGTAGCCCGAATGATTTTCTCAGGACTTAAACATACCGGAGAAAAACCATTTGATACTGTATTGATTCACGGAATTGTCAGAGATGCTCAAGGCCGTAAGATGAGTAAATCACTAAATAATGGTGTAGATCCTCTAGAGGTTATTGCTAAATATGGTACGGACGCACTACGCTATTCATTGATAAATGGTACTGCTCCTGGTAATGACCAAAGATTCCAAGAACAAACTGTTGAATCTGGTAGAGCTTTTGTAACTAAGATCTGGAATGCTTTCCGCTTCGTAATGATGAACTTGGATGAAGGTAAAGCTATTAGTAACTATGTACTAGATAAAGATCAATTACAACTTGAAGATAAGTGGATATTATCAAGACTTAACACTGTTATTGCGGAAGTCAATAAAAATTTAGAAAAATATGAATTGGGCTTAGCTTTGGCGGATATTTATCAATTCTTATGGGATGAGTTCTGCGACTGGTATATTGAAATGCTAAAACCTAGATTCGCAGATAAAGATAATATGAGTAGAGAAACTGCTCAGGCTACTATTATTTATGTATTAAAAACAGCAATGACATTGTTGCATCCATTTATGCCATTTGTTACTGAAGAAATTTATCAATATCTAGAAGCTGATGTAAGTATTATGTTAACTGAATGGCCGATGGCGAATGCTAATTATATTGATAAAGAAGCAGAAGAGCATATGTCAGTTTTGTTTGATGTTATCCGTCAAATTAGAAACATAAGAGCAGAAAATGAAGTCCCTAATAAACAAGAGATTAGAGCATATGCTTTATGTGACGATGAAAAGTTAGCTGATTATTTCGATACGGCACGAAGCTATATTCAACGCCTAGCTGGTGTTGGTGAATTGCATGTTCAAGAAAAAGATAATTTACCTAAAGAACATTTTAGTGTTATCTTCAAGGGAGGTCGTTTGTTGATCCCTGCAGAAGATATTGCGGATCCAGAAAAAGAAAAACAAAGACTTGAACAGGAAGAGGCTAAACTCTTGGGAGAGCTAGAGCATAGTCAAAAAGTTCTTTCTAATGAGAGTTTTGTTAGCAGAGCTCCTGAAGCAGTTGTTGATAAAGAAAGAGAAAAGTTAGCTGAAGTTGAGAGTAAGTTAGCATTAGTTCAAAAACGTTTACAAGAATTAAAGTAATAATTAATTAATTGCACAACTAAAGCTCCGAAATAATGATTTCGGAGCTTTTTTATGCTTACGATAAAAATATATTTATAAATTATTCAAATCTTTCGCCTTTTAGATAGACATCATGAATTTCTAATTCTGAATCTGTAATAACAAAGTCAGCATCTTTACCCACAGAGATAGATCCTTTTCTATCTGCTACTCCTAGATAAGTTGCAGGAGTCAAGGAACCCATGCGTAAGGCATCTGCTTGTGGAATTCCCCATGATACACAGTTTCTAACTTCTTGCCAGACGTTAGAACTACCACCAGCGATATCCCCAGTTGCTTTAACCCTTGCTACACCATTAGTGACAACAATTGGCTGACCACCAAACATATATTCACCATCTGGATTACCAGTTGTTTTAAGAGCATCACTTATCAAGATCATGCGCTCAGGGCCAAACATCTTGTAAGCTGCATATACAACTGCAGGATTAATATGTAAACCATCAGCTATAATTTCGGTGTAGTTTCCTAATTCTAATGATGCCATAAGTGGACCTGGATTACGGTGATGGATACCTGGCATAGCGTTGAAACCATGGCAGAGACCACGAGCACCATTTCTCATGGCTTCAAGGGTATTCTCATATGTGGCCATACAATGACCAACTTGGCAAATTACTTTATCTGATATTTCTTTGATAAATTCTTGATTATTATTAACTTCTGGAGCAATGTCGATTACCAAAACATTGGCTTTGGATAGGAATTCATTCATTTCTTCCATAGTTCCACCACGAACATACTCAGGGTTTTGGGCACCTTTTTTCTCAATGTTAATGAAAGGACCTTCCATATGGTAGCCTAGAACTTCAGCACCACTAGTGGTCTCGGGTTGGTTATCGAAAACTGCGTTAATGTGTTCATTACCCATTGTCATTGTTGTAGGTAAAAAAGACGTGATACCGTGTGCAGCTAAGTGGCGACTGATAATTTCAATTGACTCAGGATCTGCATCCATAGTGTCTCGGCTAAGAGCACCATGTGTATGTTGGTCAATAAGCCCAGGAGCTAAAATTTTATCAGTTAAATCTAAAACAGTTTCATTTGCATCAGGTTTCAAAGTGCCGCGAACTGCAATTTCAGTAAATTTACCGTTTTTTACTCTGACGTCATAAGGACGCAGAATAAAATCTTCATCGTAAATTTTTGCATTAATTAAAAGCATGTGTTCCTCCATATAATTACTAGTTTAATATTATTTAGACAATATTATAAAACACTTTGGTAATTATATTAAACCAAAATGTTGATAAAAACTTAAATATCTAATACTCTTTCATAGGATAGTATATATAGTAAAATATTATATTATAAGAGTTAGTATTTGTTTTACTTTTATTGTAGAAGTTGCGTAAAGATTACATAAAGGTAAATTTAAATGGAGGAAATATGGCAGAGAAAAAAGAATTTAAATTTGAAATTAAGAAGCAATTAGGAGTTTTATCTAGTGGACGTTCAGGCTGGAATCGTGAAGTTAACGTAGTTAGCTGGAACGAAGCAAATCCAAAAATAGATATTAGAGATTGGTCAGAAGATCACAGCCGAATGAGCAAAGGTATTTCTATGACAGCTGAAGAGATTTCAGTTTTATTAGAAATATTAGAAGAAATTGATCCATATGAAGAGGTTGGCGCACTTTAAAAATGAATGAAATTCCAAAGAAAGATCATATATATTACCAAGATTTGAAAGATCGTGTTTTAGCATTAAATGATGCATATTACAATCATGATCAATCAGAAGTTTCAGATTTTGAGTATGATCAACTTCTACATGAATTAGAAGAATTGGAGCAAGAGCATCCAGAATGGCAAGCATTGGACTCACCAACTATCAAAATTGGTGGTAAAGCTTCTGAAGTTTTTTCAAAAGTTAATCACGAAGTCAAAATGGAAAGCTTACAGGATTTCTTCTCAGTGGAAGATATTGATGGCTTTGTTAGAAGAACTCAAAAAGAGTTATCTTATGAAGCTGAATTTGTTGTGGAAGAAAAAATTGATGGTTTATCAGTTTCTTTGGAATATGAAGATGGTGTATTTACTCGTGGTGCAACAAGAGGGGATGGTTTAGTAGGAGAAGATGTAACTTTAAACTTATTAGAGATTACTGATGTGCCAAAAATAATGTTACATGATAAGCCAGAACGTCTAGTAGTCCGTGGTGAAATATATATGACAAAGTCTGCATTTATTAGATTAAACGATATTCAAAAGAACAATGGAGTTAAACTTTTTGCTAATCCTAGAAATGCAGCAGCTGGATCTTTGAGACAGTTGGATCCACAAATAACTGCAAGCAGGGATTTATCATTGTTTTGCTTTAATGTACAGCTAGTTGAAGGAATGGAGTTTTCTACGCACCAGGAAGCGCTTAGATTTTTGGCGAAGAATGGTTTCAAGATTATTGATCTTGAGCGAGTCGCAAAAACAACAGAAGAGATTGATAATTTAATAATTGAAATCGAAGAAAGACGTTCTGAACTAGATTATGGGATTGATGGTGCAGTCATTAAGCTGAACTCTTTGCGAGATAGAGAGAAGTTAGGTTCTACAAGTAAATATCCACGTTGGGCTGCTGCTTATAAATATCCACCTGAGCAAGTAGAAACAAAAGTTTTGGATATTCAAGTTAATGTTGGCAGAAGCGGTAAATTGACACCTTTAGCGATATTACAACCTGTTGTTGTTGATGGTTCTACAGTTTCCAAGGCTACTTTACATAATGAAGACTATATTGCTGAAAAAGATATTAGGATTGGAGATATAGTTAAAGTACAAAAAGCGGGTGATGTTATACCAGAAATAAGTACAGTGGTTTTGACTAAGAGACCGGAAGATACAGAAAAATTTATGATGCCTCAAATATGTCCTGTTTGTGGTGCTGATGCTATGAGAAAAACAGGTGAAGTGGCAAGGGTTTGTGTTAATGATGATTGTCCAGCTAAGCTTAAAAGAAAACTTGAGCATTTTGTTTCTAGAAATTGTATGAATATAGATGGACTTGGGGAAAGAAATATTGAATTATTCTTAGAATTAGGTTTAGTAAATGATTTGGCTGATATTTATTTACTAAAGAATCATCGAGATGATTTACTTAAAATTCCAGGATATGGCGAAAAAAGCATTGATAAACTTCTACAAGCGATTGAATTGAGTAAAGAAAATTCTATGGGAAATTTCTTAGCGGCTCTAGGAATTCAATTTATAGGATCCAATACAGCTGATTTAATTGCAGAAGAAGTCCCTGATCTTGATAAATTTAAGGTGATGAGTGCAGATGAATTAGAAAGTATACCTGGAATTGGTCAAGCTTCTGCAAATGCTATAGTTGAGTATTTTGCTGATCCGATTAATCAGAATTTAATAGAGAAATTTAGAGAATTAGGTTTAAACTTTAAATCCTATAATTATAAAGATCCTGCAAAGAAAGTGGTTGCGGAAAAACTTCCATGGTCTGGATTAAAAGCTGTAGTTACGGGTACTCTAGAAAATTATAAACGTCAGGAAGCAGAAGAAAAACTTAAGAATCTAGGAGTACAGGTTGTCTCATCAGTTTCTAAAAATGTTAACTTTGTTTTAGTAGGTGAGAATGCAGGTAGCAAACTTGACAAAGCATTAGATCTGAATATAAAGATAATAAATGAAGACGAATTTATAGAAGCAATAGAAGATCCAGAAAAATTCAGAGAGGATATATAATATGAAATTTTTCATGATATCTGCAGGAATTATACTTATTTTAATTATTATTTTATTGCTGGGATTTTTATATATAGTAGATAGATTTAAACCAATTAACTGTAAGAGAAAAACTCAATTTTTCTTACCTACAGTAATGGGAGTTTTTTTGGTAGTTGTCATTATAATATCGATCCCAATTGGCTTAGATGCTCTTGATGTTATGGCTAAGAAAACAGAAACCCAAAATATTTTAGTTTCAGAACTACAAAGTTTCTCAAAACTTAAGACAAAAGACGGAAGAATTTACAAATATAGTTCTTTTGAAGAAAGTCCTAAAGCAGGTCAAGAATATCAAGTTAAAATTTGTAAGAGAACTAATTTTGTATATCATTTTAATAAAGTGGAGAATGTTAAATGAGTAAAAAAGAGAACAAAATTAAGATAACTATTGTTTTAGTTTTATTACTTACAGTAGTCTCTGTATTGATGTTTTATCTCTATAGGTACTTTTTTGATGGTCAAACTAAATATTCAAGTAGGTTGAGTGAAGCGAATCAAGCCGTACAAGTTGGAGATGATCATAAGGCTGAGCAGATTTATAGCAGTATTTTAGCTGAGGATAAAGATAATATTATGGCTCAATATGGGATGGTTAATGTTGCGTTATTACGAAATGATCGTGAGAAAGCAAAAAAAATAATGGATAGATTATCAGAACTTGATAAAGATAAAGATAGATATACTAAAGCCTTATTTATTTATTCACTAAATACTGATGATTTTGGTCTTGCACAGAGTTTAGTAGACAAAAATCCAGAGCTTCTTGATAATGAGGATGATTATGGTAATTTAATTAGAGGTCTTATCGATAATAATTATTTAGATCAAGCTCATACAAGTTTAAAAAAAGCGATGAGTAAATACCCTAATAGCCAGAAACTTAAGAGCGTAGCTTTAGATTTGGCCTTATTAGATGGTGATGATGCTAAATTTATGGAAATATATAAATCAGGTGTTGAGAATTTAACAGTCAAACAGGTTAATAAAGTAATTGAACTATCGAAAGATGGTTCAGATACAGATTATCTGATTGAACAACTCGAAAGAAACTTGAGCATGGATGATAAGCAAGTTGATGTTTTAAAGAATCTTTATACTTTATATGCTAGAAAAAATGATTTAATTAAATTTTGGAATACAAGAGTTAAAATTCTTGCTGCAGGTGAAAAATTGCCAGTTCTAGAGCATAACGTTCAAGGAAATTCTTTTGAAAATTCTAGGAATACAGGACTTGCAGCTCAACAAGGGAATACAATTTATTTCCAAAGTTCTTATAATCACTTCATATACAAAGCTCCTGCAGAAGATTTGAGTAAAGCTACTCAATTAACTAGCACAGTATCAAATGGGATCAATGTTAAAGGTGAGTGGGTCTATTTTATAAACTTAGATGATAATGAAACAATATACAGAGTAAAAACTGATGCAAGTAAAATTGAAAAAATTTGGTCAGGAGAAGCTGTTAGAGATTTGGTTGTTTATGGTGATAAGATTTACTTTGTAAATAAAACCAACAATAGTTTTAACCAAATGAATTTAGATGGATCTGAACATAAAGTTATTAATGTTAAACCAGTATTTGAATATGTTTTAGATCCCGAAAATATATACTATATAGACTATGAAAACAGATTCTTACATAAACAAAAACTAAATAGAGATGGCGAAACTAATGAAGATAAAGTAATCAAAGAAGGTAGGTTTGCACAATTAGTTATTGATGAATTTAGTAATTTGTTTTATTTAGACCTCGATAGAGGTGGGAATATATTTAGAGTGGATAATGAAGGACAAGCAGCTACATTAATTAGCTCAGAGTTTGCAAGTTACTTATATTACCATAATGGCTATTTATACTACGTTAACTGGTCACCTTCTAGGATAGATGTAAATGGAAATCATCGTCAGAAACTCGGTGCAGCTTTAATTGGGGAATTAGCTGTACTAGATTCTTGGGTATTTGGTAATCCGAATGAACCAGTTGAGTATATAGATTTGGTTACTTTTAAACATGATGGAACCGAATGGGCTGATTTACCAATAAGGTATTAAAAGTAGATAACTTTATAAAGAATGTGGGGAAGCACTTTGGATCATAAAAATATTAAGTTAGTAGTAAGTGATTTAGATGGAACTTTATTAAATGCAGATAGCCATTTGAATAAATTTAATAAAGATATGGTACTTAAGTTAAAAGATAAAGGAATTAAATTCACATTTGCAACAGGGCGAATGGATAAAATGACTTGGCAATTTGCTCATGAGGTAGAACTTGAATTGCCGATAATAAGTTGTAATGGTGCTGCAATGCGATATCTTGGCGAGGCAGAACCTTTATACTCTAAAGTCTTGAGCAAACAACAGTTGGAAAAAATCAATGAAATCTGTTCTAGATACTCAGCGGATTATTTATTTTATACATTGGATAAAGTTTATTATTCTAAAGGTAGCAAAAGAATTGAAGTTATCAAAAAATATAACAGAATTGCTGAGAACGGTGAACAAATTCCAGTAGAAATAGTTTCCTTAGATGATGTAGCTGGAGGAATACCGTCAGAGCCTGTTAACAAGACTTTTATTCGCTTTGAAGAGGGTAACGATCATAATTCTGACTTAGGCAGAGAACTAAGCCAAATTGAAGGTGTTGATTTGGTTGTATCAAGTCATGGTACGGCAGACTTAATCCCTGAAAATACAAGTAAGGGTGAAGCAGTTGAATATTTAGCAAATAAGCTTGGTATAGATATGAAAGATGTGATGACTCTAGGAGATCAAATGAATGATATTAGTATGTTAGAAAAATCTGGTTTGTCTGTAGCGATGGAGAATGCAACTGAAGAAGTACAACAATGTGCTGACATAGTAGCAGATCATCATGACAAAGATGGTTTAGGTAAAATCTTGCAAAGAATTTTTGATCTGTAAAACTTAGTTTAATTAGAAAATATTCTGAAAGTCCAAATTGTGTATATAACCGTTTGGACTTTTTGTTTGTTTAAGAGAAAATAAAACTCCAAAGGAAAGTTGATATATAAGACAAAGGAGTTGAGAAAATGAAAAATATTAAAGACTTTAATCCTGAGATTAAAGCCTATGAATTTTATATATCGTCAAGCAGCAAAGATTTAATGACTCATATATCTGAAATTATGAGAAGAAATGGGTATATAGGACATGCTGACGGTGGAGGTAAGATGCATTATATAGTAGATGGATCTAAGAATTTATATAAGACTTCAAACAGTATAATGCAAATCCTTTCTGACAGTGAAGCTGCTGCCTATCAGGCAGATAATTACAATGAATTGAAATTACAAGAAAAGGCAGTTCTTCAAATTCTGGACAAGTATAAATTTCAAAGACATTTAAAAGGTTTTAGTTACCTTAAATTACTTTTAGAAACGGTTTTAGCTAGTGGAGATAATAAGACTATCCCTGATAAAGAAATATATGGTAAGGTTTGTAAATCTTTTGACACAGGAAGAAGACAGTTAGATAGAGTGTTAAATTATACTTTTAAAAAAGTTAACTTGCTGGGGACAAATACAACAATTATTACTGAATTAATTAGAGAAGTTAGAGAAGAGTACAAGCAGTTAAAATAAAAAATAATGCGTAAAAAAACTACTGATAACTGTTTTTAGAAAAAGATTATCAGTAGTTTAATTTATAATAGAAAAAAGATTACTTGTTAACGCGATCTTTTAATTTCTTACCTGCTTTGAATGCAGCATTCTTGCTTTCTGGAATTTGAATTGTTTCTTGAGTTGCAGGGTTTCTACCTTCACGTGCTTTACGTGTACGTACTTCAAATGTACCAAAACCTACTAAAACAACTTTTTCATCTTTTTCCAAAGCGCTAGCAATACTTTCTAGAACTGCGTTTACTGCTGCTTCTGAATCTTTCTTTGTTAAACCTGAAAGTTCAGCTACTGAACTTACTAATTCACTCTTGTTCATTGTAATCCCTCCTTTATATTTTTCGAGTCGAAATATATTATCCATTTTAATTGGATTAATGTCAACTACATACGCATAAAAATTATTACGAATAAATTACAATCTTTGATTTTAGCGATGATTTAAGGAGAGAAAATTTTCGAATTTGTATTCATGTGAATAAAAATACAAAAAAGTGACTTTTGATAGAGGAAATAATCATTAAACTATAGCAGTTTCGGTTAAATATTAATTTTTATTTCAAATGTTAAAATACTGAAATTATTGTTGACTTTTATGTTAACTTCTACAAATAAGTTGGAAAACATTTGTAAATAATGTAGAATTATTAAAAAGAATACTGAAAAGAAATGTTTAACAGTAGAAAAAACTAACTAAAAAAAAAAATTAGTCTATAATAGTAAACATAAGTATTTCAAGGAGGTAAAATATGGATTTACATAGTATTGACATCAATAACATGGATATGAAGGTTTTCATGGATCTAATTGATAGTAGTGAAGGAAATGTATATTTGATCACCGATGACGGTAACAAACTAAACTTAAAGAGTAAGTTATCTCAATTAGTCGGATTAATTAATATTGTTGAAGGTGCAAGTGTTTCCGAAGCATCATTAGCATTTGATAATCCAGATGACGAAACTAGATTCTTTAGAACTAATTTATATGGTGAAGAAGCATAAGATTATATAAAAAGAAAATTCAAAACCGTTTCATTTTATGGAACGGTTTATTTTTGCAATTATTTATTAAAATTCAAATTTTCAATTAATATGTTTTTTGAAATGACTTTGCAGAGTTCTTTTGGACAATGTAAGATGTAAATTTTTATGTATTCGATTAAAATTTTAAATAATTATTAAAGTGCCAAAAGTTCAAATTATAAAAATGTAAAAGCCTGCAAACTTCGGTGGTTGCAGGCTTTAAACTGGCGGAGAAGGAGGGGTTCGAACCCTCGCACGGCGTAAACCGTCTACATCCTTAGCAAGGACGCCCCTTCAGCCTCTTGGGTACTTCTCCATGACTGAATTAATTAATATTAATTTAACAGTGATATAGATTATAACTGAATGACTTTAACTGTCAAGAGTGTTTAAAAAATTTTTTAAAGATATCTCTGGAATTCTTTTGGAAAGAGAAAATTTATTTTATCTAAATATGAACTTTCTAAATTATAACGGATTATAAATATAATTACGTGTTAGTGTAGCAGATTCCTTCTGTCGCTAAATTGGATATTATTTTAAATTGAATATTTAATAATTATTGTAATTGCATTTTAAAATAAGCACTGCTAGAATTATTCAAAAATATATTTTGATTAGGATAAGGGAAATAGGTTAGAAGCCTATGCGGTGCCGCCGCCGTAAATAGAAGAAATAGATCAAAACCACTGCCAAAAGCGGGAAGGGATCTAGGTAGAATTTTTTCAGATTCTCTCTATGAGCCGGAAGACCTCCTAGTCAAAGTGACAACGCAACGGGTCATTGCAAGTGTTACAAGAGTGGTAGAACTGTGCGACAAGATAAGGTTAATCTTGGACGGCGGGACTGCTTTTTTGTACCTTCTTAACCTGTGAAATTAAGTCACAAGGAAAGGAAAGGTTATGAGAAAAAAACATTTTTTCACATTCGTTTTAGCATTTGTATTATTTACATTGATTTTTGTAGATTATCAAGTGCAAGCAAGTTCAAATTCACTGGAAGCAGCAGTAGAGAAAGTTAATAATTACTGGCTTCTGAAACCAGAGTTTCAAAAAGATAAGAACATCATAGAGTTCTTAGAATCAAAATTGAAGCAAGATGGTTTCACAGATTTTAAAATATCCTTAAAGGAAGGTGTTTCTGCACGAAATGATGCAGCAAGTATCAAAGCAGATGGAACCTTGAATTACCATTTTATTGATCCAAATATAGATTCTAGTGCAGCAAATAGTGGAGTTTCTAATCTTTGGCCAATTTTTATTTTAGAGAAAGATGGAAAGAAGTTAGAAACTGAGAAGAAAACAGTCCAATTAAGATGGGATGAAGATAGAGTTAAAGAATTATTGAAGAATGAAGTGGATACTTACTTTAATGATGGTCTTACAGAAATAATAAAACCTAATAAAGATGCTAAAAATATTATTAAAGATTTTAATCTGCCAAAGGGTTTAAATGATAAAGCATGGCTAAATTCAACTTGGTTATCAAACTCAAAACAATTAAAAATCGATAAAATAAAGACAGGATTAGATAAGAATAATAAATATTTCGCATATTATCCAGTTAAAGTAGAACAGTCAACAACAGATCAAAACGTTCAGTTAAGTTTAAAAGTAAACTTTGATAAATCAGGTGGAGAGCACATTAGTTATGAAAAAATATTTGATTTAGTAATTCCTAAACCGGTCGTAGATTTAGTTGAACTTAAGAAAGAGATGCAAAATGATCTTGATGCATATTTTAATGAAAGTATTTTAAAATATGCAAATCCTAATCAAAATGAAACCTTTGATTCACAGGCAGTTAAGCATGCAATTGGATTACCAAACTCTGGAAAAATTAGAAAAGATACAAAAGACTCTTCAGGAAATGTAGTTTCAAAGGGTATAAAAGATCTGTATAAAAAATATAAAACAAGTGGTAAAGGATTTTCATTTTTTAAAGTTGAAGATATATCAAAAAGCAAGGAGAATGTTGGCGCTAGCATAAAAGGTTCTATGTTAAATATTAATGTCCCAAAAGATGGGGAAGCTCCTCATAGAGTGCGTTTGACAATGATGCTTAAACACAAAAGCTATGATCTAGAAGTTAATAAATCTATTGATCTCGTTTTAGTACCAAATAATTATGATGTCATAAAGGCAAAAATTACTAAGTATAAGAAATTAATGGATTTAGCAAAAGAAAATATATTTAATGCTTTGAACAGCAATCCTAAAAATACACCAAATGAAGGTCCAGATAAAATTACAAATGATTTAAGTATGTTCAAGGAGATTCGTTTCAAGAATCCAGATAATCCTGATGATAATACGCTTGAATATATTTATGCTTATAAAGAAATAGTTGGTGATGGTATTACACCAGCAGCTTTAGATAATTGGGAAATTCAAGAAGCATATAGAACTGCTAAAAGTAGTTATCCTGAATATCTTAGCCATGAAAATTTAATTGTTAATAGACCTACAAAAGATACTGAAGTCGTTTTAGAGATGAAGTTAACGACACCAATTATGGAAGAGTATAAAAACTATTTTGAAGCAGACGACAACTCTCAAGTGAAGCAAGATTTAGATTCACTTTTTGATCAAGATATAGAACTTAATTTAACTATATTAGGTGAAGTTAAGAATGAAGATAACAATCAGGAAGCTCCCGAGCCAACACCAGAGCCACAGCCAAAACCAACTCCGGCTCCAGACCACGGTTCAGGTAGTGATGAAACTGGTAAAGGCGAAGAACATACATTAAAAGTTGAGACTAAAGAAAACGATTTAGACTTGCAAGCTACATTGCAATCAAAAGCAACAGAAGATCTAATCCTTACAGCAGATAGAAAAGATCCAAAAGCTTTAGTAAGTGATGAATATACCTTTACAGAAGTATTTGATATTAACTTAACTACTTCTGCAGGCAAAAAAGTACAACCAGGCTCAATTTTAACAATTAGTCTCAGACCAAGTACTGAACTTGAAGCAAATACCGTCCTGATTCATGAGATAATTGAAAATGGTGTAAGAAGACTCGAAAAAGTTAACTATAAAGTGACAGAAGATGCCAAGGGTAAAATTATTACATTTGATGTCAATCATCTATCACTATTTGGCTTAGGAAAAGCAGTGGATAAATCTGAAGCAGGAACTAATAACTCAACAAAGGCCACTAGCTCAACTGCAGCATCAGAGATAAGTCCTGAAAATACAGAAAAATCACAATCTCAGTTAGAAACAAGTGCTAAGTTAACAGAGCCTACAACACCTAAGAATACAAATGAAAATAGTGAAACTACAGTTGCAAATACTCAAGTCACAAGTGCTAACGAAACTGCAAATAATTCTAAATCTGCTACGCAAGTGCCAGCAGTTACAGGTGAAAGGGCAGAAATGTCAATGATAATCTCCTTGATGTTGATAGGAGTTGCTGGAGCAATGCTTGCAGTCAGAACAAGGAAAGAAGATTAATTACTAGCAGTAGAAGTTTGTCAATAACAGTTCAAATAGATGTAAAACAACGTTTTGAATTTAACTTAAGCTGGAAATATATAGATATAATGAAGAATACTCCTAGAGCTTGTTTCTAGGAGTATTCTTTGTGTGTATGAAAGTTGAATTTAAAGCTTATAAAATCAATTGTAATTTTACAGAGATTTGAAAAATAAATTAAACTGCAAAATTGAAGTTGTCTTTGTTTTCAAGGAGTTGACATCAATTTTTTCTCTTTTTGAGAGAATTTGTTGTTTTTTGTGAAAATAAAACTCGAAATAATATTGGACAATAATCTCAAGTAAAGGAGATTATATTTATGATTAAACAAAGAAAAGACAAAATTGGAATTATATTAAGTTTTATTTTTATATCCAGCTTAATATTTAACTTAGTACCTTTATCAAAAGTCAGAGCAACATCTGTTGGTGATCAAGCAGTAATATACGCAGAAGCAAATGGGAGGAAGTATACAGATTTAAAATTTCCTAATGGAACTACTTTAACAGTAGAAAATGATACGTTTAGTAAGGCTGATGGAACTAGGGTTTTTTGTTTAGAGCCTGTAGTTCCTGTAAGTAGTGGAAAAAATCACAAAGCTTATACAGCAGAAGATTCTTTGCTTTCGGGTACAGGTAAGGGTGTATATTTAGGAGCCAGTTCTGGTGCAGATAGAACTGTAACAAAAGCTCAATTGGAACAAGCGAAGCTATGGGTATATTATGGTTGGGATTCCAGTGCAACAAAAACTGTAGATGAATATAACGCAATTCAGGCAAAAATCTGGCAGATATTCTGGGGTTGTAATGTTACCTGGTATCACACAGGTGCAGATGGTGTAAGTACAATCACAGACATCTGGAATAGAGTATCACAATTAATAAATAATCATGGAACAATGCCTAGCCTATCAGGAAAAGGCTACGATCCAGCAACCAATTCATTGACTTTAGAAGCAGGGGAGACTACAACATTAACAGATGCTAACAATGTGATTGGTAAAGGTTTAGGTAAATTAAATTTACGTAAAAATAATACTAATGCAAATGTTCAAGTAAAAGATGGAATTCTAACTATTACGGCTCCAAAATTTGAGGTTAATGGAAGTTTAGAGTTTGCCAAAGTCAATAGTCCAAAGTCTTTACAAACAAGTATTGTTTGGTTTGATGGATCAGGACAAAAATTATTAGAAACAAGCGATCCAGATAGAATGTTCTTTTCAATAAACTTCAACTCCAAACCCTCAACAGGAGAGGTGATTTTTAGAAAAGAAGACACTAATGGAAACCTAATCGATGGTGGAGAGTTCCAATTACAGACAAGTGCAGGTACAGTTATTAGAAACTTCACAACAACTGGCGGTATGGCAACTCTATCCGACTTAGAGCAAGGTACATACAAGATAGTAGAAATTACTGCTCCTACTGGTTATGTTAAAGGGTCAGATGTTACTTTTACAGTAACCGCAGGCGAAACTGCTACCGCAAAAATAACCAATGCCAAACAAACTGCTAACTTAACTATTAAAAAAGTTGAAGAAACTAATAATCCATTAGCAGGAGCAAAATTCAAAGTAACATCAGCAAATGGTTACAACAAAGAAGTTACAACAGACAATTCAGGTTCTGTTGTCCTGAGAAATCTTGAGTTAGGTACATACCAAATTGAAGAAATTACCCCGCCAAAAGGGTATAAGTTAAGTGAAACTACTACAAAGACCGTAAATTTAGGTTATAACGCTAATGTTACAGTAGTAAGTGGTTCAGAAACGTTTAAGAACCAAAGACAAGAGTTTACAGTAGAGGTCTTAAAACAAGACAGTGCGACTAAGAACCCACTAGCAGGAGCGAAATTTGAGATTTTAGACCCTAATGGAAAATCAATAGCAAGTATTACCACAGATACAAGTGGAAAGGCTAAGACTAGTCCATTAAAGATATTAGTAGACGGTATTTATAAAATACGTGAAGTAGAAGCTCCAAAAGGATATAAATCTAATAGTAAAGCAGTAGAAATTAATGTCCAAGGCGATACATCTAATACAACTTTGGAGTATTCATCTACATTTTCTAACGATATTATTAAAGCTCCAATTACAGTGCAAAAATATGACTTAGTAAATGGACTAAAAACTCCTTTAGAAACCACTCTAAAAGGTGCAAAGTTTGAAATCATTGCTAAGTCTTTAGATAATCCAGATAACACTCCATATAAAGTAGGAGATGTAGTAGACACCTTAGTAACAAACGAAGAAGGTAAAGCTAAGAGTAAAGATCTGTATCTAGGTACTTATGAACTTAGGGAAGTAAAAGCTCCTAAAGGCTTTGTCTTAAATACTAAGCCAGTAGATTTTAAACTAACTCAAGACGGAGATAAGGCGAAAATTACTCAGACTACAGAGAATACGCAAGAGCTATTAGCTGAACTAAATAAGCAAGTAGAAGACTTAAATACTACCTGGAAAACAAAGGAAGCTCAAAGAAAAGCAGAAGCTTTATTTGAAGTTAAGAAACCAAAAGTAGAAGCGGGAACTATTACTTTTGCAGATCGTCATATTCTAGGAAGAATTGACCTTAACAAAGTATTAGGTGAGTATTTCCATAAATTAGGCGACCCTAAGAAGCCAGAGCCTGATATTCAGTTTGATATCTTAGATAAAGACGGAAAAGTAGTAGATTCAATTATTACTAATAAATATGGTTATGGATCTAGTAAATATCTACCATTTGGTACATATACGTTGAAACAAATTACAGAAACAGAATACTCATATAATGTAGCTGACCAAAAGATAGTGATTGAAAAAGACTTATTTAATCATACATACCAGTTGGAAAATAAAGAAGTAACATCAAGACTTAGATTAGTTAAGTTAGATAAGGAAACTGGTAAACAGATCCCACAAGCTAACGTAAGCTTTGAAATCTATAAGAAAGATGGTACAAAACTAGTACAAAACATCTACTATCCAGAGCGTAAAGAAATAAGTTTATTCAAGACCTCTGAACATGGAACAGTAGAGCTTCCAGAACCATTAGTAGCAGGAGAATACTACATTAAAGAAGTAGACTTCCCTAAAAACTATGTTGTAGAAGATACTAGAATAGACTTTACTGTAAGTCGTTCGATTGTAGAGAAGACATCAGGAGTTCTTGTTATTGATATAACCAATAAACCAGCTTATGGCGAGATTGTAATTTCAAAAACGGGTGATGTAGTTAAATCATTCAATGAAACTACAGAAACAATAGATGGCAAAGAATATAAAGTTTATAACCCAGTAATAGAGAAATCTCTTTTAGCAGGTGTTAAATTCGACATTTATGCAGGGGAAGATATCTACTCTGGAGATGGTGAATTAAAGCATAAGCAAGGCGATAAAGTAACCAGCTTAGAGACTAATGATAAAGAACCTGTTAAGAAAGATAAACTATACTTTGGTAAATATATCATCAAAGAAGTAGAAGCTCCTAAAGGCTATGCTAGACACACAGAAGACTTTGTAATAGAACTAACACATAAAGAGCCAACACAAGAGTTAATCAGTGAAAGCTTCAGTCTAAATAACCAATTGCAAACAGCTAAATTGAGTGTTAAGAAGCATATGGAAGAATCTAAACACTTTGGTAAATATGAAGAAGCCTTGAAAAAGGTAGTGTTTGCTTTAGTAACTAAATCCAAATTACAAGTTCCAAACTCTAGCTTAGACGCAGATAGAATTGTTGGTATAACAAGACCAGATAAAGATGGAATAGTAAGCTTTGAAAAAATTCTACCAGGTAAATATCGTTTAGTAGAGTTAAGTACAAACAATGCTTATGAATTATCTGAAGCAGAGGATGTAGAGTTTAGTCCTGAAGACGATAGTACCTTAGAAACAGAATTGAATCTAAAAGCAATCATTAATAAATTGAAAGAGTATGACTTAGAGATTACAAAAGTAGATGCTGATGATCCTAATTTTAAACTACAAGGTGTTGAGTTTGGATTATATGTAAAAATTGATGATCAATACAGAGAAATAGATCGTGGTAAAACTGGAGAGGATGGAGTACTTGAGTTTAAAGGGTTAAACTATGGTATATATTATCTCAGAGAGTTAGATGCTCCTTTGTCCCATGTGAAAGCTAAAGCTTACTACCAATTTAGTACAGAAAATGCAGCTGAAAGAATCTATACAATGTTTAAGAACTCAAAGACCACAACAGAAATTAGCAAAGTTGATATTAAAGGCAAAGAAATCTCTGGTGCAAAATTAGAAATTTTATATAAAGACGGAAAAGTAGTAGATAGCTGGACTAGTGAAAAAGGTAAAACTCATATAATAAGGGGACTACATAAGGGAGAGAAGTACACTCTAAGAGAAATTTTAGCTCCAACAGGTTATGTAAAAGCTCAAGACATAGAGTTTACAGTAAATAAAGATGGTTCTAAAACAAGAGTAGAAATGCTTAATGAATTAGTGCCTAAAATTCCTACTACAGGGGATAGTAATCTTATAAGTTTTGTTAGTGGGGCTTTAATATTAGGGTTGGATATGATTTTAATTTATAGACGCAAGAAGAAAGTTTTATAGTAAGTTGATAAAAAAAGTTCAATGAAAAAATAAAGGTACTGATATTGGAGATGTACCGACCCGAAAAAAGTTAGGTCAAAATCTAACAGATTGGGAGGGTAGGACATTACTTACTCAGTACCTTTATTTTTAAAATTACCCATTATTTTCTGAAAATTCTTTTAAAAGGCTATCATTCTCAAAATAATTAATTTTTAGAGCTTCACGAACTCTTTCAGTTGTTGCCTTAGCTTTTGCATTAGCTTTAGCAGTTCCAGAGAGTAGAATTTCGTACACTTCTGGAATTCTATTTTTCCACTCTTGGCGACGCTCACGAATAGGTGTGAGTACCTCATTTAATACATTAAATAAGAATTTTTTGATTTTGACATCGCCCAGTCCGCCTTTAGTATAGTGTGCCTTTAACTCGTCCAGATTATTATATCCTGGAAGAAATTTGAGGAAGTAATCATCAGTACAGAAAGCATCTAAATATGTAAAGACTGTATTACCTTCGACTTGGCCTGGATCTTCAACTTTAATATGGTTTGGATCTGTATACATGCTCATAACTTTTTTCTTAAGTGTAGCTTCATCGTCAGACAAATATATACAGTTACCAAGAGATTTACTCATTTTGGCTTGACCATCAGTTCCTGGTAAACGAAGAGAAGCTTTGTTGCTTGGTAAAAGAATTTCAGGCTCAACTAGAGTTTCTCCATATAAGTGATTAAATCTATTAACTATTTCTCGGCATTGCTCCAGCATAGGCTTCTGATCTTCACCAGCGGGAACAGTAGTTGCATCAAAAGCAGTGATATCTGCTGCTTGGCTTATTGGATATGCCAGAAATCCTACTGGAATACTTTGACCGAAACCTCGCATATCAATTTCAGATTTAATTGTCGGGTTACGTTCGACTCTAGAAACTGATACTAAATTTAGATAGTAGCAAGTTAATTCGTAGAGGTAAGGGATTTGTGATTGAATACAGAAAATTGATTTCTCAGGATCTAAGCCAACGCTAAGATAATCAAGTGCTATATTAATAATATTATCACGTATTTTTTCTGGATTATCAGCGTTATCTGTTAATGCTTGATAATCAGCAATTAATATATAAATTTCGGAAAAATCTCCGGTGTTTTGTAATCTAACTCTTTCACGTAATGAACCAACATAATGTCCAATATGAAGTTTTCCTGTTGGTCTATCGCCAGTAAGTATAATCTTGTTCATAAAATCTCCTTCTAAATAATTTTATGAGAAACTATCGTAAAACTTTTTAATTAATATATTATATAACAAGAAATTACTTTAGTTAAATAAAATAGTAATTGCAATGGTTTTGTATATAGAGAAGAATGAGTGAAGATTAAAAAATTATTATTAGAATGTAAAAAAATATAAGAATAATTTGACCTATTCCTAAAAAAAATCTATAATAAACGGGCTAAGCGCACATGTGAACTAACATTATTCAGCGCAAGAGAGAGGTGAAATTTATATGCCAGAGATTCATGTCAAAGATAATGAAACTTTAGATAGCGCTCTCCGTCGCTTTAAACGTTCAACCGCTCGTTCAGGAATTTTAGCAGAAGTTCGTAAAAGAGAACATTATGAGAAACCTAGCGTAAAACGTAAGAAGAAAGCAGAAGCTGCACGTAAGAGAAAGAGATAATATGAGTAAATTAACAGATAGATTATCAGAAGATTTTAAAGCAGCAATGAAGAATAAGGATAAGGAAAGAAAAACTGTTATCCAAATGGTAAGAGCTGCAGTTTTACAATACGAAAAAGATGAACAAGTTGAAGCTACTGATGGAGATATAATGAAGATCGTCGAAAAAGAGATCAAGAAACGACGTGAGTTAATTACAGAAGTAGCTGAACAAAGACCTGAGGCAGCTGAAGAAGCAGAGTTTGAAATAAGTATCTTAGAAAATTACTTACCAGAACAACTTGATGAAGCTGAACTTAGAGAAATCGTTAAAAGTACTGTGACTGAAATCGGAGCTTCTAACATGAAAGATATGGGTCTAGTAATGAAAGCAGTTTTGGATAAAGTTCAAGGTCAGGCAGATGGCTCAAGTGTAAGTAAAATTGTCAAGGAAATCTTAGGTTAATTTAATTTTAATTTTGACTCTGAAGTATAGGAAGCACCAAACAGGAGCTTCCTTTTTTTATTTGAAAAGATTCTTATTCCAAATTAATGTCATATTAGTATTCTGAAAAAATAAAGTCCACCTTCTAAGATTAAGAACGGTGGACTTGGCGGAGAGGAAGGGATTTGAACCCTCGCGTCGCGCAAACGACCTATCGCATTTCGAGTGCGACCCCTTCAGCCTCTTGGGTACCTCTCCATAAGTAAAGCCAGAGAAAATACAAAAAACTTGAATTAGGTTAATTAGACATAATATATATTGTATCTAATTGAGTTCTTATACTATAACAAATGCTAGTAGATTCGCAATCTCATTTAATGATAAATTACGAATCAAATTAAATATTTCTGGAAAATTAATAAAAATAATACTTTTTATAAAGGCAAATAAATAGTCCAGAAGTTAATGTAATTCAGGATAACCTTGTTGTCGTAAAACCTCATAGAGTACTATAGCTTCAGAGTTAGAGAGGTTCAGTGAACGATAATGTTCAGACATTGGAATCCTATAGCAACGGTCAGGATGTAATGCCATCCAGTTCTCAGGTAGACCAGCTGACTCAGAACCAAGGATAATTATTGCAGGTCTATCAATATTGAGCTCTCCAATGTTTTTCTTAGCTTTAGTTGTACAGTAAATTGCTTGGTATTCCTTAGACTCAACCTTATCTTCTAAAAATGTAGAAAATTCATCCAAGTTTTCCCAAACCGTAAGCTCTATATCTTGCCAATAATCCATTCCAGATCTCTTGATATATTTGTCATCTAAAGAGAATCCTAGTGGCTTAACTAGGTGAAGCTCGGCATTGGCAATGACGCAGGTTCTGCCGATGTTTCCAGTATTATATGGAATATCAGGGTTAACAAGTACTATAATATTTTTGTTTTTCATAAAAACTCCAATCAAAGTAAAAATCTTCAAAATGAATTACCTAAAGTATTTTCTAACTAAAGTAAAAATAAAGCAAGTGAAATATAAAATATTTCGAGATGTACATATTCAATACAATATGTTTTTATAAAAATATAAAAATGTTCTAGAATAAGATTAACATAATGATTAAGTTGTGGACTAAATTGAACATCCACAGCCACGAATAAATGAAGAGCTAAAGTTTAAATGAGTAGCAAAAAATAAAGGAATGAATTATGAGTAAAATGTACCATATTGGACTAGGAGATAACTTGAATATTAAATATGCAATCTTGCCTGGTGATCCTGGAAGGGTTGCAAAAATTGCCGACTATCTTGATAAACCCCATAAGTTAGCGGTAAATAGAGAGTATACTTCTTATGTAGGCTATATAGAAGATGAAAAAGTACTGGTTATGTCTACAGGAATGGGTGGACCTTCAACTGCTATTGCCATAGAAGAGCTGGCTCAAATTGGTGTTACTACATGTATAAGGATTGGAAGTACAGGTGGGATTGATTTAAAAGTTAAAGGTGGCGATCTTGTGATTGCTAACTCAACAATAAGAATGGAAGGTACAAGTAAAGAATATTTACCAATAGAATTCCCAGCAACTGCTAATTTCGAAGTAACTTTGGCTCTTGTTAAAGCGAGTCAAAAATCGGAAAAGAATTTTCATGTCGGCACAATACATACTAAAGATTCATTCTACGGTCAACATTCTCCAGAGAGGATGCCAGTTAGTTATGAGTTGTTAAATAAATGGGAGGCATGGAAAAAAGGTGGTGCCTTGGCTTCAGAAATGGAGTGTGCAGCGCTATTTACTGTTTCTCAAGTTTTAGGAATTAGATCTGGTGCAGTATTACACGTTTTATGGAACAAAGATAGAGTAAAAGTAGGTATGCAGGATAATGAAAACCACGATATGAGTGAGGCTATTAAAGTTAGTTTAGAAGCAATGAGATTACTTATAGAGTCTGACAAATCAGGTGAAAAATTATATGAGTGAAAGTAAACCTAATATAGATAATAAAAAGATAGAAGAACTAGTTTCAGTGGCTTTGAATGCTAGAAACAGTGCATATGCACCATATTCAAATTACAGGGTCGGAGCAGCTCTATTGACTGTCGATAATCAAGTATATAGCGGCACAAACATAGAAAATGCCTCATATCCAGCAGGAATTTGCGCAGAAAGATCAGCATTGATTAAAGCCATTTCAGATGGGAATATGGAATTTTCTGCGATTGTTATCACAGGTGCACCAGCAGAATTAAAAGAAGCTAAGCAGTTTGCGTATCCATGTGGCGTATGTAGGCAATTTATGGCAGAGTTCTTTGATAAGAATACTAAAGTAATAGTTGCAAAATCAAAAATAGAATATTGTATATATAACTTTGAAGAAATTTTGCCATTTAGTTTTGGCAAGAGTAATTTAGAAAATTAATTTTATCTGATATTAAACAAGAAAAGAGGTAAAAATGAAAATAGGAATTATTGCAGCAATGCCAGTAGAAGTGAAGAAACTTTTAGAGAATATGGAAATCCAAAACGTTAAGAATCATTATGGCAGAAATGTACATATTGCTGAATTTAATGGTTTAAAATTATTTATTGGAGTTTGTGGAATTGGTAAGGCGAATGCTGCTAGTTTTACTCAGTTATTAATTGATAAATATGATCCAGACTTAATTATTAATACTGGGATTGCGGGAGCCTTGCAGGCAGGATTAGGAACTTTAAGCTTAGTTATAGCGGATGAACTTTACCAACATGATATTCCTGCAAGAATTCTGGCTTCAACTTATCCAGGGAATGGTATTTCAGTTTTTGAAACAGATGTAGAATTAAGGGAAGTCTTGGTTAAAAGTGTTTCAAGTACAGTTAATTTAAAGGTTGGTCCAGTTGCAAGTGGAGATAATTTTATTAATTCACAACAATTGAAAGAAGAAATAGTTGAGAAAACTTCAGCTCTTGCATGTGATATGGAAAGTGCAGCTATAGCACAAATAGCTTTTGGAGCAGATAAGAAATGTTTAATCATACGTTCAATTTCTGACGAAGCTGATGATAATGCTGATGAAACTTATGATAACTTTGAAGAAGCAGCAGCTAATTTAAGTGTTGAGGTATTGCTAAAATTTCTAAATAATCTTTAATGTTTATTGTAATTTACTTGCGATAACTTTCGCTGTGTGAAAGAGTATTGCGGCAAAATACTTGATAAAAAATCCCCTATGGAATCTAGATGTTAAATTAATTGATATCTAGTCCAAAGGGGATTAATTATTATTTACTTAAAATATCTTCAATAATTGCTTCTACTAAAGCCTCTTTGTTTTTGAAAATTGTAGCTTGTTTATGAACTTGTCCGTCTTTATTAACGTAAGCTAAACCTGTGACAAGTTTATTAATATATAAGAAATCATTTTGAAAAATATCTTTTCTCATTTCATTGAATTTATCAGTTCTGTCATTACCGGTTAGCCTAATATCAGTATATAGTTGGTAAATTGGAATATTGCGCTCCCATGCTATACCCATCTCTGCGGCAAGTCCAAGATCATAAGTATCCATAAGTGCGATCAAATAATCTGAATCTCTTAAGCGTGCATAGTCAGCAAGTAGAATATCAGTACCACTAGCAAATCCAGCTTCTTTATCATTTATCTCTAGATTATCTGCAGGATTGTAAATATCAACTTTATCTCCCAAGCGCTCCTCAATGCTTTTTTGTATTTCTTTTGCTTGCCATCTCTGACCTTCAGTAAAAAGATCACAACCTAAGTAAATTTTAATCATATTTTTCTCCTTATTTCATTTCTGTAAATTATAGTGCTCTTATTTAAGCTAATTAATTCTGTTTGAACCAGTTATTGAAAATGCTTTTATGTTGTTTATTTCTACGATAACTACCTAAAGCTCTATCCATAAATTTACGAGCAAACTCTAATTGAGGTGGCAATATTTCAAGCAACACTACTTCAGGAAATGATTTATTGCTTATTGCAGTTTTAGCATTGGCTTCTGCAAGTTTAGTATTAACCAAATCTCTCTCTTCCAAACCTCTGGTAAGAAGATTTTTAATTGCTTCGTCCTTATAGTACATCAAACTATCGCCACGACGCCTGTCATCAAAAAGAATGAAATCTTCGAAGCGTATAGCCATAATATCTTGACTGATCATCGCAATATCTTCAATATCGCTTAAGTAAGATTCTAAGAAATTGCTTTTGGCAGGATAGACCTGAGTTTGAGAACTGATTTTATCTTGTACATACCATGATTTATAAGTTCTGATTAAGTCACGACTTAGGTATTTCCAAACAGGATGATCTGGATGTTTTTGTAAAAATATTTCTGCAATATATTTATATATATAAAGTTTAGATCCATTAATATCATCTCTATTTGAGATAATTCTACTTAATATTTCTGCAGCTATACCTGGATGCATGAATTCTAAAGTTTCGCAAAGTATTTCAGCTTTTTTGTATAGCACAAAAATATCAGCTTTGCGAAAAAATTCACCAAGAACAGCACCACCAAAATTACTTCGCACTAATATTTGATATACGTAGATAAAGGTTTCTAGACCTGAATCGGGCGAGAGATTATAGCTCTGGTTAATTTGCTTGACTACATCACTTACTAAAGCGGCATCAGATTTGGCAAGATTTACAATCTCACTAATTGCTCGATGGTTATTGGAAGGTTTAATATCGCTCCTATTTGAATCACTAATAATTTTAGAATACATTAACTCTAGTGTTTTTTGTATATTCTTGTTCGGAAAATTTCTTTGCAAAGTTGACCACGCAATAATATACATGCTCCAGTTCGCTCTTTGAATTGCTATTTGTTGCAGAGCTGGAACTAGATGTTCATCACGTTGATCCAAGAGCAACAAAGCATGGAAAATATAACGAACTTCCTCACTATTTAACTCATTAGCTAATTGTGGAATATTGTACATAGGAGTATCAATAACCTTACTTAAAAGCCTCTCAGCATCCTGGTCAGTTATGCTTAATGGTCTTTCCATTAAGTAAGGGTGTTTTTCTCTGCTTTTCTTTAAACTATTTGAAATTTTGCTATTTTTAAACTCATTTGCTAAATCGAGCCCAGCAGTTTTAGCAGCACTAGTAGTTCTAGTCGCCATAGGTTGCTTGGAGAAAGCTTTGCTTGACGCAATTTCTGCTCTAACTTCACCAGCCTTAATTTCATTAGGAGAAGAGTTGATCAAATTATCATTAGATTCATAGATGTCTTGACCATTAAAAGCATTAGAGTTTAAAGCGTAACGTTCGTAATAGGGAACGTACATGCTTTCAGTTTTCCTATCGTTATTAGGTAAAAGTTTTGCCGATTTTTCTTTTGGTGGGGTCGAACTGAAAATATTACGTTCGTATTTATTATCAGTTTTGTTTTCCATAGCTTCTCGAGCAGCAGAGAATTTTTCTTCAATGTAATCATCATAATTAGCAGAAATATCTTCTTCTGATGCTTCATTATCCTGTTTTTCAAGTTGAGCTAATTCAGCGTTAGACTTGGCTATGTATATACCATTATTTGCTGGTTTTAGAGAGGAATTAGAAGAATAATTCTGAGCAGATGAGATGATAGAACTTTCTTCAATGTGAGTATTATTTTCGACTGGTGATGACTGTTTATCATTTCCCTTTGGCGAAAGTATCTCTTGCTTTTCATTGAAGTCTGTGTCTGTTTCACTATGATTTAGCCATTCCTCAATTGGGAGCTGCTCATAATTTTCACTTTTTTTAGGATTATTCATCATAATGCTCCTCGTTATATTTATTGTTGTTTAATAAGAAGACGCTAGATTTATCTTGTTTCATATTATTATAATTCATTTTATCTGAATTGTTTAGCTTGCGTGCACGACGTTGTTCTTGATATTCCATTTCAGATATCCAAGAATTAATGTTGGAATTAATCTCTGAACTAGTATCAATTAATCTATCGCTGATCTCAGCTAAGCTATTATCAAAATTTGCAAGTACTGAGATTACGCCTTCATTAATTCCACTAGTGAAATTTTGTACCGATGCATTTAGCCCTTCATTTAATGCATTGATTTCATTTGATATATCTATGTTTTGTCGATTGAGGGTCTCTGTTTGATCAGCGAAGAGAAGACCTAGTTCTTTAATATCATCTTTTAGCTCCAGACTACTTGAGCTAGCAGCTTCAAATCTATTAACGAAGTTTTGGTTTTGTTCATTAATTTTAGCAGTTAAAGCGTTCATGTTTTCTTCGAAACTATTTAGTTGATCTCTTAATGCTTTGATAGATTCACTCAGAATAGACTTAGAATCTTTTTGGGTAGCGGTGAGGTTTTTATTTAGCTCAGCAAGTTCAGCCATGCTTTGTGAAATTGAGTCTAAGTTATTTGTCCATGATTGATTAGCAAGCTTGAGAGAATCCAGACTTTGTAGAAGACTTGATTGTAATTCGCTACTTTCTTTTCTATGTTGATTTATATTTTGTAAACTAATTTCTGTTGATTTATTGGCTTCATAAATATTTTGCGCAAAGTTTTCAAGCTCTTGATAGAAAGGTTGTAAGTTTCGTTCGAGAGAACTCGTAATTGCCTTGCTGTAATATTCGCTAATTTCCTTCATGCTTTCATTCTTTTCACTGGCGAGTTTTTCAGTAGAAATTTGGAGAGAAGATAGGGTGCTATTTAAGCTTGGAAGAAGACTTTCTTCTAATGAAGCTCTAACATTTTCTCCGATGATTTCAGCAACCTTGTTATGCGATAAATCACTAAGCATTTCACTGAATTCGGATACAGAATGAGACATTGAACGATCATAACGGAAGAAAGCTTCAATTAATGCTGCCGTTCCAGCGAGTTCACGGAATACAGGAACTCTCTCTTTGATTTTTTCTGAAAGAAAATTTAAAGTTCTCTTTAAATCGTCTTTGTTTCGTAATTTAATGATTGAAAGTGAAAAGGCAATTATCAAACTAAGAAAAAGTGGAATGGAGGCTATCATTAAAACTAGAGCTTTATTTCCACTTAAATTTAAACCACCAAGTAAAAATGCTAAAAACAGTAGTACTCCAAGAGTTAGCAAGTAAAGTGGGTATTCTAAAGTATATGATCTAAATTGACTTTTATCCAAAACTTTATCAAGACTAAATATTTCATCAGGACTTGATATCCATTGGTCTTGATATAAGTTATGTGAGTCCTTTTTTAATTTAATAGAAGCTGCCGCTATTAAAGGATATTTGCTTTTTTCTAAGATTTTGTTAGTTTTTTCAAGGTTATCTATATGATATCGTTCTAACTGTTCAACCTCCTGAGCCATTTCAAGAATTTCTTTGATAAACTCTCTATGAAATGAACGGTTACTCAAAAAACTGTAAATTCCAACAGCTCCAATCAAGATTAGTGATGCTAATAGTAGTATCCAGTAAACTGATGTAATCGCCAATAGTAAGTTAAATCCAAGCATTTTATCCTCCCAATAACAGTAAACTTATCAATTCATAATTATATTAATTCAGAGTATATTTTAGCAATATATAAAGAAAATTGCTTAATATAAATATTAATGTTAAAGGATTGATAAAGACGGGATTTTTATGATAGAATTATATTTGCGAGTCGTTTGCATAAAATGGCGAAGACCTTAAGCGAATAGTTTATAAAAGAACATTATTCAGTTTTTGAGATTATTGAAATTGTAAATTTGAATTTGGAGAAAATTATGAAAAATATATTAGAAGTTAAGAATTTATCTTTTGATTATTCTGATGCAACAGTTTTTAAAGATATTTCACTAAATCTAAATGAAGAAGAATTCGTAGGTATATCTGGTCCTAATGGTGCAGGTAAAAGTACTTTACTTAAGTTAATTTTAGGTCAGTTAAAACCATTGGCAGGAGAAATTAAATTATTTGGAGAAAAAGTTTCTGATTTTAAAGAATGGCAGAAAGTAGGCTATATTTCACAAAAAATGGTTGACTTAAATGCTTCATTTCCAGCTAGTGTTTTAGAAGTTGTAATTTCGAATATGTATAAGAGCATAGGATTTGGACTTCCAGCTCGCAAAAAACATAGGGAAAAGGCTTTGGAGATCCTTAATCTAGTTGGAGCAGCTAATTTAGCCGATAAAAGAATAGGAGAATTATCTGGCGGTCAACAGCAACGGGTTTTTTTGGCCAGAGCATTAGTTAATGATCCAGAATTGTTAATTCTTGATGAAGCAACTAGTGGAATAGATGCTCAATCACAAGATAAATTTTATGAATTGCTTCAGGATTTAAGAGAAGATAAAAAAATTAGTATATTGATGGTTTCTCACGATATGCTAAGAATTCATGATAATGTGGACAAATTGTATTATCTTCTTGGAGATAGTATTGAGTTATATGATATGCATAATGATGAGGATCATGAGAGATTAAATAGAATTATACATGGTGCTCCACATGCTTTCGGAGAAAGATCTGAAACTTATCATGCAAAGATACATCACGGAAAAGAAAAGCAATAGGAAGGGGTAAACAAGAAAATGTTAGAAATGTTGTCATTTGGGTTTATGAGAACAGCTCTTATAGTTGCATTGTTTATAGGAGCAGCGTCAGCTTTTATAGGACAGACAGTAGTTCTACGTAGACAAGCAAATATGGGTGATGCTTTATCTCACTCAGCTTTGGCTGGTGTAGCTTTGGGTGTTGTTTTAGGATATAACCCTACAGTTTGGTCATTGGCAGGAACTTTAGTAGCAGCCTTTGTTTTAGAATTTGTCAGGCGATTGTTCCCACGTTATGCTGAGATCGCATCTGCAATAGTAATTGCTTTTTCGGTAGGATTAGCAGGAATTTTGTCTAATATGGCTGGTACAGGAAAAAGCTTTGGTTCATATTTGTTTGGTAGTATTGTAGCTATAAGCCCTGCAGAGAGAAATTTAACTATTTTAATATGCTCTATTGTAGTTATCGTGTCATTATTGTTTTACAAAGAACTGTTCTTTATGAGTTTCGATATTGAAGGTGCAAAGTTAGCTGGTATTAATACAATTTTAGTTGATGTCATTTTTATTATAATGACTGCCTTAACGGTGGGTGTAGCTTCTAGAAGTGTTGGAACCCTTGTAATTTCCTCCTTATTAGTACTGCCATATGCTACTGCTATGCAACTGCATTTGAATTACAAAAATACATTAATAGCTAGTGTTATAATAGGTTCAAGTTGTACTTTAGTTGGTGTAATTGCTTCTTATGCATACGGTTTTGCACCTGGAGGTTCTATAGTAATATTAAGTGTATTCGTATTGATAGTGCTAAGCGTTTTCAGCAAACTTTATATGTCTATAAAAGCTAATCGAATTAGAAACAAATCATAGTAAGTAGGTTTAATTGACGTTTGGTGTAAGATAATAATTATAATAGATAACTCCAGAGGAGGTTTTGATGGAAGATAAAATAACTAGAGATGAAGCATTGCAGATTCTACGTGAAAATAATATACGCAGGACAAGTGCTAGAGTTTATATGCTGGAAGCAATGCAGACTGCTGAAGTTCCATTAGATGCTAAAGAAATATTTGATAAAGTTGTGGAAAAGGTAGGAGAAGAATCAATTTGGTTAAGTACCATTTATAGAAATCTTGAAGTTTTCGAAGAAAAAGAATTGGTACATCAAGTTAGAATGCCTGAATCTGAGAGTATATATTATCACTTGCATGAACAAGAACATAAACATTATGCGATATGTAAAAACTGTCGCAAAGAAATTCATTTGGATTTTTGTTATTTAGACGAGTTATCAGACAGTTTAGAAAGTCAAGGTTTTACGCCCAAATACCATAGACTAGAAATTTTTGGTTTATGTAAAGACTGTACCAATAAATCAAAATAAATATTATTACGTCGAACTTGCTCGAAAAAATTTATATAATAAAAGAAAGTCACGTTTCCTTAAACGTGACTTATATTTTGTCCCTCATTAATTGATGTCAAAATTACACCTTTATTTTTATCATAAATCCAATTTATAGCCCATTGAGATTCAAAGAGAAGAACTGGGTTGCCCAGGTGATCTTCTACTAATAAAGTACTTGAAGTCATATCTAAATCTTCTAGGTCTTTACTTGGCGCATCATCTGCAAATTTAACCCAGCGAGCAAATCGATAGTTTAAGTTACTTTGAACCAATTCAACCTTATACTCATTTTTTAGTCGCTCACGCAAAACATCGAACTGTAAGACACCAACAACACCTACGACATAAGTTTCGGTACCGATGCTAGGCTCTTTATACATCTGAATAGTACCTTCCTGTGCTAGTTGAGTCATCCCTTTGATGAATTGTTTACGCTTAAGGCTATCTTTGGCTTGAACTCTAGCAAAGTGTTCAGGTGCAAAACTAGGTATTGCCTCGAAATTTACTTCAGCACCAGCAGAACATATTGAGTCGCCAATTCTATATATACCGGGATCGTAAATACCAATAATATCGCCAGCGTAGGCTTTATCTACAGTCTTATGGTCTTGCGCCATAAATTGTTGTGGTTGCTGTAAGCGTATAGTCTTGCTTGAGTTTACATTGACAACCTCCATATCTTTCTCGAACTTTCCTGAACATATTCTAAGGAAAGCTAGACGATCTCTATGGCCAGGATTCATGTTGGCTTGAATTTTAAAAATGAAACCTCTGAAAGCCTCATCATTAGGAGAGATTAAACCGTGATCACTCTTACGTGGACTTGGTGAGGGGCTCATTTTTAAGAAGTATTGTAAGAATGTTTCTACACCAAAGTTACTAATAGCAGAACCAAAGAACATTGGGGTCAATTCACCATTATTAATAAGCTCAAAATCTAAATCATCTCCAGCAATATCGAGCAGCTCAATCTCTTCCATTAAAGTTTCGTGATATTCAGCTCCAAGAATTTTGTCCAATTCTGGATCTTCTATTGAGCTCACGCTGACAGTAACTCTACTAGCACCATGATCTTCATTTTCGTCGTTAAATAATTCAACTTCTCTAGTTCGACGGTTATATACTCCTTTGAAATCTCCATAAATACCTATTGGCCAGTTGAAAGGAAAGGCAGATATGCCCAAAACCTTTTCAATCTCATCCATTAATTCAAATGGACTTCTAGCAGCTCTATCCATCTTATTAACAAAAGTAAAGATAGGAATTCCGCGCATTTTACAAACTTGAAAGAGCTTTATAGTTTGAGGCTCAACACCTTTACCACCGTCAATAAGCATGACCGCAGCATCAGCAGCTGTTAGAGTACGATAAGTATCCTCAGAGAAGTCCTGGTGTCCTGGGGTATCAAGAATATTTACACAATAACCTTCGTATTCAAATTGCATAACAGAAGAGGTGACAGAGATACCACGTTGCTTCTCAATTTCCATCCAGTCACTGGTTGCATGTCGATTAGCTTTACGAGCTCTAACAGATCCAGCCTCGTGAATAGCGCCACCATAAAGTAGGAATTTTTCTGTGATTGTAGTTTTACCAGCATCAGGGTGAGAGATAATAGCAAAAGTACGTCGCCTGTCAATTTCTTTATTTAATTCTTGTTTTAGTTTATTATTCTTTTTTTGTTCGTTTAATTCAGAAGTCATTTTTATCCTCTTTATTATTTATAATTTAAATTCTAAGCTATTATAACCATTAAGGGCTATTTTTTACTAATTCTATCAAAAGTACTATAATAGAGTAAATTAAATTAAATTCAATAACTTTAGTTATTCTAATAAACTCAGCTAAAAATTAAGAGAAAAATAGTTAAGGAGAGGTGTATATGGCAGGGCATTCAAAGTGGAATAATATTAAAAGAAGAAAAGGTGCACAAGACGCCAAAAAAGGTAAAATTTTCACCAAGATGGGTCGTGAGATACAGGTAGCAGTCAAAGAGGGTGGAGCCAATCCAGACCAAAACAAAAGACTAGCTGATGCTATTGAAAAGGCCAAATCCTACAATATGCCAAATGACTCAATTAAAAGAAGTATTAAAAGAGCAAGTGATGCAGGTAATACTGAAGATTTTGAAGCTATAACATACGAAGGTTATGGACCTAATGGCGTAGCAGTAATTGTTAATGCTTTGACTGATAATAGAAATAGAACAGCAGGCAATATACGTCATATATTTAGTAAATATAATGGTAATCTAGGTCAAAATGGTAGTGTCAGTTTCTTATTTGAGGAGAAAGGTGAGATTTACTTAGAAACTGAAAATCTTGATGATGAAGAATTAATGATGCTAGCTTTGGAAGCTGGAGCAGAAGATATTAATAAAGTTGATGAGGCTTACTTAGTTGTTACAAGTCCAGATAACTATGCAGAGGTAAAAAGTACTTTGTCTGCTGCTGATTTGAAAATTGTCGAGAGCAGTGTCGGTCCTGTAGCAATGACAACTGTTGAATTAGATGATTCTGATGCTGAAACTATGCAAAAATTAATTGATGATCTTGAAGATGATGATGACGTCCAAGATGTCTACCATAACTGGGAGCAAGATGAAGAGGAAGAATCTGAAGTATAGAAAACCTTACAATTATTTATTTATTGTAGATATTTAAAAAACTTCAATTGAAAGCTATATTAAATTATTTCTGAAAATGGAGACTCGAAGTGGCAAAAAATAAAATTAGAAATATAAATTCTCAGCAGAAAGAAAGAAAATTTGATAATTTATATCAAGTTTTTTTGTCACATAATGATGTGATTTCGGAACAAGAATTAGATATAGCTCTGGACAAAAATAGAAACAATAGTAGTCCAAGCAGAGTTTTTAGTAACTACAGTAATAAAAAGCCTGTTAATAAAATTGTAGAAAAAAATGACTTTAAAGAGGAAGTACAAACACAACATGAAATTTCACATAAAACAAAGAAAAGGTCTTTGAGAAACTTAAGAAACGTTTTTTTAGGACATAAGGATAAAAACTCTAAAAAAGAAATTCCAGAGGATAGAAGGGAAAAATTTTTCTCTGCAATAAACTCTTTTAATCCTTTAACAAATATCGGCAATGAATTTTCACAAAGATTTAATCAGAAAACATCAGTTGAAAATGATTTGAAAAGTGAGCTGTTTAAGATTAATGTAATTGCCTTTGTAGGTCCAGCTGGAACTGGTAAGTCATCACGCGCTAACGAATTGGCAAAACGAAGAAATATTGAACTGTTAATTGATGATGGTTTGCTAATAGATTCTGGAAGAATTAAAGCTGGATCAACTGCTAAAAAAGCAGAAACTAAACTAGAATCTGTGCGTCAAGCTTTATTTATGGATGAGAGTGCGGCAATGAGTATGAGAAGAAGCTTGGCAGACCTGAAGCCTCAACGACTGATGATCTTGGGGACATCAGATAAAATGATATTAAAGATCTGTGAAAATCTTTATTTGCCAAACCCAGTAGAATATATTCGTATAGGTGATGTTTCTACAAGCGAGGAGCAACGTCAAGCTAAATTAGCTAGAAAAACTCAAGGCAGCCATGCTATTCCTGTTACTAGCATGGAGATTAAACATGAATTTAGTGGATCATTTTTTGACCCTATTAAAATTTGGAGAAAACGCTTTGGTGAATTTGATAGAGTCGCTGAATATTCAGAAAGAACAATTGTTAGACCTACTTTTAGTACTGTCGGTGTAAACGTAATGACAGATGAAGCTATAGCCTCGATGGTCAAAATAATAACAAAAGGTATTGCTGGCTTAGCTGAGGTTTTAGACGTGGAAGCTATAACAAATCCTTATGGAGCAATATTAAATTTAGAAATAAGCTTGTTTTATGGTTATAACGCCCAGGAAGTTATGCTGCAAGTTCAAGATGTTCTCATTGAGCAGATTGAGTATTATACGGCAATAAATATTTTGAGCGTAAACATGAGTTGTCGCAGGGTTGTGCATGTGAAAGGAAGAGAATGGCTAGAAAAGAACAAATCTATACAATTCCAGTGAATGATGCTTTTGATCAATTTAAGCTTTGTCCTATTTGTGAATTGAGAGAAAAAAGAACAGAGAGTTTGATTGAATATTATTTAGGACCATCATTAATGGAGCCTGATAATAGGGTAGAAACCAATGAAAAAGGTTTCTGTAATGATCACTATTCAAGGCTTTATAATTCTCAGAATAACAGATTAGGTTTAGGTTTAATTACTCATACTTATATGTTAGAACAATATAAAGAATTACAGAAGATCCTGAAAGATAGTCATACTAATGAATCCTCATTCTTTAGTTTAAGGAGGAGTAATAAAGATAGTCTAATTAATGCATCTGAAAAGGTTTTGGATATTGTTAATAGCTGTGCGCTTTGTGATAAATTGAAGCACACAATGAAGAATTATATTGATGTTATTTTTTATCAATTCCAGACTGAAAAGGAATTTAGAGAAAAGTTTAATCAAATTCAAATGTTTTGCTTACCAGATATGGCTATGTTATTAAACTTTGCAGCAGAATATTTGAAACAAGATGAGAGGTCTGCTTTTGTAAACATGTTAGAGAATATTAATTTGAAAAAATATAAGGATCTAGCTGATGAAGTAGAATGGTTTACTCTTAAGTTTGACTACAGATATAAGGACAGATCATGGGGCAATAGTAAGACTTCTATTCCAAGGGCAATTAACACTAATACAGGCTTAGCTCCGTTGGAAAGAGAGGGATTAGATGACTAAAACTCAAGTTACTAATGTCAAAGCTAAGGAAGTAATTTTAGATAATTATGCTTATTTTATTGAAGAGAGCGATTTCCTTTTGGAAAATGAAGAAAATTACGGCGGCAAAAAGTTATTCTATTGTAATAAAAATTTTATCGGAGCAATTCAAGTAGAAGAGAATGAGAGAATACTTAAGCAATTAATCAAAGATCTAGTAAGTTTTGCAAAAATAGATAATATTAATATTAGATTTTTATTTGTAAGCGAGGCAGTTAAACTTTTTGATTTTATTGAGTCAGAATTTGTTCTTGATAATAATAAAAATGAAGAGATGAAGGCTGATGTAAAGTTTTATTTTGCTGAGGAATCATTGGAAAACTACTGCGAGAAAAATATATCTGTTAAGTCTAATATGAAGAGTGAGAATATTGAAGTTTTAAATAACAAAGCTATTGCTAGTTTGATAATGGTTTCTGATGTTGTAACTTTAACTTAGGTAAGTAACTGTGTTATAATAATAGTCGTAATTTGTTTTGTTCTAATAATTATTTCGAGATAAATATTGTGTGGTTTATGTAATTAATAAGCACTAATCATTCCGCTAGTTGCGGTCTCGATTTAAGTATTTTGAAACATTTGTATGAGTATTTATATCTGAATTGGGAGGTGGAATGTGAGCAAAAAAAATCAAACATCTTTAATAGATTTGGCAGATCCTAATAATTCTTCTGCAGATGTTTTGAGAAAATTAAAAATCCAATTAATGACTATAAGTAGAATGAAAATTCCTAAGATAAAAATACATCATGGTCATGGTTTAAGTGCAGATGGTGATAATATTAGAAATATAGTTAGAGCAGAATTATTGGAACAAGCTCGCAAAGAAAGAATCAAAGCTTTTTGCCCTGGAGAAGTTTTTGGTCCGTTCGAAAAGGAAGGCAGAAAAATTGTCGAAGTAAATCCTAGTTTTAGGGATGATGAAGACTGGACTAAGAGCAATTCAGAAATTACTTTAGTTGCGCTTTAATTTTATATTTTTCGTTTGAAAAAATATGTTTTTAACCTGAATAAACTGAAATTACTTTATTCAGGTTTTATTTTATTTTAATTTGTGAATATTAATATATAATATGATGCAGTAATATTGGTGTATTAAACTAATAAATTTTATGTAAGGGTGGTTTTCCAAATGCTAGAAATTAAAAATTTAAATAAAAGATATTCTAAAGTTTATGCAAATAAAGATATAAATGTGACAATTCCTGATAATTCGGTAACACTGCTAGTTGGCCCTAATGGTGCTGGTAAGTCTACTTTAATCAAAAGTATTATGGGTTTGTTGAGTTATGATGGTGAAATAATAATAGATGGCTACAGTAATAAGTCAGTGGAAGGTAGAGAATTAATTGCCTATATACCAGAATTACCTCACTTATATGAAATTTTAACTGTAGATGAACATTTGGAATTTATTGCCAGAGTTTATAAATTAGAAAATTGGCGAGACCGTGCAGATGCTTTGCTTAGACGATTAGATATGTACGAAAACAAGGATAAAATGGGTTCTGAATTATCTAAAGGTATGCAACAAAAACTCAATATTATGGTCGCTCTTTTGCCAAAGCCAAAATTTGTTTTGCTGGACGAACCAATGATAGGTCTTGACCCTAGGGCTATTGTTGAACTTAAACATATGATTGCGGAGCTTAAAGCAGAAGGAACCTCCTTACTAATTTCTACACATATTTTAGATACAGTTGATGAGATTTGGGATAAAGTCCTGATAATGACAGAAGGAAGTATCGTTGCAGTAGCTGATAAAGAACAATTAGATGAAAACAATGAAACACTGGAAGAGTTATTTTTCCGTGTCACTGACCTGGACCATACTGATATAAAAGTTACTACCGATGTAGAGGATTATCAAAACTTAGAAGCAGAAAACAATTCTGAATCTAGTAAAAATGAGGATAACAAATAGATATAGGGGTCAAGATGAGAGCGATAATTTATTTGTATAGAAAAAAAGCTATAGGTTGGTTAAGAAATAGTCTGAAGCATCCATCTCAACTCATAAGCTTAGTTTTTGTTGTTGGTATTATGGTATTGAGTATTTTAAACGCAAAAAATACTCAGCTTTATGATATGTTTTCCAAAGAAGGTGGAGCAGCAGCTGATCAAGCAACTATAAGTTTAGTAAATAATTACATAACTATTGGTATTTGGGCAATTGTGGCAACTACGATATTAATAAGTCTATTTAATGCAGCCAAGAAAGGCGTAGCTCAATATTCAATGGCAGATGTTCAGTTCATTATGACAGCACCTTTCAAGACACAGAACGTATTATTGTATGGAATGGTAAATAAGCTTCTGGGGACTTTATTCTTTGGTATATTTATAGTTTATTTGGCACCACAACTTAAAGCGGTAGGCTTCCAAGATTCAAGATTAGGATTTTTCGTTTTTGGAATTATTCTGATATTGATTTGTGTTCAAGCTTGGAAACAAGTTATATATGTTCTGTGTACTAACAATAAAAAATTAAACAAAGTCTTGAAAATATCAATCTTAACTCTTGCTGTTTTAATTTTAGGGGCTGGTCTGGCTTATTTCTTTTTAGCTAATGGTACAACTGAAGGACTAGCAGATATACTATCAAATAATATATTAATTAGATATTTTCCATTATTTGGATGGGCAGCTAATTTTATTGTAATTGCTTTTAAAGGTGACTTAATAAACCTAATCTTGCCTGCAATTTTATTAATAGCCTCTGCAGTATTAGCAGTGGTCTACACATATAGTGTTGATGTTGATTTCTATGAGGATGCTACTAATGCAGCAAAAGAAGTAGCCGATCTTCAAGAAAAAGTTAAAAACAATAAAACAGGTATAATGGTTAACTATAATAAGAAGCATAAAGTTAGAGATAAAGGCTTGAACGGTGGTCGAGGTGAGAGTTCATTCTTATTCTTACACCTTGTTGAAATACGCAGAAAGAAACCCTACTATGTTGGAATTTCTACATTAATCTATACAGTAATTGCTGTAGTATTGTATTTCTTGTTAAATGAAGAAGTAACAATAGGGTCTGAAATAAATAGAGAAACCGTATTATTTATTTATATGGGTGCTTGTGCATATTTCATGTACTTTTTAAGTATGGCAAATCCTGTGCTTTCAGATATGACTCAACCTTATTTCTATTACTTACCAGGAAAATCATATATGAAGGTAATATATTCAAGTTTGACTCCCGTTATTTATACATTAATTGACGTTTTACCAGCAATGATTATTTTATTCTCTTTATTCAGAATGAATGTAGTTGTTTTGCTAAGTGTGTATCTAGCAATTGCAATATTTAACTTTTTCTATATGGGATTGCAAATTTATGTATTTAGTATTACTGGATCATATGAAGGTATTTTAGCTCAATTTATAATGCCTATTATAATGTTAATTGGTATTGCTCCAGCAGTAGCAGGTATGATATTTACTGCCATATTTGCAATGGAATATGGAGTTTGGTTGTACCTCTTAGGTATCTTGGCTGTTATTATATATATACTTTTGTTCTATGCAGGAAGTGTTGCTGTCGGAGCTTGGAGACTTAATAAAGGCATGAGAGAATAGTAAAAGCGCTTTTCGTAGTACAAAAACATAATAAAAATTAATGGGTATCATAAACATGATACCCATTCTTATTTCACATATTATATTAGAAAAATTATAATTCTAATAATCTGTAAATTTCGTAATTTTTGAGAGCGTCACGACCACCTAGACCACTTAATTCTACAAAGAAAGAGGTACCAACGATTTCTCCACCTAATTCTTCTACAAGTTTACAACTTGCATTTGCTGTACCACCAGTTGCTAAGAGGTCATCAACTAACAGAACTTTTTGTCCTGGTTTAATAGCATCTCTATGAATTTCAAGTGCATTGCTACCATACTCTAAATCATAATCAATACTTAAAGTTTCAGCTGGTAATTTATTAGGTTTTCTAACTGGTACGAAACCTTTGTGCGCTGCAAAAGCTAATGCTGCACCGAAAATAAATCCTCTTGATTCAGAGCCAACAATAATGTCAAAATCTAGATCCTTTACTTGTTCTAGCATTTGTCTAATAACTTCCTCAAATGCATCGGGATCTTTCAAAACTGTTGTAATATCTATAAATGTTATGCCTGCTTCTGGAAAATCAGGTATTTTTCTTAGTTTTTCTTCTAGATTCATAATTCCTCCTAGTAAGGTTTTTTAGCGAATCCTTACTAAGTCATTATAGTCTATTATTTAAAATACTGCATCTAGTTCATGGACTTACTCTATAATAGTTATTCTTTAATTAATAGGATTATCGGCAATTGAAATTCTATTTCTATCTTTTTTCGCCAAGTACCATACTAAGATTATTCCAATTTGAAATAGAATAAATACTTGTAAAAAACAAAGCATAAAGAAGTTTTGTGGTAATACATTTATAATCGGATCTGTATTTGGATTAAACAGCCAAGCATCATTATCAAAGAAGACTTGATGAAATAAAATGAAAATTCTTTCAAAGGAAAAACTAAGAAGAACAATAACGATGATTGGTAGAAAACTAAGATATTTAAAAGTTTTCTCTAAGCTACAAAATTTTTTAGTCTTGCATAATTTATAGATTGCAACTCCACTGTATATTCCAGAAACTAATAAAAAAATATAATTTATTTCGAACAACTTTTTAACTTCATAAAAATGAAAGGCACCAGATGCACTTGATGCAAAATCTGGCAAATTAAATTCAGTCATCCATGGTAAATGCAAGTATTTTAATAAATATAAATAATTCTCTAGAATGGTACCAAGTGACACATTGACTTGGGCAGGTATATCCGAAAAGTGTATGCACAATAAATACATAGGTATATTCCAGATTGTTAGTGAAATACTTAATGTCAAAAAGAAAATAAGTATTGCAATTGTTGTCATTGATAGTCGTATTCTAGAGAATAATTTGTTCATTTAATTCCTTCTTATCAGCAAACTATATTTCGAATTACTTATTACTATATTCTTCATCCATTTTTTGAAGAGAAATTCTGAATATTTCAGCTGCTTGGATGATTTCAGATAATTTAGCGTATTCAAATTTTGCATGACCTAAGTAGGGGTTACCTGGGAAGTTTGCTCCGAATGCAATTGTATTAGGTAATGACCTAGCATAAGTACCACCACCCATGCTCTTAGGAGTTTCATTTTCTCCAGTTACATCATTATAAGAAGCCATTAATAATTGCACTAGAGGATCTTCCGCTGGTCTATATAGGGCTTCTGAATGATAATAATTACCTAGTTCAAAAGCAGTATTTGCAATTGCGGATTCTATTCCAGAGAGGACGTCATCTAATTTATAGGTAACTGGATATCTTATATCAAGTGTAAATTCAGCCTGGTCATCAGATAGTTTAAATATACCGACATTTAATGTTAGGTTACCTGATGGTTCATCTGAAAAGTTAATGTTAAGTCCTGCTCCGTTATATTCTGTATTTAGAATTTTAGCAAAATCTTTTAGGAAAGGATCATCTACATTGTTTTCTAAGCTTCTTTCATATGCTGCCATTAGAGCATATTGAATTGCATTCTTGTAATTTTCAGGTGTAGAAGCATGACCCATAGAGCCTTCAGTTTTAATTTCCTCGAAGCTTCCGTCAGCTTTTTGGAATTTCAATACAGCTTCTCCAGGAACAATATTTGGAACGTTTCCAACTTTAGCACTATAAAGTCTGTCAGTTCCTTCTGCTGGACGTTTACCATTATTTTTCCAGTTTAGCTCAACGCGTAATATACCTTTTTCTCCATTAATTACAGGGAAATCTGCATCAGCTGTGAAAGCAGCAACAGGGATTTCTGCATGTTTTGAGTAATATTCTAAACATTCAGATCCAGATTCCTCATCAGTACCGACAATAAGACGAATTCTACATTTAGGTTCAAAGTAAGAATCCATTAAACTCTTCATTGCATAAAGAACTGCCATTGCAGGACCTTTATCATCAACACTACCACGGCCAATTATAGTGTCATTATCTTCTGCGAAACGAGGTTCGAAAGCATCAGTCCATTCTTCTGCTGGGACAACATCTAAGTGGCATACAGCTGCAATAAGTGGAGCGTCAAGTGTTTCAGGACCAAATTCTGCGTAACCTGCATAGTTATCAACGTTGCCAGTTCTAAAACCTAATTCCTCAGCCTTAGCTAAAAACCATGTCAAGGCTGCTTTAGGTCCCTCACCAAAAGGTGCGTTTGGTAAAGCTTCGCTTTTAACACTAGGTATTCTAATAACTTCAAATAAACTTTGAACAATATCGTCCTTATATTCATTCATTTTTAAATTATCAATATTAATTATACTCATAAAATAATCCTTCCTTATAAAATCTTCTAAACAGATATTATAGAACATTTAATCAGAGATTTGCTAAAATAAAGAATATTAATGCCTAGAAAACTTTGTTAGACTATAATAGTTATAAAATAAAACTCAATTATTAATTTATATAAAATTTAGAAAATAAAAACATAGGTGAGACATGTTAAGTTATAAAGTTAAAAGACAAAGCAGACCAACTCTAAGTAATAATATTTTTGATTTTGATTGGTCACAAGCTGAGGAAGGAAAGATTAGTTATCATCTGTGGGCAAGTAATAACTACGAACCAGAGACAAAATTTTATTTTTTGTATGATGAGGAGAACTTGTGGGGACTAATGCTAACAAGAGGTGAGTATGAGTTAGAACCAAGAGCCGAGGTGGAAGAATTTAAGGGAGCAGTACATAATGATAGTTGCTTGGAATTCTTTATGGCATTTGAACCAGATAATAATAATTATTTGAATTTAGAGACAAATAGAAAAGCTACAATTCATTTAGGGATAGGTGAGAATAGAGATGAGAGAATTTTACCTGATCAAGAGGAATTAAAAGGTTTAAGCTTGTTTGCGATTGATTCCAAGGATAATCAGATTAAGGGAATTAATTTTGCTTATGAGTGGGGTATAGGGTTTAACATTCCTGCAAAATTATTATTTGAACTTTGGCATAAATATGCTAATGCTAGTGATAGTTTGGACTCAACCTTTTATCCAGGCCAAGTTATTAAAGCAAATCTATATAAGTGCGGTGATCTGACACCAGAACCTCACTATCTGGCTTGGAATAAAATCACTACTGCTAATCCAGATTTTCATCGTCCGGAATATTTTGCGGATCTTGTTTTTGAGTAGACTGGGGTGGATTAAGTGGAGTTATTTGATGCACTCAGAGCAAGGACGTCTGTTAGATCATATTTATCTAAAGTACCAGAGAATGATATTCAAGTAGATCTTTTAAACTACTTGAATAATGTTCCTGTGCTTTTGCCTGAAGCTGATATCTCTATAGAATTATTGGCTTATGAAGATCTTTTTGACTATTTTCCTGTAGAAGCAAATCAAATGGTTAAAGCTCCATTATACTTAGCCTTCAGGGGATCTTTGGAACTTTATCAAATGATGAACGTAGGTTATTACGCTCAGCATGCTGCAATATGGCTTACTGGTAGAGGTTTAGGTTCAGTCTGGCAAAGTGGATTTAAGATTAGAAAACTTCAAGAAGATGAGATTATGGAAGAAATTAATGCTGCTAATTGGGATATTTTAGATAACTCTAATGAAGATGAAAAAACTATTATACCAGCAGTAATGGCGCTAGGTTACCCTAAGAAAAAATCAAGTAAACCAACTCACAAGAAAAAGCTTAAGCAAGTTTTACTTACAGATGTGAAAGAATTAAATAATAATGTTTTGAGCCTACTTGAAGCTGCTCGTTTAGCTCCATCTGAATATAATACTCAACCTTGGTATTACGCTGTTGATAACAATAAACTAATTCATGTATTTATAAAAGAACCTCAACTGTTTAATTTTCCACAACGACAAAATATGCGTCAAGTAGCTATGGGGTGCGCACTTGGTAATATGGAGATAATGGCAGCTTTACGAGGTATACGCTTGGAGTATGGTTTTGTAGATGATTTGCCAGACTATGGTCAGAGTTCTAAGAATCTCTATTACTTAGGAACAATACTAATGGAAAAAGTTTATAAGCAGATGATGTTTGGAATAGATTATTAGAAGAACTGTAATAATTACATATCTCTACGAGCAAGGTTTTGGTGCTCTAAACCCCTTGCTTCAGCCCATTCCCTAGTTTTTCCACTAAGAACAAGACTAACACTTTGAGCATCTTTTAAATTAGCACAACTATAAATTGCGAAGATTGTTTTTAATTCTTCTTTGAATAAATTAACATTCTTTATAGCGACATCAATTGGATATTTAGTGACTTGATTTAAGAAGAATGCACTTGCTCCTACAGCTTTTGCTCCAAGAGCAAAACATTTAAAAGCGTCATAAGGAGACTTTACACCACCGGAAGCTATAATGTTTACTTGATCAATAAATTGTTGAGCTTCAAGTAAGCTGCATAGTGTATCAATGCCAAAATTATCTAAATAAGAGAACTCTTGGTAGGTACGTCTATTGTTTTCAATTTTAATGAAATTAGTTCCTCCACTTCCAGAAATATCGATGTTTTTTGCACCTAATTTAATTAGTTTTGAGATTGTATCACGAGACATGCCAAAACCAACTTCTTTGATAATTATGGGGATATTTATGTTATCAATAAGGTATTTTAGGTTTTTAATATAATTAGAAAAATCTCTATCACCTTCAGGCATGATTAATTCTTGAGGTGCGTTGAGATGAATTTGCAAAGCATCAGCTGAAATAATATCGATAACTTTTTGCGTGTTTTCAAGACTTTGTTCTGCACCAACATTGGCTAATATAAATCCATTAGGATTTTCTTCACGTATGACAGTGAAGCTTTTGATTGTCTCAGGATTTTTTATGGCAGAGGAGAGAGAGCCACTAGCCATAGCTAAACCACATTCTCTGGATAAGATTGCTAGCTTTCGGTTTATTTCAAGAGCCAAATCGCTACCACCAGTCATAGCATTTATAAAAATAGGGAAATCTAATTTGCTGTCAAAAATATCCGTGCATAAATCGATCTTATCTGCATTAATACTATTCAATGTTCTATGAACTGGCTTGCAGTCCTCAAATACACTAGATTGTGGGTTGAATTGTGCATTCGCTTCATGTATGTGGTCATCTTTGCGATTAGGTTTGTTTGCAATCCAGCTAACTGTGCTTTTGTTATTATTCTCTAATTCACTTGGTTTAAACAAATTCTAAATTCCTTTCCATAATTTATGGCTTAGAACTTTAAGTCCTGCAGATCTCCAGTTTTCTCTAACTTTAATTGCTTCAGCATGGTTTTGACTTATCGCTATGGCACAGTCACCAGCGCCAGACCCTGAAATTTTAAAAATAGCAGAATCTTTTTCAGCAATTTCTTGAGCAAGTTTGAAAACGTCTAAATGATAAGGCCTAAATTGTTTTTCTAAATGTTCACTGATTAAATCGGCGTTGTTTTTTAAGTTTAATGCAAATTTTGACCAATCTGCATCTTTAATTGACTCAATTAGATTGAAAATTATTTTGTTAGATTCTTGCAAAAATAGTTTCATTTCTGTCTCTGGAAGTTCTTTTCCTTTGAATTTTAAAAGTTCTTCTGTCAAACTCGTTTTTTCGCTCCAAATGATTGATAGCTCCCAATCTTGCGGTAGTTTAATTGATCTTAGAATTAAACCGGGCCACTCAATTTCTGTTAAAAATTTAATTGAAGAGTTCTCTATACCAACTTCTTGAATGAAAGCTCTATCAAAATTTTGGTAATGGACCATTCCACCTAGAGATGAAGCAGCTAAATCTCCAAATGATCCCAGCTTTTTTAGCCGTATTTGCGATAGTGCAGCTAACTTGAATATTAGTACTTGGAATTCATCTTCATTAAAAATGGAGTCGATTTGGAATAACATTAAAATAGCTCTACAGGTTGCAACACTTGCAGCACCACTTGAACCAAAGCCGTATTTTTTACCGGTACTGTTCTGTAGGTCACTACTAATCTCAAGTGCGAAATTCAGACCAGAAATATCTATATTTAGTTTTTGACAAACGTAATTTAAACTGACAGTCATGGCAGAAGCTGTGAGACTTAAATCGTTATCATAATCGCCATTTATAACAACTTCCTTAAGATCATTTAGCTCCCATAAGTAACGAGTGCCATCATTATCAATAATTTCTCTAGTTTCATTTGTGAAAGCTGATAACTCAATAAAAGCATCTACTGCAAATACTAAGGCAGATTGATTTGGAGAAACAACTGCATATTCTCCAGCTAAATATAATTTTCCTGGAGCTTTTACAGTGATTTTATTGCTTTTATTAATTTTTGTATCTTTATCAAGCATTAGTACCCCCAACTTTCTAGAGATCTGACACCTGGCCCTGGCTTACTAAGAATTAAATTTTTATTAGGGAAATCTAGTTTTAATAGTTCTTTAATTTTATTAGCTTCTGCAAGATCACAAATTATTACAAGATTTGGTCCAGCGTCAATCGTAAAATGCAAAGAGTAGCCTTGGTTACGCAGTTTATGTACACTTGAAATAGCTCTTAAAGTATCTTCACTGAAGTAGAAGAATGATGGCTGAGCAGTAATCGTTAGACTATGCATAGCTAAGGCGTTTTGCTCAGCAATTTCTCCTATTTTATTAATATCTTTTTCTTTAATGGCAACTTTAATGTCTTCTAAAGATTTTTTTGAATATACTTTCCAAGCAGAGTAGTAGGGTGAGGTATTGACTGATATTTTCATGCCTTTTCTGGACGAAAATTCTTTACGATTACCAGACAAAGCCATTGTTATAGTACAAATAGGAAAGTCTGCTGTATCAAAAGGAACCGCATAACTAGTTTCGCTAGAATTACCTTGTTGCCACTCTACGAGACCAGAATAAATACTTCTACAGGCGCTGCCAGAGCCTCTTCTTGCAAGAATTGATAATGCTTTAGAGTCAAGATTTAATTTTAGTGCATCATTTAGTGCTTTAGTTAAAGCGGCGTATGCTGAAGCTGAACTGCCAAACCCTGCGGCACTTGGCATATTGTTGTGGCTTTCTACACGACAATGCATGTTAATATTTGCCAGGTCACGAAAGATATTAATAAACTTACTTATTTTAGTAAGTTCATTTGCGTCTTGTTTTTGATAGTTTAAATAGAATTCATCTTCCTTGAGATCATCGGAGAATAGTACTTTTGTATCTGTATAAAAAGCATCTTGAGTTAACGATAGACTATTATTCTGAGGTATATGAAGTTCTGAATCTATCTTTCCCCAATATTTAATCAAGGCTATATTTGAATGTGCCCTAGCTTGACCAACTAAATAACTCACTGCTATTACCAATCCAATCAAATTTATAAACTATAAGTATAATTTTAGCATATTTCAGACTTATTATAGTATTGAAGCTAGCATCTTGCATAAGTAGTTAATTTTTTGTTATTGGATGGAATAAATTTGACTTTAATCTTTCATTGAAATACTACTTAGAGGGACTGTCCATGCGTCAACACCGACTTTATTATCAATGATTAAATTTTTTATGTTTTCAGCAGATTCAAAATTTTTACATAATACATAGAAACAACCGCCACGACCTCCACCAGTTATTTTCCCACTAGCAGCACCATGTTTTTTAGCAAAATTAATTCCAAAATCTTGCTCTGGACTGGAGACTTGAAGAGCTCGTAAATCATCATGTGCAGAGTCTATAATCTTAGCTAGTGAGTCAAAATCTGTGTAATCTTTAGATAAATTTTCATAGAATTTATGGGCTAAGCGATCTAAATCCTCTATATAAAATGAGCTAGCTTGACTACGGGCGTAATATGGACTCTCGTAATTCATCCTAACATCTCTGACAGCTTCTTTAGTTTGACCAGTAATACCAGTATCGGCAACAACCAAATAGTAGGGGGTGTCGAAATAAAAGGTTTCAATTTTTTTGTTGCGTTGAAAAAGTAAAGGTTGATTAAGAGTAATTAGTCTAGCGTCTAGTCCACTAGGATTTCCGTGACTGATTTTCTCACTTAGATCCACATATGACAAAAACTCTTCAACTGATAATTTAATGTCAAGGTAGTCTTCAAAAGCTCTTACTAGAGCGACAGCAACTGCAGCGGAACTACCAAGACCTCTTTCTACTGGAATGTTACTATCAATATCAATAAAGAAATATTTGTTTATATTAAAATCTTGCTTTATTTTGGTGTAAACACTATATATATTTTCTATAAAATAAGGGATTTTGTCGATTGTTCCAGAATACATTGAGCTGTTTATTAGAGTTTTGTCTGGATTTTCTGTTATATGAACATTAATGGTAACAGCAGAGAATGGAAGTCCTACAGAAAGCTTACCATAGACAACACTGTGTTCGCCGATTAATATAAGCTTTCCTAGAGCAGCTCCATGACCACTTCTTTTAATTATATCAGAACCGTTATTCATAGTAATTAGCCTTTCGGATAGACTTTAACTAGCCATTTAAATAGTATTTCTAAATTTTACAATAGTAGATATTAACTTTCAATTAATTTGACTATGAATATAGAAAAAATGAGATGTGCCGGATTATTCTAAATAGAGTAAAATACTAGTTAATTACAAAGATATGTGTTTAATAGAATGGAATTTTAATCCTTCTCTAATGAGATATAAGAGGTAAATATGCAATTTGAATATAGAACTATAGAAAATTTAGCCAGAGGTTTTTTGCAAAAAAGCCAAAATACGACATTGTTATCCTTTTATGCAGACAAAGCCAGTAGAAGTGGTTATGAAGTTATAAGAAATAACCTTAAGAGAATTGAAGGATATGAGAAAATACATGCAGAAATTTTTTATATTAGATTAATAGAATCTTTTAATGGAGAAATTGAACTGAAGAATATTAAACTAAATGATGTGGAAATTAATCTCTCTACACTTGAAGTGGCAGATGATATTTTGAATATTATTAAAATTGAAGAAAATAATTCAAAATTTTATCAAGACGCTGCAGTAGATGCGGAAAATGAAGATTTTTTAGAGATTTCTAAATTATTTAAACATGTGGCTACTGTTGGTTTAAGAACAGCTGCTTTATTGCACGATCTATATCAAGAAGTTAAAGATAATGCTGTTTTTGTAAAAGAAGATGTTGAGCAATGGCTATGTTCTAAGTGTGGGTACTTACACATGAGTTCACAGGCACCTGAAATTTGCCCTTTGTGCAAACAGGCTAAAGGCAACTTTTACATTAGCAAATAGAATCGCATTTTTTGAAAATTAGCTTATTGAAACTAATAAATATTACTAGAAAATATGATTGTTTTCTGTTGAAAATAATGATTAATAAGATTTTTATAAAATAATTTGCATTTTAATATTTTCTTTGGTAAGATATTCAAGCTTGATTTTTGAAATTGAAAAAGCGATGTCGGGGTGTAGCGCAGTTGGTAGCGCACCTGTTTTGGGAACAGGGGGTCGCAGGTTCAAGTCCTGTCACCCCGACCATGAAGAAAGCCAGTAGCCATAGAAGCTAACTGGCTTTCTTATTTTTATGCATTTGCACTTTATTTGCAGTTTTTACATCAAAAATACATCAATCACGATTACAGTTTTAAACTAAGAATTCTTTATTTTGTTCATGTGATGCTTAAAAGTATATAAGAGAATGAATTTTGTAATAAATATTAATTCGATTTGTTATTTTAATTTAAGGGTGACATATTTGCTTGACACTTATACATGACATTTTTGCTTGGAAACTACACAACAACTTTATTCTAATTGACGGAGAAAATAATTTTATATAAAATTATTTTTGGGAATGAAGTTCTCCCGAGGGCAACCTAAACCGCTAATTATAGCTGATGACTTCTGCGAGAATATATCGCGGAAGTGTATGCTTCTTGCGAGTTTGGGAGGAATTTTATGTTAATATCATTATCTCTTATTATTTTAATAGGTTTCGTTTCAGGTTATTTTTTAGAAAAGATAAAAATTCCTAAAATTATTGGAATGCTACTCTCTGGAATTGTTTTAGGACCTTATGTACTAGATTGCTTTGATCCTCAAATATTATCTATTTCAGCAGATTTACGTAAAATTGCACTAATTATTATTTTATTAAAAGCAGGTTTCTCTTTAGATTTAAATGATCTGAAAAAAGTTGGAAGACCTGCTGTTATGATGTCTTTTGTCCCTGCAACGTTTGAAATTTTTGCCTATATTATATTTGCACCTACATTATTAAATATTTCACGTATAGATGCTGCAGTGATGGGTGCTGTATTAAGTGCTGTTTCACCTGCTGTCGTTGTTCCTAGAATGGTAAATTATATAGAGACAAAATGGGGCACAGAAAAGTCTATCCCACAGATGATAATGGCTGGTGCATCGTGTGATGATATTATTGTTATTGTTTTATTTACCACTTTTTTGAGCATAGCTCAGGATGGAAGTGTAAATTTAAGAGGTTTTTTTAATATTCCAATATCAATTGTTTTGGGAGTTCTTTTAGGTTCAATTGTAGGGTATCTACTATATATAATCTTTGAAAAATTTTATTCAAAAAAACAACATTTAAGAAATAGTGTAAAAGTAATAATTATTCTAGGAATATCCTTACTTATGGTAGCAATTGAAGATAAATTTAAGAATATAATAGCTGTATCTGGATTATTAGCGGTAGTAAGTATGGCATGTGTATTAAAAATAAAGAGTGTTCCTTTTGTGATTAAACGACTTTCAGAAAAATTTGGTAAGATATGGATTTTGGCAGAGATCATATTATTTGTTCTAGTTGGAGCATCAGTAGATATTAGATATACTCTAGAAGCTGGCGTTTCTGCGATATTATTAATTTTTCTTGCTATAGTGATAAGGTCGATTGGAGTTTTAATTTGCACCATTAAAACAAATCTTCTATGGAAAGAAAAATTATTTTGTGTCCTAGCTTATTTACCTAAAGCAACGGTTCAAGCAGCAATTGGCTCGGTACCATTAGCAGTAGGATTGCCGAGTGGGAATTTAATTCTTTCTGTTGCGGTAATGTCTATTTTGCTTACAGCACCTTTAGGTGCAGCTGCTATGGATTTTAGTTATAAAACACTACTTGAAAAAGAAAAGGATATCTAATCTTAAAAAGTATATTGAAATGTAATTGTTTACATAATTATCTTAACTTAATATTGGACGATTGAACGTCGGAAAAATTTCTATATTTGCAAGAAGATTATTATTAACGCAAGCTTTTAAGTAATTTATCTAAAGCAAATCTTTAATAAACTAGAAATTTTGTACCATTTATTCAAAATTACCTACAAATTTGTCTAATTATTGTTTATAATTAAATTATAAAAGTCATGGAGTGATGAATGAAAAGGGTTAATGAAGATTTAATTTTTGATGAGTATAAAGTTCATGAATACCTTGGGGCACATCATGTAGAAAATGATATATATTGTTTTAAAGTTTGGGCGCCCAAGGCAAAAAATGTTTCAGTCGTGGGAGATTTTAATGATTGGAAATCTAAAGACTCAGCCCTAGAATTAGATCCAGAAACAGGAATTTGGACTGCGTTTGTAAAGGGTGTTAAACTTGGAGATTGTTATAAGTTTAACATTCTTGGGGAGGACGATATTAATAGGTTTAAAGCCGATCCGTTTGCGAGACAAGCTGAATTAAGACCCCATGATGCTTCTGTAATAGTATTTCCGGATGAATTTAAATGGGATGATTATAGTTTTTGGAATGGTGAAGAAGTAGATATGACAAAAGTTCCAATCAATATATATGAAGTTCATCTCGGCTCATGGGCAAGAAAAGAGGATGGCTCTTTTTATAATTACAGAGAAATCGCTCCAAAGTTAGGTCAATATGTAAAAGATTTAAATTTCACTCACATTCAAATTTTGCCATTAATGGAACATGCTCAAGATGAATCCATAGGATATAGTGTTACAGGTTTTTATGCTCCAACAGCAAGGTATGGCAATAGAGAAGACTTCAAGTTTTTCGTTAATTATTTACATAATCTTGGTATAAAAGTAATTATGGATTGGGTACCCACAGGGTTTTCACTAGAGGATTATGGTTTAAGTAAGTTTGATGGTAGTAGCTGTTATGGTATTACCAATCATAATCAAAGTAATGAAGACGTGACAGTTTTTGATTTCTCAAAAAAAGAAGTTCGATCATTTTTACTTTCAAATGCCTATTATTGGATTTCGGAATTTCACCTAGATGGATTGAAATTTGATAATTTAGAGAAAATTATTAACGAAAACGATCTAAAGAGTAATTACAATAATAATCACCAAATAGATTATCATAGCAAGCATGCGATTGATTTTGTAATTCAGCTAAATGCTATGATTCATAAAGAATTTAAAGGCGTTTTGTCAATTGCACATAATTCAAGTAATTTAAATAATGTTACAAACGTAGGAAAAGATATTGGTCTGAATTTTGATCTTAAATGGGATTACGGTTGGTTGAAAGATACTCTTGAATATTTTATGACTCCTTATGATCAGAAGTCGGAAGTACATAGTTTAATTACTTTTTCTATGATGTATAACTTTCATGAACGTTTCATTTTGCCTTTATCTCATCAAGAAGTTACACAAGGATATGGATCATTAATTAGCAAGATGCCAGGTGATTATTGGAGACAATTTGCTTCATTGAGAACATTAAATATGTATAAGTTATGTCATCCAGGAGCTAAACTGCTTTTTATGGGTGGAGAAATTGCTCAGTTTGTTGAATGGGATGTGAATTCTTCAGTTCAGTGGTTCTTGTTAGATTATGCAATGCATAAGCAGTTCTTAGCTTTTATAAAGTCTGTCAATAACTTATATTTGGAAAATCCCGAGATGTGGGAAGATGATAAGACATGGAATGGTTTCACCTGGCTTAATAATGATGATGACAAAAGATCTACATATAGTTGGGTAAGGAGAGATTTATCCGGAAATGTTATTATTTGTCTATTTAATATGACCCCAAATCCAGTAGACTCATTTAAAGTTGCAGTTCCAAAACGTGGTGCCTATCAAGTTATTTTTAACAGTGATGATGTTGCTTGGGGTGGATCAAATTATAGTATTTTTAAAAATATTACGAATACTAACTTACATCCTGATAATTATGGTTTCGGAGAAGCTCTTTATGATTGGGAGGCTAAACCTTATTATGAGACAGATAAAGTAATTAGTGAGGCAGGTATAAATGGAGTTGTTTATTCAAGAGATATTGCAAATAAGAATTATAAACAATCAATTAAATTAAATTTACCGCCGTTATCTGCAATAGTTTTAAGACATGTTGCTGATGATCCAAATGCTCAACCATTAACACCATGGCCTGATCCAGAAATAGCATATCCTAAGGATTTTAATCCATTTAATAAAGCAGCTGATGAGGGGTTTGAGCTTAATTAATAAAGTAACTTAAATATAGAAAATATAAAAGTATGGTATGGACACGATGCCAAGGCAAATAAGGAGGTCAAAATGGCAAAGAAAAATATGATAGCAATGATTCTTGCTGGTGGTCAAGGTTCTAGGTTAGGTGCATTGACTAAGACTATGGCAAAGCCAGCAGTACCGTTCGGTTCAAGATATAGGATAATTGATTTTGCTTTGAGTAACACTGCAAATTCAGGTATTGATACCGTAGGTGTTTTGACACAATATGAACCATTGGCACTTAACACATATGTTGGAAATGGACATCCATGGGATTTGGATAGAAATAATGGTGGTGCATTTATTTTGCCGCCTTATGAACACAAAGAAGGTAGCGATTGGTATAAAAACACAGCTAACTCAGTATTCCAGAATATTGGTTTTATTGATAAGTTTGACCCTAAATATGTAGTTATTTTATCAGGGGATCATATATATAAGATGGACTATTCAGATATGCTTAAGTCTCATTTGGAAAATAATGCTGAATGCACAATTGCAGTTCTAGAAGTTCCCTGGGAAGAGGCTTCAAGATTCGGTATTATGAATACGGATCAAAATGATGCAATTGTTGAATTTGCAGAAAAACCAGCTGAACCAAAATCTAACTTAGCTTCAATGGGTATTTATATTTTTTCATGGCCTAGTTTACGTCAAGCTCTGATAGAAGATGAGCATAACTCTGAATCTTCACATGATTTTGGTAAGAATATCATTCCTAAGTTCATTGACGAGAAGAGACCAATTTACGCTTATAGGTTTAAAGGGTATTGGAAAGATGTAGGTACAATAGCTTCAATCTGGGAAGGAAATATGGAATTAATAGATAATCCAGAGCAACTGAGTTTGCGTGATCCTGATTGGAAAATTAACTCTAGAAACCCAGTTAAACCAGCGGCTTATATAGGTGATAAAGCGAATGTAAATGAAACGATATTTACAGATGGTTGTCGTATTTATGGAGAAGTTACCCATTCAGTACTTTCACACTCAGTAATAGTAGAAGATGGTGCAAAAGTAATTGATTCAGTATTAATGCCAGGTGTAATTGTTAGAAGTGGTGCCATTGTTGAAAAAGCTATTGTTGGAAGTGATTCTGATATTACTCAAGGTTGCATAGTTGGTGGAGATAATACTAAAGGTAACTCTAAATATAAAAATGAATATTGTAGCAATGGAATAACAGTAGTAGCTCCAGGAATTGTATTGAAACCAAATTCAATTATTGAGTCTGAATCAATAGTTGAAAATATTGAAGATGTTGCTGAAGTTGATAGTGTTATAGAAGAGATAAAGAAGGTTTAATAGGAGGAAATTTATGTTTTTAGATGCAGCTGGACTCATCCTTGCAGATGATAGGAGATTACACTTAAGTGAACTGACAAGATTACGTGCTTTTGCTGCAGTTCCTTTTGCGGGTAGATTTAGATTAATTGACTTTGCTTTATCTAACTTAGTTAACTCTGGAATAACAAGAGTAGGTGTTGCTACTAGTAATAAATACAAATCTTTAATGGATCATTTGGGAACTGGAAGTGACTGGGATTTGGATAGAAGAACTCAAGGGTTGCACATATTACCACCATATTTGGCTTCTGATAATTATTATGATGAAGGCGATGATTTAAGAGGTGCACTTGACTTTCTCCTGTCAAGTAGAAATGAATATATTGTAGTTACTACCGCAAATAATATTTATAGTGCAGATTATTCTAAGTACTTCTTAAAACACGAAGAATCTGGAGCAGACGTTAGTGTTTTATATAACAGAGAGATACCAGATGACGGCATTAATTTGGTCTTAGATATTGATGAAAATGATAAAGTAACAGAACTATACATAAATCCTCAAGATAGAAGTGTAACCGCTAACAGTATAGGTGTTATAATCCTTAAAAAGAGTTTATTAGAGAGTATAGTTTCAAATGCAATTAGTCGAGGAATTCCAAGACTTACTTTAGATTTAATTTTGAGGAAGTATGATGAATTAGATATAAGAGCTTTTGAGTACAGTGGAACTGTGCTTAGAATTAATACGATTCAGTCATATTTTGAAGCTTCAATGAAAATTTTGGATAGAAAGATTAATAAGGACATATTCTGGACAGAAAACTTAGTATATACAAAAGTTAAAGATGAAGCGCCAGCGTTTATAAGTGCTGAAGCTGAGGTTGAGAACTCTTTGGTTTCAGATGGTTGTCTAGTTGAAGGAAGTGTTAAAGATACAGTATTATTCCGCTCTACTGATGTAGGTGAGGGCAGTTGTTTAGAAAATTGTGTAATAATGCAAGGTTCAAAAATAGGTAAAAACGTTAAGTTGAAGAACGTAATTGTGGATAAAGATTGCGTCATTAAAGATGGTACAGAATTACAAGGAGAAGAAAATTATCCTGTAGTTATAGGAAAAGGAGCTATAGTGTAATGGAAAACAAAAAGATTCTAATGGTTACATCTGAATGTGTACCATTTGCTAAAACAGGTGGTTTAGCAGATGTTTTGGGAGTTTTGCCAAAGAAAATAAATGAACTTGGAAATGATTGTAGAGTTATTCTTCCACTATATCGACAAATTAAAGAAAAATATATTGATGAACTAGAGTTTATACGTTGGACAACAATTCATATGGGCTGGAGAACTATGTACAGTGGATTGTTTAAAAAAGAGCATGATGGTGTAATTTATTACTTCATTGATAACGAATTTTATTTTAATACACCTAGTATTTATACTGATTATTCTTTTGATATTGAGAGATTTAGTTTTTTCCAGAGAGCAGTGTTAGATGCTTTGGGTGAACCAATGGATTTTTATCCTGATATATTACATTGTCACGACTGGCAAACAGGTATGATACCTTGTCTATTGGATGCGCATTATAAACCAAACGGTTATTTTTTAGATATTAAAACTGTTTATACAATTCATAACTTGCAATATCAAGGTGTGCATGGAGTTTCTCAGATCGCTGATTTTATGGATTTGCCAAGTTCATATTTGACGGAATATGGTGTATTACATAATGGAGTTCCTAACTTTATGAAAGCAGGAATTGTATATAGCGACCTAATAACGACAGTCTCACCAAATTATGCAAAAGAGATAATGACTTCTTTCTATGGTAAAGGGTTGAATGGCGTCCTTAAAGGCTTTGAATACAAGGTTAAGGGTATTCTTAATGGTATAGATATGGATTCATATAATCCAGAAACAGATCCAGATATTGTAAAAAATTATAATTTAGATACTGTCTATAATGACAAAGTTGAGAATAAACTTGCTTTACAAAGAGAGCTTGCACTTGAAGAGAATAAAGATATTCCACTAATAACTATGGTAACAAGATTAGTAGATCAAAAAGGATTGGATTTACTAATTAGAGTAGTGGATGAAATGATGCAAGAAAATTGTCAGATGGTTGTTTTAGGTACTGGAGATGGATACTATGAGCATGAAATGTATTTGGCTGAAGAGAGAAATAAGAAGAATTTCAGAGGCTGTGTAATGTACGATAGTGCGCTGTCAAGAAGATTATATGCATCTGGTGATATATTTTTAATGCCATCAATATTTGAACCATGTGGTTTATCTCAAATGATAGCAATGCGTTATGGAAATGTACCATTTGTCAGAGAAACAGGTGGATTAAAGGATACAGTTACCGCATATAATATTGAAACTGGTGAGGGTAATGGATTTAGCTTCCCAAATATAAATGCACACGATATGCTGTTCTTAGTGAAGAAGGCTTTAAATCTTTATCAAAATGATAAAAATAGCTGGAACAATATAATTAGAAATGGGATGGTTGGAGATTATAGTTGGGATAGATCAGCTAGAGAGTACAATCAATCTTATGATGAATTGCTTGCGCAATAAAAAATAAAACATAATAAAAATTAATTAAAAAGAGTGGATCATTAATATAAAATATACCGACCTCAAAAAGTTATACCAAAATTTAACGATTGAGTTGTAGGTGCGAGAATAAAGTATCCACTCTTTTATTTTGTTGAAAAAGTTACATAGAAGGCATTGGCATGAATTTAACGAATAGTAATGAAACTAAGAATATTATTAAACCACCAATTAATAGTAGACCGATCATTTGAACTATAGAAATCAAAGTTTCTTTGATCATGAATAAAGTTTTTTTACGACGATTAGCCTTGATTTTCTCAGGGTCAGTTTCACGAACCGTTTTATTTTTGCCAATGAAATTACCGCAGTTTATACAAACACTTCTATTTTCATTTTCGGTTCCGCAATTTTTACAAATCATGATTAATCCTCCAATAGGAAATACTTTAAAAACAAATAATTTATTATAGTTTATAATAAATTAAGTGTATTATCTATCTTTGTTATATATTTGATTGTAATACAAAAAATATAAACTGATTTTTAAATTTATTTGGAGACAAGTGGAGTAAATATGGATTTTAAGAAGAAGACTTTAGAATTTTTAGCAGATAAATTAAATTTAGATTTAAGTGCGTTAGAGGAGATTATAGAGATACCTCCTCAAAGAGATATGGGAGATTTTGCTATACCTTGTTTTAGATTTGCTAAAATATTAAAAAAATCACCTGCTTTAATTTCACAAGATTTTGCTGAGAAGTTAATTAATCTTCCAAAATTTGTTGATAGAGTAGAAGTCGCTGGACCATATCTTAATGTGTTTCTTAATGTTTCAGTATTTAACCAAACTATAGCAAGTAGCATATTAGAATCTGATGATTTATTGAAATTTCATTGGGGCTCAGGTCAGACGGTGCTTCTTGATTATTCTTCTCCGAATATTGCGAAACCATTCCATGTAGGTCATGCATTTACAACAATTCTAGGAGATGTTTTGGCAAGAATGTATGCTAGCACCGGTCATAAAGTAGTCAGAATTAATCACTTGGGAGATTATGGTACCCAGTTTGGTAAGTTAATTGTTGCTTACGAGAAGTGGGGAGATGCTGCTGCACTGGAAGAAGATGCGATTAAAGAATTACTAAGGATCTATGTTAAATTCCATGATGAAGCTAAATTAAATCCAGAATTAGAAGATTTAGCAAGAGCCAAATTCAGAAATTTGGAAGCTGGTGAGCAATATGAGTATGAACTGTGGGAGAAATTCAGGGAATTTAGTCTAAATGAATTTAAACGTATTTATGAACGTTTAGGAATGTACTTTGATAGTTATAAAGGTGAGGCTTTCTACATAGATATGTTAGATAGAGTGGTCAAGCTTCTAGAGGAAAAAGGAATATTAGTGGATAGCCAAGGTGCTAAGATAGTTGACCTAGAAGAGTATTCCTTGCCACCAACAATTGTTAGAAAATCGGACGGTTCATCAATTTATGCAACTAGAGATATAGCTGCAGCTATATATAGACATAAAAAATATAACTTTGATAAGTTGATATATGTTGTTGGTCAGACCCAAGAATTACACTTCAAACAACTATTTGCTACGCTCAAAAAAGCTGGATTTGGATGGGCTGATAACATGGAGTTTGTCGGCTTTGGTTTAGTAAAATTCCCAGAAGGAGTTAAGCTTTCTACAAGATCCGGAGATGTTGTTTATCTTGAAGATCTGATCAATGAAGCTGTTAGTCGAACAAAAGCTGTTATAGAAAAAAATAATACTAACGTAGATGATATGATGAGCCAAGAAGAAATAGAAAATGCATCGGAAATAATAGCTCTGGCATCAGTTAGATATACTTTCTTAAGAAATGGTAGAGAAAGAGATATAGTCTTTTCTTGGGATGAAATACTCGATTATGAGGGAGATACAGCTCCTTACATGTTATATGCTTATGCTAGAGCAAGAAGCATATTGAGGAAATCTACAATGAATGCTCGAGAGTTTGGTAATGCAGATTTAAGCTTATTATCTGAAGAGCAGGAATTTGAATTGTTGACAGAGATAAATAATTTATCAGCAAGTCTGCAACAAGCACTGAAACATAATGAACCTTCTATATTTGCTCGTCAAATTATGACAGTATGTAGAAGTTTTAGTAGATTCTATAATCAAGTTTCGATTTTACAAGCAGATTCTTCTGACTTAAAACTAGCAAGATTAGCGTTAGTTGAAGCTTTTTCAAAAGTAGTAAAAGCGGCATTAGCATTATTAGGAATTGATACAGTAGAACGTATGTAAAATTAGTAAATGGAGTTGTATGAAAAAGCATTCTAAAAAAGAAGAGATTAATTTAGATGATTTAGATTTTATAACGCAACAAGGTTTAGATTTTAAATTAAATTATGAGAGTGTTTTTAAGAGTGATAAAAAAACTGAATTGCTGAAAGAACTAATGAAGGTTGACTTTTCGAGCTTGGATAGACGTAAAGTGGATTCAAGCGATTTGGAAGTGCTTGGAGTTCATAAAAAAACTTTTGCAGATGAGTCTTTGTTATCTCGGAAGTTAGATACAAGTAGTGAGAATAGCAAATCAGAAGTAGATGATTTTACAGATACTTATAGAGAAAAAAGGCGATCGAAGCCTGAAACTAACAAGCCAAAAAACAGCTTAGATAAAGATTTAGACGAAGTTATTTACAAAATTAGTACTGAACAAAAGGTTAGAGAACATAGCAAAAACAATAGAAGAGAATCATTTGCAGAAATTATCAAGGAAAGTTTTGATAATAGAGATCAAAGTCTCTCGTCACTTCTTGGAACTCCAGAAAAGTTAAAGCATTTTAATGATCTGAATTATGAGGTGTTTGATTTTCAAAATATAAAAAGTAGAATCAAAAAATATGGGGTTGCAATAAGGCAAAGTAGTAAGTTGGAAGAAGCAACAGATGCGCTGGAAAAAATATTTGAAATTTGGAAAAACTTCCAAGAATATTTGAGTATAGCCACAGTAAGGCAATTTTCAAATTCTTTTACTAAGATAAACTATAAATATGAGTATGAAGCGAGGCTGGTAAGTTGTTCTGAAATCAGAAAAGAGATTTTTAAAGCAAGCGTAGCTTTGTTAGATAAAAACTTTTTACCTGAATTAATAAAAGAAAATGGAAAGCTTTTCTTCTACAAACTTAATAAGTTCAACTTACTTAATAGCGTACAAAATAAAGGTTACAAATTAAATCTAATTGATTTAGAAAATGAATTTATTGAGTATTTAAATACCTCCGACATATCTGAATTTTCTAATAAATTTGTTGATTTAGCAATAAAAAGAACAAATATTGTTAGAAACATAGGCTTCAAAGATTACTTTGATTATATAAAAGTTGTTAATTTAGATTTTTATCAAAGTTTTGATTCGCTAAAAGGTGCTATTAGCAATATAAAAAAGTATATTTTGCCAATTCATTCAATTGAATTTGAACATATGGTTAATAAATTTTCTGAAGAAAATGAAAATATGCTTTCAGATTTTTATATAGATATGGATCAGGATGAATTTGCTCAATATTATAAAAATATATTTGGAGAATTTGATTGGGAATTACGCAACTTAAATGATGTATTTGCTTATATTAACGAGAATAGAATTCATCAAAAGTTCTTCCCGCAAACAGATCTTGCTAATACTAATTTAAAAGATAAACAATTAATAGAAGCATTATTTCATGTAAGTAATAGAGCGATTGATAGACAAAGTAGAGGTTATTTGGAAACTTTAGCAGATTCTGGATACATAAACCTAAATACTACTAAAACTATTGACAATCAAAATAACTTTTTGGGAAGTTTACCTGTAAGCAAATTGTTTTGTATGAATTTGTCGATTAATAACTCTATGAAATCTATTTCAGATTTTCTATATTTAAGCGGAAATGCTTATTCCCAATTGCTACGTTTTAAGACAAAATCAAATATAAATATATCGACGATTCCTACAGCCGAGAGTCAACATTTCATTGGTACAACTATGGAGATGATGACAATTTCTAGATTAAATATGTTATTTGATGAAGATAATGCAAGGAAGTTTAGAGATTGGCGTGTGCATATGTTATTGTTTCATGTCATAAATAAGTGCTTTCTCTTTGATTTTGAATTACATTTTTATGAATTATTAGCAGATGTAATGGATAGTCCTATTATAGACGAAAAAGAATATCGACTTATACTAGATATGCTAGAGAAGAAAACAAGTGAACTTTGGGATAATTTATTAAAAGAATATAGATTGTCACATTATTATCAAGATAAAGATTTCTTTAGAAAAAATACTGGTAAATATCTGATACAAGAGCCTTTTACTGGCTTAAAGATGGCATCTGCAGAGCTAGCAAGTGTTTTTATTATGCTTGAGTTTGAAGATGATAGAGCAAAAGCAAGATATGATTTTGAAAAATTTTGTGCAATTAGTGGGCAGAGTTTGTTTGAAGAAGAATTAGATTTAGCTGGTATAGATAATCCAATAGAGCTGGATAATCTGAAAAGTTTAGCCTTCGCAATTGTTGATAAGATAGAAACTTTAGAAATAGAAGAAAGTGATTCTAAAAAATAATGACTGAACAAAAATTACCTGAAAAATTTATTAATAATATGCATCAACTTTTTGCTAAAGCAGAAATGTTAGATGAGTGGGAAGACTTTATACAAGGTTTTGACAAAGATTGGACAAGAGCTTGGCGTTTACAAGTCGAAAAAACTACTCCCCAAGCTGTAGCAAAGAATTTTGTAGCAGAATCTGCGTTGGATTATGAAATTGCTGATTATTTGCAAAATGTTCCGTGGGCTGAGGATGGTTATTACATTCCTAAAGATGCTAAACCAGGCAAAAGTCTGGCGTATATATTAGGACTTTTATATATTCAAGAAGCATCTGCAATGTTACCAGCTGAAGTTTTAGCTGCGAAACCAGGTGAGCATGTGCTAGATCTTTGTGCTGCCCCAGGAGGTAAGAGTTCTCAGATTGCTAAGAAGCTTAATGGAGAAGGCTTGCTTGTAGCTAATGATATATCTGAGTCTAGAGCTAGAATCTTGGCTCATAATTTAGAACAACAGGGTTATGCTAATACTCTAGTTACTCATTTTGATGTAAATCAAGGGCTACCTCAAGATTGGTATGGTTATTTTGATGCGGTGCAATTAGATGTGCCCTGCTCTGGTGAAGGTATGTTTAGACGCGATAATCAGGCTATTTCTTCATGGGAAGACTATGGTCCAGAGTCCATCAGAAAAATTCAGATGCAGCTTTTAAATGATGCAAGTGAGCTAGTTCGAGCTGGAGGAAGAATAGCATATTCTACATGTACCTTTAATACATGGGAAAACGAAGAAGTCATTGTAGAATTCCTTGAATCTCATCCTGAGTTTAGAATAGAGGATCCACGTGAATATATGCCAGGTAAAGATAGCCTTAGAGAAGGAATTGTCATAAATGATAAGTATCCTGAGTTAATTTCTGCAGTCAGAATTTGGCCTCAAGATAATATGGGCGAAGGGCATTTCTGCACTTTATTGGTAAAAGATGAAAACTACACTCAAGAGTTTTTACCAGAAAAAGCAAAGAAAATTAAGAAGAAAAAGAGTAAAGGCAACAATAAGACAACAGTTGATCAGATAAAGTTAAAGGATGCCTTAGAAGTTTTTTGGTCTTTTTGTGAAAATAATAAATCTCAATATTATAATGAAAAAGTTTTTCCACGAAGCGAAAATAATTATCGAATAATTAATGAAAAACTATATTTAATGCCCAATGAGTTTCCAGAACTTGAAGGTATTCATCTTCTTAAGAGTGGATGTTACTTAGGAGATATTAATACTAAAGGTAAAAGAATATCATTTAACCCAATGAGAACCATGCTGTTGCCAGCTCCGAGTGAATATTGGAAATTTAGATTGGAATTAGACTGCTTTGATGAAAGAGTGTATCAATTGATTCAAGGAGAGACCCTATTCCTAGAAGAAGATGAGTTAGAAAAATTAAAGGTTAGTGGTATTAAGGATCAAGAATACATTGCAGTGACAGTTGAAGGCTTGCCGTTAAGTTGGGTGAAACTTAATGGGAGAGGCCTTAAAAATTTATTCCCTCGTAAGTTAATTAGATAAAAAATAGACTGTGCGTGTGGATAGCATAAGTACCATTTAGATAGGAGAATGATATGCAAAAATGTTTAATAGCTAGCTCTAATGTTAATAAAGCTAAAGAAGTACGAGAAATACTTAAAGATTTTAATTTTGAGGTTTTAACAACACATGATTTAGAAGAGGAATTAGATGTAGTAGAAGATGCAGATAGTTTTGCTGGCAATGCTTTGCTTAAAGCAAAAGCATATCATGCAAGATATCCAGAATATTATATTTTGGCAGATGATTCAGGATTAATGATAGAGGCACTTGATGGAAGGCCAGGAATATACTCGGCGAGATATGGAGGAAATTTAGCTTACCCTGAGAAATTTAAATTAATTTGGAATGAATTAGCTGATACAGGTGTTGATCCAAAAGATTGGAAAGCAAAGTTCGTTTGCGCTATTGCATGGTGCGAACCAGCTAAAACAAACTCAAGAGTAGATTCTTTTGATGCAAAGATATTTCAAGGAGAAATGCACGGAATTATTTTAGAAGAAGCGAGGGGAGATAATGGCTTTGGCTATGATCCGATTTTTTATCTGCCTGAATACGGCAAAACTAATGCAGAAATATCGCCACAAGAAAAAAATAAAATTAGTCATAGAGGAAAAGCCTTAGCTAAACTACAAAATTACTTACGTAAATAAAATAGTTTTTGATATGAAGGTTTTGTATAGTCAGTGTATTTATACACTGACTTTTTTTATCGCCTAGATAAAAATTGTGAAAACTACGGCTAGATCGGATTGAGGATGTAATGAATAAAAATTAGTCGAATGAATAAATATACAGGAACACGAGAGATTAAATATACATAACCTTGAATAAATGCGTAATAAAAAGAACTAATCCGCGTACTATGAACGGGAAATAATACATGAATCTACAGTAGATGAACGATGTATTTTAAAATCATCTAATCTTAATTTGATGCGCCCATACTTAATTTGCTTGATTTAATGAGTGTTTATATATATATATTTAAATAAAAACACTTGACCTCTCACTGAGTTGATGATATATTACATTTATATTACATGTGCATTACACGCGGACGCCGAAGTCTATGAAGTGTGGATCAGAATTAAGAAGTAATGCATTTGTATTTATTACAAAGAAATACACATGAGGAACAAATTTTGGCAAAGTCAATTAATGAAATTATTAATAGTGATGAATATGTAAGTGAATATTTGCTTGTTAAATCCTCAGCTTTACCAGAGGTATACAATAATGTTATGAAAGTTAAGTTATTGCTACAGTCTGGTGAGGTTACTTCTGTTAATGATGCTGTAAAAAGAGTAGGAATGAGTAGATCTGCATATTACAAATATCGTGATGATATATCAGCATGGGAAGATCCAATTGAACAAGAATTTATAACTATTGTTGTTAATTTCGCTGTTGAATCTGATGCCCTTTCTGAAATTGTTATGATTTTAAGTTCAGAGGGCAATAAGTTGCTTAATATTTCTCAAAGTCTTCCTAGATCAGGATTTACTGATGTTATGCTAACTTGCAATTTGGGTAATGAGAGCAAAGATTTAGTAGCTTTGAGAAGAAAATTATCTAGAGTTCCTGGAGTTAGAAAAGTTGAATTTTTAAATGATTAAATTTTACTAATAAAGTTCACCACCGAAGAGTTTTCATATATTGAAAACTCTTTTTTATCTTATTTCACTTATATCACATTTGATGAGACTAAAAAGCTGTTATAATTAAAATCCTTGTGTTAGGTTATTCAACGATAAAAACGATGAATTTGAATAAAAAGTTAGAACAGAGGTATTTATGTTTAGCTTATTATTAGCAATTATTTATTTAACTTTTGTGAGTTTAGGTCTGCCTGATGCAGTTTTAGGCTCAGCATGGCCGTTGATGAGGACAGAGTTTGCTGTACCAATTGATTATGCCGGTTATATTCAGATGATAATTGCATTAGGTACTATAATTTCCAGCTTTTTTAGCGGAAAAACTATTGCTAAATTAGGTACAGGTAAACTTACACTTATAAGTGTAGCTGCTACGGCAATAGCTCTATTTGGCTTTTCTTTTAGTACTGAATACTGGCACTTGATATTATGGGCAATACCGTATGGTTTAGGGGCAGGTGGAGTTGACTCTGCACTTAATAATTATGCTGCTTTGTACTATTCAAGCAAACATATGAGTTGGTTGCATGCTATGTGGGGCATTGGTGCCTCAACAGGTCCTTTGATCATGACATTTGCCTTACGTAATCAAGGTAGTTGGCAAAGTGGTTATAGGATAATTGGGGTAGCTCAGGTTCTTTTGACTGCCTTAATATTATTTTCATTACCGCTTTGGGGTAGACAGTCAGATAATAGTAAGAGTAATCAGCTTGAGTCAGATGAACAGAACAATATCTCAATAATTAAAGTTATGAAGCTTCCTAGTTTCTGGTACATAATTATTTCCTTCTTTTCATATTATGCTTTGGAAACAACAGCAGGACTTTGGATAAGTAGTTATTTAGTTTATGCAGAAGGTTTACCAAAAGATGTTTCTGCTGGTTGGGCAAGCATATTTTACATGGGAATTACTATAGGTAGAATAATCAATGGTTTCTTTACTTATAAGTTCAATAATACTCAATTAATTAGGGCAGGTTCAGCAATTGCTGGTGTAGGAATCATCAGTATCATGTTGCCATTTGGAGCTACCGGAAGTGCAGTAGGGTTCATATTAATGGGCTTAGGGTTTGCGCCAATTTTCCCATGTATAATTCACAATACTCCATATTTTTTCGGCGAAAATAATTCTCAAGCAGTAGTTGGTGTAGAAATGGCTTTCTCCGCAGTTGGTAGCTTAATAATGCCTACTTTATTTGGAATAATTGCCGAAAGATTAACAATTAAACTATTACCATTTTATTTAGCTTTCTTTTTGATATTATTAATAAGTACTTATGAGAAGTTATATAGAGATCATCGTAGAAGAATAAGATTAGCAAAAGCTTAGATTTAGTAAGTATAACTTAAGTTATAACAATGTTAGGAAGATATAATTTGAATGCCAAAATCAATTTATCAAAAAATACTTGAAAATCTTGATTATGAGGGAAAGTTAAGGCAGCCTTTCTCAGTTTATGATATTGAAGCCGGTTTAGATCCGTTTGTGTACGATGGTGGCCTAGATTCTGTATTATTTTTGCACGAACGAAAAATTAGAATATTAGTTAAGCGGCTTAATATCTATAAAGAGATTTGGAAAATGTTTAGAAGCGGTAAAAAAGTATCTATTGATTTGGCATGGGAATGGCTAGAACAGGCATTAGCAGAAGATGGTACTGCTAAGATCTTAGAAGTACTTTTAACTGACCTTAAAGAATTACAACGAGAAGAGTTTTATCCGATTTTTTTCGAAAAAGTTAAGACGGCTTTAAGAGAGAGTAAAAATGTTGAATTGATAAAATTTTGTTTGGGCGTTTTGGAACTAGAAGATGAACTTGATGATGATATCAAAGATATTGTGTTTACTTTAGCCTTAGCTGACGAATTTACATTTTATGCTAGCTTAGTCATAAGCAAATGGAAAAATAGCGCTCAAGTGCTATTTACTTTAATAAAGAAAGTAAGTGCATGGGGTCGCATTATGATTCTGCCTAAAATTAATTTAAAAGATGTAGAAGTAAGCAAATGGTTATACGAAAAAGGCTGGCAAAATTTTGCAAAACCTGAATATCAATCAAGCATTATTCTTGCTAATTCAGAGATTACTAACTTGTTAGATTTAGGGAATCTTAATAAAGAAAATTATGAATTTTTGACTAGGATGTTATATTACTCTAGCGTGATTGAACCAGGTGTAGTTAGAATTTATGATACTTCATTGGATAAGCAAGTTGAAATATTAAAAGCATGGTTAAATGCATTTAATGAATTTGAATTAAACTTTTTGAGTATCATTGTATTTATGCAGTTATACAACTCATATAGGAACTTGAAATTAATGCTTGAATCTATGAATCAGGACGACTTCATGCATGAAGATGAAGAGAAACTTAAAGTGAATTTTACTTTTTTACAGCTATTCATGGAAGAAGATAAGTTTGATGATTTACTAGATTATTTTGAAGAAAGTTATAATTTTGAGTTGATTAAAGCATTTATTGATGAGCTAGGAGAGAAGGAGAATGTATTGTTTGCACTACAACTGGGAACTTTAGAGTTTGGTCCATATCTTGAAGATGCAATTCAACGCGATCCTGTCTCATATTTAGACGTATTAAAGATCTATGCAATTCAAGGACATCCAGACTTGGCAAAAGTTTTAGATGTATATAGAGATGTAATAGATTTATATAGCATTGCACTTGGCCCGAAAACTCCAAGATTTAGTTTGGAAATGAATACTAATGAGAAATTAATGACTGGAGTTCTAGCAGAGATCAAATACTCACCAGGAATAGGAAGTGATTTCATTATAGCTGGATTACAATCTTCTCATGAGAGTGTAAGATTATCCGCAGTGAACACGCTTAGAAATTGGTTGAAGTTTTCAGAACTTGAGCTTGATGATATAGATGAGGGACTTGACAATTTAATAGACTTGATATTAGAATATGAAGATTTCCCGAATATTAGAAATTTATATAAAGAAATAATTGATGAGTTTGATAATTAAAAGCTTAATTGTATAAGGCTATTTTGTTTCGTAGAAAATCTGCTATAATATAGCAGAAAAGATAATTATAAAATTCTAGGAGGAATTATGAGTAAGCTTAAAGGTAACTTAATTTTTGGTCAATCAGGTGGACCAACTTCAGTAATCAACGCTAGTGCAGCTGGTGTATTTATTGAAGCATTGAAACACAGTGATACAATCGAGAAAGTATATGGTGCACACCACGGTATCGCAGGTATTTTAAACGAAGATTTCTTCTTAATGAATGAAGAAGAGAGTGAAGAATTAGAATTATTAAAATATACACCATCATCAGCACTTGGTTCAGTACGTTATAAATTAGCTGACCCAGCTAAAGATGATACAGATTACAAACGTATGCTGGAAGTATTTAAGAAATACAATATTCGTTATTTCTTCTATAACGGTGGAAATGACTCAATGGATACAGTTAACAAAATTTCACAATACATGGAAGAGCATGGTTGGGAAATGCGTGCAATGGGTGTATGTAAGACAATTGATAATGACTTAGTCGGTACAGACCACTGCCCAGGTTACGGTTCAGCTGCAAAATATGTTGCGACAACACTTACTGAAGTATACCAAGATGCAACTGTTTATGACTCACCACAAATTACTGTAGTAGAAATTATGGGTAGACACGCAGGTTGGCTAGCAGCTTCAGCAGCATTAGCTAGAGTTGCAGGTTTCGGTCCAGACTTAATTTATCTACCAGAAGTTCCGTTCACAGTAGAGCAATTATACAAAGACGTTGATAAAGTTCTAGAAAAGAAAAACAAAGTTATTATTGCAGTATCTGAAGGTATTTCAGACGCAGATGGTGTATTCCTGGCAGAATCAATTGGTGCTATTGAAGTTGACTCATTCGGTCACAAACAATTAAGTGGTACTGGTGCTGTAGTAGAAGATCTATTGAAAGAAAGATACGATGTTAAGATTAGAACACTAGAGTTCTCCTTAATGCAAAGAGCAGCAGCACATTTAGCTTCAGCAACAGATATCGAAGAAGCTTTCAACTGTGGTGCAGTTGCAGTTAACGAAGCAGTAAACGGTAAGACAGGCTATATGGTAGGTCTAAAACGTAATTACGATACAGCAGCTTATGATGTAAGCTACGCTTTAATTCCTCTAGCAGAAGTTGCTAATGCTGAAAAAGCATTCCCAAGTGAGTGGATTAATGAAGAAGGTAATAACGTAACAGAAGATTATATCGATTATGCATTGCCATTGATCCAAGGCGAAACAGAAATGCCAAAAATTAATGGTTTACCAAGATTTGCTAAACTTAAAAAAGTTCAAGGTGGTAACCCAACTAGTTATTTAGATAGAGCATAATTAAATTGATTTATTAAAATAGTAAGTATAATTTCAGGCCTCAAAGAAAAGTACTTTGAGGCTTGTTTAATTTAACTAAATTTACCTTATTAAAATTAGTTAATATATCAATAGTTATATTTTATTAAGAGTTGTACACTAAATATGTAAAGTTATTAGCTTTACAGCTGTTATAGATTCACTTAAGTGTATGATTTATTTTTATTATTTTTCAAGGAAGTACAACTTGAAGTATACAGGTAATACAGTTGCTACCAGAGGAATTTCTTAATTAAAGAGGTGATTATATGAAGAAGATTTTATTGCCTATAATTTTGACATTATCTATTGCGTTGGTAGCATGCAATAATACCACTATTAAGCATAATAATGCTGATGCCAAGATGCCGTATTATGAAACATTAAATGAGCTAGAAGAATCAGCTGAGCAAATAATTAGAGTAAAAAAGACTGATGTAGAAAATCCAGTAATTAAACGTAGTGAAGGTCATCTTATAAGTGCTTGGACTTTCTCTGATGTGGAAATATTAGATATTTACAAAGACATAAGCGATAGTTTGAAGGTCGGTGATACAGTAAGTATTTTAGAAAATGAAGCGTATGACAAAGAAACTAACACAGTAGAACATGTTAATGGATATATTAAAATGGTGCCAGGCTACGAATACTTGTTGTTTTTGCGTGCATCCGAAGATGATAATGGAGAGAAATATTATGTATCTCTAGGATTAAATCTAGGAACTGTCTCTTTGCAAGATGATGGCAGAGAAGAATCGATCAATACTATTTCTGGTGAGAACATTAATAATGAAACTGCTACAGATAAAGAAGTAATTTCTGAGATTAGAAATAAATACATTAAATAGTAGACGGGTAGTATATTTTAAACTACTGTTAATATTTATAATTATGCAAATTAGGTAAAATTTTACCCTCTTTATTGGATTGTACCGACCTCTAAATCGTTAGATTTTGGTCTAACTTTTGGGGGTAGGTATAGATTATCCAGTAAAGAGGGCATTTTTATAATGTAACAATATTTGCAGATAAATCTTCTGCTAATTGTGATATGAAACTTCCCAAAGGAATTTCAATATTCTTAGATTGAATTTGTCCTTGGGTCATTTGAGCATTCCCTCCGCCGCGAGCATTATATTCTTCTTTTAGATATTTGTACCAGGATTCATTTGAAGAGTAGATATTCTCTGCTTCATGTAGGAAAAAATTAATATTGCCTTGATTTTCTATTAAAGCTAATATGGAATAATCACTTTCTATATTTTTGAAGAGCAGTTTTAAAAATTTACTAGAGAATATATTTTCAGTAATAATAATAATGCTATTTTGCTCACTCTGGTTTATAGCTTTATCCCATAGGGATCTAGCAGTACTTTCTACTAAGGTTTCTAGCTCACAAATTTTATTTTCTAGACGTAAAACACCTTCCTCTAAGTCAAGATAAGGCATATTCAAACGTTGAACGAGAGCATTAGATATTTCTTGTTGTTCACGTACATACTTATAAGCTCTAGTACCAGCTAGGAAAGTGATTCTTACACCATTGCGGTATTTTTCAACATTGGTACAGATAATCAAACCAATATCTCCAGTAGCTTTTACATGGGTACCGCAACAAGCACAAACATCTACATTAGGGATATCAATTAAGCGCACCAAGTTATTGAGTTCAATCTTGGCACGATAATTCATATCTTTAGCTTCTTCAGCGGTATAAACATTAATGTCTATAGGATTATTTTGCCAAACAATATTATTAGCTTGATCTACAATTTCTTGCATTTCCTGGTAGCTTAATGGTCCATCGAAATCTATGGTTGTATATTCTTTCCCTAAATGAAAACCTACGTTCATATATCCGTATTTGTTATGAACTAAACCGGATAAGATATGCTCAGTACTATGTTGTTGAGAGTGGGTGAAGCGACGTTCCCAGTCAATTTCCTGGCGGATAGTAATATCACTAGAAATTTTTTCTGCCAAAAAGTGAAAGATTAGCGGTATTTCTTCTTCAGTATCGTTTGCTTTAAAGTCATATCTGGTATCCAAAACTTCGTAAGTTTTATTTGTTTCTAAATCGACAAATACACCAGTATCTCCAGGTTGGCCTCCGCCTTCTGGATAGAACACAGTCTCGCTTGTTAAAACTTTAAAACGTGCACCACTTTGAGAATCTTTTTCTGACAATTCCTCAACATAAATTACATCTACTTCAGCAGTCTTGCGGTAGGGTTCCAAATCGTATAATTGTTTAAAATCGTGAAAATCTTTACTCATGTGTTCTAGTATAACAAAAAGAGTAAATAACTACAGTTATTTACTCTTTTATTTGTAAAATTATAAAATATTAAGCAGAAGAACTAATTATTTGCTACATACTCATCGATTGAATTGATGTAAGCTGCTTTTTCTTCTGGGCTAATCCAGGAAATCTCAAATGAGTTCTTTGCTAATTTAATGATGTCTTCTTTGGAGAAGTCATATTTATCTGCTAAAGCGCACATGTTTTCAGCAACATAACCACCGAAGTAAGCAGGGTCGTCTGAGTTGATCGTGATTTTAACGCCTTTATCTAATAGATACTTAATCTCTTTAGACTTCATTTCAGTAACTTCGTTAATAAAGCCATTTGAAATTGGGCAAGAGGTGAGACCGATGTTGTTTTCAATTACATAGTCTACTAATTCTGGTGATTCAACAATGTTAGTACCGTGGTCAATTCTATCAACATTAATTACATGAATTACATCATTGATATGTTGGATTGAATCTTTTTGATCAATGTCACAGTGCATTGTTAGTTTGAAACCTTCAGCTTTTGCTTTAGCAAATACTCTTTCGAATTTGGTTGGTGGGTTATCGTGCTCATCTGAGTCTAAACCGAAACCAATTATTTTATCACGGTGCTTCATAGCTAAGTTAAAGTGTTCTAAAGCTGATTCTTCACTCAAATCTCTTAAGAAACATAAAATTAATGAGCTTGTAATACCGTGTCTTGCTTCAGATTCTTGTGATGCTCTGTAATAACCGTTAATTACGTCATCAAAACTTACGCCACGAGAAGTATGTGCTTGTGGGTCAAAGAACATCTCAACATGTTTGACACCTTCAGTTTTAGCTTTAGCTAAATATTGATCTGCTAATTGATAAAAATCATCTTCTGTTTGCAATACTGACATTCCTGAGTAATAGACGTCTAAGAAAGATGGCAAGTCGTTAAATTGATAAGTAGACTTAATTTCTTCTACTGTAGACATACCAATTTCTACATTGTTCTTTTTAGCCAATTCTAGCTTTAATTCTGGCTCTAATGTACCTTCAAGGTGTAAATGTAATTCGGCTTTTGGTAAACCGTATATAAAATCACGTAATGACATAATCTGATCCTTTCTTAAAACACAAGTGTTTCAAATGAATTTATATTCTTAATATATCACAAAAGGCGAACTATTCAAGAACTTTTACCCAAAATGTTCGGCAAAAGTTCGTGTTTAGAAGAAAATTTTTAACGATAATTTTACCTACATGAACTCACTAATACAAAGCATATAGGTTATAATATATATATATTAATGAGGTAATGAATGGAGGAACTCTATGTTTTTACGAAAGGCAATTAATGAAAACGCTTATGTTGAGTTGTACTTACTAGATACAGTTTATGATGATAATAATCAAAAAGATAGTTTACCAATTTTGCTGGTATTACCAGGTGGTGGTTATAGGTATACTTCAAACCGAGAGGCTCAACCGATTGCACTGGCGGCAAATAGCAGAAATATGCATGCAGCAGTTCTTCATTATACAAATCTTGAAAATGATATAAATATTGATATGGATCAATTAACAGAAGAAGTAAGATCTACTATTGATTTAATTTCCACATATGCAAAAGAAAAGTTTGTTGATATGAACAAACTTAGTCTTATAGGATTTTCTGCTGGTGGACATTTGGCGGCTACATGTAACAACCGTTTGAATGATTTGATCTATAAAGTAGTTTTAGCATATCCAGCTGTAGGATTTAGTCAAAATAGTAGTTCAAATGTGATTAATTTAGAACACTTAGATGAAGTAGGACGTGCTGGCGCCAAGTTATTTTTACAAGATCCAATGTTAGAGATAGATAATAATTGCAAAGATACTTTTATCTGGATGACCTATACAGATGATGTAGTTTCTGCTGATGGTGTATTGAGGTATGCACAAAAACTGAGAGAATTTAATGTTCCACTCGAGCTACATTTTTTCGGACATGGTGGTCACGGACTAAGCTTGGCAAAGGAAAATACTGCTGTATTTCCAGAGCAAGTTGTACCAAGAATTTCTAAATGGTTTGACTTAATGGACTCTTGGTTAAAAATGTAATTTTGCAAATTTTTTGCTTAAAAATTAGTAGGATATTTAAAAATGTATAACGATAAAATAAAAAAGCGGAGAAAGTTTAATTAAATTAAATCTGAGGAGGGCAATATGGGTTTAATTAAAGCAGTAAGTGGCGCTATTGGTGGCGCATTTGGTGATCAGTGGTTAGAGGCTATTGAGGCTGATAACATGACAGATAGAACTATAATGGCTAAAGGTATAGCTGTTAGAGCTGGTGATAGACGAAGTAGTAACACTAGAGGTACTGAAGGTATAATTTCTAACGGTTCAATGATCCATGTTTATCCAAATCAGATGATGCTGCTGGTTGAAAATGGAAAGATTATTGACTATACAGCAGAACCTGGAGCATATAGAGTAGATAATTCTTCCTCACCATCCTTGTTCAATGGTCAATTTGGAGATGCCTTGAAAGATACTTGGGATAGGTTCAAATATGGAGGAACAACTCCACATAAACAAGAAGCTGTATTTATTAACTTGCAAGAACTAAGGGACATTAAATTTGGAACAAAGAACCCTATTCAATACTTTGATAATTTCTATAATTCTGAATTGTTTGTAAGATGTTTTGGTAACTACTCTATTAAGGTAGTTGATCCAATTTTATTCTATGTTGAAGTTGCTGATAAATCTAAGCAAAGACAAGATGTTGATGAATTAGGTGAACAATTCTCATCTGAATTTATGACAGCCTTATCAACCTCTATTAATAAAATGTCAGCTGATGGATTCAGAATTTCACACTTAACAAGTAGGACACAAGAGCTAGCAGATTACATGAGTGATGCTTTAGATAAAACTTGGGAAGAAAATCGTGGTTTCGAAGTAAAAGCTGTTGGAATTAATGGAATTAGCTACAGTGAAGAGTCACAAGAACTTATTAACATGCGTAATCAAGGTGCAATGTTGGGAGATCCTACTATTAGAGAAGCTTATGTACAAGGTTCTATTGCTAGAGGTATGGAGGCTGCAGGTTCTAATGAAGGTGGAGCAGGTCAAGCGTTCTTGGGAATGGGAATAGGCTTAAATAGTGCAGGTGGATTTAGTAATAGTTCAAGTGAGTTTAATAAAGCCCAGTTAGAAGCTCAACGAGCACAACAAGGAACTCAAAATAATAACAATGTTGGAAATGTTCAGAACAGTAATCATGAAAATTCAGATAATACAAATGTTCATGGTGAATCAAATTTCTGTCCGAATTGTGGAAATGCCTTGCCTAAACCAAATCCAAACTTCTGTCCAAATTGTGGTGGCAAGTTGAAATAATATAGCGTGGATCATACTGGACTGATTAATGTAACGGAGATAATTTTAAACTAAGTGGATTTTGAAAATAACTTTGAGAGTAATTTAAATTTTGATAAAAAAAGCAGTACTGAGTTTGTAGAAACAGTTTCTGGAACAAACTATAAGTGCCCTAATTGTGGGGCACATATAGTTTTTAACGCAGATGAACAAATGTATATCTGTGATTTTTGCTTGTCTAAATTTACTATTGCAGAAATGGATGCAGCCACTAGAAAAAAACAAGCAAAAATTGATAGACACTTAGAAAAGAAAGAACATTATAAGCAGGATAAAAATGATATTGAAGCAGAGATTGTACAAGCATACCATTGTGAAAACTGTGGCGCTGATGTTATTAGTACTGATACTAATCTAAGTTCTTATTGTTATTACTGTCATAGTCCGATTGTATTTACAGATAGACTATTAGGTGAAAAGCGACCTGATGAAATAATCCCATTTAGTATAGGGAAGGATAGAGCTCAAACAAAATTTTTGGAATGGGTAAAAAATAAGAGATATATTCCCAAAGAATTCACAACAAAAGCCTATCTTGAAAATATGACAGGCGTATATATGCCTTATTGGTATTTGGATTCTGATATAGATGTTGATTTTATTGGTAACTCTAGAAGTGTAAGATCATGGAGGGTAGGAGACTTCATAGAAACTGAAGTAACTGACTATGAACATATTAGAAAAGGCAAGTTCTACTTGAATGATGTAAATATAGTAGGTAGTGATAAGATAGATATTAATTTATTGAATGGTATTGAACCATATGATGATAGTAAAATCCAGAAATTTTCTATGCCTTTATTGTCTGGTTATCTAGCAGAAGGATTTACAGTTTCTGGTGACAAAGCTGAAATAGAATTACAACGCTATACAGATAATTATGCTAATGAACTATTAAATAGATCATTTGGGTTTACAGGACAGATTGAATGTATAAAGAAAAATTTTGATGTAAATCAAAAGTTAAGAACTTATGTCATGTTACCAGTATGGGTATTGACATACAAATATGAAGACAGGATTTATGTATATGCAGTTAACGGTTCTACAGGGAAATCTACAGGAGAGCTTCCTTTAGTAAAAAGAAAATTATTGCTAGATACATTTGGTATTAGTTTACTAGTTTTTATAATCGTATTTATTATTGCATTTTTAATTTTCAATTTTTAAATAAAGTAAGGATAGTGTGATATGAGGTTTACCAGAATCTTAAAAAAGAGAAACATAAAACTAATTTTCTTAGTTTGTGTATTTCTATGCTTTTTTTCTGGTATAAATAAAATATTTGCACTAAATGATTCTAAAGTTGAAGTAGAGGACAAAGCTGATTTATTAACTTCTAATGAGGAAACAGAAATTTTAAATAAAATTAAACAAATTCTTAACGATAATAATAAAACTTGGAATGTAAATATTTTCACTACTAATGATAGTCAGGGAAAATCAACAGAGACATATGGAATAGATAGGTACGAAGAAGTAAATGGCCCTGATCATACAGGTAAAGTTTTAAATGGCTTTTTTATTATAATTGATATGGATAATAGAAACTATCACTTTGGCACCTTTGGTGAAGCTATAAATATTTTCGATGACTTTGAAGTTGAAAAACTTCTGGATTCAATGTTTGATGATGTTCGTAATGAAGAGTATTTTTCAGCTTTTGTTGCTGCTTTAGATAGCATAGAAATGAGATTACAAATTGGTGATAATGATGATAATAGCAATGATGGCAATAACTCGCTAACTCAAACTAAGAGTTTTGATTTTTTAAGTCCAATATTTATAGGTTTAGTTTTTGGTGTTGGAGCAGCTTTTATGTATTTTATAAAAGTAGTAAAAGATTATGACAAGTATGAGAATAAACCCATGTTTAATTTTGCTAAAAATGCAATTGCCGAATATTCTGAATTTGAAGATCTAATCAGTAACCGACAAAGTTATAGAGTTTACAGGCCATTACCTAGAGAAAATTTGTCTAATAGTGGTACACATAATAGTTATTCTGGTGGCTCCAGCATGAGTGGAGGCGGTAGAAATGTTGGCGGTGGTGGTAGAAGTTTCTAGTACTTCTGTTAAAATAATTACAATATATAGTTAAAGTTAAATTATTGTATAGCAATAGTTTATAGAATTATAATATTGTAAAAATCTAGTTAGTTATAGGCTTAGAGTATTTGTATAAATTAAGGTACTTGAATCTATTGAAAGTAAGGACAAAAGTAAGAGAATAATTATGATAAATTTTAAAGAAACAATGATAAATTTAGGCATAGATCCAGAAGTTTTACCACGTTCATGGGAAACTTACTTTATTGCTGCAATTGATAAATATAAGTCTGATTCTGATAATAGAGAAAGATATTTATTAACTTGGTATAGACGTTATAATAAGTGGCTAGATTTGGATCAAGAGAAGCTCAATGTTTTTGTTAGAGCAGGTAGTCGTATCTTGCAAAGTGATGAGCTCTATACTTGGTCATGCTTTATTAGATATATAATGTTTGATACTGAAATTTTAAGTCATGATGAAGAATTGTTACATAATTTAATTCCTGAGAATGGTCTAGATGATTATCAGGGTTTATTTGTACTTTTGAGCTTCATTAGTGGAATTGACAGGTCGCTGCAATTATATAAGCAGTTAGGATTGTCTGAATACTATATATTAGACATTTTTGGCTTAATTAGAAGTTTATTGGATGAATATTATAATTTGAATGGAGTATATGGTACAACAGCAATAATTTATTTGCCAAAGCTAGCTAAATCTACTTTGCATGTGTTTGATGGAATAGCATTTGATATAAGCAAAACAAACTTACCTGGAGAAATATTTAGAAATAGTAGATCTGGTGAATTGTTAATGCTGGCAAATGCCAATCAAATATATACCGAAGAAGGTATGCGAATCAGCAAAGATTCAGAGTTAGAAATAAAAGCAAAAAGTAAGGAAAAGCAGGTGCTTTTAGCAAATAAGGTGTCTGAAATTTCAACAGATGATTTTGAAGACATATCAGATATTACTTCTGATAATTCCGACATATCAGCTGTTTATGAAGAAGATGATATTTTAGAAAATAATCCTCAGGTTGTAGGTAATGTTATAGAACTACCGGCAGATAATTTGTGGCAAACAGTTCTATACTCTACGAGTGACAAGGATTTAGTTGCTAATAGTTTTAACTCATTAGGAATCGTAGATAGAGTTCCAAGAATATTTGATAAAAGTTTTTGGGAACTGAAATACTCTGCTGATTCTATTTCTCTTAACATTTTTGTCCCAGATATTAATAATTTAAGCTTAGAAAGACTAGTAAAGGCGTGTTTTAAGGCTTGGCATTATTTCGCTACAGATGAAGATATAGAATTATTAGATGATGAAGTAAGAAAAAATAGTGATGATGAGAACATAATTTTTGATCTTTTAAATGATGAAATAACTGAATCTGATGATGTTATGAAAGTAAAAAATCCTGGAACTTTAAGACCAGAATTGTTTATTTTACAATCTCCAATACTTGGTACAGGAGTTTCAGAAGCAAGTGAAAGTGGAAGTGATATTAAAGATATCAATAATAGTTTTCGATTATTTTCATTGCCAGAAGCTAGGGATACTACTCTCTTTGAAGTTTTTGGAAATCAAGCACTGAATGAACCAGTAATTTTGTGGAATGAAGAGACAGAGTTACAAAAAATTTATAAGAACTTTGTTATAGAAAATGAACCTGTGAACGTAGGTGGGGGCTATTTAGTAATGTCAGATCTTGTTCGTTTGATTCAAGATGTTGAAGAAAAGAAGATTAAAGAGCGAGAAAGACGAGAACAAGAACGTTTAGAGCAAGAGAGAGCAGAACAAGATAATTTGGAGCAAGAGCAATTAGAAGATGCACAATTGGCAGATAAGGCTTCTCAACTTGATACAAACATTGATGATTTAAAGAGATTAGATTAAATATAGATTAATTAAGAGGTTATTTAATAAATTATTTTGGCTAGGAGTATTTGATGGCGTTAAGTTTTAATGACATTGCAAATGATATTGATAAATTAAGTCCAATGATGCAGCAATATGTAAATAATAAGATGGCAAGGCCTGACTGCATATTACTATTTCGTCTTGGAGATTTTTACGAGCTTTTTTTTGATGATGCTGTTCTAATGTCTAAAGAATTGGAGTTAACTTTGACAGCAAAAGATTGTGGTCTGTCAGAAAAGGCTCCAATGGCAGGTGTTCCTTATCATGCAGTAGATAGTTATATAGATAAATTAATTGATAAGAATTATAAAATAGCCATTTGTGAGCAAATGGAAGATCCTGCTCTAGCTAAGGGGATTGTTAAAAGAGAAATAGTTAAAATCATAACTCCTGGTACTGTTACAGATATCCAAAATATTGACGAAAGCAAGAATAATTATTTATCTGCTATCTTTAAATTAGGAACAGCTTTTGCCATGGCGAATATTGACCTCACTAGTGGGGAGTTTAATGGAACAGAAATTATCTATGGCGATAGTGAGATTAAACTTTATAACGAAGTGCACAGAGTTGCTCCAGCAGAGATAATTGTGGATTCTGAATTTATGGATTCGGAATTAGCTAAGCTTCTCCAGAATGAGAATTTTTATTTTTCTGTGATAGATTCTAAATATTTTAATGACAATAATTTTGATAAATTTTTGCCTGAAGAAACTAAAAAAAATTCTATTCTAGATAAAGCAGCACAAGGGCTTTTAAGTTATATTGTCGATACTCAAAAATCTATACCTGATCACATTGGAAAATTAGAGATTTATCAAATCCAAGAGTTCATGGAAATGAGCGCTAGTGCAAGGACCAGCTTGGAAATAACAGAAACTTTAAGGGAACGTAAGAAGAAAGGTTCTGTGCTTTGGGTTTTGGATAAAACTGAGACCGCAATGGGAAGTAGACTGCTCAGAAAATGGCTAGAACAACCACTTTTAGACATAAATAAAATAAATGAACGATTAGAAGCAGTAGAGTTGGTCAAAAGTTCTTTTATCCTAAGACAAGAGATAAAAGAAGTTTTGAATGGAATGCATGACTTGGCTAGATTAGCTGGTAAATTGAGCATGAACCAAATTAATCCTAGAGAGATGCAAGCTTTAGGGCAAACTCTTTCGAAAATTCCAGCTTTAAAAGACCTTTCACTACAGATGGAAGACAGTGGACTTAAGCAAATAATTGATAATATTAATCCTTTAGAAGAAGTCGTAAATGTTCTGAATAATGCGTTGATGGAAACTTTACCAATTACGATACAAGATGGAAATATTATAAAAACTGGATTCGATGATATTGTTGATGAGAATAGGGAAATTGATGAGCATGGAAGTGAATGGATTCTTAAATTAGAACAGGAAGAAAAAGATAAATACGGTATTAAAAACTTAAAAATAGGATACAACAGAGTTTTCGGATATTTTATCGAAGTAACAAAATCTAATTTGAATTTAGTTCCAGAACATTATCAGAGAAAGCAAACATTAGCGAACTCTGAAAGGTATATAATTCCAGAACTTAAAGAAATTGAAGATAAGATTCTAGGAGCGAAGCAACGTTTGCAAACTAGAGAATATGAAGTTTTTGTAGAACTTAGATCATATCTAGCGCAACACTTGGAAAGTATTAAGAAAAATGCGGAGTCTATTGCAAAGCTAGATGTTATTGTAAGTTTCGCTGAAGTAGCAGAAAGAAATAATTATGTTAGACCAGTCATATCTCAAGATCCAGTTATTAGGCTAGAGGCATCTAGGCATCCTGTTGTTGAAAAGGTTTTACCAAAGGCTGAGTTTGTTCCTAATAATGCTAAGTTGGAAAAAGACTCAGAAGTAATACTTCTAACAGGACCAAATATGTCAGGTAAATCTACATATATGCGTCAATTAGCGTTAATAAATATTATGGCGCAAATTGGAAGTTTTGTTCCAGCTGAAAAAGCTGAAATAGGCATTACTGATCAAATTTTTACCAGAATAGGGGCTTCTGATGATCTAAGCTCTGGACAATCAACCTTTATGGTAGAGATGAATGAAGTGGCATATATCTTAAATAATGCTAGCTCTAGGAGCTTACTTATTCTTGATGAGATTGGTAGGGGAACGAGTACTTATGATGGCTTAGCCATAGCATGGGCAGTTTTGGAGAGAGTTTCAAATGCTAAATTATTAGGATCTAGGACCTTATTTGCGACACATTATCATGAGTTAACAGACCTGGAAAAATCAATTCCAAATATTAAAAATTATCATGTTGCTGTTAAAAAAGCAGATAAGGACAGCGATATTGAGTTTTTACATCATATAGAAAGAGGTCCAACTGACCAAAGTTATGGTGTAGAAGTTGCAAAATTGGCTGGCTTGCCAAAAACTGTTGTCAATAGGGCGTATGAAATTCTTTATAATCTTGAGAGAAATTCAGCAAATAAAAATACGCCTAGAAGCAAAAGCCCTAATGAAATAAACGGGCAGATAGACTTATTTAGCTCTTCTGTTGAGATGCAAAGAAATAATGAAATTATGGAAAATTTGAGCACGTTAGATGTGCAAAATATGACGCCGATGGAAGCTCTGCAAACACTATATAAATTATCTGAAGATGCCAAGAAGATTTAAGCTAATATAATCTGTAAGCGGGGATTTTGCACTAAAGTAGTAAGTGGAGTAAATTAAAAAATGAGTGAAATAAGAGTATTAGATAAATTAACAAGTCAGAGTATTGCTGCTGGAGAAGTTGTAGAAGGACCAAGTTCTGTTGTAAAAGAACTTTTGGAAAACTCTTTAGATGCAGGCTCAAGTAGAATCTCGGTCTTTATCAAAAATGGTGGTAAAAGTTCTATCAAAGTAATAGACAATGGTAAGGGTATGAGTGCTGAAGATGTTGAGTTAGCCTTTAAAGATCATGCTACTAGTAAGATTGTAGAAATTGAAGATTTGAATTCACTCTCAACTTTAGGATTTAGAGGTGAAGCTTTGCCAACTATAGCAGCGGTTGCAAAAGTTAAAATTGAAACTCGCCGAGATGAAGATAAAATTGGAACGGAGTTAATTATAGAGGCGGGAAATATAGTCTCAAAGAGATCAGTTCATTGTAAGCAAGGAACAAATATTGAAGTAAAAGATTTGTTCTATAATACCCCAGCTAGATTTAAATTTCTAAAAACTGACCAGGGTGAGGCAGGAAAAATTACAGAAGTTATTCAAGAGTTAACTTTGGGCCATCCTGGTATATCTTTTTATTTTGATAATTCTGGTAAAGAAGTTTTACATACTCCAGGAGATCATAAATTACTAAGTGTAATTTATGCAGTTTTCGGCGCTCAAATGGCAAAAGGTATGACAGGAATTTTAGACGGCAAACCATCTGATTCAGTCAAAATAGGAGGTTATATCGGTCTACCTGAAATTAGTAGAAAATCTAGAAGATGGGAATATTTTTTTGTTAATGGTAGATGTATTAAATCTCCAATTTTAACTAAGGCAACTGAAGATGCCTATAAATCAACACTTATGACGCAAAAATATCCAGCTTGTGTTTTGAACTTGGAGATTCCAGGCAATTTAGTAGACGTTAATGTTCATCCAAGAAAACTTGAAGTAAGATTTTGGAATGATAGCGAAATTTATAGAGCCGTATATCACACAGTTCAGAATTCATTGTTTACTGCTCTTAGACCTGCAAGGATAGGTTTAGATACAGACGAAAATACAGATGTAAAAGATGAAGATTTAGCAAATATCAATGAACAAGAATTGAAATTTGATTCAAAATCAAGTGATTGGAATGTAGACGACTCAAACGTTAGTGTTGAAACAAATAAAAACCCTTTCACTGAGAACGAAAATTCATCTAAAATATATTTTGATTTTGCAGGATTAGGTAGAGTCAATTCTTATAAGAAGAATTTGCATCAAGATGATAAAGTCGGCAATAAAGAAGCTGATGTAGATGAGCTAAATTTGAGCATAGCTGAGAGTTTTAAAAAATATGAAAATTTAGATATTACTAATAAACTTGATAATGATTATCAAAATAAACATCCTGAAAAATCATTTGAGCAGATGAATTTTGATGATAATAGTGATTTGGATGCTGACGTGATTAGAAGAAAAGAGCTCCAACAAGCTAGGTATGCAGGTGAACTATTTAAAACTTACTTGCTTTTTGAAAATAATGGCAAAGTAGTTGTTATAGATCAGCATGCAGCCCATGAAAAAATTCTTTTCGAAGAAAACTTAAAAAATTATGCTGAAAATCATAAGATAAATACTCAATACTTAATAGAACCTGTAAATGTTAAATTGAACCCACAAGAAGAGATTTTCATTCAAGAAAATCCAGATTTCTTTAGTCAATATGGGTTTGAGCTGGATATGTTTGGACCAGCAGAAATATTGATACGTGCCATACCAGTTGGTCCTGAAATGGTAGATCCAGAGAAATCTCTTAAATATTTATTAGATGATGTTTTAGAGAATGGTGTAGATCAGCTTAAAGGTGACAGGGAACTTATTTATCATATCATTGCAACTGCTTCCTGTAAGGCCGCAGTGAAAGCTCATGATGCTTTGAATGTAAGAGAAGTTGAGGAGCTGAGGACGCTTTTATTGGAACTAGATAATCCATACCACTGTCCGCATGGCAGACCAATAGTACTTGAAATAAGTAAATATGAATTAGAGAAACTCTTCAAACGAGTAGTATAAGTTAGCGTAGGAGGAGATTTTGTCAAAACCAATAATTCCAATAATAACTGGACCAACAGCATCAGGGAAAAGTAGCTTTGCAATTGATCTAGCCAAAAGAATAGATAATTCAGTGATAATATCAGCTGATTCAATGCAGGTTTATAAACATTTAAACATTGGGACAGCTAAGGCTACTGCAGAAGAAAGATCTGAAGTGGAACATCTTATGCTAGATATCTTAGAGTTAGATGATAAGTTCACAGTTGAAACTTTTCAAAAGCTTGCTCTTGAGAATATTGAGAAAACTTTGGCTGCAGGTAAATTTCCGATTGTATGTGGAGGAACTCCTCAGTATATAACATCTTTAGCTGAAGCTACTAAATTCAAGCCAAGAAGTAATGATAAAGAATTAAGAGAAACCCTTGAAAGACGCATGGAAGAAGAGGGTAGTGAAGCTTTGTTAAATGATCTCAAAAAGGTTGACCCTGGTAAAGCTAAAAAATTACATCTCAATAATAAGCGCCGAATCATTAGAGCTTTAGAAATTGCTTACACAACTGGTGAGAAACAAAGTGATTGGGATGAGCAAGCAGAAAGTCTTGATCTTGAATATGAGTTTAGAGTATATATGTTTGATTGGGATAGAGAAGTTCTCTATAAAAGAATCAACAAACGTGTAGACATTATGCTGAAACAAGGGATTCTAAACGAAGCAAAAATGCTCTTTGAGTCTTCCATCCCAGCTGATAGCACATCTCTACAGGCTATTGGCTATAAAGAATTTTTCCCTTATTTTGAAGGTAAAATGAGCCTATATGAAGCAGTCAGTGAATTGAAAAAATATTCTAGACGGTATGCTAAGAGACAGCTGACTTGGTTCAGACATAAACCTTGGGTTAACTATCTTGACCCTTTGTCAAATAATAATATCGAATTAGTTTTAAAAGATCTAGGTATTAATTAAGTGCAAGAAGTTATATTTTGCTAATCTTCTGTTTGTGCGTTTTCATTAGGTTAGCAGGAATTTATAAAATTGTGCATATATCCATTTGGTTAATTCTTTAAGTATATCTATGATTAGAGTACAAATACTTAAGGAGTTTAGACATGGATAGAGATTATAGATATAAATATAACAAAGATAATTTTAGGGAAAGATATAGATCAAATAATAAAATATCCTTACAAGATGCATTCTTTGAAGCTGCTATTCAAGGTAGTGTTGAAGTGGAAATTTTTATGAAAAATGAGTCGGTTAGGAAAGGTTATATTGTTGCATATGATAACTGGTGTGTACTTGTTTGGGATGGTCAGCAACAGTATTTAGTATTCAAGTCAGGCATAATGAGTATTCGTCCTGATGAAAATTTAAAGTCAAATTTAACTGATTATTATGAGCCAAACTCTAAATTTGCTTTTATATCTGAAAGAGAAGCTAAATATAATTAAAACTGAATGAAAAATTCAATTTAAAATAAAATGGCAGCTAACGAATTAGCTGCCTAGTGAATAAATGCTTTAATTTAATGGCTTACACTCTGGTTCGAATTAGTCCAACAACTTTTCCGATGATTGAACAATCTTCTCTATTGAAAGGTATAGGTTCAAAATTATCATTTTCAGGGAATAAATATGGTTTAGAGTCTAAGTATGCAAAACGCTTAACTGTTGCTTCTTCTCCAATTAGTGCAACAACTATTTCATTAAGCTCTGCAGAGTTTTGAGGGGTTACAATGATTAAATCACCATCATTTATTCCAATATTGATCATTGAATCTCCACGCACTCTGAGGATAAAACTCTCATCTCTAGTCTGTGGGAAAAGCTTATCATCTAATTGGACTTGGTACTCAATATTTTCTTGTGCCAAAATAGGGTTACCAGCAGTTACTACCCCAACCAAAGGGAGAGCAAATGTATTTTCATATTGTGATCCATATTCAGAGGAATACGTACTAGCATATTCTGTGGTGTTATTTTCTTTTTTTACTGATTTTGAGTTTGATTTATCTTGCTCAGCTAGATCTGCATTAACATTTTTACTTGAGTTATGGTTAATCAAGTGATCAAATTCAGGATTTATCGAGATAGCACGTCTTTTACCGTCCGCGTAAATAATGTAGCCATCTTCTTGTAATTCATTTAAATATTTATGTACAGTAGAAGTAGATCTGAGACCAACAGCAACTGCAATCTCTCTAACACTTGGTGAGTATCCGTGATCATTAATGTATTTGGTAAGATAGCCTAATATAGCTCTTTTATTATTGCTTTTTTTACTTTCGCGTTTACTCATTAATTTAGCCTCACTTTTAATATTTGTTAAAATAATAGCATAATAACAAAATAAAAACAAACGTTCGTTTTAGCTAAGGTGTATGAAATGGTAGAGTTATAGGTATAGAATAAGTTTAAATAAATACAGATTTAATGATATAATTATATTAATTTATTAGTTTAAATACATAATAAACAGAAAGATTAGATTATATTTGGTGAAGTAATTTATGACAGAGCAGAATAAAAGTAATTCTAATTTCAATAAAAGAGTAGAAAGAGATAAGGAATTGGACCAATTTAAAAGACCTGTAAAACCAATCTCTAAAAATGTATCGTCAAATTTACCTGAGAAAAAGAATCCTGATATTTCAAATAACAATTTAAGAAAACCCGATCTAAATAAACAAAAATATAGTAGAAATAATAATTTGGATGGTACTGCTTTGTTTAACTTTACAGATAAAGATAAAGTTAAGCCAGTATACAAAGATAGAAAAGAAGCTACACAAAAAATAAGCCTGGATGATATAAAAGTTACAGGTGATGATAATTCATCTGCTGCAGAACAAGTAATAAAACAAGAAAACTCTTCTGAAACAAAGACTATAGATAGTAGAACGAAATCAATTCATGGTGAAGAAATAAAAAAATACTATCAAGAAAAGAATAATAAAAAATTTGCCACAAAAAATGTAGAGATTACTTATAGAGATAAGACTGATGAACCTGTCATTAAAAATCTAGCAAAAATTACTATTTTGAATAATGCCAGTAAAGATATACCGTTCTTTAATAGATTTAAGAGAAAAGGTCCAAATAAGAGATATAGACTCAAAGGTTTTGCAAATAAAGAATATGCTAAACAGGTTAGAAAAAACAAGCAAAATTATATTAAATGGGCAAATAGGATTTTTTGGATTTTATTGGTTGCTATTTTATTAGTTGTATATTATTTTTTAGATCCAATGGAAAAAATAAATGCATTAAAGCATATGTTAGGTATTGATTAGCAGTATAATATTTTATTTATGTAGAGAGTAAAAGACCGCATTTTTGAGCTTGTTCAAATTGAAAATTGCGGTCTTGTTCTATTTATATTTTATTATTCATCTTGTACATGTGCGTTTGTGTCGGTTTTCATGCTTTCGCTAGAAAGAGGATTTCGCTCAGCAGCATTTTGCAATTGTTTATCATCTAGGTGAGTATAAATTTCGGTTGTTGCGACTGATTCATGTCCCAAAATTTGTTGAAGCATTCTGATATCAACTTCTCCATATTGATAGAGGAGGGTAGCAGCAGTGTGACGAAGCTTGTGAGTTGAGTATTTTTTTGTATCAATACCTGCTTCATCCATATATTTGTTAATCATTCTCTGAACGCTTGTTTTTGCCAAACGATTACCTTGGCGACTTATAAATAAAGCTTTTTGCTCTTTAGTATTTTTCGGCCTAACAGCTAGATAATGGTTTAGTGCATCATGGCAGGCTTGATTAAGATAGATAGTTCTTTCTTTGTTGCCTTTACCTGTGACCTTTAATGTATGCTCGGATATATCGTCGATATCCATATTAACTAGTTCAGATAAACGAAGACCACAGTTAAGAAATAAGGTTAAAATACAGTAGTTGCGTTCAGCAAAAGCGTCTGTATCGGGATTAACTTGTTTCAACAGATCTCTGCTTTGCTCGAGAGTAAGATATACAGGTTGTTTTTTAGGAATTTTGGGAGATTCTAAGTCTGTGCAAGGGTCTTGATCAATGTACTTTCGCTTTTTATGAATATATTCAAAAAATCCTTTTAAACTGCTAACTTTACGAGCACGATTAGCAGCAGAGGCTTCTCGTTCTCTTGATAGCCAAGCTAAAAATGAGTAAAAATCAGATAAGCTTATTGTCTGTAAGAAGCTTTGATTGATATCATTTAAAGGTATTTCTTCTATCTCAAGATTTTTGCTTTCCACTGATTTTTGCTTCTTTATAAATCTAAAGAATAGTCTTAAGTCGTATCGATATTCTCTAATCGTTAAACGTGACCGACCTTGTATTGCCTCCATATAAGCAAGGTATTCCTCAAGTATAGCAAAAGATTTTTCGCGTTCATCTAATTCTTCTTGCATATTAACTCCTAAGTATTATTAATTAATATTATATCAAATTAAGAATATGAAAAATCATTGAAGGTTATAAAATCGTTGCTCTTGTTAAAGTGCACAAGAAAAAATGGTTTGTTTATGTGCAGATATAACGAATTTGATATTAATGATAGCTTTAGATAACAAAAAACATAAAAAAGACAAAACTTTTTTTGAGATTAGGTGTAGGTTGGATGCAATCATACATAACAAAAAATTGTAAAGACCCTGCAAAATCTATTCAATTGTTTACATATTTATTGAGTGAAGAAGGTCAAATTTTAACAACCTACGGTATCGACGGAGAAACATATAAGATTAATGAAGAAGGTAAATATGAATTATTACTTGTGACTCTATCTGAATTCTGTGTTGGATACAACAGATTCGATGATAATCAGTCGCAGCACGCGAATATGTATGCTCATGAGCTTATTGGAAATTACAATGCTGGAATTAATAACTTCGTGGATTGGAATATCTGCCTGAATGAAGAGGGTGGTACAAACTCTGCGAAAAATATCTGTTCAGCATAAGTTATGTATGATAGAAAAAGCAAAAAGGTTAATTATAACCTTACTTTTGATTATTTATCTCATGTTAGTAAATACATTGAAAGCGGAGCTACAGTTTTAGGAAGTTCATCATACTCAAAAGATTTAAAGCAGTTAGCTCTATTGAAGCCAAATGGTGAAAGAATCTTAATAGAACTAAACCAAGCTAATACTTATCATGATATCGCAGCAAGAATCAAAGGCTATGATAATTTCAGTAAAACTATTGAATGCAACTCAATCAATACATTTGTGATTGAACAATTGGTTTAGAAGTAAAACTTTTTATTTTGATAATTACTCAAGTTAAATTGGTTTATGACCTGAGTTTTTGTTTTATATTTCTAAATATATAAATTTTTGTTCTAGATTAATCAAAAGTTAGAGAGTGTGTATTTTTATAATCCTAGTAGAAATGATTTTCATACCGGAATTGATTTCTCTGCAAACTTTGACGACCCTATTTTTGCTGTAGCTAATGGTATAGTAGTAGATGTAGCTTATCCATTTCCAAATCAAAAATATTGTGGTAGCGATACTGGAGAGGCTAATTACATAATAATAGATCATGGTAATGGAATAAAGACAGCATATTGGCATTTAAAAAGAGTAGATGTTTCAGTCGGAGATATGGTTATGCAAGGGCAGGTAATAGGTGGAGCAGGTTCAACTGGGTGGTCTACTGGTTGCCACTTACACTTTGAAGTTAGAAACTACAACTTGCCGCAATTAGATGGAGCATGGGATCATCAGGTAGATCCATACCCGTATTTGTTTGGTGGTAATTAATGTAGGCTCTCTGGAATAAGAGAGCCTTTTATTTTGCCTTTTTAGACTAAGTAATAAAGGCTAAAAGGGTAAATATGATAAAATAGAAATAGAAAAGTTTTCAAATTTCTCTTAGGAGTAAGCAGTCATGAGATACACATTTATGAACAAAAATAAAGAAATATTAGATTGTGAAATAATTCAAATGCCTACAGGGCAATATGAAATAACTAAAGTGTATGAACTTAAAGATATAGCCTATAGACCTATACATTTAAGTGTTAAGAATGGAATTATAGATAGAACTTCATTAAATAGCTGGTTTTACGATAGGAAAATTCCTGCTTCCAGACAAAATATTGAAGAAATACTAGAACACTATGATATTAAAAGAACTGATGATCTTATCTTGAAATATTTTGGACTAAGTTTGTCTGACCAATATTGGTTTAAGCCTAAAGAGTTAGATGTACGTTGGAGTGAAATAAACTTTTTTGAAAATGATTTTTCTGATGATATAGGAAATGGCTTATTTAACTTTAATGACTTGAGCTTAAAATCTCCAGATAATACTTCTGATGGTTGGTTAAAAAAGACTTGGAAAATTGTTGATGGAGAGAGAGTGCTTTTTAAGAGTGGTTCAGGGTTATATAAACAAGAAGTTTTTAATGAGAGGGTTGCATATGAGATTTCAAAATTAATGGGGTTTGAACATATTCCTTATATTGTAACTGAGAATGATGGTGAATATCATTCAGCTTGTAAAAACTTTATTAATGAAGATACAGAACTTATATCTGCTTACTATGTTATGAATATAGACAAGAAGCCTAATCATATTTCAGATTTTGATTGGTTCATTATTTCTTGTGAAAAACTAGGAATTGAAAACGCTCGAGAAAAACTTTCAGATATTCTCGTGTTAGATTACATAATTGCTAATACAGATAGACACTATGGTAATTTTGGAATAATCAGAAATGTAGAGAATATAAATGATTTCAAGTTTGCTCCGATTTTTGATAGTGGCACATCAATGGGAATGAATCTTTCTATTAATAAGTTACTATCAAATTCTTTTGAATCTAGACCTTTTTATAAAGATAGCGTAAATCAAGTTAAATTAGTTAATCTAGAAAAATACGATTTTTCTAAGCTTAAATATGTAGAAGATTTGGTAGTTGATATTTATTCTGAAAATCAGAATATGGAAATAGAAAATTCGGATAGAAAGTTTTATTTAGCTCGATCTGTAACCAACAGAATAAAAGAATTGCAACAACTCAAACAACAAAGAAAAACGATAGAAGAGAGAGAAGAGGAGTTAGAACTATAACTGTCAAAACTCTTGAATATTGACAGTGAAAAATGAACACGATAAAATAAGGGTTTAAGGACTGTCAAAAGTTACTGTCAAAAGTGTGTAACAAAAAACACTAATTTCTTTGGAATTGACTAAATGAGTTATATAAATTTGAAACATAAAATACAAGAGGTAAATAGTATTGAGTAGTCATAACATGCGAGACGAAGAATTTTTAAGTAAAAAAAGAGCTATAGAATTATGGGACAAAGGTCTGATTGAAAAAATTGAGGTTGGAACTTTCAAAGGTCTTTCTCAAATACATAAATATTTATTCCAGGACGTTTTTGATTTTGCTGGACAGATTAGAAAAGTTAATTTATCAAAAGGAGGTTTTAGATTTGCTAGTCATCTTTATTTAGAACAAGCATTAGAAGAAATAGATAAAATGCCTGAAGATACTTTTGACGAAATAGTTGACAAATATGTAGAAATGAATGTTGCACATCCTTTTAGAGAGGGAAATGGCAGAGCAACAAGAATATGGTTAGATTTAATCTTAAAGAAAAAGTTAGGAGTTTGCGTAGATTGGCAAAAAGTAGATAAGCAAGATTATTTAAGTGCTATGGAAAGATCTCCAGTTAAATCATTAGAAATTAAATATTTATTAGAGCAAGCTTTAACAAATAGTATAAATGAAAGACAAGTTTATATGAGAGGTATCCAGCAATCCTATTTTTATGAAAATTTAAATAATTATAAAGTTGAGAATATCCAAGGAAACAATAATAAAACGATAGAAAGAGAAGAGTTTGAACGTTAATTAATCGAGGTATTTATGAAATATGGCTATATTAGAGTTTCAACAAAAGGACAGGCTAAAGATGGTAATAGTTTAGAAAGTCAAGAACAGTTATTAAAAGAAACTGGAGTAGAAAAAATATATAAGGATGTTTTTACAGGTAAAAAAATAGATCGTCCCAATTTAAATGAATTACTGAAACTATTAAAGCCTGGAGATGTATTAATCTGTACCAAATTAGATAGATTGGCTAGATCAGTGGGACAAGCAAGCGATTTAATAACTGATTTAATTGATAGAGGAATTATAGTTAATATACTAAATCTTGGAATTCTTTCTAATAACTCAGTAAGTACTTTATTAAGAAATGTATTATTGTCATTTGCCCAATTTGAGCGGGATATGATTTTAGAAAGAACTCAAGAAGGGAAAGCTATGGCAAGACAAAAAAATAGTTTTAAAGAAGGACGACCAAGAGCTTTATCTCCAGAACATGAAGAACATGTTATGAAACTTTTAGATTCAGGAGAATATACTTATAAGAAGATAGCTAAATTAATGCATGTTTCTGAATCAACGATATATAGGATAGCAAGGCGAAGAGCTTAAAATAAAAACTACAAGTAATTATTAGTGCATATATCCGAATGATTTTGTTGATTGTTTGTACTATACTAAAATGAGTTCGCAAATATAGAAAGGACACAATATGAAACCATTTATAAAATGGCCAGGAGGAAAAACAGAAGAATTAGGAATTATTTTGAAAAATATTCCTGATAATATAAAAGATTATTATGAGCCTTTTGTAGGTGGCGGAGCTGTTTATTTTGGTATCGATAAAGTTAGAAATTATTATATAAATGATAAATCTGACGAATTAATGTCTTTGTATAAAGCTATAAAAGAGCAAAATAAAGCCTTTTTATATGCAATTTATGAAATTAATAAATGTTGGAAAATTTTAGAGATAATTACTGAAAAGCATATTGATGATTTTATAGATATTTACAATGCCTATAAAAAAAATATAATTGATAGTGAAGAGTTAGCTTTTAAGATAAAAGACTTCATCTTAAAAAATTCTAAAGAGTTTAATGGAATTTTAGATGAAAACTTTATTATTGACGGAATAAGAATATTAAAAGAATTAGAGAAGAATATCTCTAGAAAAATGAAAAGAATGAAATCTCTAGAGCAGAAAAAAGGTGAATTATCTGTTGAAGATGTAAAAGTAAATATTGAGACTGCTTTTAAAAGTGGATTATATACACATTTTAGATTTTTATATAATAACTCTAGTAGAATCCACTTGGATCCTGACTTTAGAACAGCAATATTTTATTTTATTAGAGAATACTGCTATTCATCAATGTTTAGATACAATCGCAATGGAGAATTTAATGTGCCTTATGGGGGAATAAGTTATAATAAAAAATATTTAGATAAGAAATTATCCTATATACAAAGTGAAAAAATTATAGATAGATTAGATAATACTAAAATGTTTTCGTTAGATTTTGAGTATTTTCTAGAAGAGAATACTCCAAATAAAAATGATTTTATTTTTTTAGATCCACCATACGATAGTTCATTTTCTACTTATGCGAATAATGAATTTTTAGGTTTTGATCATGAAAGATTATCTCTTTTTTGCAAAAATACTACAGCTAATTTTATGTTAATAATTAAGAATACAGATTTTATTTATGAATTATACAAGAATTTTTATATAAAGAGTTTTGATAAAAAATACCTGGTTAGTTTTCAAAACAGAAACGATAAGAATGCAGAACATCTATTGATAACAAATTATGAAATTAAGGAGTAAATATATGCATACGGAAGCAGAAATACGAAGAGCAATAAAACCTTTGCTAGACAGATATGGACAGCTGAATACATCACAAGTTAAGCAAAAGCTAGAGGAAGTATTAATTTTTGATGAGGACGATAAAGAGCTTTCATCAACTAGAAAAGAAGCTAAGATAATGCAAAGAATAGGAAATATAGTAGCTCATCAATCTGAAGAAATCAAAATATACGAAGAGGGATTCACAGTCAATAAAAAGGAAGTACCAGCGTTATTTACTGCAGTTAAAGGTTTATCAAATGGGACATTAGCAGAGCTATCGGATAAAGATATCAAGGTAAGACAACAAAAATCAAAGAGTTTCCATGGAAGAGATATAGATTGGGCAAAAAAATATGAAGATAACTCGGAAATTGGAAATTTAGGAGAAGAATTTGTTTATCAATGTGAAAAGGATAAAGTAGCAAAATTTAGTAAAGATGATGTTGACAGAGTTCAACATCTTAGTAAATTGCAAGGAGATGGACTAGGTTATGATATTAGTTCTATTGACGATCAAGGAAACATTTTAAGAATAGAGGTTAAAACTACCTCTAAAGGAGAAGATACAGTGTTTTACATGAGTAAAAATGAAAGGGACTTTTTTGAACAATATAAGGATGATGGTGCAGTTATTTATAGAGTCTATAATTTTGATAAGAAAACTCGAAGAGGGATTATTAAAGAAATAACTGCTGTTGAGCTATTAAATAATTATAATTTCGATCCAATAACATTTGCTGTTACAAAAAAATAATTAACGTTAATAAATGCAACATAATAAAGTAAATTATTATGTTGCATTTTACAATTACTAATATTTTTTAAAAAATCAGCTTGAAAATCCAGAAAATATGATTTAGAATAAGAATGAATTTAGACAACAGGTTTACTTCTGTTCTAAAATTTCAAAGTTCAATACGGGCGAGAAGCCCGTTTCTTTTTATCAATTTTTATAAAGAAGGTATTAAATGAATAAAAAATGTCCCAGATGTGGAAGTGATAAAGTACAATTAAGCTCAGAAAGAAGCAAAAACGGTTGTCTATGGTTTTTGCTATTTGGGGTTTTATACATAGGTTATGTAATTATACGATGGATTATAGGTACAATTATTTTTATTTTATATGATTGGTGGATGTCTCTTGTTAGACGTGGTCAAGGATTAGGTTATATTTGGCAATCTAAGAAATGGTTCTCCTTAAATAAAAGAGTTTTCTATTGCCATAACTGTAGTAATAATTTTAGAAGTTAGGAATTAACTAATTGAATTAAATATATATTTTAGCCGAGTTATTTAAAAACTTGGCTTTTTTTATTTGCTTTTAAAATATTTATATTAATAAAAAAGTCCTTGCAAATTAAAATGAAGTAGGATAATATAAAAAACAGAAAAGTCGACCTGTGCAAAATAGTAATTTTGTTCATGTCGGGGGATCTGAAGAGGCGTTTTGAGGAAAATGTGTCCGTGTGAAATGCATAGATAAAATCAGGTTTGTATTTAATTTTGAATATTGTATTTGCCTTATGTACATAAAAAAAACTTTTTATATGATTAATGATACATTAGCTTTTGAATTTGTTTCTTAATTTTAATATAAATAAATATTTATATTAATTAAGGATTAGTTATTAAAAATAATTAATAATTAAATCTCTAATCCTTAACAAAATACCGAAAAAATATATATTTTAGAAACGAAAATAGCGAATAGAAATTTTATAAATGACCCTTTGTATGACAACAAAGTTTCTATTTGAAGATTTGTTTAGAATATTATATTAGATAATCGTTTTTTTAATTCTATTAAAAACGAAATAAACATTTAGAATAATAGTTTTGATGATAAAGATATTATTATTAAACTGTAGATGTTATTTAGCGCCATTAAAATTTAAATATGTACAAGTGTTTTAGAGTTAATATTCATTTGTTTAAAGACTGAACATTGAGATTTATCCACACCAACTGTAGGTTAAATGGTTTTATTCACACGAATTTCCACGTGCTTTCTAATTTTGTTCAGCTCAGAATGCGAAAATATAATCTATCCACACAAATTTCAACTTTTTAAAACATTTTGTTCAGCTCGAGTGTTGATGATTGCTATTTTGCTTTGTGGAAAACAAATCTAATAAAGGCTTAGCTATTATCTGCTTAGGTCTAGTGTTTACTAATTATAGAATGATGTATTTACTATACAAATTATAGTCTACAATATGAAGCGTATAGTCTTTGCAGCAAAGACTTAAATACTTAAGCTATGAACTTATATCCAGCGTAAGAAAACATAAATAAAAAACAATTTAAAATACGGCGTCCGTCACCTATGCTCATCCGCGGACTGTACACACGACTTATGCTCATATGAAATTACAGTAATATTACTGTAATAAATTGCTTCAATGATATCATTTTATAAATCATAAACCAATATCCTTTTATAATGATTAAATTAGATATTTTTAGAATATAAAAACCCAACTTTTGAGGGCACATCATAAATTAAAGTTGGGTTGAATTAGAATGTTAATTAAAAAACTTAAAGAGTTATTTATTTGTTTACATGTAAAAATAAAATTTGACCTTTTATTAAACTCTCCTCTTCTCTATTCCATATTTTGTAAGAATGTAACATATACTTGATAGCAATTATACATATCTAACTTATGTGAGATTTCGAATGGAGCGTGCATACTTAATACTGGTACACCGCAGTCAATTACTTGGATACCACGTTTAGATTGTAGATGAGCGATTGTACCGCCACCACCTTGATCAACTTTACCAAGTTCGCCTGTTTGCCATGGAATGTTATTTTCATCTAATATATGCAATATCTTAGTGTAGTACTCAGAATTTGCATCATTTGAACCAGATTTACCACCGCTACCAGTATATTTGCTGAAGGCTACACCTTTACCCATATGTGGTGCATTGGCACTTTCAAATGCGTAACTAAAGGTAGGGTCAAAGGCTGCAGAAACATCAGAAGAGATCATAAATGAATTTTCTAATGCTTTTACAAAAGCTAATTCATCATATTCTCCCTCGATTTTAACGAATAATTCAATAAAGAAATTTTCGTATATTTGAGATTGAGCACCTGTATTACCGTAACTACCAATTTCTTCTTTGTCTGTTAACATTGCAACAGCTGTTCTTTTAACCTTATTTTGAGCTGCAATTGCTCTTAATGCTGGGAATGAACATGCGCTGTCATCTTGGCCATAACCTGTTACAAAGCTTCTATCGAAACCTAAGTCACGAGCTTTATTTGCTGGAACAATTTGTAATTCTGCTGAAACTAAATCTCTTTCGACAATTCCATATCTTTCGTTAAGAATTTGCAATACTGCCAATTTAAAACGATTACTTACATCTTTATGAGGTACTGGTCTACCACCAACAAGAACATTAAATTCCTCACCTTCTACAACTTTTGCAGCAGGTTTAGAAAGTTGATCTTTACTCAAATGAATTAATAAATCAGTAAACATAAAGACTGGATCGTTTTCAGCTTCACCTATAGAAAAATGAACTTGAGTACCATCTTTTCTTTGAACTACACCGTGTAGTGCGAGTGGCATTGTTGTCCATTGATATTTCTTAACACCACCATAGTAGTGAGTCTTAAAGTAAGACATACCGTTATTTTCAAATAAAGGATTTGGTTTTAAATCAAATCTTGGAGAATCTATATGTGAACCCAAGATATTAAAACCATTTCTTGCTGAATCTTCACCAATAACAGCTGCCATCAATCCTTTGCCATGAATATTAAAGTAAACTTTATCTCCAGGAACTAATCTTTCTTTGGTAGCAACATCTACAAAACCTAGATTACTTAATAAATTAATGCCAAATCTAACTGCTTCACGTTCAGTTTTAGCTTCATCTAAATAATTCTTGTAATCTTCACCGAAACTGAATGCGTTTTGTAAAGTAGATGCATTATAAACATCATAAAGGTAAGGATATTCATTACTTAATTCTTTTTCAAGCTTTTTACCTTCGCTTAAGTTTTCAGTACTTGCATCAGGATTAACATCTTGTGATTTAAATAACTGATGTAAATCTTCTACACTCATTGTTTCTGGTTTTTCAATTTTATCAAACATAAACTACTCCTTAATTTCAATAAAAAAGTAGTTACATTCTACCATATTTACACTTTATCTGCATCTGTAGATTTATTGTTAGAGCCTGTATTTTTGTTTCTTCCCAATTGCTGTTTAATGAAATTTAATCTCTCGTTGATAGTCTTTTCGTATCCATTCTGTGTAGGTTCATAATAGACTTTGCCCTGTAATTTTTCTGGCAAAAATTCCATTTCTGCAATACTGTATGGATAATCATGTGCGTATTTATATCCATTACTGTAACCTAAATTGCTCTGCATCTCATTAATAGGAGCGTTACGTACTGCAAAAGGTATTTCACCTGTGTTGCTCGAACGAACATCAGCTAGAGCACTATTAATAGCTTTATAAGCGCGATTTGATTTAGGACTAGTAGCAACTGCAATCACAGCTTCAGAAAGGATAATTCTAGCCTCAGGCATACCGATTCTGCTAACAGCTTCCCATGCCGAAACACAAATACTTAATATTTGTGGATTTGCTAGACCTACATCTTCTGCAGCACAGATAACAATACGTCTACATATAAAATCCAAATCTTCACCTGCTTCTAGCATTCTAGCTAAATAAAAAACAGCAGCATCTGGATCTGAACCACGCATAGATTTAATGAAGGCGCTAATTGTATCGTAATGTTCTTCCCCATCTTTATCGTAACGTATAGTTTTCTTCTGGACACAATCAGCTATGATTTCTTTAGTTATTAACAACTTACTTTCTGAGTTTTTATCAGTGGTTTTGTAAGCAAGTTCCACTGCATTTAAAGCCGATCTAGCATCACCATTGCAAACATTTGCAAGAAAATCTAAGGCTTCATTGTCCATTTGAATATTCAGACTAGGATCTTGTTCATGTAATTTATTTAAAGCATTTTGGACTATAGTTTTTACATTATCGGCAGTTAATGGATAAAGTTGAAACACTGTAGAACGTGAAAGTAATGCTTTATTTACTTCGAAATATGGATTTTCAGTTGTAGCGCCAATTAAAATTAATGTTCCATCTTCAACGTGTGGTAGTAAAGCGTCTTGTTGAGCCTTGTTAAATCTATGAATTTCGTCAACAAAAATTAACATTCTGCCACTTGGATTTAATAAATAGTTTTTGCTTTCATCAACTATCTCTTTAATGTCTTTAATTCCTGCAGTAACAGCATTAATCCTCTTGAAATTACTAGAGGTTTCATTAGCTATAATCCTAGCTATCGAAGTTTTGCCGGTTCCAGGAGGACCAAAGAGAATAATAGAGTTAATTTGATCAGCTTCAATCATACGACGTAAAAGCTTACCTTTACCAAGTATGTGTTCTTGACCAACAAAATCATTTAAAGATTCTGGCGCCATTCTATAAGCTAATGGTTTATTATTTCTCATAAATACCTCCTTCCTGCTAATCATCTCAACTGTTTTTAGGAGTAGTCTTATTCTTTGATACCAATACTATCTAAGTCTTCTTTTTTGGATACCAATAAAGTTTCAATCTTATTCATACCTTCTTCGACCAAAGCATCCATATCTAAGTTTCTTTCAGCATAAATAGCATCTTCAAGACTAGGTCTTGTCTTAGGATGTTTTGCAACAAATACAGTACAACAATCTTCATATGGCAGTATGGATGTTTCATAAGTACCAATGAATTTAGCAAGGTTAACAGTCCAATCTTTATCCATACCAATTAGAGGTCTATAGACTGGCATATTACAGACTGCATCAGTACATATGATAGCTTCGGCTGTTTGACTTGCCACTTGGCCAAGACTTTCACCAGTGATCATGGCTGTACATTTTTGTTTTTTAGCTAATTCTTCTGCGATTCTAAACATAACCCTACGCATGACAATGGTCATCATATCCGGGGAAACATTTTTCTTAAGAGTGATTTGGATATCAGTAAAATCAACTATATGCATTTTAATTCGACCTGTGTATTCACTAACAATTCTAGCTAATTCAATGACTTTTTCTTTAGCTTCATTTGAAGTAAATGGGAAAGTATGGAAGTAAATTGCTTCTATTTCCATACCTCTGGAAGCCATTTGGAAACCTGCTACTGGGGAATCAATACCACCAGAAAGTAACAACATACCTTTGCTTCCTGTACCGACTGGTAGACCTTTTAAACCATCATGTTTCTCTGTATACATGTAGGCAGCATCTCTTATCTCAAGGTATACAACGAAATCTGGTTCATGTACGTCAACAGATAATTTTTGGTTGTTTCTTAAAATGTGAGCACCTAGATTTCTTGATATTTCAGGAGATTCTAAGGGGAAATTTTTATTGGCTCGTTTACTCTCAACTTTAAAAGTCTTAGATTTATTATTTTTAGATAATTCTTTTTCAACTAATAAATCAGCAGCTTTTTTCATATTGTCTGTATTTGCTTCGAACTTAATAACTTTACTTGATGAAACTATTCCAAAGACTTTACAACTAATTTCTAGAGCTTTTTCAATATTGTGAGTTTCGGCAGCTTCACTATCTTTAGGCTCAATCCATATTCTACTTTGAGCAGAATATACCTTGTAGTTTGCTACTTTTTTCACACGCCAAGCTAAGTTACTAATTACCTTATCAACAAATTTACGTTGATTTAATCCTTTTAGAGAGATTTCTCCAACTCTAGCTAAGATAAGTTCTTGAAATTCCAGCCCAGCGTTTTGATCAATTTGTGTGTTGTTACTTATATTTTCATCTTTAATTTTATTATCCATTATTTATTCTCCATTGTTATTAATTAATCTAATACTATTATTCTCTTACATATCCCAGTCTATCATTTGTTGTATGACTTCACGCATGACTTTAATTAATTTTTCTGCATCTTCTATTGTATTTGATGAATCTAAACTAATTCGCAAAGTTCCTTCTGCTTGTTTTCTATCCATATTGCATGCAGTCAACACATGTGAGACTGCAGCTGATTTAGCATTACAAGCGGAGGAAGTTGATACGTAGACACCTTCAGAAGCCAACATATGAAGTAAAGTCTCTCCTCTATACTTAGGGAAACTTATACTTAAAATATGAGGTATTGCTTTAGGAAAGTTAATAATAGCTCCGAGATCCTCTAGTCTAGGTACCAAAAAATTCCTAAGTTCTAGAACTTTAGCATTATTTTCTTCAAAATTATTATATGCATTTTTAGCGGCTTCAGTTAAGCCAGATAGTAAAGGCCAGTCCTCAGTTCCGCTTCTCCAACCATCTTGTTGTCCACCACCATGAATCAATGCTTCTGGGTAAGTTTGAGACCTTATGTATAACAAACCAGTACTTTTGGGACCATGTATCTTATGTCCGCTAAAAGATGCAAGATCTATGTCAAGTGAATTAAGATTTAATTCTACTTTTCCCCAAGACTGTACTAAATCTGCATGAATAAAAGCTTGGTCAGCATATTCGCGTACTAGTTTAGATATACTGTTTAAATCTTGTACAACACCAGTTTCGTTATTAGTGTGCAATATTGAAACTAGGAGGGTTTTATTGTCTAGATGTGATTTGAGTTCTTCTAAGTCCAGTAAACCATCTTTATTAGGTTTAAGGAGTACGACTTCAGCTCCTTTAGATTCGAGAAATTTTAGTGTGCTTAGACTCGCATCATGGTCTGCAGCGGAGGCTATTATTTTATTTAATCTATGACCGTACTTAGTAAATAGACCTTTGAAAGCCATATTAGTAGACTCAGTTGCACCGGATGTTTGAATTAATTCATCTGGATTACAATTTAGAGTTTTTGCTAACTCAATATAGGCGTTTTTTATTTTTTTCTCGACATTTTTGGCAGCATCATAAAGAGATGCTGGATTATAATAATCTTTTTCCATGGATTCACTTACAGTTTTTATAACTGAATCTAAGGGTTTAGTTGTTGCAGCATGATCAAAATATGGCATTAGATGTCTCCTTTTTCAAAATTATATTAATATAAATCCCAGTCGAAAATTTCACAATTAATAATTTCTTGTTCATCGTTCCAGTCAACAGTTGCTGCTAATAATTGTTGTGGAATATCATTTTGATTTTGGTATGAAGCGAAATGATTCAATGTCTTTATTACTTTAACTTGCTTTTCACGGGTAAACTGAGCCTTACTCCCTCCAAAACGATCGTTGATATTTCTAGCTTTAACTTCTGTTGCATACAAGATACCTTCTTTGAAGGTAATTATGTCTATTTCACCTATATTATGGACAAAATAATTATGTGCTAATATAACATGTCCACTAGCTTTTAATTTAGAAGACACATAGCGTTCCGCCTTAATGAAAGCTTCTAAATCTTTTTTATTATATGTGAAAGCAAATCTTTTTAATGCTTCTCCCATTAGTCATTACCTTTCTTCATATACCAAGATCTTAAAAAAGTTTTACGATGTATAGGGCAAGGACCAAATTCATCTAAAGCTTCATAATGCTTCTTAGTACCATAGCCTTTATGTTGTGCAAAACCATATTCTGGGTATATTTCATCTACTTTAAGCATTTCAGCGTCACGTGCAGTTTTTGCAAGTATAGAAGCTGCAGCAATACTGTTAGAGTGAGCGTCACCTTTGATTATATTTAATTGCATTTCAGGAGCAAAAGCTTTTAATGCAACTGCATCAGTCAAAATAAAATCAGCTTTTATTGTTAAATTATTTAATGCGTCAGTCATAGCCTTTTTTGTAGCTTCTAGTATATTTAATTCATCTATACTATCTGCTTCAACCTTACAAATTGCCCAGGCTAAAGCTTTTTCTTTTATTTCTGCTTCTAATAATTTACGCTTTTTCTCAGAAATTTTTTTTGAGTCATTCAAGCCATATATTTTCTCGTTAGGGTTTAATATAACTGCAGCTGCATATACAGGACCCGCAAGAGGTCCTCTACCAGCTTCATCTACTCCTGCAATATATGAGTGTCCAGCTGCAATTAATCTATTTTCATATGTGCTCATGGTCTCATAACGTTCTATATCTTTGATCTGAGTTTTAGTAAGAGGCATGAATATTATCATCTCCATTATCAGTTTTATTAGTATAAGTTAAATTAGTCTAATCCTTATCTTTTTAATTTTAATCTAGTTCAGATAGATAATTAATATGTTCGAAATCATATGTTTTATCAGGTCTTTCTAAACTGATATTCCCAATAGTTCCATTACGATATTCGGTTAAAAGTAATTTTGCAAACCTGGTCTCATCAACTTTGCCACCTGACATAATGGCTCCACGTTTTCGAGCAGCCTCTAAATAAATATCATATATATGTTCATTTAAATCATTAATTTTGTAGCGCTGAATTAATTCATCAGGATATGTAATAAGTAATTGTTTAAACAAAAAGTATGCTACTTCCTCTATGGGCAATAAAGAATCTTTGATAGCACCAGTAGCAGCAAGACCTAATTTTTGTTCGTAAGTTTCTAGTTTGGGCCATAATACTCCTGGCATATCTAGTAGTTCTACAGATTGGTCTTTGCTTTTGATCCATTGAGGACCTCGAGTTACACCAGGTCGATTAGAAGTTTCTGCTGCCTTTCTTTGAGCAATATTATTAATTAAAGTTGATTTGCCTGTATTTGGTACACCTACTATCATAATTCGAAGTGGTATGAATCCTCGCTTAGTTTCAGCTCTTTTCTTGAACTTATCTTCTACTAAAGCACTGGCTTCTTTTAAGATTCTGTTTGCAGAACTAATGTCTTTAGCAACACTTTCTATAGCTAAAATATTATCTTCCTTTAGCTTTTTTATCCAAGCTTGAGTGACATTAGAATCAGCAAGATCAGCTTTGTTCAATAATAATATCCGTTGAGCTTTTTCACCTAAAATTTTACTAAATTCAGGATTTCTACTTGATCTAGGTATACGAGCATCGGAAGTTTCGATAACGACATCTACCTTAGCAAGATATTCTTTAATATTTCTAAAAGCTTTGGCCATATGTCCTGGAAACCAATTTATTTGCATCTTATCTTCCTCCTTCTATATCTAAATCTGCGTTATAAAATAATAACACATTCGTGCTTGATTTACTTTTAATCTAGCATTTAAAACAGTAGAAAAACTGACTTTTTTATCACAAAAACTAATAATAATAAAATTTAATGAAGAAATATATTTTTCGAAAATAAAAAAGGTTGCCCTAGAGCAACCTTAATTTTATCCTAAATTACTTACTATTTTTTAGTGTTTAGTTTTTCTCTTAGGCGGGCACCTTTACCAACACGATCACGTAAGTAGTATAGTTTAGCACGACGGGTAACACCTTTACGAGCCACTTTAATATCAGCAATTTTTGGTGAGTGTACTTGTAAAATACGTTCTACACCGATACCGTATGCTAAACGTCTTACTGTAAAAGTCTCTGTAAGACCTTTACCATCTTTAGCAATAACAGTACCTTCAAATACCTGAATTCGCTCACGAGAGCCTTCTGTGATTCTTAATGAGACATGGACATAGTCACCAACTTCAATAGCTGGTAAATCAGTTCTTAATTGACTTTGTTCTACTGCCTTAATTAAATCGAATCTGTTAGCCATTTTGAAAATCCTCCTCTCCTCGCCGGACGTTCTTGATCAATTTATCAGCGGACCACCCTTAATTACAACTCCAAGAGTTTAACATTATATAAACAGTATTGTCAAACGCTTTTTGCCCAAAAATAGAGCTTTGTAGTGGTTTTTAGATACAAATACATAAATGTAATAATATTGAAATTAGTCGTGATTGTTATTCTTTCGAAAATTAGATAAACCTTGTATATCTTCTGCGGATAAATCTAATTTTTGAAATAAATCTGGACGTTTTGTTAAAGTTTCATTTAAGGCATCAAAATATTTAAAATCTGATATCAACTTATGATTTCCTGAAAATAGGACTTCTGGGACTTCTCTATTAAGCCAAGATCTGGGTTTTGTATATTGTCTAGACTCTAATAGACCATGGTAGTGTGATTCATCTTTCATAGCAGCGTCATCTGCCAGAAAACCTGGAAGCATTCTACTGCTTGCATCCATTATAGTTAAGGCGCCTAATTCCCCTCCAGATATAACAAAATCACCTATGGAGACTTCAAGATCTACACATTCGTCTATAAATCTTTGATCGACACCTTCATAATGTCCACAAATTAAAATTACTTGTTCATATGTAGAAAACTCTTTGGCCATTTCTTGGTCAAAAACTTTACCTTTAGGTGACAAAAAAATATTAAGACGTTTCTTCCTGTTATTATCTTCTGCAGATTTTAAAGTCTGATATAAAGGTTCTGCGCGCATCAACATACCACTCCCACCACCGTAAAGAGTATCATCAACATGTCCATAATCATCAACAGCGAATTTACGGATATCATGGATGTTACAACTGATTAAGTTCCGTTCTTGAGCCTTTTTCATCATGCTGCTATTAACATAATTTGAAATGATTTCTGGGAAAAGAGTTAGAACGTCAAACTGGATTTTTGCAGCATTAGTCTTTTTTGATACTGTACTTTCTGCTGAAGTATCGGCACTTATATTAAGATTTTCAGAATTCAAGTTAATCATAAATTTCTAATAAACCTTTTGGTAAATCAAGTACGATAACGCCTTTTTCGAGATCTACAGTTTCAGTATATTCTGGTATAGCTGGCACAAATAAATCTTTTTTACCTGGTCGTTTTATTACAAAAAGATCAGATCCAGCACCATCGATAAAATCAGTAATTATACCTAAAACATTTTGAGAAATGTCTAGAGCTTTTAAATTTAATAAGTCTGAAACAAAATACTCACCTTCAGATAGATCATATGACATATCACGAGTAATAGATAGATAAGAGCCTTTCAATTGCATAGCAACTTCTCTTACATCTATACCACTCAATTTAACTATAGTATTACCATGGCCACGTAAGTGCTCAATTTTGTAAGGACCAGAAATTTTATCATGCTTACCTTCGTTAACAATATAAACATATTCAAGGTCACTTAAACGATCAGTTTTGTCTGATATAATTTTGACTTTGAATTCACCTTTTATACCATGTGCACCAGTAATTGCAGCGACATAAAATATATCTTCAGGATTAATATGCATAGTTTGCTACTCTTCTCGTATGTTTAGACTTTTTGTGTAAAAATTAAGTTATTTTAATATTATATATCTAAAAATAAAATAAAGTTGTCTGAATTGTAAGAGCTATTAACTCTTACAATTAGATCAACTCAAACTCATTAAAAATTAATCAATGATATTTACTGCAACACGAGCATCTATACGGTTTGCTTTTGCCTTTAGGATAGAACGGATTGCCTCGGCTCTACGACCACCTTTACCAATAACTCTACCCATATCTTCTGGAGCTACTTTAAGTTCAAGAACAATTGTATTGCCGTCTATAGTAGGATTAATTTCAATGGAATTTACGTCCTCGACCAAAGCTTCTGCTAATGTTTGCAATAATGCTTGTAATTCTTTAGTTTTTTCTTCCATTATTCAATTACTCCTGATTTTTTCAATAATGCTCTAGCTGTATCTGTAGGTTGTGCACCATTAGCTAACCATTTCTTTGCAGCTTCAGCATCAATATTGATTGCTGCAGGATCTACTAATGGATTGAAAGTACCAATTTGCTCGATATAACGACCATCACGAGGTGCACGAGAATCAGCTACTACAACTCTATATTGAGGATTCTTCTTTGAACCAACTCTTTTTAATCTAATTTTTACTGCCATTATTTTTTCCTCCTATTTTAAATTTTATAAACAATAATGTTAAATTTGAAAATTAAAAACCACCCAAGCCTTTAAAAGGATTGAAGCCACCAAAGCCTCTACGTTTCTTGCCTTTTTTGCCTTTACCGGTAATTCCCATCTTATTCATCATTTTTAACATTTCATCATATTGTTTAACTAGTTTATTGACTTCTTGCACAGTACGACCAGATCCATTGGCAATTCTCTTACGTCTACTGGCATTAAGTAATTTGACATCAGCTCTTTCAGCTGGAGTCATTGAGTAAATGATAGCTTTTGTATAGTCTAGTTGTCTATCATCTACATCAATTTCATTTAGTTGCTTATTAGATATACCTGGTATCATTCCAAGAATATTCTTCATTGGACCCATATTTTGAATTTGATCAAGCATATCTACCATATCATCTAGTGTGAATTTATCTTCTTGTAGTTTTGCCAAAGATTTAGCAGCTTTATCTTGGTCAATTTCTTGAGTGGCCTTTTCTATGAGAGAAAGCACATCACCCATACCAAGAATTCTTTGAGCCATTCTGTCTGGGTAAAACTCTTCAAGTGCATCAATCTTTTCGCCGACACCTACAAACTTAATTGGTTTACCTGTCATTTTATAAATAGATAGTGCAGCACCACCACGAGCATCACCATCTAATTTGGTCATTATAAATCCATCGAGACCAATTGCTTCGTTAAATGCATTGGCAACATTTACGGCTTCTTGACCTATCATGGCATCAACAATTAATAAACGTTCATCAGGATTAACTACTGAATTTATTTCTTTTAGCTCATCCATTAATTCAGCATTTATAATTGTTCTACCAGCGGTATCAACTATTAAGACATCGCACATTAGATATTTAGCTCTATCTAAGCCTCTCTGTGCGATTTTAGCTGCATCTTTTTCTTCAGGTTCAATATATACAGGAACATTAATTTGTTCGGCTAAGATTTTTAATTGCTCTTGCGCTGCTGGTCTATGAGTATCTACAGAAACTAAGAATGGTTTCTTACCTTTTTTGCTTAAAAACTTTGCTAATTTAGCAGCTGTTGTTGTTTTACCAGCACCTTGCAAACCATAAAGCATAATTGTAGTAAAACCACTTGAACTAAATTCAAGTTTGGTGCTACCTTCTCCAAGAACAGATTCAAGTTCTTCATTAACAATTTTTATTATCTGTTGTCCAGGAGTAAGGCTATTTAAAACTTCCTCACCTTTAGCTTTTTCTGCAATTACTTTAGTAAAATCTTTAACTACTTGATAGTTAACATCAGCTTCTAAGAAGGCTACTCTGATTTCTTTTAGCATATCTTTAATATCTTGCTCTGTAACCCTGGACTTGCCACGGAATTTAGCAGTTAAATTTTGTAATCTATCTGATAAGCTATCAAAAAGTGCCATTCTTACCTCCTCCTTAGAAACTTTTTTCTATTTTGCTAATTATATTGATTTAGTGTTTGTTCTATTAAAGAAATAGCATCATTATTAAGGTTTTTCTTAATTAAATCTTTTACTTGTTCCAAAACATTGGCTTGTTTCTTTAATGTTTTATTCATAGCTAAAACTTCTTCGTAGTGTTCTAATTTTTTAGTACCTAGTTTCAAGCTATCATAAACGGCTTGTCTAGTTATACCTAGATTTTCGGCTATTTCAACTATAGATAAATCATCATTTAAATATGAATTCAAAACCTCTTTGCTTCTATCTGGCAAAAGTTTACCGTATAAATCGAATAGTAAAGTGATTCTAGTCATATCAAATAATTTTTGCTCTGATTTATCCATAAAGTATATTCTACTAAAAATAAAAAACATGTCAAGTGTTTTTACTTGACATGCTACAAATATTTAAATTTAAAAATTACATTAAGAATTTTGAACCCAATCATCTGGTAACAAAGAATCTATAAAGAACTCTGGATCAAACTCTACTAGGTCTTCAGCCTGTTCACCTAATCCTGCAAAGTAGATTGGAGTTTTTACAATATCACTAACAGCAATGACAACACCACCCTTTGCGCTACCATCTAGTTTAGTAATGATAAGTCCAGTTACATCAACTATTTCGTTAAAGATATTTGCTTGAATTACAGCGTTTTGACCACTAGTAGCGTCTATAACTAATAAAGTTTCTACATTAGCTTCTGGAGCTTCTCTGTCCACTACACGGCGAATTTTAGCTAGTTCATCCATTAGATTCTTTTGGTTATGTAGTCTTCCTGCTGTATCAACAATCAATATGTCAGATTTTCTTGCTTTGGCAGAGCTTATAGCGTCATAGACAACAGCAGCAGGATCATTGCCTTCTTTTTGTGAGATTAATGGTGTGTTTGTTCTTCTGGTCCACTCTTCTAATTGCTCTATAGCTGCAGCCCTAAAAGTATCAGCGGCGCACATTAGTACAGACTTACCTTCATTTTGATAACGGTAAGCAAGTTTAGCGGCTGAGGTAGTTTTACCAGTTCCATTCACTCCCACCATTATTATTATATTTAATTTACCATCTTCAATTTTCAAAGTTTCTTTTTCACCGAGTATATTAGTTAGATTGTTTTTTAGAGTGCGTAAAACAAAGTCACTTTTGTTATTGGCTTTAGCTTTCATTTCGGCTTTTAAATTAGATATAACCTTATCTGTTGTATTTACTCCCATGTCAGAAGCGATCATTAACATTTCTAGTTCATCAATTTCTTCTTCGTTGAAAACACCAAATGCTGCTGCAATACTATTAAATGTATCACCAATAAAATCTCTAGTTTTCTTCAAACCATTTTTAAATTTATCAAATAATCCCATAGTTTCTCCAATCAATTATTGTTTTTAATCCATTAATCAAAATTCAATTTTAATCTAATCCTAATCTAAATCTAATCCTGCTAAATGAGCATTATTGTCTAAGTTTAATGAGATTACTTTTGAAACACCTCGTTCGGGCATAGTAATTCCATAAATTGTATTTGCGGATTCCATAGTTCCTCTTCTATGTGTAACTAGTACATATTGAGTTTCTTTGGAGTGGCGGCTAATATAATCTGCAAATCTGAAAATATTAGCTTCGTCCAAAGCTGCCTCAACTTCGTCTAGTACACAGAATGGTGCAGGGTTTAATTTTTGAATGGCGAATAAAAGCGCAATAGCTGTTAAACATCGTTCTCCACCTGATAAGGAAAGAATATTTTGGACTTTTTTCCCAGGAGGTGAAGCAATAATGTTAATCTCACTGTTTAATATGTCGTTCTCTTCGTTTAAACTTAATTCAGCGAAACCTCCAGCAAACAGTTCTTTAAATACTGCATTAAATTGTTCATTAATAAACTTGAATGCATCAGAGAACTGAGATTTCATCTTATCTAGAAGATATTTAATTAATTCTTTAAGATCCTTAGCGGCTAACTCAACATCTTCTTTTTGTTTAAGGGTAAAGTCATAGCGATCATTAACAGACTTACTTTCTTCAATTGCTTGAATATTAACTTCACCTAAACTTTTAATTTGCTTACGTAGTCTATCAATAGATGTTTTAGTTCTATCTAAATCAAGATCGTCTCTATACCAATTGTCCTTGTCTGCAAAAGTTAGATTGTATTCTTCCCAAAGCTTAGAACGTTGATCCATTAAGTTGGTTTTATTGTTCTCTAGTTTTTGTTCTAACCTACCTTGTTCCTGACCAAGTTTGGTCAGGTAGGAACTGACAGTATTAAGATTTTCACTACTGCTTTCAATGCTTTTGTTTGCCAGTTCAAGATCAGATTTAAGTTTCTCAATTTCTTCTAGTAATTTTTCTTCAACACTGGTTTTCTCAGCTAATTTGTTGTTTTCTTCGACTATCAAGCTATCTAGTTCAACGCTTCTGTCAGCATTACGTTGCTGTGTAGAATTTTGTTTTTCTATAGAACTTAGTAGTTCATTTTGTTCAGTAGTTAAACGCTTATAAATAAGTTCATTTGAGTTCTTCTGTTCATTTAATTTAGCAAATTGAACTTCAATTTGAGATTTGAGAACGAAAAGTTCTTCTTGTTCTGCTTTCCTTTTCTCAAGATTTGCCTCAAGTTTCTCTATTCTCTCTTCTAGATCTTTGGAACTAGACTTTAATTCATCCATTTCAGCAAACTTCTGGCTAAGATCACTTGATTGAGTAGATTCTTGTTCTGCAATGTGATTTAAATCACTTTGATTTTGAGCAAGCTGTGAATCTAATTTGGCAACAGATTCTTGATTTTGTTCAATCTTTAAGTTAATTGCAAGCAATTTATCTTTTTCAAGAGCATTATTATGTTTTAGTTCTTCTAATAACTCTTTATTTTTTTCGAATTTTAAAGTACTATTTTGAATTTCTTCGCTCAATGACTTAAGTTCGTTTTGATTCCTAGTAATTAAAAATTTAAGGTCGCTAATTACACGTTTACGGCCAAGTAAACTAGATGTTTGATTATTGGATTTATTAGAGCCCCCGCTCATTGATCCACCAGTATTCATTAAGTCACCATCTAAGCTTACAATTCTTACTTTAAAACCGGTATTTTTGGCCATGTTAACAGCGTTTTCTAAAGTGTCAGCAACCACGGTCCTACCAAGTGCATAGCTAACAACATTATCAATTTTACTATCATAGCTGATAACATCACTAGCAACTCCTAGATAGCCCTTTAAACGGCTGACTGTATCCATTAAATGGTCTTGAATTTCATTAGGGTTAATTTGATTAATAGGTAAAAATGTAGCCCTACCGAGCTTATCTTTTTTCAGAATATTAATCATTTCCTGAGCATCACGTTCAGTTTCAACAACTATATTTTGACTGCTAGCACCTAAAGCATTTGAGATAGCAGTTTCAAATTTTTCTGGAACTTTTAGCAAACTTGCTAGCGGACCTAGCACTGAGTTATGACTATCTTTTATTTTATTCATTAAATTTTTAACTGCATAACTATATCCTTCATAGCTATTTTGTAAGCTTTCCTGAGTTTTTAACTGGTACTTACTTTCATTTAAGCTATTCTGAAGAGTATTAGCTTCATTTATTTTTGAGTTTAAATTATTTTCAAACTGTTCTTGTTCTTTAGTTAATGACTTAAGCTTATCTTGGAATTCATTTATTAAATTACTGATTTTAGTTTTTTCAGTGGTTAATTTAGAAAAAACATTTTCTAAATCTGCTAGTTCATTTCTTAGAGTGGCTTCTTCTTTATTCAAGATTAGTTTATGTTGTTTTAAAACTTCTTGATTTGTTAAATCGTTTTGAAGATTTTTTTCTGCTATAGAAATTTTTGCAGTCAGCTCGTTTAACTGACTTTTAAAACTAGTAATTTCTGCAATATCGCTCTTTGAAACATTCTCTAAATCACTTAATTTAGAGCTTTTTTCTTGGAACTCATTTGACACTTTATCAATTTCTAAATTAATACCAGAAAGAAATTCTTTAGCCTTAAACAGTTCTTCCTCGATATCTTTTAATCTAAGATTAGCTGACTCATTATCTGCAACTTGTTCCTCATGCATAGAAGCTATGCTTTGTAACTCTTGTTGATAGAGCGCTAATGCTTGTTTAGAATTAGTTATAATTGCTCTATTCTCATCAAAATTATTATTTAAACCAGAAATTTGAAGATTCAATAGTTGAATTTGCTCTCTATTGGCAGCAGAATCATCTAAAATTTTATTTTTTTCAGTTTCTGCTAATTCAATATTTTGAGCATTTTCTTTGATGGATTTTTCTAAGTCTTGTTGTATCTTTTCTTGATTTTCAATTAAATAATATAAATATGCTAAATCTAATTCTTTAAGCTCTTCTCTTAAATTGAGATATTTATGAGCTTTTTTTGCCTGTTTTTCCAGTGGTTCTTTTTGCTTAGAAATTTCAGAAAGAATATCATTAATTCTTATTAAATTTTGTTCAGTATGTTCTAACTTTCTACTAGCCTCTTGATGGCGTAATTTGTATTTACTAATACCACTAGCTTCATCCAGCATTTTACGACGTAGGTCAGAACGCCCACTAAGTATACTGTCAACTCGACCTTGTCCAATCATGGAATATCCGTCTTTACCTATACCAGTGTCTAAAAATAACTCAGTTATATCTTTTAGTCTACAGGTATTGTTGTTTAATAAATACTCACTTTCTCCATTTCTATATATACGTCTTGTAACGTGAACTTCAGGATAATCGATTTCGATGCTATGGTCAGAGTTATCCATAACAAGTGTTATTTCAGCAAATGATAGAGCTCTCTTATTTTCTGTACCGGCAAAAATTAACTCATCCATCTTATCTACACGTAAGTTTTTGCTTGACTGTTCACCTAAAACCCAGCGAATAGCATCAGTAATGTTTGATTTACCGCTCCCGTTAGGTCCAACTACAGCAGTAACACCCTCATGAAATTCAATTACTGTTCTATCGTAGAATGATTTAAAACCTTGCAAAATAAGAGATTTTAATTTCATTAATTATTATTCTCCTTAATTTTATACTCATCTAAGAAGTTATGAGCAGCTCCTTGTTCTGCCATTTTTTTTGAATTTGCGGAAGCTGGAGTATATCTTATTCCTTTATATTCAACAGAAATTGTAAATGTTTTATCATGTGCAGGACCGGTTTCAGATAACATAACAAAATTTACTTGAGGAAGGTTTTCTTCTGCCTGTAAAACTTGATACAATTTACTTTTATAATCATAAACTAAATTTCCAGATTTGGCATAGTTGTAAATAGGATTTAATACGTCATTAACAAAAGTTTTGCTTGCTTCCCAGCCACCATCAATGAATATAGCTCCAATAATTGCTTCCATAGCATCTTCCGAGTTAGAAGATTTATCTCTACCACCAGTCTTTTCTTCACCCTGGCCTAATCGTAAGTAGCTTTGCAGTCCAATGGATCGAGCGACTTTAACTAAGCTTTCTTCTCTAACTGTTAAAGATCTAATTTTAGTCATTTGACCTTCAGTAAAATTAGCTTCATCAAGAAAAAGATTCTCTGAAATAATTGCTTCAAGCACTGCATCTCCAAGAAATTCTAACCTTTCGTTATCTCTAGTAGATGGATCTTCGCTTTCATTAGCGTATGATGAATGTGTCAATGCTTCAATAAGTAAATCTATATTCTTAAAATCGTAGGAAAGATAAATTTTTGAAAAAGTTTTATATTTATCAATTAATTTTTTAACCATAGACATTATTTATCTACCTCCTACAAAAAATTGTTAAAAAAGCGCCTCTATTAAAGGCGCTATCTCAATATATAATAATCTAATAATGATTAATTGTAAAAGTTATCTTTAATATAATTGACAACATCTGCAACGTTAGAAATTTTCTCTGCATCTTCATCAGGAATTGAAACTTCAAATTCTTGTTCCAAAGTCATGATTAATTCGACTATATCTAGTGAATCAGCGTTTAAATCATCAATAAAATTAGCATCCATTGTAACTTCTTCAGGTTCGACTCCTAATTGATCTACTAAAATATCTTGTACTTCTTTAAATATTTCTTGTTGTGTCATTTTATATCCTCCTATATAAATAACTATTCTATAAATAGTTATTCATCTGTTAAATACTATATATTATAAATATGAACAAAATATAATGTTTTAATACAATTTAAGATTTTAACAGAAAATTACTCTGTAAGTAATGACTTATTGTCTGTAATATAAGTTAAACCTGATAATATTGTGATAATAATTGTTAGAACAAGAATTACATCAACTAGTATGGTCAGAGTATTAGTAAATGCATGATGACCAATGTTAACAATTAAAATATGCTCTATCATTAGTGCAATTATTGCAATCATTTGTAAAGTTGCTTTTATTTTACCAAACATCTTAGATGCAACGATTACTCCTTTGCTAGCAGCTATTGTTCTAACGCCTGTAACAATGAATTCTCTAAATAATATGACAATTGGGAACCATGCAGTTAATCTACCTAGAGAAGCGAAAGCAATAAATGCTGAAATAACTAAAAGTTTATCTGCAATAGGATCTAAAAACTTACCTAGATTAGTAACTAAATTTCTCTTTCTGGCAATATTTCCATCAAAATAGTCTGTTAATGAAGCTGTTATAAATATTATTAATGCGAAAATCATTCCATATTTATTTAAAAAGATATTCCAGGAATTTGCACCAGGCATAGGTATCATAAAAATTAACATTATCGGAATTAATATAATTCTGAATGTAGATAATTTATTAGGTAAATTCATAATTAAACCTCTCTCAAAAGTTATGTAATTATAATACTACATATCCGAGATATTTAAAATAAAACTGAATTAAAATAGGAAACTATAAAGTTTTACTTCTGGCCGAATTGATTTAAAAAATTATTACAAAATTCGTCTGTAAAGCCTCGATTATTTGCTTTTCTAATTAGTTTAACTTTAAGATTATATCTATCGTTAGGATCTTCAGAATTTACATAATCATGAAATAAAGATGTGAATTTATTGGCAATTAATTCAGCTAATAAAACTCTATCACTAACATTATTTAATAAGCTAGTTTCGATTATATCCTCTTTAATCCCGAGATTTATCATTCTACGTTTCAAGGCAAGATGACTTTCAGCTTTAGAATTACGTCTGGCTTTTATTACAGATTCAGCCATTTCTTGATCGGACAAGTATCCATCAATATCAAGTTGTCTTAAGATTTCAGTAATAATATGATTAGGAAAATCATCAGCTGCTAATTTTTTTCTACACTGGCCTGTACTTCTAGTACGCAATGCAAGATACTGAATAGCAGCTGTTCTACATTTCCTTAATAGTTCTTCTTCTTCTAATTCTTGATCAGATTTTTTTTTCTGATTATAATCCCAATATATCATCAATTAGATCTTCTTCGCTTTTACCTTCGCCATCAGGCACTTCAAAATTATTATTATCTGCTGTTTTTGATGATTTATCTGAACTTCCGCTTTCTTCATCATTTTCTGAATCATTAGTGCTATCTAAATCATCTTCAAGAATTCCGTAAGCAATTCTAACTTTTGTGGAGATTTCTTCTAAAATTTCTGGATTGTCTTTAAGCCAGTTAATACTATTTTCTCTACCTTGAGCTATTTGCTCATCATTATATGAATACCAGGAACCAGATTTTACGATAATATCCTTCTCTACTGCAAGGTCAACGATATCACCGATTTGAGAAATACCTTCGCCATAAATTAAGTCAAATTCAACTTCTTTGAATGGAGGTGCTAATTTGTTTTTAACAATTTTCACTCTAGTTCTATTACCATAAGCATCTTTACCATTTTTTAATGTGTCAATTTTACGTACATCTAGACGAATTGATGAGTAGAATTTCAAAGCACGTCCACCGGGAGTGGTTTCAGGACTTCCAAACATTACACCGACTTTTTCACGTAATTGGTTTATAAAGATAATTACAGTTTCAGATTTACTAATTATGCTTGTTAATTTACGAAGTGCTTGGGACATAAGTCTTGCTTGCAAACCAATATATTGATCGCCCATCTCACCATCAATTTCAGCTCTAGGAACAAGTGCAGCAACAGAGTCGATAACGATTACATCTATTGCGCCACTTCTTACAAGTGCTTCAGCTATTTCTAGGGCTTGTTCACCGTTATCTGGTTGAGAAACAATTAAATTATCAATATCAACACCTAATTTCTCAGCATAACTAGGATCTAATGCATGTTCAGCATCAATAAATGCTGCTGTACCACCCATTTTCTGAGCTTCCGCAGCAACATGAAGAGCAACAGTAGTTTTACCAGAAGATTCTGGCCCATAAATTTCAATAATTCTACCAGTAGGCAATCCACCTATACCTAGAGCGACATCTAGTGAAAGTGATCCAGTAGGAATTGTTCTAATTTCACTTGGATTAGTATCGTCACCCAATCTCATAACTGAACCTTTACCAAATTGTGTTTCAATTTTCTTAAGAGCTGCGCTAAGGGCTTTGTCTCTCTCTTCAAAAGCTATGTTACTAACTTCTTCTGTAGATTTACCTTTTTTCTTTTTAGCCATGTCTACCTCCATTACTTAACGAACAATTGTTCTTATTTTACTATAAGTATTTTTATTATACAAGTAGGAAATTCTTATTTTTGCTACAAATAGTTACAAGATCATTGAAAAATGGAAACAAAAATTAAAAATCTTAATTGTTTATCTATTCAACTACCCCTCCAAAAAATTATTTAGTAAAAGATAGTAAGCAGATTGACAAGCTTTATTTCTAATTTTTTGTCTATCACCTGTAAATTTAAACTCTTTAACTATTTCTTTTTCTCCATTAGAAATTGAAATATATACTAGACCGACCTCTTTACCTTCACTTGGACTAGGTCCAGCATTTCCTGTAATCGCTATACTAAAATCAGAATTAAATAATTCTACGGCTCTTCTAGCCATTTCTATTGCAGTTTCTTGGCTTACGGCACCATGCATATTAACTATATCCTCAGAGACTCCAAGAACTTTAGTCTTAGTATCAATATTATATGTTACCATGCCACCTGCTAAAACTTTTGATGCACCGCTAATTTCAGCAAATTTTGAACAAGCTAATCCGGCAGTACAACTTTCAGCAAATGATATTGTCTTTTGCTTTTCTACTAATTTATTAAACACTGTTTCGATCAAGTTAGAAGAATTCTTACTAAAAATGTATTGACCTAGTCTATCTTCAATTATTTTGACTGTATCAGATAATTCTTGCAGATTAGAAGTCCTCTTATGCTTATAGGATACCCTAATAATTAGTTCATCAGGAAACACATAAGTTGCGACACTTGGGTTTTGCTTGGCAGCAATGTCTTTTAATGCCAAAAATGCGACAGATTCACTTAAGCCAAAAGCTCTCAAATAAACATTTTCGATTTCATATTCACTGTGTTCTCGGATGAAGTGTTCAGCATAATTTTCGAACATATACGAATTTTCTTTAGGCGGACCTGGTAAAAGCATTAATAAGTTACTTGTTTCCGATGATAAAGCTGCATTCTTATTTTTCATGATAACCCCTGGAGCGGTACCTTTATCATTTGGAAGAATAATGCACTCTTCAGGAAGATATGCTTGTTTATAGTTGAGATTTTTATTTTGACTATCTGTTATTCCAGAATTATCTAAATAATTGTTTAATTTTTTTAGTTCCGTCTCAGAAAGAACTAAATTATTATTTGTTAATTTGCTAGCTACACCAAGAGAAATATCGTCGGAAGTTGGTCCTAGACCTCCAGTAATAATAACTAGATCTGCTCTAGATAAAGCAAGCTTTAAAGTTTCAATTAAACGTATTTCATTGTCACCCACAGATTGTTGAAAATAGCAGTTAATTCCTAGATTAGATAGTTTTTTTGCTAGAAATTGTGCGTTAGTATTAAGTACTTGCCCAAGCAGAATTTCAGTGCCTACAGTTATAATCTCAGCAGTTTGTATTTTGAAATCTTTATCCAATATTAACTTACTATCTGTATCCATTTAAATATTCTTTCTTCTTAAATAACAATTTAGAGTATTCTTTAGTAGCATAGCTATTGTCATGGGACCAACTCCACCAGGTACAGGAGTAATGGCTGCAACTTTAGATTCAATATCAGAAAAATCTACATCTCCAGTAATTTTTCTGCCACCTAATCTATTGATACCAACATCAACAACACATGCATTTTCTTTGACCATATCTGCTGTTATATAATTTGCTTTCCCAATTGCGACAATTAAGATGTCTGCAGACTTAGTGAATTTTTTCAGGTTTTGAGTATGAGAGTGACAAACTGTAACGGTTGCATTTTCTTGTAGTAAAAGTTGTATTAAAGGTTTACCCACGATATTACTTCTGCCTATGATAACTGCATGCTTACCATCAATATCGATATTGTTGTATTTTAATAATTGAATAATGCCATTAGCAGTACAAGCAATCGGTGCATCTTCACCAAGACTCAATTTACCAACGTTTATTGGGTGTAATCCATCTACATCTTTCTTAGGATCAATATAATTAAGCAGATCTTTTTCATGTTGCTTTAAAGATTCTGGTAAAGGTAATTGCAATAAAATACCATCCACACTATCGTCATGATTTAAAGTTTCAATAGCTGATTTAAGATCATCGAAACTTGAATTTTCAGGAAGATTAACTGTTTTAGATTCAAAAGAACATTCGTGAGCAGCTTTTTCTTTTCTATTTACATATATTAAAGAAGCTGGGTCTGTGCCAACTACAATTACTGCAAGCTGAGGAGCACGATTTCCTGAAGCTTTTAATTGTTCAACCTTTTCAGACAAGTCATTTTTTATATTCTTTGATAAAATTTTTCCATCTAATAAAATGGCCATTTAATATACCTCTCAAATTCTAAATATACATAAATGTTAATAATCAGAAGCTTCATTATTCCATGCATCTGCTTTTATTAAAGCCCATTCTTCTGAACTTATTATTATATTTCTTGGCTTACTACCAGCATGAGGACCAATATATCCTTTAGCTTCCATAGCATCAATGATTCTTCCTGCACGAGGATATCCAATATTTAAGCGTCGTTGTAGCAAGGAAACTGAAGCATAACCATTCTCAACTACTAAGTCTACCGCTTCATTAAACAATTCATCTTCTTCCTCATCAGAATTTTCATCATTAAATCCGCCAGCCTTTGTACTAACTATCTCTTGAGCTACTTCTTGATCATAAGTATCAAGCCCTTGAGATTTACAAAAGTCGATAACTCTCTGTACCTCATGGTCATCTAAAAATGCACCTTGTCCACGAGTAGGTTTTGAGTCACTTTGTGGGAAATATAGCATATCTCCTTTTCCTAATAATTTCTCAGCACCAGAGGAATCTAGAATTGTTCTGGAATCAACTTGTGATGATACTGCGAAAGCTACTCTTGATGGAATATTAGCCTTAATAACACCAGTTATAACGTCAACAGAAGGTCTTTGGGTAGCAATAATTAAATGTATACCTGCAGCCCTAGCCATGGCAGTTAAACGTGAAATAGAATCTTCAACTTCTTTTGGGGTGGTCATCATAAGGTCAGATAACTCATCAATGATTAGAACAATATTAGGAAGTTTTTCTTCACCCTCAGATTCCATAATTTCATTATAACTACTCATATCTCTAGCTTTTTTCTCGGCAAATAGACTATAACGTCTCTCCATCTCTTGGACTAGCCAATTAAGTGTATTTGCAGCTTTGGTTGGATCTGTAACAACAGGTGCTAATAGATGAGGAATACCATTATAGATAGAAAGCTCAACTACCTTTGGATCGATTAGTAGAAGTTTCAGATCTTCAGGAGAACATCTGTAGAGCAAGCTGATTAAAATTGTATTAATGCAGACCGACTTACCGGATCCAGTCGCTCCCGCAATTAATAAATGCGGCATTTTAGCTAAGTTACAATAAATTGCTTGACCTGGAATATCTCTACCTAAAGGAACTAACAATCGTTCTTTACGCTCAACATATTTAGGGTTATCGATTAATGATCTCAAACCTACAGTAGCTGTGCTTTCGTTAGGAATTTCTATACCGATTGCAGATTTTCCAGGTATTGGTGCTTCAATTCTAACTGTAGTTGCAGCAAGTGCCAAAGCTAAATCATCAGACAAGTTTACAATTTTACTTATTTTTACACCTATTCCTGGCCTTAATTCAAATCTAGTGATAGAAGGCCCAGTAGTTACATGAATTACTGTAGCATCAACTCCAAAGCTTGCTAAAGTTTGTTCGAGCAGCATAGCCTGTTCTTTTATAATTTTTTCTGTAGCACCTTTTTGCTGTACAGGTCTTGCCTCCAAGAGATTATATGGTGGGAAAACATAAGGTTTGTTGATAGGTACAACTTTCTTGACCTTATCTTCATTAATGCTCTCGGGACTAGTAGAATCGGACAAAGTGTTTTCTTTCTTTTTACTAGTGTCTGCAACTTCTACTGACTTAGTATCTGCACTGTCTTTACTTAAATCAAATTTAGATTTATTAGATTTAATATCTAATTTTGTTGGATTATTATCTGTTTTAGCATCTGGATCGTCCACTTCGTTTGCCAATAAGAAATCAGAGCTCTTGATACTATTATTATTATTTTCTGACAAACCATCAATGGTGAAGCTTGAATTAACACGACTATCTTCGTGAATTGAACTGTTTTTACTATTATTAAAGTCGGATACTGGTTTTAATTTTATATCTGCTTTATTATTTACTGCATTTGGCGTAGTAGATTTATTATCTTGTTGAATTATAAAGTTAGGAGCTACATAAGTTCTATCTGAATTAACTTTGTGGCTAGGAATTCTTTCTCCATCATTATTAAAGTTTGCATTCGCACCTAGGTCATAGTTAGGAATATCTTTGCGGTTATTCGCATTACTCTGATGATTAAAGTCACTCATATATGAGTCGATATTGAATGATTTGTTCTGCTTAGTGTCGGTATTTGTTCTTTGTTGGAGTGATCTAGTATTTTCACGTTGAGAACCAGAATTTACATTACCAAAAACTTTAGAATGTGGCTCTGCTGCATTAGTTAAATCTTTAATTTTAGCGTTATATTCAGCTTTTCTTGCCCTTGATTCTTGAATGCTATCACTAGCATTTCTAATTGATTTTTTACATATATCAACAAATGCATAAATCAAAGATAAGAATGAAAGTAAAATTCTTGAAATGGAAAAATTCCCAATAATTATGGCCTCAATAATGATTGTTGAACCTAAGATAATTATTGCTCCAGCATATCCTATAATTCTTTGGAGTCCTAATGCGATTGCCCCACCGATCACTCCTCCAGCTAGGTCTGCATTAATATTAGGGTAAGTTTCAGGACTTTTGCCCATTGACCAAAGTTCAGAGAAAGAATTTAATACTGTATACTTACCTTCACTGTCTACACTTAGGTTATGCACAATTTCTGCTTTAATTGCTATAGCATGAATCAAAGCAGAAAGTATAATTAATAATAAAAGTAAGTTATTTATTTTGATTTTTTTAGCTTTGAAAAAATCTTCAAGAAAAGTAGAAATAGCTAAAACTAAAAATAGCAAAGGTAAAGCATATGCAACTGGACCAAGTAGTCCTCTGCCAATACTTACTACAAAACGACCTAAAGGACCACTGCTAACACTAGGTATGTAAAAAGCTACTCCTGTAAATAAAGATAAAATCAAATAGATAAGCCCAGTTATTTCACGAGCTTTATTATTCGTATTGTTACTTTTTTTAATATACTCTTCTCTACTTGTCATTGACCTTAACCAATCTAAATATTTCCATTAAAAAATAATTTTAAGTTATTTATATTAAGAATTAAGATTTAACTTAATCCAAATAGCTTGCAAAGCAATAATTGTTTTGGCATCTTTTATTTTACCTTCTTGAATCATTTTAATAGCATCTGCTAGCAGATATTTCTCAACCTGAACAAACTCACCTTGATCCAAATGTTGACTTGTCTCGGAATAGGAATCTGCATAATAAATATAAATTATTTCATTTGAATACCCAGGTGTTGGATAAATTGCTGAAATTAATTCAACTGTTTCAGTTTTTAATCCACATTCCTCTTCTAATTCACGAATAGCGCATGATTCAGGATATTCACCTTTTTCTAGCTTTCCTGCTGGTACTTCTAAGGTAAAATCATCTACTGCAATTCTATATTGGCGTACTAAATAAACTTCATTTTCGGGGGTTAAAGCAACTATGCACGCTCCACCATTATGTTCTAATACTTCCCTATTTTGGATGAAGCCGTCCACTGTTTTAACTTCCAACTTATATAAATCTAAAATTTGCCCATTATAAATATTTGTTTTTTTAAATTTTGTTTCTTTTTGCATGTATCACCTTACATATTATTATCAGATTTAAAATTTTGTACTGCTTTGACAGCTAGAGCATCTGCCCTATTGTTATATTCATGATCTGCATGACCTTTTACTTTATGAAAACTAGTTTCGTGAATTTTCATTTGTTCATCTAGTTTTATCCAAAGATCTTGATTACTAACTGGTTCTTTGGCAGCATTTCTCCAATTATTACGCTTCCAAGAGCTTAGCCAGTCTTTGTTAATTGCATTAACAACGTAAGCGCTATCTGAATATACTTCAACTTTGATAGGATATTTAAGTGCTTGCAAACCATAGATTATGGCAGATAATTCCATACGATTATTGGTAGTGTGAGCTTCGCTTCCACTTAGTTCTTTCTCATAATCGCCAAACTTAAGTATTGCAGCCCATCCACCAACTCCAGGGTTGCCAGAACAGGCTCCATCAGTGTATAGCTCAACTATTCTTTCGTCCACAAGCATCTCCTTTACATATAATCTAAATTATAGTCCTAATTATGTGTCTATAAAATTTTCAAAATGGTAGTTAAAAGCATACATACTACTTAATTAGGTAATATTGCTTCCTTATATATTTATAATATCTTACCATTTTTACAGATTATCTTCGCGAATAATCTCCTATGCTTTGAAGATAAAATAAGTTCTTTAGTTAAAATTATTAATAAAATAAAAGGACTGCATTATACAGTCCTATAAATGGCAGGGGAGACAGGATTTGAACCCGCAACCGACGGTTTTGGAGACCGTTGCTCTACCGTTGAGCCACTCCCCTATTTATTATTGCTTAAGAAAGTATAGTTAAGCTTTTGAGTTTTGTCAAATAACTTAACTATACTTTTACTGTGTTTTTTGTTGAAATTATTTTAATCTTTTTTCTTAATGCGGAAAGCTCTGCTATTGTATCCTTTTAATGAAATTGCAAAACGTCCATCTTCTAAATCTTGCCAAGTTTTACCTCCAGCTTTAGGTCTTTCGGTACCGCCACCATAATCCTGCCAGTCGGTATTGATTACTTCTTCAACGATATCATAACCATAAAGATCGAAAGCGTAAAAGTCATGAGTTTCACCACTAAAGTTGAAAATAAACCATAGTTTCTCATCACCATCACCTCTTGTAAAGGCGTAAACTACCCCCATCCAGTCATCAACGATAGTCCAATGGTAATTCTTGTCATGGAATTCTTCCATATATAAAATTTCTTCATCACGATATAGTTTATTAATGTCGGTAAAGAATTTATAGAAAGTATTGTGATAGTGATATTCCAACAAAGGCCAGTCTTGTTCACGCTTTTCATCCCATTCACGGAATTGCGCAAACTCATTACCCATAAAGTTCAATTTTTTGCCAGGATGAGCATACATGTATAAGTATAATGATCTTGCTTGTGGGAATTTCTCATCATAATTTCCATACATTTTATCAACAATAGATTTATCACCATGAACAACTTCGTCATGAGAAAACGGCAACATAAATTTTTCGCTATAAAAGTACATCATCGAGAAGCTGATCTGGTTATAATGGTTTCTTCTTTCCCAGCTAGGAATTGCAAAGAAATCAAGAGTATCATTCATCCAACCCATATCCCATTTATAATGGAAACCTAAACCACCATATTTGACGTCATTAGTTACTCCTGGAAAATCAGAAGAGTCTTCAGCGATACGCATAACATCAGGATGTTCCTTTTCTAGAATTTCATTAAATTGCTTAATAAAATCAATTGCAGCATCATTTACGCCTTTATCTTTTCTACCTTGATAGTATAGTAAATTACTTACAGCATCAATTCTCAAGCCATCTACATGGTATTCTTCAATCCAGAAAGTTGCAGCAGAGTTTAAAAATGATCGAACTTCACCTTTCATTAGGTTGAAATTAAGACTACCCCACTCACTATACCTTAAATCGTCAAATGGGTACTCATAGAAAGCTGTTCCATCATAATTAGCTAATCCGAAGTCATTTGATGGAAAATGTACAGGAACAAAATCCATAATTACTCCGAGATTATGTTCGTGCATAACATCGACAAAATATTTGAAATCATCAGGACTACCATATCTTGAAGTTGGTGAAAAATAACCCAATGGTAAATATCCCCAAGACATGTCTAAAGGATGTTCTGCCAGTGGTAGTAGTTCAATGTGAGTAAAACCTGATTCAACACAATAATCAGCTAATGGCTTAGCGATTTCTCTATATGTATACCAATTATCATGTGTGTGATTAATTTGTACACCATCTTCTGTATAATCACCTAATTCATGTACTTTGGTACGCCAAGATCCTAAATGGACTTCATATATAGAAACTGGTCTATCTTTAAGATTGTTACTTCTATTAGCGATCCAATCAGCATCGTTAAACTTATAATTACTAGTTTGATGAATTACAGATGCAGTTTTGGGTCTAAGTTCTGATGCAAAAGCATATGGATCAGCATGATCAACCGCACCACCATGAGGTCCCTCTATTCTATACTTATAGCAGTCACCTGGTTTAGCACCTTCTACGTATAGTTCCCAAACTCCATTAATTACTTCCATGGCTTGATTCTGCCAATTATTAAAATCTCCGATCAAATAAATTTGTCTTGCATTTGGAGCATGCGTTCTAAACTGAGTTCCCTTACCGTCAAAATGAGCTCCAAAGAAATTAAATGCTCGAAATTCTCTTCCATATTGGTATAAATTAAAATCCATAATTTTCCCTCAATTCTGTCTCTCTTATGAATCTCATTATCCTTAATTTTCAATAATTTATCAAGTGGTGTTTGTATGTTTTAAATAAATTTTAATATTTTATAATAATTTGAAACAACAAAATGCACAAAATAGATTAAATGGATTTGTATAATTTACTTAACTCTAGGTTGGGATCGGCTTGTCCGAATATAGCGCTTCCAGCTACTAGTACGTCAACCCCTGCATTCCAAAGATCTTGTGCATTAGTAGATTTTACCCCACCATCAATTTCAATTAAGGTATTTGCATTTAGCTCTTTTATTAATGTTTTTGCTTCAGTAATTTTGCTAAAAGTATTTGGAATAAAACTTTGTCCTCCAAAGCCAGGATTAACACTCATTAATAATAGTACATCAGTTGAACTTAAAAGATCTTTAGCCAAAACAACTGGAGTGCCAGGATTTAAACTCAATCCTGAGAGAATACCTTGATCCTTGATATAGTTTAAGTAGCGATGTGGATGTTGCAAAGATTCAATATGTAATGTGATTAAATCAGCACCAGCGTTAATAAAATCATCAATAAGTTTCTCTGGTTTATTGACCATCAAATGAACATCTAAAAATATGTGAGGAAAAGTTTCTTTAATAGCTTTAACAATGGTATAACTTCCATTAATATTAGGAACAAAATCGGCATCCATAATATCAATATGTAATGCTTCAATCTTTGAGCTAATTTCTGAAATTTCTGCACCTATAGTTAGTGGATTGCATGACAATATAGATGGTGCTATTTGATTTTGAAATTTAGCAAGTAAATTTTCTCTTCTTTTCTCGTTGTTATTAACTTGATCCATATTTATAATTAAACCTCCAATTTTGTGCTACTTTAGTCTTAGTTTTTTCTTCTATCGTAAGAATTGTAAGAGTCAATAGTTTTTCTGAAATTTTGATAACGCTCTATTCTTCCTGGATTAATTGATGTAGATGCTTTAACTGCGCATCCCGGTTCTTCTAAATGTTTACATGAATTAAATTTACAATCGTATTGTAAATCTCTAATTTCTGGAAAAGCAAAAGCTAAATCCTGTCCATCAATATTTAATTGAGTAAGTTCTAATGAGCTAAAACCAGGAGTATCAGTTACATAACCTCCATTAAATGGGAAAAGCTCTGCATGTCTAGTTGTGTGACGACCACGTCCGAGCTTTCTTGAAATATCACCTGTTTCCATTAGGTCAGATTGTGCGAGAATGTTTAAAAGAGTTGATTTTCCTGCGCCAGAAGGACCAGCTAAACAGATTAAGTTCTGATTAATCTTGTCACGTAATTCTTGAAATAAAGCTTCAGAATTAGGTTCAGACAGAAAAACATTATATCCGAGATTTTTATAAATGCTGGCTAGATCATCTCCATAAGCAGAGGCTAAATCATATTTAGTAAAAATGATTTCTACATTCATGTTTTGAACTTCACTGATAATTAGCATTTTGTCCAATACATTTAAATCAGGTTCTGGCTGACTTAAAGGAATTATCAGCCATAATAAGTCAATATTCGCTACCTGTGGTCTTGGTAGTTCATTTTTACGTTCATGAATATTTTGCATTACAAGAGGAATTAGTTCATCTCCAGTTTCTTCGCAGTAAACTAGATCACCAGCTATTGGTTTTAATCCTTGATTTTTGAAAACTCCAGGAGCATTACATTGGATTTCTTGACCTGGTTTAGCTAGTGAATTGACCCAATAATTACCACCCACACCTCTAGTAATAATATATTCACCATTTTTTAATTCTTGAATAATATTTAATACTCCTTTATTAAAATTCTGTTTATTATATAAAATTATTCAGCGTCATCATCATGTGACGGTTCTGAGCTTTCAGGTGAAGGTTCAGTGAGTTCTGGCGCATCCTCACCTGTATGCTTACTACTTTCAGTTGTGCCATTTTCATCTGTACCTTTAGTTTCAGTTGTGGTTTCACTTGGTTTCTCTGTAGTTGTTGCAACTGTTGGATTTGCTTCTTCATAGGTACCTACTATTAGTACTACCGGTTTTCCAACATTTGATGTACCAGCTTTTGGTTCCATATCTACAACATAAAGACTGCTTTCATAACCTTTTAGGCTTGATGGTACTCTTGTTTCTGTATCAAAACCAATAGAATTTAAATATTCAATTGCTGAATCTAATTTTCTCCCTTTAACATCAGGCACTGGACCTTTATTTTTCCCTTTACTGATCGTAATAGTTATTCTAGAACCACGTTCAATTTTTGTACCAGGTGATGGAGAAATTTCCATAACTTTACCTTCAGGAACTGAAACGTTAAACTGATTTCTTGTCATAACTAGAAGGTTTTCTTTTTCCATTTGATTTTTAACTTCGGCTGCATCTTCGCCTATTAAATCAGGGATAACGTAGAACTCACTACCTGTTGAAACAGTTAAAATAAACTCACTACCTTTTACAAAAGTACTAGCTCTATTAATTTTTGTGCCGGCTGAAATATTTTGAGAAATAATATTTCCAGTTGCTACCTTTTCACTAGCGGCTTCAACTTTAATGTGATTAACACCCTCGGATTTAAGCTTCTGTGAAACCTCTTCGTAAGACATATTTCTGAAGTCTTCTACCACATAAATTTCCTCTGTACCAGATTGATGTGTATTTAAATTATTTTTAACAGAGTCAGCAATAAACCAGATAGCTAAACCTAAAAGCAGAACAATAATAAGCGCAAAAAGCATAGTAATTACTGCATCTCTAGATCTAGATTTACGTCTTGAGCTAATAGAGTTTTCTAAACTTAATACCCTATCTAGCGAGTTAGAATCAGAGTTGAAAACTTCTTGAGGCTCACCGGTAGAGTTTGCATCTGCGTAAATATTATAACTTGAATTGGTATTTGTAATTTTTCCATATCTACCATTTGGATTGATCATAAACATGTCCAAGTCATCAATTAGTGCTCTGGAGTCTGGATAACGTTTGTTAGGATTTTTTTGCATACAACGAAGAATTATATCCTCTAGTCCTTGTGGAATAGAAGATTCCAAATCTCTAGGATTAACTGGTTCTTCCTGTAATTGTTTAATAGCAACAGCAACAGAAGATTCTCCGTCAAAAGGAACCTCTCCAGTTAATAATTCATACATTAAAATACCTAAGGAATAAACATCGGAGCGATGATCTACTGCTCCTCCACGAGCTTGTTCAGGTGAGAAATAATGTACTGAACCAAGAGCTGTACCTCCAGTCATTGATACAGTATTAGTATTAGTAGCTCTAGCAATACCAAAATCAGTTACCATGCACACGCCATCAGGTGTAATCAGAATGTTTGCAGGCTTAATATCTCTATGAACAATAGACTGTGAATGAGCATGTTCAAGAGCTAGAGCAATTTGGATTACAATTGGTACTGCTAAGCGCCAATCCATTTTGCCAGTTTCTTCTAATTTTTCTTTTAAACTTTTACCATTTACATATTCTTGAACGATGTATTTAATTCCATTATCTTCTCCTACACCGTAAACGTTAACTATATTTGGATGTGACAAACTTGCTGCAGCTCTTGCCTCAAGGTCAAAACGTTTGACAAACTCTTCATCATCATTATATTCAGATTTTAAGATTTTAATCGCTACTAATTCGCCAGTATTTAAGTCAGTGGCTTTGTAGACTTTTGCCATACCACCAGTACCTGCTAGCTCTAAAATCTTATAGCGATTATTTAAGATTGTTCCAACATTAATAGACATGTTTACCTCACTAAATAAATCCCACGATAACAGTTACGTTATCTGGTGCACCATTTTCTAAAGTTTTACTAACTAATTTATTAGCACAAATATCTGGGTCAGTTTCATTACTTAATATAGTTTTTATTTCATAGTTATTTAAAGCGTCATATAAGCCATCAGTACAAAATAAAATTTTATCTGAGCTATTTAAAGTATATTGTATTAATTCTGGACAAATCTGCTCAGGACTTCCTATTGCTTTTGTAAGCAGGTTATGTTGTGGGTGACTATCAGCTAAATCAGCATCCAATTCTCCTGAATCTACTAAAGATTGTACGTAAGTATCGTCTTTGGTTAATTGATAAAATTTGTCGTTCCTTAGTAAATAAATTCTACTATCACCTACATGTGCAATATAAAATTTATAGTTAATGATTAATCCAATTGTTAAAGTAGTACCCATTCCTGACATCTCAGGTTTCAATTTAGTTTCTAATTCAACTTGAATGTTGGCTGCTTCTACAGCATTACCTAACATTTCTAAGATTTCCTGATCAGTCATATCTTCTCTAAAAGAGTTATCTATAACATAAGTAGAATAATGCACAGCAATTTGACTTGCAACTTCACCATAACTATGACCACCCATGCCATCAGCGATTATGAGAAGTACAAATCTTTTATCTTTAGATCTTAAAAAAGAATAACTGTCTTCATTGTTTTTGCGAACTAAACCTACATCAGTAGCGGCGCCAAAGACAGATGCTGTATACATATTCTAAGTATAACCTCCATTAGTTCTGATATTCGCTTATATATTATACAGTATTTAAATTAATTAAAAAATTAACACTTAAAGAATAATTAAAGCTTTTTTATAAGAGCTAAATAGAAGCCTTCTGACTTGATTTTATGAGGCCAGAGAGTAATTTCTCCTTCATCTAGTTTTTGTTTAAGTAAAGGATCTAATTTTAATAAGTTTTCTGCCGTTCTCCCTAAATTTTCTCTGAGTGAAACTAATTTGTAATTGGGATTGTTTTTCAGGAAATCATTTACTTGACTAGAATTTTCCGCTGCGTTTAAAGTACAGGTAGAGTAAATTATTAACCCACCTGGCTTAAGTATATAACTTGCAACTTCAAAAATCTTTTTCTGGATTTTAAGTAAATCATCAAGTCCAGTTTTATTCCAATGTAATCTTAGTTCAGGTTTACTTTGTAATAATCCTAAACCTGAGCATGGAACATCTAATAATACTTTATCAAAAAAACTTTGATATTCACTCCACTGCGTAATATCTGAAGCATCTGAAACTATAGTTTTGACATTATTAATTGATAACCTGTTAAGTTCAGATTTTAATAAATCGATTCTGTGTTCTTGTAAATCTGAAGCAAAAATCTGAGATTGACCATAGCTAAGGTCTGAAATTTGAATAGTTTTTCCGCCTGGAGCGGCACAAATATCAGCAATTTTTTCATTAGGAAGAGGTTTTAATGCCATAGCTGGTAACATAGCACTCTCACCTTGAGCTTTTATTAATCCTGTTTTCCAAGCTTCAGAATGATGTAGTGATTTACCATGTAAATCTAAATGTAAAGAGTCTTCTTGAAAATAAGAGGCATTACTAGAAATTTCATCTTTTTTTAGCAAATTTATCACATGTTTAATTTGACTACTTTTATTAACAGATGAATTAAACCTTATTCTGACGTTAAGTTCTGGGCTACTCTTGAGGAAATTTGCTAGTTTATTGACCTCATCTTCATCACCCAATTCAGTAAGAAAATGTTTGTATAACTCTTCAGTAAATCCAGCTTTAGCATACTTATCTAATTCAATATTATAGAAAGTAGCTTTAGGGAACTTTCTAAGGGCATTTCTTAATATAGCATTTACTAAGGATGTAGCTGAACTTACACCAAACCTTCTACATAATTTAACAGTCTCAGAAACAACAGCATGTTCAGCCTGGTTAGAATAGTAAATTTGCCATAATCCTAAGCGTAAAATAACTAAAACTCTAGAATCTAGTTTATTTATTTTTGTTTTTGACAACTTACCTATTAGATTGTCTAATCTAAATGTTTCATTTAAAGTCCCTAAAATAAAAGCAGTTGCTGTAGATTTCTCTTGTTCGTCTAATTTTGAAGAGTTATATGTCCTATTAATTGCGATGTCTGAAAATGCATTTAAAACATAAACTTGATAAAGTACTGTAAAAGCAAGCTCTCTCGAGTTTTTAGATTCAGGGAATTTATTGAATTTTTGTAAAGCTTTTTGATATTTGTTATCAAGCTTGCTTGCATAAGAATTCATTTCTTGTTTATCAATATTTTTTGACATTATACTCCTTTTGACTTTAACCATAAAAGTAATGATAATTAAGGTTCATTCGTAAAAGTATCTTCAGTAACAGTATAGTTATGATAATTTGCACTAGTTTGCATTGCTTTAGAGTTAGCTTTTTGAACTTCTAAAAGTTGCAACACACCAGAGCTGGTTTTTACCCATATGCTTTTTTGGGCTAATGAAACTACAGTACCATTACTTAATTCGCTGTAAGTATCAGGTAGATCAGGGCAAGCCTCTTTAGTATAAGCTTTAGCTAAATGTATCTTAAAACGATTTCCATTTTCATAAGTAAAAGCTCCTGGCCAAGGATAAAGGCCTCTAACTTGTGCTTCGATTTGGTTAGCGGTACTATTCCAATCGATTAGTCCCATCTCTTTATCAATTAAGCCGCAAAATGTTGCTTGCTCATCATCTTGAGCAATAGGCTTGATTTTACCTTCATAAATATCTTCCAAGGTTTCTGGAAGTAGATCCGCTCCAATCTTAGCTAACTCTAGCATTAGTTCATCAGAACGCATTAAATCAGGGATTTCAAACTCAGCTGTGCTAAAAATTGGACCAGCATCCAACTCGGACGTCATTCTCAATATCGTTATACCTGTAAGCTTATCTCCTGCCAATAAAGATGCTTGTACAGGACTTGCACCACGATATTTAGGCAATAATGATCCATGAACATTCAGAGCTTCATAATTTGCTAAATCTAAGATGCGATCAGGTAAAATTCTTCCGTAAGCAGCTGTAATAATAAAGTCAGGTTCATATGATTTAATTTTTTCATAAAACTCATCAGTCTTAATTTTTCGTGGTTGAATTAAATCGATGCCATGTTCTTTTGTTACTGCATGTACAGGAGTTGGCTTAATAATTTGCTTTCTGCCTTGTGGTTTGTCAGGTTGGCTAACACAAAGCACGGGTTTATGCCCAGTTCTAATTAAACCTTGCAAAACCTCTGCAGCAAAATCTGGAGTTCCAAAGAATACAATATTCACAAAGCACCTCTTCTAGTTTAAAGTCTAAAAAATAAAATTATTTAAATTCTAATCTATATTTACACCTAGTTCTTGTTGTTTTTTCCTGTCTACATATAACATACCATTCAAGTGGTCTGTTTCATGTTCTACACAAGCAGCCATAAGTCCTTTAGCTGTTAAAGTAAATTCTTCACCATTTAGATCTGTTGCTCTTACTGTAACTTTTGCTGGTCTTCTAATTTCTCCCCAAATATCAGGAATACTTAAACAACCTTCAGTGTGTTCAAATGTACCTACTTTTGAAATAATTTCAGGATTAATAAAGATAATAGGTTCAGAATTTTCATCTTCACGCATATCTATAATAAAAATTCTTTTCAAAACACCTATTTGAGGTGCAGCCAATCCAATACCATTGCTAGTTTCATTCAATGTATCAATCATATCTTGGGCGAGTTCTTTAATACGATCATCAATCTCTTTTATTTCTCGTGATCTTTTTCTCAATACTGGATCTTCTTCTGTAACAATATTTCTAATAGCCATTTCGTTGCTCCTCTTTAAATTTTATAAAACTAAAATACATTATACCAAAATAGTTTTGATTAGCCTAATTATTAGGCCGGATCTAAGCGGAAACTGACTCTGATTGAATCATTTTTTTTCATCAATGAAATTCTATGCCAAAGTGAGCTTAATTTCTCAATTTGATTTTTACCACTTGATTTAATAATAATATTCCAACGCCAACGATTTTGCAGTTTATAAAGACTTGCAGGTGCTGGTTTTAAAACTTTTAGTTCGCTTAATTTATTTTTGAAGATATATTTTTCAATAATATCGTAAAGTTCTCGACTTGCTTGAGCTGTCAAATTCTCGTTTTCGCTACTTATGCTTATGTGTGCTAAGGTACTAAAAGGTGGATATTTAAGAGAGTTTCTAAAGTTTAATTCTTGTTCAACAAATTCCATGTAGTTATGTCTTGAGCTTGCTTGTATTGCGTAATTATCTATATTGAAAGCTTGAATATAGACTTTGCCAGGTAAGTCAGCACGACCAGCACGACCGGCAGCTTGAGTTATTAATTGAAATGCATTTTCTGCAGCTTGATAATCATTTCTATTAATCATTTGATCAACATTTAATATACCAACTAAGGTTAATCTAGGAAAATTATGACCTTTGGCTATCATTTGAGTACCAATAAGGATACTTGATTTACTATTTCTAAATTTTTGAAATAATTCAGCTTGTTTCCTAGAGTTGGTACTTGAGTCCTGATCAATTCTAAATATATCTACATTTGGGAAAAGATCTCGACAAATAGCTTCAAGTTTTTGGGTACCAAAACCATAATTTATAATTGCATCTGCACCACAATTCTTACAAGTTTTACTTAATTTCTCCGTAGTTCCGCAGTAATGGCAAATTAATAAATTCTTATCTTTATGATAAGTGAAAGTTATCGAGCAATTTGGACATTCAATGTTTTGCCCACACTCCGAGCAAAGCACCGTACTTGCAAAGCCTCTTCTGTTGAGAAATAACATTACCTGTTCTTCTCTATTCAAAGTGTTTTGCATGGCTTCTAATAAATTATTACTTATAATCCCCTCAGTATCAGTATTCCAATCTTTACGTAAATCTATAATTTCAACTGGAGGTAAGTTAGCCATTCCAGCTCTTGCGCTAAGTTCAAGTTTCTCTGATTTACCTTCCACAGAACGATAAAATGTCTCCAAGCTAGGAGTTGCAGATCCTAATACCAATGTAACACTTTCGTTCAAAGCTCTAAGTCTAGCTATTGTTCTGGCATCATAATATGGTGACATATCTGAAGCATAAGAAGTCTCCTGCTCTTCGTCAATAATAATTAGTCCTAAATTCTCCAATGGTGCAAAAATTGCAGAACGTGCACCTATAACTATTTCAAAATCGCCAGCTTTTATTTTTTCCCAACGATCAAAACGTTCTCTCTGACTTAAACCGCTATGAAGCACAGTAATCATTCCTGGAAAATGCAGATTGAATTGACCGACCATTTGAGGCGTTAAACCAATTTCTGGTACTAAAAGTATTGCTTTTTGTCCTTTTTCTAAACAATTCTTTACAGCTCTTATATAAACTTCTGTTTTACCTGAACCAGTTATTCCGTATAGCAAAAATTCCTTGTTAGATTTGTTATTTATGCTTAAGTTTATTGACTCAACCGCCTGCTTCTGTTCTTGACTTAGGGCATCATACGAAACTATATTAAAATTTTTTGGTAGTAATTCCGAGTCGAATGTATCAACTTCTATATCATCTGTAGATATTTCTTTGTGAAAAAATTCAATTAAGCCCTTACCTTCAAGAGTTTTTAAACTATTTCTTTTTACATTACAATTTTGAATAATTTCTTGAGTACTAGCAGTTTCAAAGTTTATTAAATATTCAATTATAGAATCTTGTTGTATTGATCCCAAAGCGTTATCTTCATATAAATTTATTGCTTCCTCACGATTTATTAATTTGACATGTTCGTTACTTTTGCGTTTTATCTTTTGATCACTGCTCAAATTAATATTTATTAATCCCGCTTTAGCCAAAGATATTAACTCATTGCGTTTATAAGATTGCAGTAAAAAATCATCAAGATTAAACTTGATTTTTTTTAGTTCAAATTTGTTATTCTTTTGGCTAATATTTAATGCAATATTTATAAATTTCTCATCAAGTTTCTCAAAGCCTAGATCAGTAATACTTATGATCTCGGCTAATTGCAAATTAAAACCAGCAGGTAGCATCAAAGAGGCAGCTTGACCATATGTGCAAGCATAAAGTTGCTTCATCTGAGCGAGTAATTTAATTTGCATGCTATCTAATAGAGGGGCATTATCAAGAACTGCAGCCAAAGGCTTAATTTTATCTCCCAGATGCTCAGCTTCAGAACATTCTTTTGAATTTAAAATAGAAAAAATAAATGCTTCGCTAAATCGATCACCCTTGCCAAAAGGAATCAAAACTCTGCGACCTATACAAATATCTTCATGCATGGTTTTAGGGACTTTGTATGTATAGATTCTATCAAAGGTGCTTAAAGCATTTCTTAAGAAAACTTTAACAAATTTAGACAAAGTACTCATTCTCCTTTAATTTTAAAACTTATTCATATCAAACAGTGTGATTTGCGCACTTTCTGGGATATGACTTAAAATGCCATTTTCAGCTAGGTTCTTAATTGCAGACTGACCTAAACCACTACGAGTCATCAAATCTTTATGACTCTTAAACTCTCCATTGCCATCAGATCTTGCATCGACTATATTATTAGCCATTGTTGTACTGATAGAGTTAATGGAGTTAAGTGCAGGCATAATATGCTTAGCATCAATTACCTTAAATCTTCTAGCATCGGCTTCTTCAATATCAATGTCTGCAAAACTTATACCTCGTAGCATCATCTCTTCTACTAATTCGATTATATAGAAAATCTTTTGCTCCCTGTCTGTTAATTGATGAAAGTTTTTTCTCATTGAAGTACGCATGCTTGTTATTTTTTCTAAAGGCTGGTTCATTAAGGCATAATCGAACTCATCGGCTCTAACACTAAAATATGCAGCATAGTAAGTAGCTGGCTGATGTACTTTAAACCAAGCAATTCTTAGTGCTGAAATAACATATGCAGCTGCGTGGGCTTTTGGGAACATGTATTTAATTTTCTTACATGATTCAATGTACCATTCAGGAACATTATTCTCTATCATCATAGCCTCGTGTTCAGGTGTTAATCCTTTACCCTTACGCACCTTTTCCATTATTTGAAATGATGCGAATGGATCTAGTCCCCAAGCTATTAATGAAGTCATAATACCATCACGACAACCTATAACTTCATCCAAAGTACAGGTGCCTGAACGAATTAAATCTTGAGCATTATTTTGCCAAACATCAGTACCATGAGATAGACCCATGAGCTGAACTAAGTCGAAGAAACTACTAGGACTAGTTTCCTTAATCATATCTCTAGCCATTAAAGTGCCCATTTCAGGGATTCCAAGAGTACCACAGTTATCTGGAGTTGTATCTAATGGAATCCCCAAGACTTCTGAACTCTCAAAAATACGCATAACATCTTTATCAGGTACAGGAATACTCATAATATCTAGACCGCTAATATCACTCATAACTTTAAATACTTGCGGGTCATCATGACCTAGAATATCAAGTTTAAGGATAGTATCGTGCATTGAGTTAAAGTCAAAGTGCGTTGTAGTCATAGCAGCGTCAGTATTATTTGCTGGATATTGTATTGGTGTAAAATCATAAATTTCTCTATCTTTAGGTATTACAACTACTCCACCAGGGTGTTGACCGGTACTTCTTTTAATTCCATTTAAACCCAAAGCAAGTTTTTCTGCTTCAGCTTTAGTCATAAATGTATCAGTTTTTTCGGCATAGTTTCGCACTAGACCTAAAGCGTTTTTCTCAGCATAGCTGGTGATAGTACCTGCTCTGAATGTATGGCTTGCACCAAACATATCAATAATAAATTGATGTGCAAAAGGTTGATATTCACCAGAAAAATTAAGATCTATATCAGGTTCCTTGTCACCATTAAATCCTAAGAAGGTTTCAAATGGTATATTCTGACCTTCGCCAAATAATAGTTCAGAACAGTTTGGACAATACTTCTCAGGTAAATCAAAACCTGAGCCATAAGCATTAGGATCAGTAAATTCTGAATATTTGCAATTATGACAGACATAATGTGGAGGTAATGGATTGACCTCTGTAATACCACATAAATGAGCCACAAAAGAAGAACCAACAGATCCTCTTGAACCAACAATATAGCCATCTTCGTTTGTGTGTTTTACTAGTTTATGTGAAATATAATACATAACACTAAAACCGTTATCTATAATTGAACTTAGTTCTCTTTCTACCCTTGATTTAATAATTTCTGGTATTCCATTTTCACCATCATATAATTCATAACATCTATTCCAAGTGATAGACCTGATTTCCTCAGGTGCAGTTTCAATTTCAGGTGGATAATTACTTGGTGGGAATGGCAAGATTTCTTCACTAACTTGAGCTGCAATTTTATTAGTATTTGTGACAACAATTTCATAAGCTAAATCATCATCTAAATAATAAAATTCTTTCAGCATTTCTTCGGTAGTACGTAGATAAAGTACAGTTGGGTTCTCATTAGTGTCAAAACCTGCAGATGCTTGCAAAATTTCTCTATATATAACATCTTCTTTATTTAAAAAGTGAGCATCACAAGTACCAACAACCATTTTGCCGCATAGTTCAGCCAGATAAAGTACTAATTTATTTAAATTAATAATATCATCAAGACTATCTACATAGTTATTAGGCTTATCTAGCATGAATAAGTTGTTTCCTAAAGGTTGAATTTCTAAATAATCATAAATTTCCATTTTTTCTTGAATATTTAGATCATTTTTTAATATTTCTTTGGATTTTTCAAAGTCACCTTCTGTTTCTATATAAATCTGTCTAATTCTTCGCAAAGCTTGTCCAGCCTCACAAGAAGTTCCTAGGAACATTCCTTGACGAAGATATTTAATAAGGCTTTTAGGCATACGCGGACGGTTCTTGAAGTATCTGACATGAGATTCAGATATTAGTCTATAAAGATTATATAATCCTAGTACATCTTGAACTAGAATGATTCCATGATAAGGTTTGTTTTTGTATTCAGTAACTTTAGCGAAGCTGTCTTGTCCAGCAATAATATTTAATTCTCTTAAAGGTATAAAATCATGTTTTTCCCAAACTTTAATAAAAGTTAATGCACTAATATAATTGCTGTGATAATCTGTTGGAATTTTTGTTCCGGCTTCAAGATCTTCTTTAGCAAACTCACTTAGCTCTTCTGCAAAGATCCTCTTGACAGAAGGAATATCTATAAAGGTAGGATTAAACTTGTCTCTAGCATCGTCGTAGTTAGGTGTTCTATAAGCTTCATAACGCAAGAATCCTAATAGATCAAGACCTTGTTCAGAGCTGACAGCAGCATCAGCAATAAAATCATGTAGCATAGATATTGCTTTCAGAGATTTCGGTGCTTTTTCTATGTCAGTTTTGTTTATATTTAAGTCCGCTAGCATTTTAGGATCTAAATCAATTTCTGGATTAAAATATGTCATGAATTTATTTCCAGCTTCATATGTGGTACTGTTTTCTGAGCGAACAAACTCTAAAGCATAACAAGCTAGAATTCTGTCTGTTTTGACATTGTCACCAGTAGTTATAATGCGAACATCAACAATTCTAGAATCTATATCAAGATCTCTAAATCCATAAGCAACTGCATCACCATCATCCATGAAATATATTTCACAGCCATAGATCAGTTTCATTTGACTTCCTTTAGCCCTTAATTTAGATAACTGCTCAGCAGCTTCAGGATAAGCTTGGACAACACCGTGATCAGTAATTGCAACAGCTGGCATATTAAAACTATCGGCTAAGTTGACTAAATCACGAGTTCTACTAATACCATCACGTTCACTAAGGTTCGTATGCATATGTAATTCTACACGTTTAACTGGAGCATTATCTCTTCTTGGTTCTGGAACTTCAGCAAGCTCAATACCTCTAACAAAACCTTGTAAATCCTTAGTAAACTTACCGTCATAACTAACATCTAAATCAGCACGAACGTATACTCCGTTTTTGACTTTTTCGTGGAAAGTTTCAGCTTGAGCAGGATCGTTCAAGAAAAGAAGGCAAGTTAAAGCACCGGATTCACCGTGAATTGCAAACTTAATTAAAACTCTAGTATTATTACTGACTAATTTCTCTTCATAAAAAGCAACTTTACCATAGACGCTTACTCTACCTGACTCAGAGTCTAAAGTACGTAAGTCTTTGATTAATTCAAGTCTAGAATCTAATCTACCATATACATGATTTGGAGATTTTCTATATGAGTTCTTTTGGTTATCTTTTGAATTATCGTGTGCATTTTTGTTTTTTCTTGATGTACTACCTTTTTTAGTATCATCAGCCTCTGAAGAAATTTCGTTTGAAGAAGTATTTACTTCGACAATTTCAGAAATTAAATCTCCATGCTCATCGATTTTTTTTATAACTTTTTTGGTACCTGCTAATAAGTCTTCTTCGATACTTTGGTTATATTGCTCTCGGGTAAAATTATAAAAAGACTCTTCCCTTAAATCGTTAAATAAAGAAGTTGTAGAATCTTTTTCATTATCTACATTAATGTCTATTTGTACTTCTATACCTAATCTATTAAGGTAAAAATCTTCTATCAATTTGCAGTTCTCTGGGCTAAAAATTTTTCGTTGAGCTGAACTCACATGCAATTGAATTAAATTAGACTTTGATCTAGCTTTAATATCATTTAACAAAAGTGAAAATACTGCAAAATTTTGATGTATCAGATATTCTCCAGCCCAAGGAAGAAAATTAGATAGAAAATTATCCGAACTTATTAACTCTTTCGTGCAATTAAGAAATAAGTTAACATTCGTAACCTTTAAGTACTTTGTCAGAATTTTTTCACATGCGATTAATGTTTCACTAGCAACACTACCGTTAGAGTTAATATAAATGTTGCAGGATTTACCAGAAACAACAAAACGACTAATTGAATGGGACCATTCTTGTAGCTTTTCTAGTAACCCATAGTTAAGGGTAGATTTATTTGTAAATTTATTTACAGGAAAAGTATTGCTTTGCTGAGCTAAAATATTGATCAAAATATCTAATGTTTGTTTACCACCAGTATTTCTTTCTTCATTTAGCATTTTTACTTAAATATCCTTCCTATATCAATTCCTAATGCAAGTATAAACAATAACATAAAAACCACTATACCAATAATAGTAATTATATTCTCGGCTTTAACACTCAAACGCTTACCACGAATCTTTTCTACCAGTAATAAAGCTAATTGCCCACCATCCATAGGTACAATTGGAATAAGATTAGCAATTCCAAGAGCTAGTGAAATCGAAGCAAAAAGTGATAATAAATTTAAAAGCTTAATTCCAATATTAACACTCGTTTGAGTTGCCACTGTACCTAAAGTGCTTACAATACCAACAGGACCGGTTAGTGCGTCACTCGCTGGAAGATTACCCGTGATGACTTTCCCTAGGATTGCTCCAGTACCTCTGGTGTATGACCACATGTAATTTAATGAGTGAGGTACAATTCCTAAAGCATTATTATTCTTTTCTAATTCTATACCTAATGGTAATAAGTTTTCACTTTCAGCTAATTTTATATTAAGTGACACTGTGTTTGAGCCTCTTAATACCTTAACTTCTACTAAACCCTTTTCTCCATGTTTATGCAATAAACTTTGCATGTTATCAGAAGTAATTTTTTCACCTTCTATGTCAATAAGTTTATCACCAAGAACAAATTTACTGGCATCAGGATTGAAATTTTTATCAATCTTAGCTACTGAAAGACTCTTATCCTCATTTAAATTTAATTGAACTCCCATTTTGTAAGTTTTTTCAGTTTTTGGCTCGATATTATATGTTTTAATTTCTCCATTAGCAGCTTTAGTTTTGACAGTAAAGTTTTCCTTTGGATCAATAAATGTTGATGAAATTCTCAAGTCAAAATCTGTATTAATTTTATAGTTGTTTAATTCTAAAATAGTTTCACCTGCATGCATTCCTGCAGCGTTAGCTAGACTTTTATCACTGATAGAATCAATTTTAGTTGAGAAAAATCCATTAATTGAAAACAGTACTATAAAAGCTAAAAATGCAGCAATTAAGTTAAAACCAGGACCTGCCAACATAGTTAAAGCTCTTTTCCAAATTGCTTTTGAGAAAAAGTTTCCTTCGATATTTTCAGCAGATCCCTCTTCTTCACTATATTCACCCGCAAATTCAACTGATGCGCCAAGAGGAATGGCTTTAATTGAGTAGCGAACACCTTTTCTTTCCCAAGATAAAAGTCTCGGACCCATAAATATGCTGAACTCTACTACTTTAAATCCTAATTTACGTCCTACAAAAAAGTGACCTGCTTCGTGAATTATTAAAATCAAACTTAAAATTAGCAAGCCAATTACTATGCCAAAAATTTTCGCCATTCTTTAACTCCATTCTAGATTGTTAAATATTAGTGTTTAGTATTTTATGTTTTATGTTTAGTGTTTTAATAGATAAAAGACAATTGTTAATAACAAAGCAGTTGGAACAGAGAACACTATACTATCAGTTCTATCTAAAATACCTCCATGACCAGGGAGAATATCGCCAAAGTCTTTTTGATCACACCAACGTTTCAGACCAGAAGCTAACCAATCACCACATTGTGAACTCAGACTTAAAATTAACCCTGCGATCAGACCAAACAAGCTACTCTTACCTATTCCTTGTAATGGAGCTTGGCCTGTGAAGAAGATCATGAAGTATATACAAGAAAAAAGTGTACCGGCAAGTGTTCCACCCCAGAATCCTTCCCAAGTTTTATGTGGACTAACTTTGGGAAGCATATGAGTTTTCCCAAAATACTTACCCGTAGTATATGCAGCAACATCTACAATCATTGGAGTAATTAAAGCTAAAATTAACCATATAAATCCATTTGGTACAGCGAAGGTAAATAATACTATAGAAGCCATAGGAATAGCTACGTAAAGACCACTTGTATTTTCAGCAATTGCATGCGGTAAATGATTAGGACCTTTTACAACAACTCTAATCACTACATTAATTGTAGATACTAATGTGTAAGCTATAACAAATGTTAAAGTTCCATAAGCTAATAACCAAATAAAGTTTGTTTGCCAGTTACTGTCTAAAGGTAAATTACTATTCTTGAGAATGTACCAATCTGTTAGATCTTTATATTGCCACCATGTAATAGTTGGTGCGAGCATAGTAAGACTACTTATTAATATAGGGATATAGTATAGTGGTTTAAAATTTTTCCTTAGAGCGTTTGTCAACTCTATAGTCATAATAACAATTGCTAATAAACAAAAAGCAATGAAGATCCATCTTACCCAAATGGAAGCAACAAAGAATACACTAAGTACTAAGAATAAAATTATAGCTGTTGAATATCTTTTATTATCAATCTGTAAATTAATTGGACTATCCATTATTTAATCCCTCCATAACGTCTATCTCTATTATTAAAATCCCTAATAGCTGCGACTAAATTTTCTGGTTTAAAATCTGGCCATAGAATATCTGAAACCCAAAACTCAGAGTAAGCTAATTGCCAAAGTAAAAAATTTGACATGCGCATTTCACCGCTTGAGCGTATTATTAGATCAGGATCAGGGACATCAGGTAAATAAAGATAAGTATGAAAACTTTCTTCATTTATATCATCAAGACCAATCTCACCATTTGCGTATGCTTTAGCGATTTCTTTAGCAGCATTAGCTATTTCTCTACGTCCACCGTAATTAAAAGCTATAATAAACTGTAAGCCAGTGTTATTTTCACTCTCTTTTTCTGCTTTTTCAATAATTTTTAAAGTATTCTTGGGAATATTATTTTTGTCGCCTAAAATTCTTACTCTAATGTTGCCGTCAACAATTTCTTTAATATATTTATTGAACATTCTTTTCAGTAAGCCCATTAAATAATTTACTTCATTTTTTGGTCTAAGCCAGTTTTCAGTAGAAAAAGCATAAACAGTTAAATACTTCAGTTTAATATTTCTTGAAAAATTAACTATCGAATATAAAGTTTTTGCACCTTCTAAGTGACCTTCAGAGCGACTTAATCCTCTTTGTTTTGCCCAACGACCATTACCATCCATAATCATGGCAATATGTTCTGGGACAATAATATCCTCAAAGAAATCTAGAGTAGCAGATCCGGTTTGTTCATGATTAGAACTTAATTGATCTATATTAATAAATGTTGAGTTAAACTGATTTCCAAAAATCATATACTTGTAACTAATACCCCATTGGCTTAAATTTACTTATAATAAATTGCAGCCTTTTTATCAGCTGCAATTTATAAATGCCGTCAGATAAAATTAAATTTCCATTAATTCTTCGCTTTTAGATTTAACTTTTTCGTCTACTTTTTCAGTAAATTTATCAGTTAAGCTTTGAATTTTTTCTTCAGCTAGGCGCAATTCATCTTCTGAAATGATAGAAGATTTTTCAGCTTTTTTAGCTTTATCTAGATACTCACGTCTAATATTTCTAATTGAAATTTTAGCCTCTTCTCCAAGTTTATCAACTTGTTTAGTTAGATCTTTACGTCTTTCCTCTGTTAAAGTTGGAAAATGCAAGCGCAAGGCTGCTCCATCATTGTTTGGATTCAGACTGAGATCTGAATTTAATATTGCTTTTTCAATTTCATCGAGAAGAGTTTTATCCCAAGGTTGAATCAATAATTGTCTTGGTTCAGGTACTGTTATTGAAGCTACCTGGTTTAACGGTGTTGCAACTCCATAATAATCAACAGAAATTTGGTCAAGAACTCTAGGGTTTGCTCTACCAGCACGGATATTATTAAGTTCATCTTGTAGATACTCTATACTCTTCTGCATTCTATCTTCATATTCTTTTGTTTCATTAACATTAAAATCTGTCATGATTTTCCTCCATGTTTATTTTTTATTTTTATGCCCTTTTATATAATTGGTTATAAAATAATTAACGAGTAACTAATGTTGCATTAACATCTTCACCTTGAGCTAATTTAACTATATTTTGAGGATCAGATAAGTTAAATACTGCAATATCGATATCATTATCTCTACATAAAGCAGCTGCTGTTGCATCCATAACTTTAAGATTACTTTGTAAAATTTCTTCGTGAGTAACATGTTTATATAGTTTAGCGTCAGCGAATTTATTAGGGTCTTTATCGAAGACTCCATCTACATTGGTCGCTTTAAATATAATATCAGCATCTATTTCTGCTGCTCTTAGCGCAGCTCCTGAATCTGTTGAGAAATAAGGATTACCAGTTCCAGATGCAAAAATAACTATCCTACCTTTTTCTAGGTGTCTAACAGCTCTTCTTCTAATGAAAGGTTCCATAATTTCTTTCATTTCTATGGCGCCTAATACTCTAGTTTTCTTGTTATGTTTTTCTATCATATCTGAAACATAAAGAGCATTCATGCAGGTTGCTAACATTCCAATATGGTCTGAAGTAACTCTGTCGATATCGTTATTTTGAACGCCTCTCCAAAAGTTTCCGCCGCCGACAACAATAGCAATTTCAGCACCTAAGTCATATAGATCACAAACGCTTTCGATAATAGACTTAACAGTATCTGAGTCTATTCCCTTGCTTAAATTTCCAGCTAGTGCCTCTCCGGATAATTTAAGTAGAATTCTTTTGTATTTTAAATCACTCATAGTTTACTCCTACTAGTTTGCTTATATAATCTTACCATAAAAAAATACTCAAAATATCTGTTAATTGATTGTTTTTAATTAAAATAATTTTGCACAAAAAAAGACATCTCTTTTTGTAAGAGATGTCTTGCTAAATAATTAATCTAATTATTTATTACCTAATTGTTGTGCAACTTCTGCAGCGAAGTCTACTTCTTCTTTTTCAATACCTTCACCTAATTGGTATCTAGTAAATCTTCTAATAACTATATTTTCACCAATTTCAGCAATTTTCTCTGTTAATAGGTCTTGGATTGTTTTGTCTTCGTCTTTTACATAAGCTTGCTCTAATAAGCAATTTGTTGCGTAGAATTTTTCTAATCTACCTTCAACAATTTTGTCTACAACTTTTTCAGGTTTACCTTCATTTAAAGCTTCAGCTCTAGTAATTTCTCTTTCTTGTTCTAGTACATCAGCAGGAACTTCTTCTCGGCTAACCCATTTTGGATTCATAGCAGCAATTTGTAGAGTTACATTGTGTACGAATTCAAGGAAGCTTTCGTTCTTAGCAACAAAGTCTGTTTCGGAGTTAACTTCAACTAGAACACCAACTTTACCGCCAGCGTGAATGTAAGCATCTATAACGCCTTCTGCTGCAACTCTTGAAGATTTTTTAGCTGCCTTAAGAATACCATTCTCTCTTAGCCAAATTTCTGCTGCTTCAATGTCACCATTAGTTTCAACCAAAGCTTTTTTACTATCCATCATACCTGATCCGGTACGGTCACGTAATTCTTTTACTAATTTTGCTGTAATTTCTGCCATATATACCTCCTAGTATAGAATCATTTAGTTTAGTTTTATTTTTATAAAGTTTTACAAATTTATATATTATAAACTTTATTCTTCTTCATCAGAATACTCATCGTCATCGTCTTCGTATTCTGCGTCGTCCTCGTAGTCTTCAAAATCTTCTGAATCGTCACCTTCGTTGGCCATTAACTCTTCAGCAGCGATTGTTTCTTCACTATCTTGGAATCCTTGTCTACCTTCGATAACTGCGTTAGCCATTACGCCAGCGATTAATTTAATAGCACGAATTGCATCATCATTTCCTGGTATAACGTAATCTGTTACATCAGGATTACAGTTTGTATCAACAATAGCGATAATAGGAATATTTAATTTTTGAGCTTCTTTTACTGCAATATCTTCATGTTCTGTATCTACAATGAATAATGCATCTGGTAGACCATTCATGTCTTTGATACCACCTAAGTTTTTCTCTAATTTTTCACGCTCTAGTAATAAACCTGAAACTTCTTTCTTTGGTAGAAGATCAAATGTACCATCTTCTTCCATTTGCTCTAATTCTTTAAGACGTGCAATTCTCTTTTTAATTGTAGTGTAGTTTGTTAAAGTACCACCTAACCAACGGTTATTAATGTAGTATTGACCACATCTTTCTGCTTCTTCACGAATTGCGTCTTGAGCTTGTTTCTTTGTACCTACAAATAGGATTTTTCCATTGTTTTCTGCGATAGAACGTACATAATCATATGCGTCTTCTACCATTTTGATGGATTTCTCTAAATCGATGATGTGAATACCATTACGCTCTGTATATATGTATGGTTTCATCAAAGGATTCCATCTCTTAGTTTGGTGTCCAAAATGCACACCAGCTTCCAACAATTGTTTCATTGATATAACTGACATATTCTCTACCTCCTGTTATGCCTCCATAGTCTGTAAAATTATTACGTTTAAATTTACGCACAGGATAACAGACTATGTGTGTAATAATCGCTAAGCATGATATCACAGAAAAAAACTTATAGCAAGCCCATTATTATGCTAATTTGAGCAAGTACTTCTCTATATAAAATTAAGTAATTATAAAATGTTAAATTTGATTAAGCACCGTAGAATTCTTTAACTTCATCAAAGTTTATAGTAATGCTGTCATCATCCAAGATAAATGTTGGGATACCTATTGCACCATGTTCTTTAACTGGTTTATAAATTTCTTTACTATCTCTCATTTTAAGAAATTCTTTTAAATTTTTTGTTTTAGCTAGATCTAAAAACTCATAAGTAATACCTAATGAATCTAATTCAGCTTTCGCACTTATACAATTTGAACAATCTTGAGTTCCGTAAATAATCACCTTTATTTCTCCTTTGTAATTTTTATTTTTACAATTAAAATTTTATCATTAATTATTTTTAAAAGTGTATCTTAGACAGAATAAAATATTAATCTTTTGCGAATCTTTTGTGTTTTTGTAATGAGTTTGGCTGAAAATAAAAAAGCTAGTAAAAAATTTACTAGCTTAACAATGGCGGAGAGCAAGGGATTTGAACCCTCGAAACGCTACTAACGTTTACACGAGTTCCAGTCGTGCGCCTTAAGCCACTCAGCCAACTCTCCAAAACCTAATTATTGTGCAAGAATCTTATCACAGTAAAAATTTATAGTCAATTACACTTCATTTTCATTTTCTAAGACATGAGGGTTTTTAGCAAAGAAATCTGCTAACACCTCTCTTGCTGAAGCAGTATCTTTAGTATCCATTAAAGCAACTCGAAGGTCACTAGCACCTTTAAATTCTTTAATATAAATCTTATAAAACCTATTCAAAATTTTACTTAGTTGTTGCTCTTCCAAAGTTAGCTTATCATATGTGTCCAAGTGATAATACAAAAGATCGATATATTCTTGATATGATCTTGTTCTGACCTCAGGGGCAAATGCGAAGGGATTCTTAAACACACCTCTACCAATCATGATGCCATCAATACCATACTTTTGGTAAAGCTCCATTCCTGTTTTGTAATCTGAAATATCACCATTTATAGTAATTAGTGTCTCAGGAGCTATTTTATCTCTGAGTTTTATTATTTCAGGTATTAACTCCCAATGTGCAGGAACTTTACTCATTTCTTTTTTGGTTCTTAAGTGAATAGATAGATTGGCAATATCTTGTTCAAGAATATGACTTAACCATGGTTTCCATTCGGAAATTTTAGAATATCCAAGTCTAGTTTTTACACTAACTGGAAGTCCTGAAATTTTTGATGATTGAATAATTTCAGCAGCTTCATCTGGTCTTTTAATTAAGCCTGCACCTCTACCATTTTTTACAACATTTTTAGCAGGACAACCCATGTTAATATCGAAGCCTTTAAAACCTCTTTCTGCCATACCAATACTCATAGCTGAATAAGTGTCAGGATTATCACCCCAAACATGTGCTACCATTGGTTGTTCATCTTCTGTGTAAAATAATCTTCCGTTTAAACTATCCCTGCCTTCAGAGTGCACGTAACTTAAACTATTTGTAAATTCAGTGAAAAAGACATCTGGTCTGGCAGCTTTTGCTATTACATGACGAAAAACCGAGTCAGTGACATCTTCCATTGGTGCAAGCACAAAGAAAGGTTTAGGTAAAGTTTTCCAAAAATTTTCTTCCATAATTATTCCTCAAAGTATTTTAAAATAAGCAAATGTTTTATATTTATATATTTAGTTTATTCTTTATTAGCTACAGAAAGTGGCTTTTTAATTTTGCTGTAAGTGATCAAGTAAATGGTGCACACTATCCATATTACTGGTTCTGTAAAGTACACAACACTATAACCAAAAGCAGGTATAAGAATAAACCCAGATACTATCTTGAAAGCTAACTCAATCCCACTTGACACTAATGCAGCAGCTCTTTTCCCTACACCTTGTAACGCAGTTCTATAAATTATAAATATTGTTAATGGTACAAAACAGATTGCGTGTGTGAGGAAATTAAATGATGCTACATTAATGATTTCTGGATTAGATGTATCTGTTATTAAGACAACAAATTGCTTGCCAAAGAAGATTGCAACAAGTAATGTAAAGGCAGACCAAATAAATCCTAAATATAGAGATTTTCTATTGCCCTCTTCGATTCGGTCCATTCTACCTGCTCCCCAGTTTTGGCTGATGAAAGTTGAGTTAGCAGTTGCAATGGATGATATAACCATAACAAACATGATAATAATCCTTCTAGAGGCTGCGTGAGCTGTAATAATTACATCACCTAGATTATTGACAGCACTAGAATAAATTACAGAACCAAGATCAATAAAGCTAAACATTAGTGCCATAGCAAAACCACTAGACAGTAGTTCTTTTATAGTTGAAGCTTCAAATTTCCAATCTTCTTTGTATGGTAAATAGACTCTATAGCTTCTATAAACATTAATTCCAGCAAGAACCGCTGAAATACCTTGGGAAACTACAGTAGCAATTGCCGCACCGGCTATACCCCATTGAAAAATGACAACAAGCAATAAATTTAAGATAATATTCAGTACTGTAGAAATAATTAAGTAAAATAGTGGTGATTTGGAATTACCAAATGCTCTCATAATTCCGGCAAACATGTTATACATGATTGTAGTTATCATACCTACAGTAAGTATAATAATATAAATATAAGCATCTTCAAAAATAGCTTTTGGAACGTTCATCATTCTGAGAACAGGTCCCATAAAAACTGAAGTTAATACAGATATTATCAAAGTAATGATAAGATTTAAAGAAATAGTTGAAGCTATGCTTTTTCTTAGTTGTTCTAAATTATTGGATCCAAAATTATTCGCAATATTAATTGCAAATCCATTGTTTAAGCCAATAGAGAAATTAATAATCAATCCAGCTAAAGCTGAGGTGGCTCCAACAGCAGCAATTGCATGATCACCAATTGAGTATCCTAATACAACCGTGTCAAATATGGAGTATAACTGCTGAAATATATTACCTATGAATAAAGGTATAGCAAATTTTAATAATAATTCTAGGACATTGCCCTTGGTCATATTTTTTGTTTGCATATCTTCCCCACTTTTCCCTTTTTGACTCTCTTTTTTATTCATTTTAAAATTAAAATCGAGATATATTCTAGCAGAGATTAAAAAATATTGAGAGTCATTTTAACAATTACATTGCCCTGGATTACATTGGCAAATTATCTGCTCAGGTGCAGACAAGGCTTTTGTTTCTAATGTTTTGATTAATTCTGCTATATCAGTTTTTGATAATTCAATATTATTTATTAGATTATTTAGTAAATCTCCGTAATTCTTTGTACACGCATTGTTTAATACTGAAATTAACTCGTTTGCTAAGTGAGTAGATTCAGATATATTTGAAAAATAAAGATACTTATTCCCCTCTGCTTCTACTCTGAGATAGGATTTCTTCAATAGCCTATTTAAAAGAGTTTTGATAGTAGCAGGTTTCCAATCAAAATCAGGTGATAAGTTCTGGATTATTTGAGAACTTGATAAACCCTCGTGAGCCCAAATAACTCGTATAACTTGCCATTCAGCTTCTGAAATATTACTTTCAATTTTATGTGAATTTGAATCCATTAAAGTTGTTCCTTTTTATTCTAAATTTAAGTCCATAGCATTAATAGCTACTATTATAGTTGATAAAGACATTAATATTGCACCTATTGCTGGTGTTATAGTAATTCCTGCCCAGGCTAAAGCTCCCGCTGCTAGTGGGATTGCTATAAAATTATATCCTGCTCCCCAGAATAGATTTTGCTTAACTTTTCTCTGAGTATTGTGAGAAAGTTTTATAAATGATTCTAGATCTTTAGGTTCTGAGTTTAGTAGAATAACATCAGCTGAATCAAGAGCTACTTTAGTACCGGTACCAATAGCTACACCAAGGTCAGCTAGTTTTAATGCTGGAGCATCATTGACACCATCACCCAACATAATAACTTTCTTGTCATCAGATTGAAGTTTCTTTATTAATGCATATTTATCTTCAGGAGTTTGTTGAGCAAGGTATTTAATACCTAATTTATCTGCTACTGATTTAGCAACAGCCTCATTATCACCGGTAGCCATAATAATCTTTAGCTCATTTTCTTTAAGGCTTTTAATTAAAGAGAATGAACTTTCTTTAATTTGATCACCAAGAGAGATAATTGCAATAGCCTCGTTGTCTTTGGTCAAAACTGAGCTTGTGTATGCTTCATCGTTGTTTAACTCTAAACTCTCATTATTTAAATTATCTTTGAAAGAGTTTAAACTTATTAATTCGTAGTTTGAGTTCATATATCTACCAATAACTCCCTTGCCTTTAATTGTTTCACTTGAGTCAAATTGAGTTATTCTAATACTATTATCTTCTGCATATTTAATTATTGCTTGAGCTATGGGATGACTAGATCCAGATTCTATACCAGCTAATAAACTATATATTTCTGTTTCATTATAATTATCGTTTAGAATTTCCAAGTCCATTATTTTGAACTCACCATCGGTTAGAGTTCCTGTTTTGTCTAATACGATAACATTTGATTTTTCTGCGATACTGTAAGCTTCTCTGTTTTTAAGTAAAATACCATGTTTTGCACCCAAGGATGATGATTTAGCCATTACTAGTGGAATAGCTAAACCTAAGGCGTGTGGACAGGCTATAACTAAGGTCGTTACCATATACATAATACCTGTAGGAAAATCAGTAACAAAACTCCAGGCAATTAATGAAACTAATGCTGCAAAAATTGATATGTAGAATAAATATTCTGAAATTTTATTGGCTAAATTTTCACCACGAGAACCTTGATTTTGAGCTTCTTTTAATAGATTTTTGATTTGATAAATATAAGATTTATCTTGATCCGAATTAACTTGAATTTTTATTCTATTATTACCATTAGTTGATCCAGCAATAACTCGGTCTCCGATAGTTTTATAAACTGATTTACTTTCACCAGTTAATAACGCTTCGTTAACTCTTGTCTCACCTTCAATTATTTTTGCATCAGCTGGAATACCTTCTCCCGCTTGCACCTCAAGCACATCACCTTTTTTAATTTCTGAAATACTAATTTCTTTAATTCTATTGTCACCTTGAATTAAACGTGCAGATTTTGGTAAAAGCTCTAGTAAAGAATCTTCAGCACTTCCAGCTTTACCCACAGCTTTCATTTCTAGCCAGTGTCCTAGTAACATGATTAAAATTAATGAAGCAAATTCAAAGAAAAAATCCATAATTTCGTTACTTAAAGTGTAGCGAAGAATAACAGCAAACACGCTGTATATATAAGATACAGATAATCCGAGTGAAACTAAGGACATCATGCCGGGAGATTTTTGCTTAAACTCGGAAATTAAACCATTAAAAAATGGTTTACCACCAATGAATAAAAGGAATGTGGCTAGAAAAATAGCTAATATATCCGAGTACGGGAAAGTAAATTGAAATGGTAATTTCATCCCCATCATTGGAGAAATAAGCATTAATAAAATTCCTGGAATAAGTGAAATTACGAATAATTGTTTAAAATTTCCGTGATGACTGTGATCGTGATGGTCATGATGATCGTGATGCTCATGGTTGTGATGATCATGATGGTCATGGTTGCCATGTCGGTTATGATTTGTATGATTAGCGTGGTGCTCATGAGCAATCTCATTATTTTTAGTATGATTTGAAGTGTTCTCTTGATTATTAGAATAGTCTCTCATTAATTATTTACCTTCCCTTGTTCTATAATGATAATAATATTCTACAAAACGTTTACAAATGTAAACGTAACAAATGAAACATAATTTTAATTAAGAAGTTTGTTCTAGTTTTCAAAAAATAAAGAGCTGTATATTTTATACAACTCTTGAATATAATCAATTAAATCTATGATTAATTAATACTTAACTTTTGCTCAGCATTATATTTAAGTTCATCTATCTTTTTCCCAAAATAATTTAAGAATGGTAACCAATTAATAAATAAAGATAAACTTAAACCTATTACAGTATCTACAGTTCTAAAAAATGCATATTGAGCGGGGTTCTCATAGGCAGACCCGAGAGTGATCAAAACGTAAACAATGCAAGCAATTAATACAGAGCTTTGACTTTTCATAAATAGTAGAAGTTTAATTAAAGGTATACAAAGTAAACTTATAAGGCAAATATAAATTAGAGATGTTCGTTCTATATTGAAATGTATAAGTAATCTAATTGTTAAATAGGCATATATACCTGCAATTACAGTACCCTTTATTCGGCTTAAAGATTTTTGCAAAGAAGATTTAAAATCAACTTGCATTCCGACAACTACCGCAATGGCAGCATGAGTTATGTTATTTCTGGATAACGGTGTTAAAGAAAAAATAAGTGCAACAATAAATATCCCTAAAGAAGTTTTTAAAATTCTCATACCAGGAATTAGTAGTATAGATTGATATTTAGTTTTTTCTACAAATGTTAATTTGGGTTCTTTATTCATTTTTACTCCTTTGTTTATACAAGAATCAGCTTAACTTTCATGCAGATATATTTTTATTTTTATCTTATACCACTTACCTAGCAATTCAATTTTTACTATTTTTGCAAAAAGAACTTTTCCTGCATCCATTAGTCTAGAAAAAATAATATTGTCTTGGCGTGGTACATAACCGATTTTTTCTTGTGTTAGAGTTTCTATACGGATAGCTTGTGGATCAGTTTCATTATCTGGTTCACGATAAAAAACTAATCGGTCATCTTCTTTTAATTTCTCTACTATAGATTCAATATTCTCAATAAAACTTGTTCCTGCTACATGACTATCAAAAAGATAAATATCTCTTTCATAAGGTTTTGGTAAATCTAATCCAGTTTTTTGCTTTATTAAATACTCTATTAAATTTTCTTGCTCTTTTTTTACCAATTCATTCATACTTTTTACCTAACAATTCAATTATATATTCTTCTTGTGTTTTTACGGCTTCGTCATAGCTGCCTAAAATATCTTCCAATTCATTCTTTTTATTTGTTCTTTTCTCATCATCTTCTAGGAAAGTTTTCCAAGTGTATGGAGGGTTCAATTTAATCAATTCAATGTTTTTTTGAATTTCTTCTACTAAATCTTCTAGTCTTTTTACTTCATCTTTCAATTTGTTCGTAGGAATGGAATCTATATTGTCTATATTTCCACTGGTGACTATGTCATTTATTATTTGTATGGTAGTTAAATCACCATTTTCATATGCTTCAGTAGCCTTATAAAATAGTTCTTGTTGTTCTTCAGTAATTGAAGGATTAATATCCGGGTGTATTATTTTTACAATTTCCTTGTAAAGCTTTTTTATAAGCTTAGAATCTTCATCTGATAAGGTCTCTAACTCAGCTCGTTTTAAGGCATCATTCATTTCATGAATCTTTTCAGTTAATTTCTTTGTATATTCAACAAATTCTTCATCAAGTTGATTTTCTATTTCTTTCATTTTAATTTTTTCTTGACGATTCTTCTTTGCTTGAATTAATTCTCTTTTTCTACGTAAACGTAGATACTCGCAATAGGCTTTATATATTCTATATTCAAGGTTGCCAAACTCAAGTAAATATTCAATTTTTAAATTTTCACAAACTACAAATTTAAGATGGTCTCTTTCAAAAATTAATTCTTCTAGAGCATTTCTCAATTCTTGAATTCTATCCTTAGCTTTTTTATACTCTTGAAACTCAATTATTTGACTCATGGAGCCCTCCAAGTTTGATTAATATTAACTAATATAGTTAATTATTATCTCTAAAAAATAGAGTTAATCACAATAGATAAAATAGCACAAAACCATAATACTTTACTCATGGTTGGCATTATATCCATAAGTCCTCCCCAATCTTCTCTAGCAACTCTAACTGCTAATTGCAAATAGAGTCAAAGCTGTTAAGGATAGACTAATAAATCTAAACTATTTAGCCTTATTATTTTTATTATGCTTATTTAGTATTTATTCAGCTATTTTAGTCATTCTTTTTCTTTAAGTGTAATTTATTGATTAGTTCGTTTTACCAATAATGCATGATTAAACTGGAAGTCTAATTCTTCAATATAAAATTTTAGTAGCTTATTATATTGATATGATGCTGCAATTACTCCAATCACTTCAACGCGATCTTGCACATCTTTTTCTAAAAATCTATAAAGCTCTTTCCCGATACCTTTTTTGCGATGAGTCTGCATAACATATATTTCATCTAGTTCAAATGCTTTCTCACCAATTTTATTATATGTGGTCTTTTCTGTTTTAACACTTATATGTCCAAAAGCATACGCAACAATACAATTGTCCTCAATAGCCAAATATATGTCTTTATTAATAAACTCGGTTGGATCATTTTTATAATATGCAGGGCAACAATTTTCATCAGCCCAAGCTTCTGACAACTTAAGTAATTCCTCAAGGGCTTGATCTTGTTCTGATAGTCTAAGTTTTTTATATTTAATCATTTTTCTCCTTATTTTTGACATCAATACTATAGCTTCCACGTGTGTCGGGAAAACACTCTGGATACCATAGCATATGTTCGTATTGGGAAACATATCAATGAACACTTTTTAACGATAGGACAAAATATCGTTAAAAAGTTTGCCGATTATTAACAAATCCCAAATGCTTCAAATCCACCAATGGATATTTATCGATTATCTTTGATAACTTACTATAAAATTTATTATAATGTTCATTTTCAGCTAATACTTTAAGTATTAAGAATACTAGCATAAACAGTATTATTCGATACGCCTTTCTTTAAATACTCTTTATATAATTTTGGTGTCTTAGTTAATTTTGAACCATATAATCTACCATAGTGAGCACAAATATTTCTAACACAAGCTAAATTTTCAATCCATGACTCTAAATAAACGTAATCAACGACAAACGTAGTTGCAATTGCCTTTTTATCATCATTCTTCATACTCTTATACATTTTAGAAAGATCACCAAAACTTGCTATTTCAATAGCAGCATATAAAGGAATCTCCCCTCCCTCATGATTATCCTTAAAATTACGTATAAAAGGCGATTTCCTATTCCTATTAATTTCTCTTTCTAACTCATCTAAAGTATTCTTCTGATAATTATTTTTCGCATAGTTATTAAGATTCTTACAACCAAAATTCCCATAATTTAATGAAAAGTAATTAGTGATTACAGCCCTTAAATAAACTTCTACATGCTCTATCAACGAAAACAGAATATGTCTAAGTTCCATATCAAATAAATATAGGTCAACTATATTTTTAAAAGTAGTTCCTTCTATATACTTTCCATTTTCTTTTAAAGTTATACTATAAGCCTTAACCATCCTATAATAAGATACTCTGCTAAGCACACTTTTTACATAATCTTTATCTTCTATTTGTAAATTTAAAGATATTAAATTTTCTATTTGCTTGTTTACACCTATGGGAGCTTAATGAGATTTCTTCACACTATTACTCCTTATAATCAAAAGCCCCGATTTGGTCCGCATTGTGTACCGACCCCCAAAAGTTAGACTTTTTTAGCGTAGCAGTTTATATGGCTGCTACGCTATTTTTATGCAGCCAAGAGTCTAAGCCTGTATTGCACTGGACTTAGCCATCCTAGTTTTTCTTTAATTATTTGTTCATTATCTTCCGGATTTTTCTATTATACATTCTGACAGTCTAAAAAAATACGGTAATTGATATATTATATATCAGTTACCGTATCAACTCCTTGCAAGAATTATTCTTTCAGTTTGATAGTATAGTGTTTGATCTTTAATAGTTAATAATTTGTAGTTAATCTATGATCTTTAACATTTAATACTTATTGCTTAAAATTTATTAAATTTTTTCTTAAACCCAATCAATCCTATTGATGCAAGCCCTAACAACGCCATTGATAAATAATTCGAATGATCACCTGTTTCAGGTATTCTTCCGGATATCTTCTGTGTCGGTTTTTTTGATAATCCCGATGTATTTGGATCTGCCGGTTCGGTAGGATCAGTTGGATCTGCCGGTTCGGTAGGGTCAGTTGGATCTGCCGGTTTGGTAGGGTCAGTTG
>CAUPES010000002.1:0-139513 GCA_963510375.1 uncultured Fastidiosipila sp.
CCAAGAGTTAAAAATAAGTGCTCTTAGTAGCGCTATTACATTATACGAGGAGGTAATTATGAAAAGTCTAAAGTGGTATACCATAGCTGCATGTATGTGGATATTTATATTTCCTATAACAGGAATAACTGGGTGGGCTTTTATGGTTAGTGGTCCACTTGTTATAGTTGGAAGCATCGTGAAATTTGTGTTCAAATTATTTAGAATAGACCTGTATTGGTTAACTAAACCTAGCTTTGGTTTAGGAGTTTTACCAGACCTAATTATTTCTGTAATTGTTGGATTTTTACTAACTATTATTGGGATAGGGTTATGGAGAATTACTAAGAGATTATATCAATGGTTAGTCTTAATAAAGCCTGAGAATTGTTAGATTTAATTATGAAGAACATTTTAATTCATGGGTTGGGTCAAGATAATAAAAGTTGGGATAAGGTAAAGGAGTATTTGAGAGAATACAATTATAATGTTATTTGTCCTAATCTATTTGATTTATTAAAAAATGATAGTTATGAATATAATGATCTTTATGATTTTTTTGAAAAACGAATAAATAATTGTAAAGATAAGGTAAACTTATGCGGTCTTTCTTTAGGTGGGATACTTGCTTTAGACTATGCAAAAAATCACCCTGAGGAAGTAAATTCTCTAATTTTAATAGGAGTACCATACAAAATACCTAAATTACTCTTTAGCATACAAACTTTTATTTTTAAACTTATGCCACAATCTAATTTTTTAAAATTAGGTCTTAAAAAGTATGAATTTATAAATCTGCTCAAATCAATGAAGGATTTAAAGATAAATGATGAATTAGAGCAGGTAAATTGTAGGACGTTATTACTTTGTGGAAAAGAAGACAAGATCAACATTAAGAGTAGTAAACTTTTTAATGAGAAGATTAAAAATAGTGAATTCGAGATAATAAAAAATTCTGGACACGAAATAAATATTGATAATCCTAAAGACTTAGGACAGATAATAGCAGAATTTTGGACTGTGTAAATAGAATAATTAAAGGTAGCCTAGGCGATAGAAATTAAAAATTCTATAGTCTTTTTTTATACAAGAAAGAATATATGTATGAAAAAATTAGAAAAAATAAGACAAGAGTCCAGAGAAATAAAAGTAAAATAAACGAAACAGAAGAAAGATTAAGGCAACTAAAAAATCGAGAAAAGAAAAACCTAGTTGAAAGATTTATAAAAGAAAATCTAACATCACAAGGATTGATAGTAGATTATGCAATTTATGATGAGAATCAAGACAAAAATGAATAATAATCTTATTATAGGTTGAAAGCTTTATTAGGCTAAAAATAGATTTTTACGAAAATTGTTACTTGTCCTAAAGCTTGCTAAGGTTCTAATTCTAATGAAAGTGATGGCAAAATTATGAAAGAAAAACTCATTATTAAAAAATTAAGAGAAGATAGCAGAAATGAAATCTACACAAATAGAGGAATTAACCCAATATTCCAGCTAAATCCAAAATCAAAAATTTTGATAATTGGGCAAGCTCCTGGGGAAAGGGTTGAAGAAACTGGTATTTTATTTAATGATAAGAGTGGGGAAAATCTTGTCAAATGGTTGGGTATATCGGAAGACGTCCTCCATAGTGAAGATTTTTCTATAATTCCAATGGATTTTTATTATCCTGGAAAGGGAAAATCGGGCGACAAGGCTCCTAGATCTTTTATTGCAAAAGAATACCATCCACTATTATTAAATGAATTGAAGGATATAAAGTTAACCATTTTGATAGGAGCCTATGCTCAAAAGTTTTATTTGAAGGATAAATTTAAGAAAAATTTAACTGAAACAGTAAAATCTTACAAAGAATTTTTGCCAGAATATTTCCCAATAGCCCACCCAAGTCCTCTAAACAACAGGTGGATAGCAAAAAATCCTTTTTTTAGAGAAGAGGTCTTGCCTGAGTTAAAGAAAATTGTAAAAAAGCTGAGATAAATTGTGTTTGTAAGAATATATTGTTAGGCCTTGGAAATAAATGAGAGTTGGAGAAGTACCAAAAAATCGACTTTTCAAAAGTGAAAGTAGAGCCGTTATTTGAAGATTCTTAAAAAGTGAATTGAAAATTAAAAAAGTATTGAAAAATCAATTTTTTAGCCATAATATACAAATAAAAGAAGATGGTTTAATAAGGGCATGGTATGGTAAAAGAATATAAAAATGATTTTATGAATCCTGAAATTCTTAAAAGAATTGAACAGGTTGAAAAGACATCTAAAGTACAGGAAGGATTAAATGAAATAAGAAGAGGTATACATAGAAAAACTTCAAATTTCTTTAATCCAAAATATATAGTAATGTTTTTATTTTCATTATTAGCTTTACAATTTAGTTATTACTTATTTGTAATATTTTTAATTGTTTGTTTTTCAACATTTGGGAAAAATGAAGAAGAAACTGTCGATATTGATAATCCTTATGAAAACAATGTTATATTGCCTATTTTGCAGGAAATATTCCCAGGTACAAGTTTAAATTATTCCGAAGGAATTGATGAGGACGTCTTTATTAAACTTATTCCTAAATCTGAAAAATATTACTCGGATTGTCATATTATATTTGCAGATGAATTTAAGACTGAATTTTCTAATATGAGTGCATACCACTACAGAAGTAGCAAAAAGTCGGGATATATATCGATCAATGATTTTTATGGTCAGGTTATGTTAATCAGGCAAAAGACGAATATAAGGGGTCATATAAGGATAGTTCCATTGATAAATAGTAATAGTGAAAATGATGAAACTTACATGGCTTATGGAATTAAAATGTCAGATGAAACAGAAATTAAGACAGAATCAATTTATTTTAATGAATCATATTCTATATTTTCAACAGATCAATTTTATCCAAAATTAATTTTAGATCCAATCACGATTGAAATCTTAAATGATTGGAGCAAAAAGATAAAAGTTTGTGTGTATATTGATGAGAACTATATTGCAGTAGGTTTTGATTCACGTAGAAGAATGTTTTCCATGCCAACTACAAGCAATGAAACTGCAAATTTATCTCTTGGAAGTGAATATGAAAAGGTTAGAAAAAATTTAGGGGATTTTTATAATTTTATTAATATAATTAGAGAAAAAATATAAAGAAAAATATAGAGGAGTAAGTATGAATAAATATTTTACCTTTGTATTATTATTACTCTGGATAGTAATAGTTTTCGCAGTAATGGAGGGAGTTTCAATGGATAAATATATAAGTGTAAAACACTTACTAATGCTTTTACCAATAATATTGCTAATTATGTTAGTAGTATTTTTTATAAAAAAATCAAATAAATTAAAAAGATATCAAATAATAATAGATGAATCAAAGAAAAATGTTGATATAGCACTTGCAAAAAGATACGATACAATTTTGCAAATGTTGAAGATAGCAAAATCATATGCTGCTTATGAAAAAACTACATTCATTGATTTAGTTAAGCTAAGGGGAAGTGCTAGTGTCAGCGATTTTAATAAAACAATCAATGACCAAGACAAAGTTATAGGTAAGATTTACGCTTTAGCAGAGGCTTATCCAGAATTAAGGTCTTCAGAAGAATTCTTAAATCTACAAAATCAAATAGATGATGAAAATGAGCAATTAGCTGCAGCAAAAAGAATAGTTAATAGCAATATAAGTTTATTTAATCAGGAAATTGTTGTTTTCCCAACATCAATTGTTGCAAAAATAAACGGATTAAAAAGAATAGAATTTATGAAGGAAGATAATATCGATATTAAGAAAAATATAGATAATTTAGATTAAGATAGTGATTTATATTGAATTTCTATGATTTTAGTATTAAAATCATAAAAATTTTTATAATCAAATTTTAGTAAAAGTGGGTAAATGATGATGAGAGAAATAAAACATATGGAAAAGACAAAGAAATTTAGTGCATTGATTTTAGCTTGTGCAATTTTATTATCTTTATTTCAGGTAACAGATGTATTGGCGCAAAATAAGACAGTTGTTAATGCAAGGGTTTATTATAAGGGTGAAAAACCAGAAAAGTTAGTAAATGAAATTGATAGAGGTCCTTGGCTAGATCCAAAAGAGGTCGAATATCCTACTGCAGATTATCAGGAAAAAGAATTAGATAATGGTGTTAAGTATTTTGACTTTACATATGCAGTTGATAATCTGAGAGCTGGTAGAGCTTATAAACCTGATTTTTCTGATGATTCAGGAAATGGATATGAAGTTACTTCAGGAATGGTAACTCAAAATGATTCTGGTCAACAAACTGTAAATGTAATAATTAAGCGAAAAGGCACTGCTTTCTTACAATTTGTAGATCAAAGTGATGCTAAAGTTCCTCTGAAAGTTAATTATGATGATGAGATATATATTAAGAATATTAAATTTGATGCAGATACTGAAGGTGGCAATTCTTTGTTCTACTATGAGTTTCCAGAAATTAATGATGATGGTTCAATCAAGTCAAATTTATTTAACCCTGAAATACTTTTGCAGGAAATAATTAGTACTGCAAATGGTGAAAAAGCAATTATAAAAAAGGTTGAGAAGATAGATGAAGAACATAGTTATAAAATTACTTTAGACAAAATAAAATATAAAACCATTAAATTGAATTTAACTATAGCATCAGAGTTACCATTGAAATTTAGAGATGGCACAGCTGATGTAACAATTGATTTTAGCGGCGAAAAGACTAAACATAGACTTGCTTTTAATAATGCAGAGGTTAAAAAAGTAGGTTCGGAAAATATAATTAGCAAAGAACTAACCATTACGGTTCCTGAAATATCGGGTAATAATTCTTCAAAAGTTAAACTGGAGAATTTACCTGGATTGTTGAGTACCAATAATTATGGTATTGCTTCACAGAGTTTCGATTCAGAATCTAATGTCTTAAAAGTTAATTTGGGTAGAAAATTAGCTGTAGGGGTATTTAAGCTCCCTGATATGGAGATTGATCAAACTACTACGAACTTTAACTTTCTTGATTTTGCTGAGAAGAATCAAGTTAAAGGTATTACATTAGGGTTATTCGATAAGAATGGTAATTTAATAGCTAGTAGTAAGTCATCTTTGACAGGAGAGGTCTTTGATATTGGTATCGCACCAGGAGAGTATACTATTAAGATAATTAAAGCTCCTGAAAATTTAAAGAAAGATTATGAAATTGATCAAGAACATAAATTAGTTATAGATAAAGACGGATATACATACTTGGATCCAAAATATGATGAGTCAGGTAAAATTATTTGGGGAGGTCCGAACGGTGTAGTCGATAAAGACAATTCAGGCAAAGTTGACATGAACATTGTGGGATATAAAACTCCATTGAAATTTATTATTCCACATAAAGTTAAAACAGAAAAATATATTGTTGAAAAGAATGAAGGACAGGTTGCTCAAGGAGTATTTAGTAAAGATGGAGAAACCTTAGTCAAGACTACTACGGTTAATCCTAATCAAGAAATAGAGTTTGAAATTCAACAAATAATTCATCCTGATTATAAAGCAAGATTTATTAATAAATATAAAAATGGAACGGTTACGTTTGCGGTAAGTTCTAACTTAAAATTAGAATTGAAAGATATTATTGATAAAGATAGGTTGGAATTTATTGCAAATTCTTTGACTGTTGAAGAAATAATCAATGGACAGAGACAAGAAGTAAAAGATATAAATGTTGAATTCGATGCAGCTACAAATACTTTAAATTTAATAGATAAAACAGAAGTTGTTGAATATAACCTGGATCTTAACGATAAAACAAAACTTAAACCTAAACGATTAATAGCAATAAGGTTTAAGACAAAAGTTAAAGATATAGATGATTTTAATACATGGATTAAAGACTTTAAAAATTCAGCTGTAAGTCGTAAAGATGAAAGTACAGTAGATCTTATCCCTAACTTGAAATTTAAACTTAAGAAGTCATGGCTAGGTGACCACAATTACCAAAAAGATTTTACCGTTGAAGCTTTTATAAACTCTTTGAAATTGAGAGTGCTTAACAAAAAAGATGGTAATGAAATTGCAGTTAAGAATCTAAGAGAATATCTTGATGCAAAAGAGATTGCTAAACTTGATTTTAATAATAAATCATGGGAATTGAATTTCTCTCTTCCTAAATATGATAAGGCAAGTCTGAGTTTAGGTAAAAGTCAATGGAAAGAATTAGATTATGAAGTTGTTGAGGAGTTACCAGAAGGATTGGCAAATAAGTACTTGTCAGAAAACCCAATAAAGGCAGACGATAAGTTCAGTTTCAACTTGAATAATGCTCCAAAAGCTCAACTAATTAATCTTGAATTGGATAAAGTTTGGGAAAATGTAGAGAATAGTGAAGATTACCTAGCAGTATTTAAGCTATATCAACTTAATCAACAAGATGAAATAATAAATGCGTTTGAGTTTTCAAAGAATAAACTTGAATTAATTGATAAAAATGGAGATAAATATTCTTTCTTAACTTATGAGTTAATTGATGGAGTGATAAAGGAAGTTCAAATTACACCGAATGTTGAGTGTGATGGAGAACACTATCTGATAAGGAATTTACCAAAATATGATAAAAAAGGTGAAGCTTATAAATATAAAGTAAGTGAAAGTAAAATAATTCATGATTCTAAAGATGTTAGTGATATGTTTGACACAAGTTATAGTGGAACTTACGATATAGATAAAGGTTCAGTTTTTAAGGTGGAAATAAAGAATGTGAAGAAGCCTGAGATTACAACAACAACTACTACAGAGACCACTACAACGACTACTTCCACAGAAACTACCACTACAACTACTACGGGAACAACCACCACAGTAGTAGAAACAACTCCTACAACAACTACTACAACAACTACTACAACAACTACTACAACAACTACTACAACTACTACTGTGCCAAGCACAACCACAGTAGTAACTGAAACTACGACAGAAGCAACTACTGCTACTACTTCGACGACATCAACTACCGTTTCAACGACAGTACCGAGTGAAACTACAGAAGATACAAGAAGTACATCAACTGAAATAGAATCTTCTACAACAATACATGAGAGTAAATCAACCTCGACTCCGAGAACGCCATCGAAGACGGGAGAAAAAGTAAATAACTCTTACTTTGTTGGTTTGCTTTTTATCTCAATAGCAACATTAATTTTTGGGATTATGAAACGTAGTAAAGAAAATGCTGAGCAAGGAGAAGATTAGACGAATACGTTGCTAACCAGATAGCAAGAATTTAAAGCTCAATAAAGTTTAATAAAGTTAAATATAATTTAATAAAGTTTAGACATACAAGTGAAAGTTTGTTTGAGCTTTACTCCTAAGGGATGACAGTTATGTAAGACATCTGTCGTCCCTTATTTATTTGTCCTAGGAGTGCGTTTGATTTTACTACCTATCATTTAATAAATGCAATTAATTCTACTAATAATATTTTTTATTTAATAGCAGCTGAATAAGGCAGAAGAATTTTAACGGTGAAAATGTTCTTATCATTAGAAAATTTCATTATACCTTCATATTTTTCAACGATATTTTCTACATTCTGTAGTCCGATACCAGAGCTGCGATTTTGACGTTTAGAACTGAGGAAGGTTCCATCACGCTTGGCAATTTTACCGTTGAAAGAGTTTGAAATCTGAATGTATAGAAATTGTTTACGTTGATGGATTTTTATATCTACTTCCTTTTTTACAGTATTATTTTGGATTCTGTTGCAAGCTTCTTGAGCATTGCTAAGTAAGTTGCTCAAAAGAATAGATAGCTCGATATCATCAAAAGGCTGGTTTTCTGCGAGCATGGTTGAAATCTTAACTTTTATTCCATCAGCTTCCATTGTAGCTTTGTTTTGTTGCAAAATACTATCTATAACATAATTTTTAGTCAGGACAATATTTGTTTTGACTATTGGGCTATCTATTAATTTTGATATATATTCGCTTGCAGCATCTTGTTTATCATTGTTGCAAAGAAAATAGATATTTTGTAAGTGTTTTTTTATATCGTGATGGAACTTTTGAGCTTCTTCTTCACGACTGAGAAATTTGGCTGTGTAATTTTTCTCTACTTCCAACAAATGGTTAGCCATTTGCGAAACTTCCATCGTATCTCTAATTATGTGATATTTATCTAGGTAGAAAAATGCTACTAGTGATATAGATGTAAAGAATACAGAGTTGAAATAGTAGAATAATCTGAAATTATTACTTATAGTTTCTAAGAATAGGGCATAGCAGGCAATACAAACTATAATCATAATATGAACACTTGAAGAAATTAATTCATAAGCTGTGTTGTAGCCTTTGATTCTTAATTTCCTGAGAAAAAGCAAGAAGTTGTTCATTACTAGAAATGAAAGGCAAGCAATGATTTGTGTGCTAGGAGATAATAATGGTAATAGAGTACCGCTGTTGTTGCTATTTACGATTGTGCTATGAATACCTGCAGCGAAGAAACGGCAGGCATATTCAAGCAAAATTAAAATATTGATTGTGTGCAATTTATAACGTAATTGTTCTTCATAAAAAATATGAGCAATGAGCAAAGATATTATATATGTCGGCAATATTGATGACAAAAGCTTTGCTTGAAAAAAGTATGTTGAAAATTGAAAGGTGAAAAATATTAGTATGAAGAGTGGGTAAAGTTTAATAGTAGAAGCTTTCTTGTATAAAAAAGTGTCTAAAAAGTTTATAAATATATAAGTTTCGAGTGCAGAAACTACTATGTATATAAGTATGTTTATAGTGTTAGGCATAATGATCTCCAGTTATTAGTTGTTTTTTCAGTAATTAGTTATTTATATATTGATAATAGAGAATATATAAGTCATCATAGAAATATAATTTCAAAGCCAAGTTAATTCTGGCTGACCAAGTCCATGAATTTTTCCATAATATCCTTATATCTGTATTTTGAAACAGGAATTTCTGTATTGTCTTCTAAAGTTAAGCTAGTAGCGTTTACTTGAGTAACATAACGCAAATTTACAATGAAACTCTTATGTACTCTTACAGAGAATTCATCCTGTAGATCAGATTCTATTTCTGAAATTTTTCCATAGAAATTAAAAGTTTCATTTTTGGTGACTAAGTTAATTTTTTTCAGACTAGATTCAAAATATAATATTTCGGATAGTTTAATTCTGTGTGCTCCGTCATTGTTACTAAATGTAAAGATTTTACTATTGAAATTTTTGCTACCAATAAGTATTGGTTTAACTGTTTTTAATAAATCTTTTTTATCAACTGGTTTTAACAGATAACGCAAAGCGTTAACCTTGTAACCATCAACGGCATATTCATCAGTAACTGTAACAAATATTATATTAACTAGGGGATCAATTTGCCTAATTAATTCAGCAGTTTTTAAACCTGATATTGGGTCCATAAGTAGATCTAAAAATATTAAATGAAAACTTTTAAATTTATGAGCATTAAGCAAATTGTAACCATTATCGAAAACTTTAACATCTACGGGCATATTTTCATTCTTTAATTCTAGTAGATAGCCCTTTAGACGAGAAAGTTCTAGCGGATCATCATCGCATATTCCTATATAGTACATAAAATTTCACAAACCAGCTTTCTAAATAAATAATTTCACTAATCTCAACGTGTCCGATTATAGCATAATAGTGTCCGTTTGTGCAATTTGACTAGTAAAAGAAAATAAAAGATATATTCTATGGTTATAGAGTTTAAAAACTAATTTAAGGCTTCTGTAAAGAATAGATAGGAGGATTAGTTATGGATAATAATAAACAGAATGGAGTTCCTGAAGCAGGTATGCAGAAGACCTTATCTTTGTGGAACTTCTTCACAATCGGCTTCGGTGCGATAATTGGTACAGGCTGGGTATTGCTAGTTGGTGATTGGATGATCTTAGGTGGTGGTCCAATTCAAGCTATGATAGCCTTTATGATAGGTGCAATATTCTTGCTACCAATTGGTGCAGTTTTCGGAGAGTTAACAGCAGCAATACCTGTATCAGGTGGTATTGTTGAATATGTAGACAGAACTTTCGGTCACAATATGTCATATGTAACTGGATGGTTCTTAGCTTTAGGTAATGGTATTCTTTGCCCTTGGGAAGCAATAGCTATCTCAACATTGATATCAGAATTGTTTGCTGAATTACCTGGATTAGGTTGGTTAAATTCAGTTAAGCTATATACAATTTTAGGCGCAGATGTATACCTATTCCCAACATTAATTTCATTGGCAGTAGCTGTTTACGTTATTAGCTTAAACTTCCGTGGAGCATCATCAGCAGCTAAATTGCAATCGTTCTTAACAAAAGCTTTATTAACAGGTATGTTAATAGCTATGGTCGTTTCCATCTTCAAAGGTAGTCCAAAAAATATTCTACCTTCATTTGATCAAGTACAAGGACCAGTTACAAGTACAAGTGCAACTAGCATGTTCCAAGGTATTATTTCAGTTTTAGTTATGACTCCATTCTTCTATGCAGGTTTTGATACTATACCTCAACAAGCAGAAGAAGCTTCAGCTGATTTAAACTGGCAAAAATTCGGTAAAATTATTTCAGCAGCTTTATTAGCATCTGGTGTATTTTACATGATTTGTATTTACTCATTCGGTACCATTATTCCATGGTCAGATTTCATTAAGAATTCAGTTCCAGCTTTAGCAGTATTGAAACAAATTAATATGATTCTTTACGTTGTAATGTTAGTAATTGGTACTTTAGGACCTATGGGACCTATGAACTCATTCTACGGAGCAACTTCTAGAATAATGTTAGCAATGGGAAGAAAAGGTCAATTACCTGAATCATTTAGTGAATTGGATGCAAATGGTTCACCAAGAATGGCTAACTTAGTAATGGCAGTATTAACATTAGTAGGACCATTCTTAGGTAAGAAGATGTTAGTTCCATTGACAAACGTTTCAGCATTAGCATTTATTTTCTCATGTACTATGGTTTGCTTCGCATGTTTGAAGATGCGTAGAACTGAACCAGATTTGCCAAGACCATACAAAGTACCTGGTGGAAAATTTGGTATTTCCCTTGGTTGTATAGCAGGCCTAATAGTTGTCGGTTTACTAGTCGTTCCTGGAAGCCCAGCAGCTTTAAACCTAGTTGAATGGTCAATCGTAGGTGCATGGTTATTAGTAGGACTAATACTTATGTTTGTTAGCAAATCTAAGAAGAAAGCATAAGAAATAACAAAAAAGAGAGTGATTACTGTCAATTCTAATTACAAGAAGCCACTCATAGATTAATGAAAATTAGTTTATAGATTAAGTAATAGAAGTTAAACGGTAATAAAAAGTTTAACCAAGTTGTAAGGCAAGCCTTATAACGAAGAAAAAATAACAAAAGTTATTAACAAAAATGCAAAAAGTTAAAAGATAATAGGAGGAAATTATTATGAAAAAACTTGCATTAGTAAACGCTACATTGATAGATGGTCATAGCGACGACGCTATTGAAAATTCATTGATTTTAATCGGTGAAGACGGAAAAATTGAATACGCAGGTCCTAAAAAGGATTTTGACGGTTCATATGAGACCAAAGATTTAACCGGCAAAACAATTATGCCAGGTTTGATCGACTCTCACTTGCACTTCTCAGGAAACCAAACTGATGATGATACAGATTGGGTACTAGAACATCCAGTTCAAAAGACAGTTGTTGCAGTACAACAAGCTCATGACTGTTTGGAAAGAGGTATCACAGCTTGTGGTGAAATCAGCCGTTCAGGTATCTACATTAGAGATATGATCGAACAAGGCGTTATGGAAGGACCTCGTGTTGTTGCTACAGGTTTAGGTCTATGTCGTACAGGTGGTCACGGTGACTCACACAAATTACCATCCGAATACAATAACTGGTCACACCCATGGGCTGAAAGAGTTGATGGACCTTGGGAAATTAGAAAAGCTATCAGAAGAAGATGCCGCGAAAACGCTGACGCTATTAAGATCTGGTCTACAGGTGGTGGTATCTGGAGATATGACCAAAAATTAACACAACACTATTCATACGAAGAAATTAAAGCAGCAGTTGATGAAGGTAAACTATCAGGAATTCCAGTATGGAGTCACGCAGAGGGTTACGGCGGAGCTCTAGATTCAGCTAAAGCTGGTGTTCACCTAATTATTCACGGACAAACATTGAATGATGAATGTCTAGAATACATGAAGAAGAATGGTACATACTTCTGTCCAACAGCTCAATTCTTGAGCGAATGGTTCAAGACATATGAACCTCCTTACATTCCAGAAGTTCACGATAAATATGAAGGTGATACAGTAGCAGAGAAAGAATTACAACGTTGCTACGAAAACCTACGTAAAGCTGTTGATAAAGGTATTCAATTGGTTACAGGTTCAGACTCATTCTGTTCAAGTCTAACTCCTTATGGATCAACATTGATCGGTGAGCTATATACTTGGGTAGAAAAAGTTAAATTGCCTATAATGTACACAATCCAAGGTGCTACAAAACGTGGTGCAGAAATGCTACAAATTGATGATATTACAGGTACATTGGAACCAGGTAAATTTGCTGACTTGCTAGTATTATCTGCAAACCCAATGGAAAATATCCGTAACTTAACAGTAGAAAATATGGAAATTATCATGAAGGGCGGAAAAGAAATAGCTCATTAATGAATAGAAGTATTTCATACTAATAATCAAAACTCTTTTACCACATTGTAGATATTTATATCTACAATGTGGATATATATAAGGTAGGACACTATGCATCCACTAGCCAAATTTTTCTTATTCTTTTTAGGTTCTTTTGCATCAATGTCTGTTTTAAGTTTCATAATTAAATTTCTTTTTTTAAGTTTTTATAAATCCAAAAATAGAACTACCTATGATAGAAAAAAATATACATTGATTTTAGAGAAAAACTTAGTCTACAGAATCACACAAACTTTCATTAGATTGTTGATATTAATTATAGTTTTCTTTTTATTACGAGAGGATAAACTAGCTATTTTGGGAGTTGGTGCAGGTGTTATTTTAAGTAGCAAACTGCAAATGATTTATTATTTGCGTTTGATCAAAACAGATTTATCGAATTCAAGCACAGAGCAAGTTAGTGTGGAGGTGGAAGATTAATGGGTTTAAACAAACTATTTCTCACAATTAATATTCCGGGCTACATAACAACAATGGTAGTACTTTCTATTATTTTAATTATAGTTGCGTGGTTAATTGGTCGAAAAATTAAAGTGCATGGCATTGGCAAAGCTCAAGCCTTTGCTGAATTAGGTACCGAAATGTTGATGAATCTTGTAGAAGATATTATGGGTAGTCGCAAAAAAATGTTGAAATATACACCTTTCTTAGCTTCAATGTTTTTATTTATAATAATAGCTAATTATTCTGGAATGGTTCCAGGAGCAGGTATGATTTCTCAGTTTGTCGCTCCAACATCGACACTTACAGTTACGTTAGGTCTAGGAATATCAGCTTTGATTTTAACTATTACATTTGCTATCAAGGCTAGAGGCACAAAAGCTTTTCTAAAAAGTTTTATTCAACCATATGCAATAGTTTTGCCACTTAATATTATTGATGAAGCTACAAAACCAGTTTCATTAGGATTGAGGTTATTCGGTAGTATTATTGCAGAAGAAATTTTAATAGCAGCAGTTTATAATATTATGCCTTGGGTTGCACCAATACCATTTTATTTTATAAGTGTATTCTTTGGAGCACTACAAGCATTTATTTTTACAGTCTTGACCTCAATTTATATAAGTGGGGCCACATCAGAAGAATAATATATTTGAAACTTATGTTGAAAAAATGATTACATAAGTGAAAGGACGAATTATGAGTGATAATGCAATTTTTGCAATAAGTACAGCTATAACAATGGCATTTTCTATATTAACACCAGCAATAGCTCAAGCGATTGCCGCAAAACAAGCTTTTGACACTATTGCAAGACAACCAGAAAAATCAAGTGACGTTAGAACTATGCTAATCTTAGCTTTAGCATTTATGGAAGCTTTGACAATCTATGGTTTGTTGATTAGTTTCATGTTAATTGGAAATATTTCATAGATTTTGCTGACAATTAGTGAAGTCTGAAAGGAGTTTCATATGTTACATATAGAACCACAATATATACCAATAGTAGTAATCAACTTTCTAATTGTTGTTTTTATATTAGCCAAGTTCTTATTTAAACCATTGGTTAAAGCTATTCAAGATAGACAAGATTCTGTTGAAGATATAACAAAGAAAATTAATGAAGAAAAGAAAAAATTAACAGAGTTACAAAGTGAATACAATGATTTTGAAGAGTGCTTTAATCTAAGAAAAAAAGATAATGAAGCTGAAATAAATAAATCAGCTGAAAAATATCGCCAAGAGAAGTTAGACGAAATAAATGCAGACTTGAAGAGAAGGGAAGCTGAAGTTTTGGAGGAATTGAGAAAAGAGCGTATTTATACAGCTAAACAATTTCAAGATGATTTCGTTGAATTATCTACTAGTCTTGCAGAGAAAGTAATCAATAGAGCACTGTCAGAAGAAGAAAAAAGTAATTCTATAGATCTTTTCCTGGAGTCTTTGGAAGAAAGTAGTATTTCAAAGATAAATAATAATAAGGACTAGGGTATGGGGGAATGACAATGATAGAAGAGAATAAAGATATTTTTATTGATCAAGTTGAAATTGTCTCTGCAGTTGCTTTTACCCAAGACCAGAAGAATAGATTGGAAAAAATTATGATAGCAAAGTTTCCTTACAAGGAGTTAGAGTTTTCCTATAAAGTTGATCCAAACATAATAAGTGGAGTAATTATAAATAGTGCAGACTTTATCTTAGATTCTAGTTATCGTAAATATATGCAAGATTTATTTAAAGAAGCTTTTGCAGACTCTCAGTACAAATAGGTGCGAGGTGAATTATGCGTGAAAATGCAAATAAAACAGGTTCAGAATTTGAAAATATAATTGAAGATAGCAAGAATAAATCTCAAGACCTGTCAGAGTTTTCTTATATGAATAAAGATGAAGAAACCCTCTCACGTGAAAGTAAGTTTACAGACGTATTAGGGAAAGTAAAATCCTACCAAAAAAATACTGATATAATGCAAAATTTTGAAGAAACGGGTACAGTACTTAGTCTGGGAGATGGGATTGTTATAGTATCTGGTCTACAAGATTGCATGCTAAATGAAATTTTGAAATTCTCAGACGGTACATTAGGAATAGCGCTAAACTTAAACAAAGATACTGTTGGTGTTGTTATTCCAGGAGATTATTTGCAAATTACAGCTGGAAGCAAGGTTAAGAGAACCGGTCGTTTGCTCGAAGTACCTGTTGGAGAAGAACTATTAGGTAGGGTCTTGAATCCTCTAGGAAGAAGCTTAGACGGTAAAGCAGAGTTAGAATTAAAAGAATTTAGGAACGTCGAGTCTCCTGCTCCAGGTGTTATGGCTAGAAAAGAGGTCAAGCGTCCTATGCAAACAGGAATTATTGCTATTGATGCATTAGTTCCAATTGGTAGAGGGCAAAGAGAATTAATCATTGGTGACCGAAAGACAGGTAAGACAACTATAGCAATTGATACAATTATCAATCAAAAAGATAAAAATGTTATTTGTATATATGTAGCTATAGGACAAAAGGAATCATCAGTTAAAGCAGTTTATGAAACCTTAGAAGAACATGGAGCAATGGACTATACATTCATTGTTATGGCTGCAGCTGGAGATCCAACAGCTCTGCAATATATTGCTCCATATGCAGCTTGTGCAATGGGAGAGTACTTCATGTACTCAGGCAGAGATGTCTTAATTGTTTATGATGATTTGAGTAAGCACGCCGTTGCCTATAGGGAATTATCATTGTTACTGAGGAGACCACCAGGACGAGAAGCTTATCCAGGAGATGTATTCTATCTCCATTCGAGATTATTAGAGAGAGCAGCCTGCTTGAATGAAAATGTTGGTGGAGGTTCAATGACTGCACTTCCAATAATAGAAACACAATATGGAGACGTATCTGCATATATTCCAACTAACGTAATTTCTATTACAGATGGACAGATTTTCTTAGATGGAGATATGTTTAAAGATGGTCAAAGACCTGCAGTTAACGCGGGAACATCAGTTTCTAGGGTTGGTGGTTCAGCACAATTGAAGCCAATGAAGCAAGTAGCAGGTCAACTAAGAATGAAATTAGCTCAGTATAGAGAGTTGAAAGAATTTGCCAATTTCGGGTCTGATCTTGATGCAGACACAACAAGAAATCTGAAAATGGGCGATATACTGATGCAAGTTCTAGTTCAAAAACCACATCAAGTTTTCTCTGTTGCAGAACAAGTTGTTATGATTTACTCAGCACAGAATAAGTATCTTGATGACTTTGAACCAACAGAACTTCCTGAAGTTTTGGGAATGCTGAGAAGTATTTTTAATCAAGAGTTTAAATATCTATGCCAGAAAATTAATTCAGGTGAAAAGATAGACCAAGATTTGCAAATTGATTTGCTAGCAGCACTTGATCAAATTTTTGATAGGATAAAGTACCAATTGTCCAATAATAACTGAGCTAAGCAGTAGAGACTAAATGAGGTAATTTATGAAAGAAAATTATCGCAGTATTAGAAATCGTATTAAGAGCATGCAGAGTACACTGCATACAACCAGTGCCATGAAAGCTGCTGCTGGAGCTAAGCTGAAAAAAATTCAGGGACAAGCTCTACGAAGTAAGGATTTTATGGACTTATTAAGAGTATTTATGGAAGATTTGCTCAAAGTGCAAAAATCTGAAATGAATATTAGTAAAAAAACTCAAGATATAATTTCCTCTCATGCAAGTGTAAAAAAAATAGGTGTAGTCGTATTAGGCTCTGATCGTGGACTGGCAGGTAATTTTAATAATCTAATAGAGAATGGAATTGATGATTTCTATAAAGAGAAAAAAGAACCTGATAATGAAGTTTTATTTTTGCCTATAGGTAAAAGAGTAGAGAAAGCCTTGAGAAAAAAGGGTCATTCAACTCTCGAAATACACGATATAGCAGATTTTCCAACAGAAATAGATTCGGAAAAGATAAACAAACAATTATTAGATTATTATCTAACAGAAGAATTGGACGAGATTTATATATTAAGTTTTAGATTCTACTCTGGAAGTAGACAAATAGTTGAATGTGAGAAGTACTTGCCATTTACTTTCGATTTTGAAGCTAGTAGTACAGCTAAGACAAATAGAGATCCTGATTTTGGTATAACTGAGTTTGATCCGCAGGCTGAAAATATTTTAGAAAAATTATTTGAGCTTTATTTATCTACCTTTATTAGGCAGATCTTACTCGAAAGCAAGGCAAGCGAGCATTTATTCCGTATGAATGCAATGTCAAAAGCAGCAGAGAATGTAGAAGAATTGTTGGAGAAACTTAGAATTAGATTCAACCAGAGCCGTCAAGCACGTATAACATCAGAGATGATTGACATTATTAATGCTTCTAGGAATGAATAATTGAGATTATAAAAGGAAAATAGATCTAAAAATAAGATAGTTAGATTTAAAATGTTAGGAGGTCCTACAAAGTTATGGCAGAGAATATGGTAAATAAACAAAATGAAGAAATAACTACTGCCTCAAATTTTGAAGATATAAATATTGGTGTTATAACTCAAGTAATTGGACCAGTAGTGGATGTTGAGTTTAAATCTGGTTACATGCCAGATATATATGAAGCAATTGAAGTTATGAACCCTGTAACTAAAGCAAAAGTAGTTCTGGAGGTTGCACAACAAACTAATGTAAATGTTGCTCGAACAATTGCTTTGAACTCTACAAATGGTTTAGCAAGAGGGCTTGAAGCAAGAGCTACAGGTGATACCGTAAAAGTTCCAGTAGGTTCTGAGACATTAGGACGCATGTTTAATTTGTTGGGAGAACCTATAGATAATCTGGGTCCAGTTGATGCAAAAACAAGTGCACCAATACATAGAGAAGTTCCGACGTTTGTGGAACAAAAGCCTGTTGATGAAATTCTCGAAACTGGTATTAAAGTTGTAGACCTATTAACACCATATCCTAAAGGTGGTAAAGTTGGACTATTTGGTGGTGCTGGTGTTGGTAAAACAGTTTTGATAATGGAATTAATCCGAAACATAGCTTATGAGCACGGTGGATATTCCGTTTTCACAGGTGTTGGAGAAAGAACACGTGAAGGAAATGACCTATACTTTGAAATGAAAGAATCTGAGGTCTTGGACAAAACTGTATTGGTCTACGGTCAAATGAATGAACCACCAGGAGCACGTTTGAGAGTAGGCTTGTCAGGATTGACAATGGCAGAGCATTTCCGTGATGTTGAGCATAAGGATGTATTGTTATTTATTGATAATATATTCCGTTTCTCACAAGCAGGTTCAGAAGTTTCAGCATTGTTAGGACGTATGCCTTCTGCAGTTGGATATCAACCAAACTTAGCTCAAGAAATGGGTGAGTTGCAAGAGAGAATTACTTCAACAGACAAAGGCTCAATCACTTCAGTACAAGCAGTTTATGTCCCTGCTGATGACTTAAGTGACCCAGCTCCTGCGACGACGTTTGCCCACTTGGATACATCAGTTGTTCTTTCACGTTCAATTGCTGACTTGGGTATCTATCCAGCAGTAGACCCATTGGAATCAAACTCATCGTTAATGAATCCAAATGTAATAGGCGAAGAACATTATGAAATAGCTCAATCGGTAATTAAAGTTATTCAAAAATATCAAGAACTGCAAGATATTATAGCTATTTTAGGTATTGATGAATTATCAGATGAAGATAAAGAAATTATCTATCGTGCGAGAAAAATTCAGAGATTCTTATCACAACCTATGCACGTTGCTGAGAAGTTTAACAATGTACCTGGTCAATATGTTCCACTAAAAGAAACTTTACGTGGATTTAGGATGATTTTATCCGGTGAACTTGATGATGTACCAGAGTCTTGTTTCTATACCAAGGGTACGATAGATGATGTTATTGCAGCAGCCAAAGAATTAGAGGTGTCTGATGAGTGAAGATAAACTTTTTGAATTCGATATTATTGCAGCAAGTGGTGAAGAAGTTAGCTTAAAAGCTAGTTATATCCAAATTCACTGCGAAAGTGGCTGGCGTGGTATGCTAAAAGGCAATGGTCCTCTGTACGCTTTACTTGATCATGACAATATGTATTATTATGATGAAAAAGGTGTTAGAAAGTTTATCAATATAAACGGTGGCGTGTTGCGAGTTAAATCTGGAAAAGTTGAAATCTTGACTAAAGACTTTGAACTTCTTAGTGAAGCTGTCACTGCATAGGAGTTTATCTTTAAGTTACATATAAGTTATTCATGTTGTTAAGCCGTAGAGAGAGTTTTTTCTGCGGCTTTTTTGTTTAATGATTTATTTTAAAGCTATTTTTTAAGTTTACTTAATTTATGTAGAGATTTTTATTGAGTATAATAATAGGTACGGAGAAGATTAGCAAAACCAGACAGAGAAGGATATTTAGAAAGACGCATGAATATTATGGACAAGCGTGAGAAAGTTAAATTACTTAAACTATCATTAGAGTTCGATCAAGAAATCATGGCATTTAGGCAAGAGTTTTTGGAATATGGTGGAAGTATGGACGGTTGTGGAAATTTAATCGGTTGTGAAACCTCAGAAGGGTGGCTTGACGAGATAGGGAATTTAACTCGAGCTGAAACTTGTCCAGATGGATATGTGCCAATGACTCAATTTATATGCATTAGAGAAGCTGATAATAAACTTGTAGGGGTAATTCAGGTTCGTCATTACTTTAATGATTATCTCGAGAAATTTGGCAGTCATATAGGTTACTCTGTTAGACCTTCAGAACGTAGAAAAGGGTATGCCACAGAAATGCTAGAGCTGATTTTACCCTACTGCAAGGAACTAGGATTAGATAAGGTGCTAGTAACTTGTCTGGAAGATAATGAAGCTAGTAGAAGAGTTATTAAACATAATGGTGGAGTCTATGAATCGACTGTTTATGAGCCTAATCGCAAAGCTAGTCTAGAGAGGTATTGGATAAGTATAGAGTAAGGAAAGATGCATAAGATAAAAAGACAGTTGATGCAATATCTTGTTGCATGGAGGTGTAGGAATGAATGTGAAGAGATCGAAAACTATAAAGAAAGTTTCATTGTTATTATTTTTATCATTTTTTGTTTTATTACTGCCTGCTTGTGATAGAAATAGTGCAAATTATATTATTAATAATAAGCCAAAGATTGAAGGTACAGTTGAAAAAATTAGTGAAGAATCGATTTTCATAAAGAATGAAAATGGTAAATATAGAGTATCTTTAGATGTCAAGAACAAAGATAGTATGACTGATTTCTATATTGGTGATGAGGTTTATGTATATTTTGATGGAGTAATGTTAGAGACTTATCCAGCACAGATAAATAATACTCTGTTCATAGCACTGAAAACACCTTCTAAAGATAGACCTCAGAGGGATTAAGTGTAGGTTGTATTATTTTCTTAAAAATGAGTAAAAAATAGAACTATTGAAATTGTTTCTGGAGATGGATAATAAAAGATATCAAATATTGGGAGTTGAAAACACCAAATATTGGGAGTTGAAAACACCAAATCTTGGGAGTTGAAAACACCAAATCTTGGGAGTTGAAAATGTCAAATGTTGGGAGTTGAAAACGTCAAATCCTGGGAGTTATAGTGTATAATATATCCAGGAGGCTGATTATGAAAGAATATTTACGTAGACTAGTTGACGATCTATTGAAAGAAGAATTAGAAGCTTTCGGTGCAGTGCTGATAACAGGACCAAAGTGGTGTGGAAAGACAACCACTGGTTTAAACCAAGCAAATAGTACACTCTTCCTACAAGATCCTGATAACAGAGAACAAAATTTAAGACTAGCAGATATTAAACCATCTTTGTTATTGGAAGGTGATAATCCTAGATTAATTGATGAATGGCAGGATGCTCCTCAGTTATGGGATGCAGTTAGGTTCAGTGTTGATAAAAGAGGTGAAACAGGTTTGTATATACTTACTGGTTCAACGAGTGTTGATGAATCTTTAATGGCACATTCAGGAACAGGAAGAATTTCAAGATTAAAGATGAGAACATTAAGTCTCTTTGAAAGTGGTGAATCTAAAGGAGATGTTAGTCTTTCTGATTTGCTAAATGGTGAAGATATAGGGAGCCAATCAGCACACAGTATAGAGGATATAGCTAATTTGATTGTTGGTGGTGGTTGGCCTGCATCAGTTAATAGAGCTCAAGATGTTAAACAAAGACAAGTGGCAGGATACTGTAGATCTATAGTAAATACGGAAATTTCTACAGCAGATGGCATTAGTCGCGATAGTGAAAAGGTTTTTCAAGTTTTAAGGTCATATTCACGACATATTTCTACGCAAGCTACAATAAAAACGATTACTAACGATGTTACTAATAACTTTGACTCTATAAATAGAAAAACTGTAGGTGATTATCTAGAGGCATTGCAAAGAATATTTGTCATTGAAGATTTGAAAGCATGGAGCCCAAAACTAAGGTCTAAAACAATGATCTCCACAAGTCCGACAAGACATTTCGTTGATCCAGCTATAGCAGCATATTTTCTTGATGCTAAGCCATTAGACTTAGTTAATGATTTAGAAACAATGGGTTTGTTATTTGAGTCATTAGTTATTAGAGATTTAAGAATCTATGCAGAAAGTCTAGGAGGAAAAGTGTACCATTATCGAGATTATAATGGACAAGAATCTGATGCGATTTTACATTTTAATAACGGAAAATGGGCAGCTATAGAGGTTAAATTAGGTAATAAAGCTATTGAAGAAGGTGCAGAAAGTTTGAAACGTTTTGTTGATCAAGTTGACCAAAACTCCATGAATAAACCATCTTTCTTAGCAGTAATTACTGGAACAGGATATGCTTATAGAAGGGAAGATGGTATTTACGTTATTCCGATTGGATGTTTGAGAAACTAGAAAAAATAAATGATTAAGAATTAAATATAAATTAATTCTTCGAGTTAATGAGAAACAATGGAAAATACAGACCAGAAAACCTATCGAATTCGATAGGTTTTATTTTAGATAATATTTACCAGAATAATAAACATCAAAACTTGGGAGTTGAAAATACCAAATGTTGGCAGTTGGTAATAACCAATCATTAAATCCCTATGCCAAAATTAAGCTTTTACCTTATAATGGACTTAATGTGGAATGCTAAAGTTAATAATCCTTTAGACAATACTAAGCAAGAAAAATTATGTATTCCACTACTATTCTTAAGAGGTGAAATATGCTAACTGGTGAATTGAGAAAGCAAGTAGATGCAATCTGGGAGACACTCTGGAACGAGGGGAGCTCCAATCCCTTAACTAATATTGAACAAATAACCTATTTAATTTTCATGAAGAGCCTGGACCAAACTGAACTCGGCAAGGAACAAGATGCGAATTTTCTTGGTTTCGAGCATGTTTCAATATTCCCTAATGACAAGCCTGAATATCGTTGGCATGTGTTTAAGAATTTAGAAGCTACTGAGCTATTTACCTTAATGCAGCAGGAGATTTTTCCTTTTATTAAAAGTCTGCAAGGTGATGACGGCGAGACATCTTTTTCTCGTTATATGAAAGATGCGATTTTCCAAATTAATAAACCTAGTACTTTGCAAAAAGTGGTTGAAGCTGTAGATAAGCTGCCAACTGATGATAGAGATATGCAAGGTGACATTTATGAGTATCTGCTTTCACAATTACAGCAGTCTGGTACTAATGGTCAGTTTAGAACTCCAAGACATATTATAAATATGATGGTTGACCTAGTTCAGCCCACTCCTGAAGATTCCATATGTGATCCTGCTATGGGTACTGCAGGATTTCTCGTTGGTGCTGCGAATTATCTAAGAGATAAGCACAAAGATTTATTCTATGATTCGGAAAAAGCTAAGCATTATCATAACTCCATGTTTACCGGTTATGATATGGATACGACTATGCTACGTATTGGTGCCATGAACATGATGCTCCACCAGGTTGAGAATCCTCAAATCTCTTATCAAGACTCTTTGTCAGAGGATAACCCTGATAGAGAGAAATTCTCATTGATTCTTGCCAATCCGCCATTTACTGGATCTCTAGACTACGATATTGTTGCTAGCGATATTCTAGCAAGTATTAAGACTAAGAAAACTGAATTATTATTTGTTGACCTGATTATTAAAATGCTAAAAATTGGTGGTAGGGCAGCAATTATTGTGCCTGATGGTGTGTTGTTCGGTTCTTCTAGAGCTCATAAATCCTTACGTCAGGCTATTGTAGAAGAGAATAGATTAGAAGCTGTAATCTCCATGCCTAGTGGTGTGTTTAAACCGTATGCAGGGGTTTCAACAGCAGTGTTAATTTTCACCAAGACCGGTATAGGTGGTACGGATAAAGTCTGGTTCTACGATATGGAAAATGATGGTTATTCCCTCAACGATAACCGTAATCCAATTGATGCTAATGATATTCCAGATATAATTGAGCGTTTCCATAATCTGGAAAAAGAAACTGATAGAGCTCGTACAGAGAAGTCTTTCATGGTGTCTAAAGCTGAAATTGTTGAGAAAGATTATGACCTCAGTATCAATAAATATAGAGAAATTATCTATGAAACGATTGAATATGAAGCTCCAGAGGTGATTATTGCTAAACTCCAGGAAATGGAAGACGAAATCCAGACTGGTCTAGAAGAGTTGAAAGGCTTGCTAGGTGAGTAGTATGGAATGGGTTAAGTTAGGGGATGTTTGTATACCAAAACAATTTAAAACAATTCCTAAAAAAGATATGACAGAAAAAGGTTATCCTTTATTTGGGGCGAATGGGAAAATAGGATATTATAGTAAATACTCTCATGTTGAAGAAACTATATGCATTACATGTCGTGGAACTTGTGGTCAAGTTAATATGTCATTGCCATATTCTTACATTAATGGAAATGCCATGACCTTAAATAATTTAGATGAAAAGACATTTGATAAATGGTTCTTGTTTTATTATTTAAAATATAGAGGATTTGATGACGTCATTACAGGTTCAGTACAACCACAGATAATTGCATCTAATTTATCTAAAATACTCTTGCCAGTCATAAATTTATCCCAGCAAAAAAAAATAGTAAAAAATATAAGATTAATAGAATCTCTAATCTCCACCCGCAAAGCACAAATAGCAGCATTAGATGAATTAGTTCAAAGCGTATTTTATGAGATGTTTGGAGATGTTTACGAAAAAAGATTTAAAGTAGTTAAAATAAAAGATATTTATACTTCCACTCAATATGGATCAAGTTCTAAAGCATCAGATCAAGTAAAGCAGTATCCAATATTAAGAATGGGTAATATAACATATGATGGAAAATTAGATTTATCAGATTTGAAATATATTGATTTAGCAGAAGATGAAAGAGACAAGTATTTAGTACAGAAAAATGATCTTTTATTCAATAGAACAAATAGTGTTGAACTAGTAGGCAAAACAGCATTATATGATTTAGAAGAACCAATGGCATATGCAGGTTATTTAATAAGATTACGAATTGATGAAAAATATATATTACCTCAGTTTTTAAATGTTCAAATGAACTCACCTTATTTAAAGAAAGTATTGAGGCATATGGCAAAAGGAATTATAGGACAAGCAAATATTAATGCTAAAGAAATGCTAGAAATAGATATTATCCTTCCACCACTAGAACTCCAAGAACAATTCACAGCTAAAGTTGAAGCCATAGAAGCCGAAAAAGCTAAACTTCAAACATCATTAAAAGAAATGGAAACGCTCTTTGATGCTTTAATGCAAGAGGCATTTAGTGGGAATTTAGGGTAGAATAAAGGATAAGCAAAACTAACCACAAAAAAACTAAAAAACCAACACACAGAAAGGAGGTCCACAGTAAAAATGTCAAACTTCAAGTTCTTGCTAAAAGAGTCCGACTATCAAGAGTTCTCAAGAGCCTGCATAGATGCAGAACAAGCCATGCTATCTAGTACAGTCAGTACCTGCATTATGAGTCGTAGAGCTTTAGAATTAGCAGTCAAATGGATGTACAAGTACGATATGGACTTACATTTACCATATGACGATAGACTCTCAGCTCTAATAAACGACTACACTTTTGTCGATATAGTTGGTAAAGATGTTTTGCATACAATTAGATTTATAGTAAAAGCAGGAAACAACGCTGCCCATAACTCCGGTAAAATCAACCAGAGTACTGCTATGACCTCCTTGAGAAACCTTTTTGAATTTATCCAATGGATAGATTATAGCTATGGGGATAATTATCAGGAGAGGACTTTTGACGAGAACAAAGTCCCAACCGCCAAGAAACTTCTCGAGAGACTAAATGCTTTGGAGAAAGAAAAGCTTGTTGCAGAAGCTAAAGTAGATAACACCAAATCTCTTGCCGAAGTTCGTGAAGAAGCAGACGACACTGTCCAAGAAGAGCTGACAGAGAAACGTCAACAAGCAGAGACTATCCACCATGCTCCATTCAAGCTAGACCCAATCACAGAAGAAATAACCAGAAAAGAATTTATTAACGTGGATTTAGCTTTGGCAGGCTGGAAGCTTGGACAAAATGTCGAGGAAGAGCTAGAGCTCAAAGGCATGCCTAATCATGCGGAGAAAGGTTTCGCAGATTATGTCTTATATGGAAAAGACGGTCTACCTCTGGCAGTAGTAGAAGCTAAACGCACTCAAAAAGATCCAAACGTGGGAGCACACCAAGCAGAACTTTATGCAGAACTAATTGAGAAGCAATTTGGTAGAAAACCTTTTATATTTATCACTAATGGTTTTAGCATGTGGTTTACTGATGACGTCAGTAGAAGGAAAGTCTCAGGCTTCTATACCCAAGATGATTTACAACGCTTAATCGATAGGCGAAAGATCAAGAGCTCATTAAACAGAGTTAGAATTAATACAGAAATAGCGAGTCGACCATATCAAAGACTAGCGATTAATTCAGCTTTGGAATCTTTTTCTCAGAATAAGCGAGATGCCCTATTGGTTATGGCAACAGGTACCGGTAAGACGAGAACGGCTATATCCATAGTAGATGTATTGACGAGAGCTAACTGGGCAAAGAATATACTTTTCCTAGCAGATAGGACTGCGCTAGTTAAGCAAGCAATGCGAAACTTTAATAAGCTTTTGCCAGAACTTACAGTAGCAAATCTTACTGAGAGTAATAGAGCAGATAACGATCCGAGAACTGCGAGAATGATTTTCTCCACATATCCAACCATGATGAACGCAATAGACAATCTCAGAAATGATGAAGAAGATAGAATTTTCTCTGTTGGACATTTCGACCTAATTGTCATTGACGAAGCTCATAGAAGTATCTATAAGAAGTATCAGGCGATATTTGATTACTTCGATTCCATGATACTAGGACTTACTGCTACACCTAGAGAGGATATAGATAGGAATACTTACGAGATCTTCAACCTAGAGAATGGCGTGCCAACATTTGCCTATGATTTAGAAGAAGCAGTTAATGAAGGTTACTTGGTAGATTATAGAACGGTAGAAGCAGAGCTTAAATTCCCTGTTGATGGTATAAAATATGATGATTTAAGTCCAGAGGAGCAGGAGTTGTTTGAAGATACTTTCGCCGATGAGGTGGGTTCCGAGATTGCAGGTTCAGCGATTAATAACTGGGTATTTAATATAGATACTATAGACAAAGTCATTTTGCACTTCATGGAGCATGGATTGAGAACTTCAAGTGGCAATGATATAGGCAAGACTATAGTTTTTGCCCAGAATCAGAGACATGCAGACCTAATTAAGGAGCGCTTCGATTTGCTTTATCCGGAGAAAGACCCCAACTACGCAGCTGTTATAACTTATAACGTTAATTATGCTCAGGATTTAATTGATAGATTCTCGGTAAAAGATAAGCTCCCTCAGATAGCAATTTCTGTAAATATGCTCGATACCGGTATTGATGTACCAGAAGTGCAAAACTTAGTTTTCTTTAAGAAAGTTCGCTCCAAAACCATGTTCTGGCAAATGGTAGGTAGAGGTACTAGACTGTGTAAAGACTTACTAGGACCAGGACAAGACAAAGAATACTTCCTAATATTTGACTATGCATCTAACTTCGAATACTTCAGAGTAGCGACCAAGGATGACAATACCAAGATAGGTAGATCTTTGACCGAGAGATTGTTACTTGTAAAAGTAGATTTAATCAAAGAGTTAAGTGCATTAGCTTATCAAGATGAAAAAGAATATGTAGAGCTAAGAGAGAAGTTATTAAAAGAAGTACTTGGAGAAATCAATAAGCTAGACGAAGAGAACTTCCGTGTACGTCAACACTTACAATACGTAGTTAAGTATAAAGAAGAATTAAATTGGCAAAGCATTGGTTTATTAGATACGGCAGAGTTAGAGGAGCATATTGCACCGTTGATACATGCGAGTTCTGATGCGGAGGTAGTGCAACGATTCGATCTATTAATGCAAGTTGTAGAAATTGGAGTCTTATTAGACCGTGTGCCAACAAGAGCAGTTAATACAGTTATTGGAATTGCCCAAGCTTTGACCAGTTTAGGAAATATTCCACAGGTTCAAGCAAAGTCAGAAGTAATTAATGAGTTGTTGGACGAAAGTTTCTGGGAGAATGCATCCGTAATAAGATTAGAGAAGATACGTGAAGAGATAAGAGACTTGGTGCAGCTTATCCCATTTACTCCACCTAAATGGTATGAGATAAATTTAAAAGATGAGTTCTTGAAGATAAGTGAAGATGAAACGCCAATGTATCAAACGCTTAACTTAGGTAACTATAGGGATAAGGTGGAAGCGTATATTAGAGAGCAAAGTACAAATCCTGTAATTCAGAAAATTTATAATAACGAGAGTATAAGTTCGGCTGACCTAAGAGAAATAGAGAATGTATTATTCCATGATTTGGGTACTGCGGAGGATTATAGGTCCTATTATGGCGAGAAGCCTATAGCTCAATTAATCCGTGAGATTACAGGTCTGGACAAAGCAGCTGTGCAAAAAGCTTTTGCTGAATTCCTAGATGCTTATGATTTGAATCGAGATCAAATGGAGTTTATGCGTGTACTTATGCAATATTTCGAGAATAATGGTTATCTCGAAGTAAAACAATTCCAAGAGGAGCCGTTCAAGAGCATTGGAAGTATTTCTGTGGTGTTTCAACAAAATATTCAACAAATAAAAGAATTAGTTGAGATTGTAAATAAGATTAATTCTAGTTTACAGGTGGCTTAGATTTATTCTATTAGAGCATTATCTATCCAATTCGTTTTATTTTTAATTGAATTTTTATTTATTATATATTTGCTGCCAGAATTAACATTTTTCAGGCTAAGTTCGTGTTACTATGGATAATTGGATATTGTATTGAGGAGGAATTTAAGTGAGTAAAATTAAAAAATATAGCCTAATCTCAGTGATGGCTTTGGTTTTAGGGTTTTTGTTTGCGTTTAGCAGTATGAATCTTAACGCTGAGCCTCAAAATGTTGAAACAGGCGAGCAAAATGAGGTAGTACAATCTACTAATGCTATTTATCTAGATGGCAAAGCTGGAGATGATAATAACGATGGTAAAAGTGCTGCTACTGCCGTTAAGACTTTTGCTAAAGCTAAAGAGTTGGCAAGTGGTAATTTAGATATCAAAACTATATATGTTTCAGGAACCGTTAATCTAGAAGGTGGTATATCTCTAAAGGGAACAAATGCAAAAGTCTATAGAGCAAATGATTATAATAATTATCTTTTTAGAGTTGATAAAGGAAATAGTGCGAAGTTAACTGATATTACAATAAATGGTAATAGTGAGAATGCAAGTAACAGTGAAGAATCTCTATTAGAGGTATTAGGAACATTAACTATTGCTGATAATACAATTTTAGAAAATAATAAGATAGCTACAGGAGAGGACGTTGAGAAATCTACCAAAGGTGGTGCTATTGATGTATATTCTGGTACTTTAAATATGAGTGCCGGTATTATCAGAAATAATAATGCTACATTCGGTGGTGGTGTTTCTGTTCAAAAAGGTGCCACATTTAATTTTACGGGTGGTGTAATAGAGAATAACGAGGCACTGTCTGGTTCTATAAAGAATGCTTCAAACTATGCTGCTTCAGGTGGTGGTATATGTGTAGATAATGTAGGTGTTCTTAATATGTCTGGTGATGCATTGGTGCAAAACAATTATTCTCAAGAAACTGGTGGTGGAGTTGCTATTGGTTCACAGGGCGTTACTTTGGACGGGGATAATACGCTAAATATGAATGGTGGAGTTATTGACTCTAATGAATCTGGTGCTTGTGGTGGAGGAATATTCATACAAGCAGGATATAAGACCCATAGAAATAGAGCATATATTAACTCTGGTAGAATTACTAATAATACCATGAAAGGTACAGGAAAAATGCTTCATGCTTTTGGCGGTGGAGGTATCTATGTAAATGGGTTTGGTCCAGGATTTAATTTTTATAATGGAGAACTACATTTAAGAAATGCTATAGTTACAGATAATAGTGCTAAATTATTTGGTGCAGGATATGCAGCTTGTCCAGTTTCGTTAACAAGAATTTATGTAACTAATGGTGTGGCTTTATATGGCAATAAGGCTGAAAATTTTGGAAATGAGTTGTTTATATACTGTAATACAAATCCTGCTCCAGTTGAGGAAGGTGGATTTGCTGGCCATGCTGGACACCCAGAATATGATATATCAGATAGAATGCTTGGTGGAAGTTTATATAAATGGCAAAAAAATGATGGTTCTTTCTTAAAACCAGAAGAGCATAAAGGCAAAATAGAACAACATAAGCAGTACCTTGCGTTACATACCAACGAGCAAGTAAACGAATTTGGCAAAAGTATTAGCAAAGTAATTATATCCGGTAATAGATCTGAAACTTGTGGTGGAGGTATAGGATCCAATGGTACTGTATTTTACGGTGTTGAAAAGGAACTTACAAAAGTACCAGTAAGCAAGGTTTGGGATGATAATGATAACAAAGACAAGACCAGACCAGATTCAATTGAAGTTGAATTACTAGCTAGGTTAGAAGGCACAGAAGAGTGGTATACAGTAGAGGTAAGAAAAATAGATGCAAGTACTGAGTGGAAAACTGTATTTGAAAATCTTCCAAAAGAAAATAATGGTGTAGAGATAGAGTACTCTGTAAGAGAAAAAGAAATCTCAGGATATGATAGTAAAATTAGTGGAGATGTAGAAAAAGGATTCACAATTAAGAATAAACCTAAACCTACAACAACTACTACAACGACTGAAGCAACAACTACGACTACTACAACAAAGCCTACAACCACAACAACTGGAACCACTACAACTGCAACTACTACAACTGGAACAACAAGTACTACAACAGTTCCGACGACAAGATCTACTGTTCCTACTACAAGTCCAACAACTACTCCAGAGGTGCCAACAACAGGTGAGAGAGTAGAAATATCAATTGGAGTATCATTATTCCTATTAGTAATTTCTGGATTAATGTTAGCAGTTAGAAGAAAGGAAGATTAATTGAATTTTTTTGTACGCTTAAAAAATTGGACAGACTTAATATTGAAGTCTGTCCTTTAGTTTTTATAGAAAATAATATTAAAAAATATTTTATAATGTTACTTAAATATATTTTTATCTCATTGAATAATGAAGAATAGAATATATTGTATTTGTTTGGGAGGGCTTTTATATGAAAAGTATAAAACAATACAGTTTAATTACTGTCATTTCTTTAGTCTTAGGATTTTTGCTTGTTTTTAGTAGCACTAATATTAACGCAGAGCCTCAGGTTGAGGAACCAGAGAAAGAATATTCTTTAAGTTTTGATATTTATAGGGGTTCACTCTCTAACTATGAAAACTTGTTTACAGTTTATAGTAATTATTATATGGATCATCCGGAGTTTAATGTTTTTGACCAAAATGAGTGGGCTTTAAAAGATTTTGATATTGAATACGAATTACATACTCATACAGGTAAGTCAATTATAAAGAAAATGACCTACACAAGTGAAGACTACTCTTGGGTCGAGAAATTAACCTATGATGGAATTACTGTTCCATATAAAGATGTAGAAGTCCAATATTACAAAAAAGATAATGGGGATTTCATAGAACCTTATTTATTGCATTTTGACATTTATCTTGAAGAAGTTAATGGAAAAATGATTTTGAAATTGCCGAAATTGTTGATTGACGAAGAAACTTATGGTAAATCTGAAGATGCAAAAGTAATACAGGCTAAAACCATAAAAACAAAAGAAATTAACTATGATATTTATCTGGATGGCAAAGCTGGTGATGATAATAATGATGGTAATAGCGAGGAGAAGCCTGTAAAGAGTTTTGCCAGAGCAAAAGAGTTAGCAACAAAGAATAAGAATAGAAATAAGAAAATAATTGTTATGTCAACAACGAAACTTGAAGGCAATATTGATTTGTCAGGAACTAGAACGGAAGTTATTAGAAGCGAGAATTTCAATGATTATTTATTTGAAGTTCCAAGTAATAAAACGGCTAGTTTAAGTAATATAATTATAGATGGTAATAGTGATAATAATCTAGGTATAGAAAAGTCGCTAATATCAGTAAATGATGGTGCAACACTTAATATTAAAGAAGGCACCGTTTTAAGAAATAATGATATTAAAGATATAGAAAATTATGCTACCGAAGGTGGTGCAGTTAGAGCATATGGATCGACTGTTAATATGACCGCAGGTTTGATTGAGCACAATCAGGCAACCAGAGGTGGAGGAATTTATTTAGCAAAATCAACTCTTAATTTTTCTGGTGGTGTAATTCAAGAAAATAGATCAAGAAGAGTCATAGACTGGGAAAGTGATAGGCAAGTATATTCTGCTGGTGGTGGGATAATTGCAACGCAGAATTCTACAATTAATTTAAGTGGAGACGCTAAAGTTCTAAATAATAAATCTGCTCAACTTGGCGGTGGTATTAGCTTAGGATCAAGCCAGTGGGGACCAACTAATACTCTAAACATGTCGGGAGGAATTGTTGCAGGAAATACAGCTGGAGCTGCTGGTGGAGGTATATTTGTACAAGCTAAATACTTTAGTGGTGGAGCATCAAGAGCCTCTATCATAGGTGGAGCTATTATTAATAACACCATGGATGCTTCAGGAATAGGTACTATGGAATTTGGTGGTGGAGGAATTTATGTAAATGGAGCTAACGCATACTATGGAGCAAATGGTGAGCTTTATTTGAAGAATGCTTTAATATATAACAATGATTCTAAGTTTGAAGGTGCAGGATATGCAGCCTGTCCAATTGCTAAAACGAAGATTTACGTAACAGATGGTGTTGCCCTGTATGAAAATAATGCAAGCAAAGGTAATGAAATCTATATTTTATCAACGGTTGGTTATGGCCCTCACAGTGGGAAAGCTGAATATGATATATCAGATAGAATGCTCGGTGGAAATTTATATAAATGGCAAAATGAAGATAATTCTTTCTTAGAACCTGAAAAACATAAAGGTATACTGAAAATAAGTGGACAGGAGCTTATTTTACACACAGCCGAACAAGCAAACGAATTTGCAAAAAAACTTGGAAAAGTAATTATCTCTGGAAATAAATCTAATACCAGAGGTGGTGGTATCGGATCTAACGGTAACGTTACATTCGGTGTTGAAAAAGAACTTACAAAAGTACCAGTAAGCAAGGTTTGGGATGATAATGATAACAAAGACAAGACCAGACCAGATTCAATTGAAGTTGAATTACTAGCTAGGTTAGAAGGCACAGAAGAGTGGTATACAGTAGAGGTAAGAAAAATAGATGCAAGTACTGAGTGGAAAACTGTATTTGAAAATCTTCCAAAAGAAAATAATGGTGTAGAGATAGAGTACTCTGTAAGAGAAAAAGAAATCTCAGGATATGATAGTAAAATTAGTGGAGATGTAGAAAAAGGATTTACAATTAAGAATAAATCTAAATCCACAACAACTACTACAACTACAACAACTACTACTACAACGACTGAAGCAACAACTACGACTACTACAACAGAGCCTACAACCACAACTACTACAACCGGAACCACTACAACTGGAACAACTACAACTGGAACAACCACAACTGGAACAACCACAACTGGAGCTACCACAACTGGAACAACTACAACTAGAACTACAGGTACTACAACAGTTCCGACAACAAGTTCTACTGTTCCAACTACAAGTCCAACAACTACTCCAGAGGTGCCAACAACAGGTGAGAGAGTAGAAATATCAATTGGAGTATCATTATTCCTATTAGTGATTTCTGGATTAATGTTAGCAGTTAGAAGAAAAGAAGATTAATTCGCTTTAAATATAATTAAAAATCTTCATGATATTTAAAAATCAAAGAAGTTGAGAATATAAAATACTCCTAGGATTTAATTCCCAGGAGTATTTTCATTTCTTGCAGAAATTTTTAAGAAATCCTTTTAGCAAATTTAGAAAAAATTTAATTGGCCTACTACTAAAACCAATTTAATATCTAACGCCAATCTATTATTGGGGAGCTAGAAACTTATCAGTTGTTAGTTTTATCCTAATAAGCTTGGAATCTATCAAAGTATATTCAATACTAATTTCTTCATTTTCGGTAGAGTTGAATTTTATAATAGTTTCGTTATTGCCACCTTTAATTTGGGCAACACCACTATATTTATTAGAATGTGCTTTAATAATATCTTCTCGACTTGAGTCAAAGCTTATACCGTTACCTAGTTCTAGCTTAGAGAAAACTCCATAGTTATTAATAGTAATTGAATAAACTGGTGCAGATTCTACTGGTCTTGGTTTCTCTTCAAGATTGATTATATCGACTGTTACAACATCATCTCTGGCATCACTCTGAATAAAAGGAACATCTAATGCGTAACTATATTGCTCTAGTTTTCCAGTTTTTGTGCTTTCGTAACCTAGATCTACCAAAGCCTTTGTAGAAAAGGGAAGTGCGAGAGTTTTATTTCCAAGTTTAATTTTAGTAAAATCAAACTTTTCTTCAGTTTTCTGAGAATTTGCTTGTTCTTTGTTTTTATTAGTACTATTACTATTATCTATACTGTTTTGGTTAGATTTATCTGAATTAAATTTTGTTGATTTTCTTGAAGGATTTTTAACCTTATCGTCTACTTTCGATTCACCTGATGTATTTTTAGAACCTTTCCTTACTGTTAGACTAGTATTATTATCATTAGAATTAGTTAGACTTGTTGACTCAGAATTCCCATCTGTTTTCTGGGAGAGCTTATTAGGAACTGTTAGTTTGTGGGTGTTTTCGGTATCTTTAATATCAGAAGAATCTATTTCGTTAGCTTCTTCTGAATTGTCGTTCGACTCAACTCCAGTTCGTGTGTTACAGGCAGAGACCATTAGGCTAGCAGATAAGATAAGAATTAATCCCAATTTGTGTTTGAATTTTTTCATATTTAGTCCTTTAACATTTTATTGTATCTTCAGTATAATATAAAAATACTAATAATTTTATCAGTGAATGTAAACAAACATATTAGTGTTCTGGAGGTGTCAGTGTGCAAAAGGCTAAACGATATAGAGATTTAACTATCATGGACATGGGAGGAAATAGTTTAGTTTTTTCCTGTGATACATCCTCAAGTAGTGGGGAGAAGCCTTCAGATTATTTGAATGTATCGCCTGAACTTACAGCAAGATATTGTCTCAGAGTAGCTTTAATAGAATTATTAGCGATTAATGCCGATCCTACTATGACGTTTAACCTGCTCGGAAATGAACTTAATCCTACTGGTGAGAAGATGATCGAAGGTATACAATCAGAGCTTAAATTAGCTGGCTTCTCAGAGGTAATGCAAAATGGTAGTACCGAAGAGAATATGCCTACTTCAATGACTAGTGTGTCTGTTCTTCTAGTAGGAGAAGTTTCAAATGATGAGATTTTAATAAATAAGGCTAAAGCGGGGAACTTAGTTGTCCAAGTAGGTAGAAGAGCAGTGGGAACTGAGGTTCTAGAGTTTGAGAATAAAATGATTCGTTATGAGGATGTGAAAAAATTAAGATCACTACCTGAAGTTAAAGAGATTGTTCCGGTTGGATCGAAAGGGATTTTATATGAGGCTGAGACATTGGCTGCGGTCAATGGTTTGAGTTTTAAACTGGATAATGACTTACAGGATGATCCTGAGTTGAATAAATCTGCAGGTCCAGCTAGCACAGTGCTAATAGCTGTTGAAGAAGAAAAACTTGACACAATTTTAGAAGCGTTTAAGGATAGGGAAGCTAGATTTATTGGAAGTTTAATATAGCAGAATAGCAGCAAAATTTACGTATAGCGAAGAATAAGAATGGCAGAAATGAGGTCAAGATGTTAGACAGTTTCATGGTATATTTACTGTTTTTTACGAGAATACCTATAAGATATGATTTCAAAGATTTTGAAAAAACGTTCAAGAATAGTATTTGGTTTTTGCCGATTTTCGGTTTGATTTATGGGGGTTTGCTAGGAATTATTTTTGGGTTGAGCTTATTTTTGCTAAAAACATTAGAAGTTTCTTTAATGATTTTAATTACGATAGATGCTATGATTTCTGGCGCCTTACATTTTGACGGTCTTGCAGATACTGCTGATGGTTTATTTTCAGGTAGAAGTCCTGAAAGAATGAAAGAAATCATGAGAGATTCTAGAATTGGCAGCTTTGGTACAGTTGCTTTAATTTCCTATGTAATGTTATTTTTCTTTGCGATAAAAGAATTTTTGACTAGAGCTTTCATAACAAACATTAGTTTCGATATAAAAATTATTGTTTCAGCTTCAATGTATGTTGCCGGTATATATATGGTGTCTAAAGCAGGTATGGCATTTTTGCATTGGAATTACAAGTACGCTAACGAGCAAGGACAGGGTAAGATTTCAGAGAATGTTCCTAAGTATCAGATCATAATCTCTCAAATTTTAAGTTTAGTCATAATGACTCTGATGTTCTCCTGGAGAGCAATAATTGCTTATATCATTACGTGCTTAGTACTTTATGGTTATAAAATATTCGTACACAAAAAAATTAATGGAATGACTGGAGATACTTTAGGTGCGTCTTGTCAGATTGTTAATGTCGTATTTATTTTGGCGATGTTAGTTATAGATAATCTTATTGATTATATAAATTTGATTTTATAAGCTGCTTATGAATCCCATATAAATTCTTACTTTAATAAATATAGGAGTATTGGTAACATGCGTTTAATCATGGCAAGACATGGACAAACTACTTTAAATCTTGGGAAGAAATTCTATGGAGAACTGGACCCGGATTTAACTGAGCTGGGAAGAGAGCAAGCTTTAGATTTGGCAAAAAAGCTAGAAAAAAATAAATTTAATCCTGACAAAATTTATACTAGTGGTGTCAAAAGAACTATGTTAACAACCCAAATAATAACTGGAGCAAATAATTACACCGCTGAAGTAATACATGATCTGAGATTCAGGGAAAAAAGCTTTGGACGCTGGGAAGGTCTTAATGCAGATGAAATTGAAGCTAAGTATCCTGATGAGTGGTGGGCGTATATTGAAGATGCGATAAATTTCCAACCGCAAGGTGCTGAATCTTACTCGCATTTTAAAGACAGGATTAATACTGCCTTTATTGATGCTATCAAATCATCATTAGATGAGAGATTAGAAACCTTACTAATTATAGGTCACAACGGGGTGCTTAGGGATTTAAGTAATAGATACCTAGAGACAGACACTGATTACTGGGATATTTATTTTTATCAAGGAAATTTGCATATATATGATATTGCTAGTATAGAGCAGCTTGGAGGAGGGAATCTCCTGCGAGAGATTATTTAAATTCAAATTAAGTAATGCAAGAGCTGTCTAAGAAAAGATATAACCATATAAATAATGAATAAATATAGAGCACAAAGAGAAAAAATAGTGTAGAATACGAACAATAAACATTTTTGAGTAATCGAAAATATGTGCAGGTGAGCAGAATGAATTTTAAACGTAGTGAACGCTTAGTCGACATGACAGCACTTTTGGTGCAGAATCCACATAAGTTATTTACATTAAAAGACTTTACAACAAGATATGGTGCGGCTAAATCTTCCATAAGTGAAGATGTTGCTATTTTGCGCAAAACTTTTCAACACCAAGGCCTAGGTCAAGTTAATACATATATTGGTGTAAGTGGCGGTTTCGAGTATATACCACTAATTCCACGAGAGAAACAAATTGAACTCGTAGAATCTATTATTGAATTAATTGATGATGAGAAGAGAATTCTACCTGGTGGTTATATTTATATTTCAGATCTGATTGAGAAACCCAATGTTCTTAGAGAAATTGGTAAAATCTTAGCGAGCCAGCATCCGGACGACGATATTGACTATATAATGACTGTCGCCACAAAAGGTATTCCTATTGCTCAAGCTTTAAGTTATGAATTAAACGTTCCTACTTTAATTGCAAGAAAAGAATCTAAAGTCACAGAAGGATCTACGGTATCTATTAAGTACTCATCTCAATCTAATCCAAGATTGGTAAAAAACATGGAAATAGGAAGAGAGAGTATCAGACCAAACTCTAAGGTTATCTTAGTTGATGACTTTATTAGAGGTGGTGGAACAATAAAAGGTATGGAGCAGTTGGTTAATATTTTTGATTCAACTGTCGTTGCAAGATACATTTTCTGTGAAAATGTTGATGCAGAAAAGGTTAAACCTAAAGATATTCAATCTTTGGTTAGAATAGACGGACATGATCTACAAAACGGTGCCATTAAAGTAGGACTTGGATCATTATTTGATTAAACGTTCGGATATTGCTTTCTTGAAATGGTAATTTACAAAAAAATAATGCATTTTGTCACAATACTAATTGTGTAAAAACACGAAAACTCGAAACATGCATAGAGAAATTAAATTAAATGTTCGACATTTACAAATTCTTAATGTATACTCTTAAACATAAAGTTCGTATTTAAGAAGGAGTGCGTAAATGGAAAAGTTTTTCAAATTGAAGAAATATGGAACTAATATTTCTACAGAAGTTTTAGCAGGTTTAACTACATTCTTTGCAATGAGTTATATTCTAATTGTTAACCCAAGTGTATTGTCTAGTTCAGGCATGCCATGGGGTGGTGTTTACCTAGCAACTATTTTATCAGCAGCTATTGGTACTTTAATCATGGGTCTATATGGAAACGTGCCTTATGCAGTTGCCCCAGGTATGGGATTGAACCAATTCTTTGCTTTAACAGTTGTAAAAGCGTTAGGGTTCACATGGCAAGAAGCTCTTTCAATGGTATTCATTTGTGGTGTGTTTAACGTCTTGATTACAGTTACTAGTGTTCGTAAGAAGATTATTGCAGCAATTCCAGAAAACCTACAATATGCTATTGGTGGCGGTATTGGTATTTTCGTTGCTTACTTAGGTTTCATTAACGCTGGTGTATTACAAAACGTTCCAGCAGGTGAAGCAGGTTCAACAGCTTTAATCCCGTCATTAGGAACATTTACAAACCCTGTTCTTATCGTAGCTATGATTGGCTTAGTAATTACAATCGTATTAGCAGTATTGAACGTTAAAGGTAGTATTTTAATTGGTATTGTTGCAACAGCTATTATTGGTATTCCTTTTGGTGTTACACATTTAAATGGTGATATTGTTTCAGTTAAAGAAGCATTCCAAGGCTTAGGTACAACATTTGGTGCAATCTTCACAAAGGAAGGTATTCCATCATTATTCACAGGTGGTTGGGATAGATTGTTAATCTCAGCTGTTACAATTTTCTCATTCAGCTTGTCAGACGTATTTGATACAATTGGTACATTTATCGGTGCAGGTAGAAGCTCAGGTATTTTCTCACAAGAAGAAGTTGATAAGATGCAAGAAACAGTTGGTTTCGAAACAAGATTAGATAGAGCTATGGTAGCAGACTCAGTTGCTACATCAACAGGAGCTATCTTAGGTACATCAAACGCAACAACATTTGTTGAATCAGCAGCAGGTATTGGTGCTGGTGGTAGAACAGGTCTAGCTTCAGTAGTTACATCAATAATGTTCTTAATCTGCATCTTCATTGCTCCATTAGCAAGTGTAATCCCAAGTGCAGCAACAGCTCCAGCTTTGATTGTAGTTGGTATCATGATGTTAGGTAGCTTCGGTAAAATTAACTGGGAAGATCTAGCAGAGGCAGTTCCATGCTTCTTCACAAGTATCTTCATGGGTCTAAGCTACTCAATCTCATACGGTATCGCATTTGGTTTCATTACTTACACAATTGTAAAAATAGCAAAGAAAGAATGGAAGGATTTGAACCCAATAATTATTGTTTCATCACTACTATTCATAATTTACTTCATTGTTATGGCTAAATTATAATTTTGAAAAGATTAGAAATTTTACAAACAGCATCTTACTTAGTAGGGTGCTGTTTTTTTGTGTATTGTATTGTGAAAAGTAGTTGGTAAATTCATATTTTCATATTTCATATTGAGCAGTTAACTAAGCAGTTGACTAAGCAGTTAACTAAGCAGTTGAAAGTTAAATCAAGCATATGTGCTATAATTTCTTTATTAAAATACAATGTTTAACCACACCTCGATTGACAGGAGATTCTAATGGAAAATACTGAGAACAAAAAAACTAGAATGAGCAGGGCAGAAGCAGCAAAAATACTTGGTGTTGATGTTAATGCTAATGACTATGAAATTGAATCTGCTTACACTCGTAAGAACATGACTATGAGAGGTCAAGTTACTGCTGAATCTGCAGAGTTTAATAGACAGATCAATGAGGCTTATGATGTTATGAGAGGCTTTGAAGAATATAGCTTCAAAGGTAGAGAGATAGGTGGCAAAAAAACTGGCGAGTGGGTTAATATCTGGGAGTATGGTAAATATTATCTTTTGGGGGCTGTAGTTGTTTTAGGCTTCATATTTGGTATTATTTTTTCTGTTAAGAATACCCCTGAGTACGACATGGTTATTGGCGTTTTTGGTGAATTTCTGGAAAATGCAGATTCCTTAAAAGTAGATAAACGTTTGAAAATTGAAAATTTAATTAATGAACAAAATAAGGAAATAAATCATTTAAGAACTAGTTTCAATTTTATTTCAGATAATAAAGAAGCTGAGGCTAGAGTTGTTAACGCGTCTTATTCTGTGCGAACTTTACTTCTCGCTGGTGCAGATCCATTCGATGTACTAATTTTGGATAAGAAACAATATGAATTTTTCTTGGAAAAAGGAGCATTGATGCCTTTGGATGATCTATATAATCAGATTGAAGAGAATCATCCAGAGTTAATAAATGATTATTTTAGTACCGCTGTCGGTAGAGTAAAAAAAGAAAATTTACCAGACGACTGGGAAAATAAATCTCATGTTTATGCATTTAATTTAAGCAAAAATCAAGCTTTGAATGGAATTGATATTATTGGAGAGGAGCAATACCTAGCTGTGGCGTTTAGCACTAAACAAGATCAAATGGCTAAGGCAACAGTTTATAATCTTTTGACCAGTATTACAGAGTGGTACAATCCGGAAATGTTAAAGATAAATAACAAGTCTAAAAATCCAGATCCAGAAACAGAATATTACAGAGCCAAAAATAGAGAAAAAGAGGCAGAGTATCAACAAGCTTTTGATGAGGAGTAGCTCTTGGTGGGTCACATCATGTAATTAATACTGCACAGCTTTTTACTACAATTTATCTGATTTCATTCTAACTGAATCAAGAAGTTCAAGACATTCGCCTTTGCTCAATTCTCTGATTTCTGATTCGACTTCATCTTGTAGTTCAATAGATCCATAGCTTATTCTATGCAAAACAGTAACTTCCTTGCCTAAAGCATGCATAATACGTTTAACCTCATGAAATCTACCTTCGTAAAGAGTTAAGTAGGCAGAGTTATCAGAAAGAACCTCTAATTCAGCAGGTAAAGCTTGTTCTTCTTCATTCAACCAGACTCCTTGACTGACAGCTTCTACATCTTCTCCGTTGAAAACATGATCTAAAATTTCAACTTCTAGATAATAAACTCTTGGTATTTGATATTTAGGAGAGAGCAGACGATGCATCAGTTCTCCATTGTTTGTAAAGATTAATAGACCGCTAGTATCTTTGTCTAATCTACCTACTGGCATTATTTTCTTGTGTAAGAAAATATCAGGTAAAATTTGTACCAATGCATCATTATCCTCAGTATCCATTGAAGTAATAAAGCCTGTTGGCTTGTTCATTATATAGTAGAGGTGTTTACTAACATTAATTGCTTCATTATCAAATAGCAAATCACTTTTGTCAGCATCAGCAATCTGAATCTTACCGCTACGTAAAATTTCTCCATGCAAACTTATTCGACCTTTGCGAATAAATTCTTTAACTTCTTTTCTTGTACCTAAGCCACTATTGGCTAAAATTCTATCTAGTCTCATGAGCATATTTTAACAGAATTAAATATCTTGAAACTGTTAAAAATTCATATTTACTGGTAAAATAGTATTTAATTAAGCAAGTTAATAAACGTTTTGAAATTTATTAAGATACATATTAAAGAATTTGAGGAATACTAAATGGATTACTTAGAGGGAATGTTATTACATTCTTGGTGGAGCGATACAGATTATGAAACTAGAAGTCATAAAGGAACTTGGCTTTTTTATAGTTTCATTATGTTTTTGGCTCTGGCAGTGAATGCTATTCAGCTAAATTTAACAGGTGCAGCAACTTTGTTCAAATTTACTGGGTTTATGAAATTAATGCTAGTTGTATTATTCTTAATCAGTCCAATAATTTGTAAAGTTTATTTCAAATTACCTTTTGCAGGAAGAATTGTTGCGTTGACTGTGTTAGCGTTTAAATATTTGTCATTATTTATTGTTATAATAAACAACGTTGCTAAGCTGCTGATTATACCTGAGTCAGTATCTATCGGCTCTATACTTGAGTGGGGTAACATAACAGTTGGAGATTTCCTAACTGAAACTACAGCAAGATTCCAAGTTAGTGGCTTGTTTATCGGTGGCTTCATGATAGGAATTGTTAGTTTATTGGTCGGATTATTAATATTAGCAGTGATAGTATTCTATCCTATTCTATTGCTACAGGCGTTTAACTTGTGCCAATACATGTGGGATATGGCGTTCTTGTATCTTATGGGTAGAGTAAATGATAAATATTTTGCAAATTCTGCTCAAGAAAAGCTTTTGAATAAAAAGAAAATTACACAAGAGGCTAAAAAAGATATACAATAGATGATGTATATTGTAGATGTGCTTTTGGCTCATCTTTAGTAGAAGAAAGATAAAGAAAAGGAGTATTATATGCGCAAGACAAAAATAGTATGTACTTTAGGACCAGCATGTGAAGCTGAGGACAAATTACGTCAACTAATGTTAAATGGTATGAACGTAGCAAGATTCAACTTCTCACATGGTGACTTCGAAGAACATGGTGGTAGATTCAAAAATATCAAGAAGATTTCAGAAGAGGAAAACATTATTGTTGCAACTCTATTAGATACAAAAGGTCCTGAAATCAGAACTGGTAAATTTAAAGATAAAAAAGTTTTACTAGAAAAAGGTTCAGAAGTAATTATTCGTCACGATGATATTGAAGGTGACGCAACACAATTTTCATGTACTTACAAGACTTTACACGAAGATGTTAAACCAGGCGACGTTATCATGATCGATGATGGTCTAATCGAATTAGACGTAGTTGCTATTGAAGGTAAAGATGTTAAGACAGTAGTAAGAAATGAAGGACCTGTTTCAACATATAAAGGTATGAACCTACCAAACATCAACACACAATTACCTGCAATGACAGACAAAGATAAAGCAGACTTGCAATTTGGTGTAGAGAAGGGTTATGACTTCGTAGCTGCTTCATTCGTACGTAAAGCATCAGATGTTGATGAAATTAGAGCATTCTTTGCAGAACACGGTGATAACGATATTAAGATTATTTCTAAGATTGAGAACCAAGAAGGTATTGATAACTTCGAAGAAATCCTAGAAGCATCTGACGGTATCATGGTTGCTAGAGGTGACTTAGGTGTTGAAATTCCACCACAAAAAGTTCCTGCATACCAAAAATATATTCTACAACGTTGTTTAGAAGAAGGTAAATTCGCAATCACAGCTACTCAAATGTTAGACTCAATGCAAGATAACCCACGTCCAACAAGAGCAGAAGTATCTGACGTTGCTAACGCAGTATATGATGGCACAGGTGCAACAATGTTATCCGGTGAGTCAGCAAATGGTGATTACCCAATTGAATCAGTTAAGATGATGAACTTAATTGATGTAGAGACAGAAGCTGATTTAGACTACGAATTAAACTTCGAAACAGAATTAAGAGATTTCGAGCCAGAGACAATTGCAACATCAGTAGCACAAGCTGCTGTAATGGCATCATTCAACTTGGAAGCAGACATTATTGTTGCAGTAACAAATGATGTTGAAGAAGTTGGTCAAATTTCTAAATTCCGTCCAGAAGCTCCAATTGTTATTGGTTTCACAAATCCACGTGCAGCACGTCAATCAATTTTGCACTGGGGTGTAGTACCTGTAATCATTGAAGAAGGCGACAACCAAATCGAAAAAGTTAAAGCTGCAGCAGCAGAAAAAGGCTTGCTAGAAGCTGGACACTTAGTAATCGAATTAGACGGTTGCGAATGTAAAGGTTTAACTTCAATGAAAGTTACAGAATACGAAGGTTAATCTAGACATTCGAGGCAATAGATGTTTAAATTTCAAAAGTTAAAATCAGTTTTAACTGAAGAATATAGAAATCAAGTAGATGTTGCTTGTCCACAATGTGGGCAAGTGACATCTTTTTCTTATTCGGAAAAACTTCCAACTCAAGATCAGATAGTATGCAAAAGTTGTAAAGTTGATATAAAAAATGAATTTTTTAGCTTACTTCTGGAAAAAGAGATTAGTTCTCTAGAAGAACTAAAAATTTATATGCTAAAGCTTATTATTTTTGCAGTAGTTCTATCTCTATTGACAGGGATATATTTGTATTTCAAGCGTGGTAGTGTACTAGGCTACTTTATATTAGCTATATCGTTTATAGTAGTATTCGTGACTGCTTTTAAATATTTTCAAATTAAGAGAAAAGTGACTGAGCTTAAACAAATATCGGAAAAGTTTGGTCTGTAATAATTTATTCAAAAAAAGTTATAATTATTATCCAAGTGATTTATATCTTATTCATTTTTCTTTAGTAAACTATGTCTAGTTTTATCGTATTTAATCAGGAGGGGAATTGGATGAGAAAACAAGAGAGTACACAGAAGCAAAAAAGATTTACAAAGGTATTTGCTTCGTTATTAGCTATTAGCTTGTTGATTAGTAGTTGTAATTCTGGTGAAGTCCTAAAAACTATCGGTGGAAATAAAAATGAAACAACAGCGACTCAAAATGGACAGAATCAAGATGATAATCAAGCAAGTAAGGCGACAAATTCAACAACTAATAATAAACAAAAAGATGAAAGTAAACCAACAGATCGTCACTTTAATCTAGAAGAGGCGTCAAAAAGAAAAGGCAAAAATGCATTAGGACATGAACCTTTATCAACTGTAGAAATTGCTGAAAAAACAAAAGCAGCAGTTGTAGCTATTACCACTACTGGAGTTAGAGAATCAGCCTTGGGTATGTTTGAATTTCAAAGTGCAGGTTCAGGTGTTTTGATTTCTGAAGATGGTTATATAGTAACTAACAATCACGTTGTAGCAAATGCTACGCAAATTGATGTTATCTTGGCAACAGGTGAAACATATAGAGCAAAATTAGTTGGTACAGCACCATCAAATGATATAGCAGTTATCAAAATTGAGGAGAAAAAATTACCTTTCGTTGAGATAGGTAACTCAGATGATCTAAAGGTAGGAGAATTAGCTGTTGCAGTCGGTAATCCTTTAGGAGACTTCCACGGAACTGTTACAACAGGTATTATTTCTTCTTTAGGCCGTAGATTAGTTCTTGAGGGTTCAGTTGAATTGACAAACCTCATTCAGACCGATGCAGCTATTAACTCAGGTAACTCAGGTGGTGGTCTATTTAATTCATATGGTGAATTAATCGGTATAAATGTTGCAAAAGTAAGTTCTAGTAGAAATGCAGCACCAGTAGAAGGTCTAGGTTTTGCAATTCCAATCAATACAGTTGCACCTATTGTAAATTCATTAATTAATAAAGGTTACCTAGAAGGAATGCCATCATTAGGAATATATGGTTCTGATGTTTCAGAAAATATGGCTAAAGCTTATCCTGAGATTTTAGTACCAGGGGTATGGATTAGGGATATTGCTGAGAACAGCCCAGTGTTAAAGGCAGGTTTGAAAGTCGGTGATATTATCACAGGTCTTGCTGGTGAAAAAATAACAAGTGTAGCTGAACTTAATATTGTCAAGAATAGATATAAGGCTGGAAATGAAGTTGAAATTGAATTCTACAGAAATGGAGAAACTCATAAGAGTAAGGTAACTCTAGCTGAAGCACAGCATGATTAAGAGAGGCTAAAATAATTTAAGAAATTAGACCCTTTGTATAATTTTAAACAGAGGGTTTATTTTTTGCCTTATGTTGTAGGATTTTATGATATTTTTACGTATGCAATCTTTACGTAATACTTGTTTGTATGTTTCTTACTATTTTGGTTATACTTGTATTGATTTTATTTGAAACAGGTGAATATGGAAAAAGAGAGTAAAAAACGCAGTACAGCATTTTTGAGAATTGCTAGTTATATTAAACCGTTCAAGCTACAAGCGATAGTTGGTCCAGCTGCCAAAATGGTAGAAGCAGTCATAGAGTTATTAATACCTCTAATTATGGCTAAAATGATTGACTCAATCCCTAACCATCAGGGTGATAGTAGATTTTTCTTGTTTTCAGGTCTGGGGTTATTGGTAATTGTTATTACCAGTTTCGGATTTTCATGCCTTTGTCAGTATATGGCTTCTGTAGCATCACAAGGTGTTGGGACACTTATAAGAAGAGATTTATACGGTAAAATTCAAACTTTTTCTTTCAGGCAACTTGATAAATTTGGTGCTGTTAGTTTGAGTAATAGATTGACCTTAGATATTGGAAATATTCAATTTGCAGTTGCAAAGTTCATCAGATTATTATTTAGAGCTCCACTACTTATAATAGGTTCGACTGTTGCTGCTTTTACTATTTCTCCCTCTATTGCTATCATTTTTATACCTATAATAGTATTTATTTTCGCTTTATTAATTTTATTAATGAGCAAGACAATTCCTATGCAAGTACAAGCTCAAGAGGATACTGATGAGCTAGGAAGTTTAGTTCAAGATCAACTAGGTGGCATTAGAATTATTAGGGCATTTAATCGTTCTAAGCATGAGAAAGATTTTTTCTTGAAGAATAATAAAGCTCTTAACTTTATCCTCGAGAAAAATGGAAAACTCTCGGCTCTACTTACACCTGGGTCAGCTTTGATAATCAATCTAGCAACTATTTTTGTCTTGGTTCTTGGTGGAGATAGAATCCAAATGCAAACTTTGACTGCAGGAGAATTGATCGCATTAATTAATTACTTGGGTTTAGTTTTGCAAGGAGTTACAGTTCTAACAACTCTTTTAGTAGAAGTCCCTAGAATTATGAGTTCATGTGAGAGGTTAGCAGAGGCACTAGATACTGAACCTGAGATTCAAGTTTTGAGTGAAGAAGATATTAGTCTAATTGATAGCGACAGGTATAGAACAGGAGATCCAAAATCTGCAAAATTATATGCTTTAGAAGCTGAAGATAAGAAAGATGCAAATCTTTTGTGTGTAAACTCTATAGACTTCGTCTACGCCAGAGACGCTAAACCTGTTTTGGATAAAATATCTTTTACATTAAACAGAGGAGAAAGTCTAGGTATTATAGGTGCGACTGGTTCAGGAAAGAGTAGTTTAGCTAGAATAATTCAGAGATTTTACGAAGCAAGTTTTGGACAAATCTACATTAATGGTAGAGATATTCGCAATATGGAGAGAGCTGAGATTATTCAAAATATAGCTTATGTTCCCCAGAAGCCACTGCTATTTACAGGTACGATCAGGGAGAATATTAGTTTAGGGTTAACTGGATTAGAGGCAGATAAGGGACTTAATTTGGATGAAAAACTCTGGAATGCCCTTGAGAGTGCGCAAGCTAAAGATTTTGTTGAAGGTAAAACTAATACTTTGGATGCTGAAGTTGAAAGAAATGGAAGAAATTTCAGTGGTGGACAGAGGCAAAGATTGTCAATTGCTAGAGCTTTGGCTTTACAAACTCCAATTATTATTTTTGATGACTCAGCTAGTGCCTTAGACTATGCTACTGAAGCAAATTTAAACAAAGCGATACGTAATTTATCTTGGAAGCCTGCAATGATATATATTTCACAAAGAGTCAGAAGTATGCAAAATATGGATAAAATTATTTTGCTGGATACTGGGAGAATAGTTGCAGAAGGTAGTCACGAAGAATTACTTAAAACAAGCCAACTGTATAAAGAAATTTATCTAAGTCAAGAGAAACCAGTGGAAGCAGGTGATGATAATGAGTAGAAGTAAGAAAAATAAGAATATTTCTAACACATCTATTTGGAAAAATTTCCTACGCCTTATGAAGTATGGTAGAAATCATAAGTTATTATTAGGATTTACTATCTTTCTAGGTTTATTAGTAGGAGTATTTCAATTATTAGCACCTTTACAAATAGCTAGAATTTTAGACGCTTATGTGGCAGGGAATTATACACAATTGCGAAATATTTCTATACTAGCTGTAATTTATATTATTTCTTTTATCACAGAATTGATTTTAGGTAGAAATGTGGCTAAGTTGAGCAATAGAATAAGTAGTAGTCTAAGAGGTAATACTTTTGCGCATTTAACTGAACTTCCAACTTCATTCTACGATAGAAGCAAGCAAGGTGATGTTATTAGTAGATTGACTAATGATGTACAAGCTGTAGCGATTTCTATTCAGAATATTTTGCAAGAACTATTTTCTGGTGTGGTTATTCTTATTGGTGCAGTAGTGCTAATGCTGAGAATGGATTTATTAGTTGCAGCTTTGGTAATTTTATTAACTCCAATTTCATTTTTTATTACAAGTAGTATTGCATTTGCTTCAAATAAGTTATTCTTAGAACAGTCCAAAGTTACTGGTGAAATTCAAGCATATTCAGAAGAGATGATTACCGGACAGAAAGTAATTCGTGCTTTCACCGCTGAAACAAAAACTCAAGCAGATTACGATGTTTTAAATGAACAATTATATGAAGTAGGGCAAAAAGCTCAATTTGTATCTTCCTTGACGAATCCAGGTACAAGATTAGTCAATAATATTACTTATATAGTTGTAGGAGTTATGTCAATTGTTTTAGCTGCAAAAGGTGAGATCAGCGTGGGTGCCATTAGTGCATTTCTAACTTATGCCTTGCAATATGCTAAGCCTGTTAACCAGATAGCTCAGGTAATGACAGAAATTCAAGCTGGGCTAGCTTCTTCAGCAAGAATTTTTGAAATATTAGATTTGGAAGCTTTAGACCCAGAATTAGATAAACCTAATCTAGTGTTCCAAGGTGGAGACATTGAATTCAATGACTTAAGTTTTGCCTATGAAAAAAATCAGAAATTAATAGAAGATTTGGATCTTAGTGTTAAATCAGGACAAACTGTGGCAATTGTTGGACCTACTGGAGCAGGAAAGACTACATTAGTAAACTTGCTAATGCGTTTCTATGAGCCACAGAAAGGTGCAATCTATCTTGATGCTCAAAATATTGCTGAAGTAAAGAGAGATAGCGTAAGGGCAGCTTATGGTATGGTGCTGCAAGAAACTTGGTTACTTAGATCATCAATATTTGACAATATTGCTTATGGAAAGTCAGATGGCAGTGCGAGTGAAGCAGAAGTTATTGAAGCTGCTAAGAAGGCACAAGCACATGATTTCATTATGCAATTGGAAGAAGGATATCAGACTAAGCTTGCTAGTGCTTCAGCAAATTTATCAACTGGTCAAAAACAGTTATTGACTCTGGCGAGAGTTTTTATAAGCAAACCAGATATGTTAATTCTTGATGAAGCTACATCAGATATAGATACACGTACTGAAATTTTGGTACAAAAAGCTTTTGCAGAATTAATGAAGGGGAAAACAAGTTTTATAATTGCTCATCGACTTTCTACAATTAAGAGTGCAGATTTAATACTGGTCATGAATAAAGGTGATGTAGTGGAAGTAGGTACACATGATGAATTAATTGAGAGAGAAGGCTTTTATTACAATCTCTTTAATAGTCAATTTGCATAGTTATCGAATGGTTTTGAAAACAAAATTTAAGCCTGCTCTGATAAATCTCAGTGCAGGCTTATTAATTTTTGTAGGAATTTAATTACTTACGATTAAAGGTATCTTTTAGACCTACTGATTGGTTGAAAATTAATTTATTCTGATTCTCAGGTCTATTATCTCTTGTGAAATAGCCTTTGCGCATAAACTGGAAGTGTTCTTCGGCCTCAGTATTTAACAAACTTGGTTCAGCTTTTGCTTGTAATATGTGCAGTGAATCTTTGTTAATTACATCTTTGTAGTTCTCAGCTTCATCTGGGTTAGGAACAGTGAAGAGTGGATCGTAAATTCTAGCTTCTAAATCCAGTGCTGTTGATTTTTCAACCCAGTGGATGGTACCACGAACCTTTTCACCTTCACGAGCTTTACCACCTTTTGTAACTTCGTCATATGTTGCATATACCTTTGTAACGTTGCCATTTTCGTCAGTATCAAAACCAGTACACTCAACGATGTATGCCTCACGAAGGCGAACTTTATTACCTACATATAGGCGATTGTACTTTTTAACAGGGTCAATCATGAAGTCATCACGTTCTATCCATAGATATTTACTAAATGGTAGATCACGACTGCCTCTTTCTGGGTAGTTAGGATGATTGTCAACTGAGAAGTATTCAGTTTCGTCTTCTGGATAATTAGTAATTTCTAACTCAATTGGATCTAATACAACAAATCTTCTATCGGCATGTTCGTTTAGGTCGTCACGTAGATTAGATTCTAGGAAAGAGTATTCAATCATGTTCTGGCTCTTAGTGATACCGACACCTTCTGCGAAATTTCTGATGGAAGTAGGTGTGAAACCACGACGTCTTAGACCTGCAATTGTTGGCATTCTAGGGTCGTCCCAACCGTCAACTAAACCTTCTTCAACGAGTTGACGTAGTTTACGCTTGCTCATAACAGTATATTCAATACCTAAGCGACTAAATTCAATTTGTCTTGGTTTAGAAGGAACTGAAGTGTTATCACGCACCCAATTATACAAAGGTCTGTGATCTTCAAATTCCATAGTACAAAGTGAATGTGTGATATGTTCTAAAGCATCTTCTATAGGGTGAGCGAAGTCATACATTGGATAAATTGGCCATTCAGTACCAGTTCTATGGTGAGGAGTATGGCTAATTCTGTAGATGACTGGGTCACGCATATTAATGTTTCCAGAACTCATATCAATCTTGGCACGTAATACCATAGCTCCATCTTCAAATTCGCCAGCACGCATACGCTCAAATAATTCTAAACTTTCTTCTATAGGACGGTTGCGATATTCTGATTCAACACCAGCCTCTGTTAAGGTACCACGATTTTCACGGATTGTTTCTGCTGAAGATTCATCAACGTAAGCGAGATCTTTCTTAATTAATTCGATTGCAAATTCATACATTGCTTGGAAGTAATCAGAAGCGTAGTAAAATCTATCACTCCAATCAAAACCTAACCAATGTATATCTGAAACGATCTGATCGACAAAGTCTTTATCTTCTGCAACTGGATTAGTATCATCCATACGTAAGTTACAAAGTCCCTTATATTTCTCAGCAATACCAAAGTTTAAACAAACGGCTTTTGCATGCCCTATATGTAGGTAACCATTTGGCTCAGGTGGGAAACGGGTATGGACTGCCATCCCTTCGAATTGACCATCTTTAGCAATATCTTCATCAATAAATTTTACGATAAAGTTACTAGTCTCAGTAGTATTTTCATCGCTTTCTGTTAAAGTAACATTATTTTTATTTTCTACCATAAATACCTCGTAAAGTTATGAATTTAATTCTTTATTTAATCTGTCTAAACTATGTTGTAAACGCTTGAGTGACTCTGTTTTGCCTAAATAGCGTAAAACCTCGACTGTACCACCAGGTGTAACTGTTTGACCAGTAACAGCTATTCGTATAGGGAACATGACTGTACCATTCTTTAATTCGTTTCTTTCGGCGTAGTCGACCATTGCAGCTTTGATTGCATCGTCATTCCATTCAGTATCTTTTAGGATATTTACAAAATCACTTAAAACTTGTTGTGATGATTCTAGTGTAGACTTACTCTTTTTATGTACTAGTAATTCTAAATCAAATTCTTGTAATCCAGCCATGAAAGCAATTTTTTCTGGAATTTCCGTTAATTTACTAATTCTGCTTTGGAGGTTTTCTGCTAATAATTTCATGGTTTCTTCAGACATTTCTGGATCAACTTGTAAGAAGAAAGCTTTTGCTACTGCAATAAATTCATTCAGATTAAGTTTTTGCATATAATGCTCATTGTACCATTGAAGTTTAACTTCATCGTAGGTTGCAGGGGATTTAGCTATCCCATTTACACTAAAAGCTTTCTCTAACTCTGCTAATGTGAAAAATTCTTGAGTCCCTTTTGGTGACCAACCTAACATTGCTAGATAGTTAATAATTGCTTCTGGTAAATAACCTTCTTTAAGTAAATCTTCAAGACTAGTTGCTCCATGACGTTTGGAGAGTTTAGTTCCATCATTACCATTAATAAGAGGTAAATGAATAAATTTAGGAACATCATAACCAAAAGCTTCATATAAATGAATATATTTAGGTGTTGAACTTAAATATTCATTACCACGCACGATATGAGTAATATTCATAGCATGGTCATCTATTACGTTAGCATAATTATATGTAGGGAAACCATCGGATTTCAATAGAACTTGATCTTCGAAAGTTGCATTTTCAAAAGTAAGTTCGCCGTAGACTTCATCAGTGTAAGTTATTTCTCCTTCAGTAGGCATAGCTTGACGGATAACATAACTCGCACCAGAAGCTAATTTTTCTTGAACTTCTTCAGGACTGAGATTTCGACAATGTCTATCGTAACCAATAAAATCTGAACCAGCAGCTTTTTGTTGAGCTTGAACTTCTTCTAGACGCTCTGCTGAACAGAAGCAGTAATAAGCTTTGCCGTTTTCTAGTAAGGGCTTAATTGCTTCTTTATAGATATTTTTACGTTCGCTCTGTACATAAGGTCCGTAATTTCCACCTATATCTGGACCTTCATCATGCTGCAATCCCGTGATTTCTAAAGCTTGATAAATTTTATCAACTGCACCTTCTACAAAACGTTCTTGATCAGTATCTTCAATTCTTAAAACAAAATCTCCACCAGCACTTTTGGCTACTAAATACTCGAATAATGCAGTTCTTAGATTACCAATATGCATGAAACCGGTTGGAGAAGGGGCAAAACGGGTTCTAACTATATTATCTTTCATAATATTCACTTCCTAAATTCATTAGTTTGAGCCACCGGGGCTCACAGCTCCTACAATTTTAGCACAAAATGTCATTAATTATAATGATATTAGGTAGGAGTAAATTAGTAGAAAAAAGAAAAATTAGTCTAACTTGTTCTAGCTATTTTTTTAGCTTGTTCCTATTGTTGAATAAAATTTTTCTGAATAGAAATAATGCTATTTCAATTAGGATTACAATCAGCAAAACAATGAAGAGGGCATAGATTAGTCTAGCTATATTTTCATTTTCGCTAATAGTACTGAGTAAGTTTTCTATAATATTGTTTTGGCTATAAATATTATTATTTGAACCTACATCAGCAGAAAATGAGTCACCGTTAGGGAAAACCATGTTTATAGTTCCCAAGCTTTCTCCAGCGGTAATTGGCAAGTTAATTGTGTCTTGTAACTTAAAACTAATCTGTGGAACAATTTCACTAATAAATGTAGGTTTGAGGTAGTAGACAGTGTTAAGGTAAATTAATTCAACTTGCATACCGTTTTTCAGAGCAATCGTATCAAAATAATCGCCTCTTTGTATAAGAACAGTACGAATATAGTTAGATAAAATTTCGTTACGAAGTGAACTTGCTTCAATGATTGAGTTGTTAAAAACTCTGGATTTGTCTGTATTATCACCATTGTATTCTGCATTCTGCAACATGTAAATTGAATAGTTATCTCCAGGGAATATGTAAGCAAAGCTTGTGCTATTCTCATCACTTGCACTTAATGCACCAGTAATTTCATTTCGTGTCCAAGTCCAAACAAAGTCCATACGATTACGTAAATATAACGGTCTGTTCTGCTCAGCTAGAGGGGATATATAGATTTCACTATTACTAGTGAAAATCTTTTTGAATAGAGTATTTGTATAAGCTGCTGCGAGCAAGAATCCCATGTCTTGAGAGTTAGTTGAAAGTTTAACAGTATTTTTATCCGTATTGACTATAAGCTTACTACTGTCCATATTTAAGTTTTGAAGCCTAGAATTAACTAATGTTTGAAAGCTTTCGACAGATTCGCTTAGGCTTAAAGTAAGAGCTTCTAGAGCAGCTTTAGAGTCATAAAAAAGGGTTGCATAAATTAAAAACTGAACTTCATATTTAGATCCAGCATTTAGTATGACATTAGAAATGTTCTCATTTGCTGATTTTGTTGCAGTTTCATTACTAATAGTAATTGAACTATTAATATCTAAAGTCTCAATTGCAAGTAGTGAAATCAGTATATTAAGAGCAAGTGGGTCCTCACGCTCAACGAGCTCATTTTTTTTGTAAAGTTTAGATCTATTGAGATTATCAAATACATAGTAATTTTCAAATTCAGTCTTATAATCTAATGTCCAATCTTTGTTGTTATTGATTTTTGAATTATTACCAGCAGAATTATCTCTTTCGTTAGTAGATGAGCTACTGCTGGAACTAGTGGTATTGTTGTTACGATTTTCACTACTTGTTTTTTCGGAACGATTGGATTTATCAGTGGTAGTAGTATTTTCTGCGTTTTGGGATATAGTTTGAGACTCTGTAGTAGTACTAGTTTCATCAGCTAGAACAAAAGCAGGATAAAAAGCAGTACTAAAGAAAAATGCAAAAACAATTATTAAAATATTTAATTGTATAAATTTCTTATTTGCCTGCATTTCTTTAAGATTCAGCCCCTTTACTTAGATGTATATTATTTTAATATAAAAACAGAAACTATGCGAACTAAAGCGTTGACAAAATTCAACAAAAATTTGAGCAATATATTAAATTAATCTATTATAATGAGTATATGAAAATTCTCTGAATTTAAGTCATTTAGAGAAGTATGGACTAGGAATGAATTTAAAAATATGAAAATAAATAATCAACTTATAAAAAAATCAAAGATAGCTAATTATTCGAGAATATTACGTACTTGTATAGCATTGGCTCTTATGTTTACAATGCTTCTGAGTTCCTGCAGCAGCAATACTATTCCGGAAATTATGGAATATGATGATTACGGCAAAAAGTTAGCCCTTAATATTGCAGAAAAATACCCTAAACGAACAGCTGGTTCTGAATCTGAAGCAGCAGTTGCTGAGTTAATAAGAAAAGAATTTGAAACATTAGGCTATGATGTCGAAAGTCAAGCAGTAGAATTAGAATCAGGCAACAATAGTAAAAATCTTATTGTAAAAATTCCAGGTAAGGGTTTTATCGCTTCTAAAGGCGTAGATGCTGAAATGAATTTTTCAATATATGAGAGAAGAGCTAAAGAAAATTATGGCTTATTCAGAAGAAAAGTTATAGTTGCAGCACGCTATGATTCAAATCCTGATGCGCCAGAAGAAAATGATGGTATTTCGGATAATGCATCTGGTATTGGTGCTCTTTTAACTCTAGCAAAGCAACTTAAAGAATATACCATGGGCTATGACATTGAGCTAGTGGCACTTGGAGGAGGATTTGCCAATAATGCTGGTTCTCGTAAATTTTTAGCAGGTAAATCAGCTGAAGAAATCAAAAATATTGATGCTTTCTACGAATTTAGAAGTTTATATGGTGGAGATAAATTATATGCACACTCAGGTTGGTCATCTACTTATCCAAACCAAAAATATAAATTACGTCAGCCAGCATATCAGTTAGCTGAAACTGCATTTAATGAATCTGTTTTTTACTATACTGGAATAATTCTTTATCAGAACCAAATTTCCTTGCAAATTGACAATATGCTTCTTAATTCTGAGGCACCAGAAGGGTTTGGCAAAGCTCCAGAAAAGATTGTTTTCAGAGAAATGAGCAAAAATGAATCTGATTATAGAGAATTTGATAAGCTCGGGGTACCGGTAGTATATTTAGAATCATATAATTACTCAGGCGAAAGTATGGATGATATTGTAGAAAATAGAAATCCTAATTTTGCTAGTACTAATTATCTAGTTAGAGGTACTGAATTTGATAATATTGAAACTCTCGGGAATTATTCAGAAGAGGATTTGTTACAGTCTAGAATTAATGCCTCTGCTTTTATGGTATTGAAATCAATCGAAACTGGAGTTATTGGCTCTAATACAGAATATTAATTATATAGGATGAGCTTTTCATTAGCGGCATTAGTGCTATGGACTTTGTAAATACGTATTTAAAAGATCTACCGCAAGATTTTAAAAATATAAAACATTTTTTTGTAAAAGTTCCTTCGCTGGAATCAGAAGAATTAAATAAATATTTGATTAATCTTAAAATTGAGTTTGAGCAGTGGAATAACTTAGGCTTTAGTTTTAATGATTTGGAAACTCTTTATATTTCAAGTGCACAGAGTAATTGTTCTGCTCTAAAAAGAATTGCTTTGTGTTTAGAGGATATTTTAAAATCTATTACATTCACAAATGATTATGAATTTACTATAGAAGTTTCGGCTAAAGCAGTTTCCAAAGAAAATTTATTGTGCCTTTATAATCTGGGGTTAAATAGACTGGTTTTTGGTTATTATGAAATTTGTTTAGATTCTAAGTTTAAGTTATCAGATATATGTAATAAGGCAAGAGAAATAGGTTTTGCAAATTTAAGTATTGATTATCTTTATAATCGTAATTCAGAACAAACTTTAAAAGTTATTGAAGTAGAACTTCGAGAGATTATTGCTGCTGGGATTAAGCATATATACATAGAAGATGCCAAGGCAGAACAAGATTTTAACAAAAACTCAATAGCAAAAGAGCGTGAGCAATACCACTTCATTAGAAAAAATTTACTGGAAAATAATTTTCAACAAATTGAACTTTTAGCCTTTGCAGCTGCGAAAAAATATAACAGCAGACATAACTTAGCTTACTGGGATGGTGAAGATTATCTAGGTATTGGTGCAGGTGCTGCTTCGAAGCTAGCAAATTTAAGGTTCATAAATCATCTTTCCGTAAGTGACTACATATCTAGTTTTAGAACGGATGAAGTTTATTCTTTGGCGGAAAGAATGTCAAAAGCTGATCTAGATTTTGACTATTTCCTGCTTGCTATCAATAAGTTAAGTGGTTTCAATAAAATAGATTTTTATAAATATACTGGCAAAGAGATGCCGGAGTTTTATTTTGTAAAACTAGAAGAGTTAAGAAAAGCTGGATTGTTACAGAAAGTCGATGAAAGCTGGGTTTTAACAGTCAAAGGGTTGGATAAAATTAATTCTATTTTAAGTACTTTAATTTGTTGATAATTTGTTCATTAAATATAATAATTATTTTCAAAAAGAGAGTTTGACTTTATTTGTCTTTACTGATAATCTTAGTTTAGCACTTGAATGAAGTGAGTGCTAAATGCAGAAAGGAAGACAAAATGTTAAGCGAAAGACAAAGTAAAATACTTAAGTTGATAATTGATACTTATATAGAGTCTGCTGAGCCAGTAGGATCCAAGTATATTGCTGATCTTTTGGGACATTCTGTTAGTTCTGCAACTATAAGAAATGAGATGAGTTTCTTGGAAGAGTATGGGTTCTTGACCAAAGCTCATACATCTTCAGGAAGAGTTCCTATAGATAAAGGTTATAGAGAGTATGTAGATAACCTAATAAGTATAGAAGAAATTAACAGATCTGAGAGACAAGATCTTACAAGAGCTTTACAAAATTATGTTTACGAAAACGGTAATTTTATTGAAGCAGCGACATCAATACTTTCATATATAACTGGAATGGTAACTATAAGTGTTTTGTCAAAATCTAACAAAAGTTATCTGGAACACTTGAAGATTATTTATATGGAATCAGGTAGAGCATTGGTAGTTGCTATAGTTTCAAACGGTGTTGCTCACAATAGGTTTATCCGAATTAGTGAATTATTTGCAGCTGAAGATTTAGAAAGAATAGAGAAAGTTCTAGAGAATAATTTGCAAGGTGTAAATCTAAACTTCTTGAGTTTTGAGGATATGAAAATAATAAACTTGAGCAAAAATGTTAATGCGCCAGCAATTGAAGAACTACTCTATGAGATTTATGTAAGTATTAAACAGGCAAATGAATTAGATGTAAATGTAACTGGATTAGAAAATTTAATGCGTCTACCCGAGTTTGATACTAGTAATAAGATAATTGATATATATAATGCCTTGGATAGAGATGGTGACTTAATAAATAGTCTTGATAGATTAAATGATAATAATAATGAAGAAGACTTCACTGTCTTAATAGGTGATGAGATAGAAATTGCAGATTTAAACAAATGTACGTTGATCTCTGCAGCTTACAACCTAGGAGATGATTTACATGGACAAATTAGTTTAATTGGTCCTAAGAGGATGAATTATGAATTGCTAATTCCTAAAGTTGGTTTTATCCGTGAAGCTATTAAAGACGAATTATTAGGAAATGAAAAGTAATGGAGGGTTTATGAAGAAGAAAAAGGACTTTGATGCAACGAAAAAGCAAAATCATGACAAAGATTTAGCTAAAGAAGTTCAAAATAACGATAATGTTGAGAATGATAAAGAAGAAATGGCAAATCTAGAAAATTCAGAATCATTGGAATCTGCAGATGCTGAAAAGATTAAAGAACTAGAGGCTGAAATTGCTAATTTGAAAGATAGTAGACTTAGAGTCATGGCTGAGTACGATAATTATAAGCGTCGTTCACAGAAAGAAATGGCAAGAATTTATCAAGATGCAAGTAGTGATATTAATGCTAAATGGCTAGATATAGTTGATAACTTAGATAGGGCTAGTGAAGCAGTAAATCAACTAGATGAAAAAGCTGATATAGATGCGATAAATGAAGCTCTGTCCGGGTTAAAACAAATTGCTAAGCAGGCAGATAAAGTTTTACAAGATCAAGGAATAGAAGAAATTGCAGCCTTGAATGAAAAATTTGATCCGAATCTACACGCAGCAGTTCTACAAAATAGTTCAGGAGAACATGAGAGTGGCACAATAACACAAGTTTTTGTTAAAGGATATAAAAATAAGGACAGAGTTATTCGCCATAGTGTAGTGGAAGTTGCAGAGTAGATATATAGCAATTAAAGTGGAAAATACAAATTATAACTAAAAGAAAATATTCGTAAAAGCTTGAAAAAAGCTAAAAGGAGGAAAATATGGGAAGAGTTATAGGAATAGACTTAGGTACAACAAACTCAGTTGTAGCAGTGATGGAAGGTGGAGAGCCAACAGTTATTACTAATGCAGAAGGTGCAAGAACAACCCCATCAGTAGTAGCATTCACAAAAGAAGGTGAAAGATTAGTTGGACAAGTTGCAAAACGTCAAGCAGTTACAAACCCAGATAGAACAATTCAATCTATCAAACGTGAAATGGGTAGTGACTATAAGGTGCATATTGATGATAAGTCATTTTCACCACAAGAAATTTCAGCAATGATCTTGCAAAAATTAAAGACAGATGCTGAAGAATATCTAGGTGAAAAAATTACTCAAGCAGTAATCACTGTTCCAGCATACTTTAGTGACTCACAACGTCAAGCAACTAAAGACGCAGGTAAGATTGCAGGATTGGAAGTTTTGAGAATCATAAATGAACCAACAGCAGCTTCATTAGCATATGGATTGGACAAAGAGCATGACCAAAACATTTTAGTCTTTGACTTGGGTGGTGGTACATTTGATGTTTCCATTCTTGAGATTGGTGATGGTGTATTTGAAGTTTTAGCTACCGCAGGTAATAACCGTCTAGGTGGTGATGACTTTGATAACGCAATTGTGGAATGGATTGTTAGTGAGTTCAAGAAAGAACAAGGTATCGATCTAAAGCAAGATAAAATGGCAATGCAAAGATTAAGAGATGCTGCCGAAAAAGCAAAAATTGAATTATCAGGTGTTAGCTCAACCAATATAAACTTGCCATACATTACAGCAGATGCAAATGGTACAAAACACTTGGATATGACATTATCAAGATCTAAATTTGATGAGTTGACAGCTCATTTAGTCAAGGAAACAGAAGGACCATTGAAACAAGCTCTTAAAGATTCAGGTCTAGAGGCTTCAGAAGTTGATAAAATTCTTCTAGTTGGTGGTTCAACCCGTATTCCAGCTGTTCAAGAAGCAGTTAAGAGAATCTTTAACAAAGACCCATTCAAAGGTATTAACCCAGATGAATGTGTTGCTCTCGGTGCTGCAATTCAGGCAGGTGTTTTGACAGGTGATGTTGATGACCTAGTACTTCTTGACGTTACACCTTTATCATTAGGTATTGAAACAATGGGTGGTGTATCTACCAAGATTATTGATAGAAATACAACAATCCCAACTAAGAAGAGCATGGTTTTCTCAACTGCGGCAGATAACCAAACTCAAGTTGATATTAGAGTTTTACAAGGTGAACGTGAATTCGCAAAAGATAACAAGGAATTAGGACAATTCATTTTGGGCGGAATTGCACCAGCTCCTAGAGGTATACCTCAAATTGAAGTTACCTTCGACATTGATGCTAACGGTATCGTTAATGTTTCTGCTAAAGATTTGGGTACAAATAAAGAAACAAGTATCACAATTACATCTTCTACAAATCTATCTGATGATGAAATTGATAAAGCGGTAAAAGATGCTGAACAATATGCAGAAGAAGATAAGAAACGTAAAGAGGAAGTTGAAACTAAGAACAATGCTGAGTCATTAGTTTACCAAGCTGAAAAATTGATCGAAGAGAATGGCGAGCAAATGGACGCAACTGACAAAGACAATATCCAAGCAGGTATTGATAAGGTAAAAGAGAGCTTGAACGGTACAGACTATGAACAAATGAAGACAGAAACAGAAGCTTTGCAAAAATCTGTTTTCGAGTTCAGTCAAAAACTATATCAACAAGCAGCTCAAGCATCTCAAAATAATCAGAATGCTGAAGGTGGAGAAGGTGCAGGTAACTACACAACTGACTTCACTGAAAATGATGATGCGGAAGATAAAGAGTAATTAAAATAAAATATCAAACTAATTAAAGTTTAAGTTTAAAATCCAGTCTTCTTGGTTTACACTATTGATTGAACATAGAGACTGGATTTAAACTTATTAAACAAGATTGGAGATTTTATGGCGCAAAACAAGAGAGATTATTATGAGATCTTAGGTGTCGATAAAAATGCGAGTGACAAAGAAATTAAGAAAGCTTTTCGCCAGGTTGCAAAGAAATATCATCCGGATCTAAAACCAGATGATAAAGAAGCTGAAGCTAAATTTAAAGAAGCTAATGAGGCCTACTCTGTATTATCAGATCCTGAGAAACGCAAAAAGTATGATCAATATGGTCATGCTGGAGTTGATGGTCAAGGATTTGATCCATCAAGTTTTGCTGGCTTTGAGAGTTTTGAAGATATTTTCTCGGATTTCTTCGGAGGTTTTGGTGGATTCGGAGGTTTTGGCTCATCAGGAAGAGCTGCTCGTAACAATGCACCCCGTCAAGGAAATGATACTCGTTATAGAATCAGTATTGAATTTATGGAAGCTGTGTTCGGCTTAACTAAAACAATTGAAGTAACACAAAAAGATACATGTTCTACATGCAATGGTAGTGGTGCTAAACCTGGAACTACCGCAAAAACCTGTGCTACATGTAAGGGTAATGGAACAATACAAGAAAGAGCTCAAAGTCTCTTTGGGATGTCAATTCAGACTAGAGTGTGTCCTGATTGTAGAGGAAAAGGCGAAATTATTGAAAATCCTTGTGTAGACTGTAACGGAAGTGGTATTAGAAATAAACGTAAGAGTTTGACCGTTAAGATACCTGCAGGTATTGATAATGGTGAGGTGTTAACCTTGAGAGAACAGGGTGAACCAGGAACAAATGGTGGACCTTACGGTAATCTCTATTTAGAGGTCATGGTTAAACCGCACGAAATATTTAAACGCCAAGGTTATGATATTTATTGTGAGGTTCCTATTTCATTTGGGCAGGCAGCTTTGGGTGCAGAAATAGATATTCCAACAGTAGATGGTCCTGTTAAATACAAGATAAATGAAGGAACGCAACCAGGAGATGTAGTTACCTTAAAAGGTAAAGGCGTACCTCACGTGAATAGAGATGAAGTTAGAGGAAACCATTACGCTACAATTGATATCGAAGTTCCGACTAAACTGTCAGATGAACAAAAAGCTTTGATTGCAAAATTTGATGATGAAACAACTGCAGAAAATTATGAGAAGAGTAGTAGTTTCATTGATAGAATCAAAAAATTGTTCTCATAAGATTTTAGCTTAAAGGAATTCAAGTACATGAATGAAAATTATTATGAATATACTATTAGAATTAATTCTGAAGTTGCAGATATTCTACTATCTAAGCTAGAAGATTTGGGAGCCTTAAGTATTTTCACAGTTGATTCACATGAGATTGAAACTGAAATAATTCCTATGCTTGAACAAGATAAGACCAATGTCTTTGATGACTTTGGTCTTTTTTCTGTTGGACAAGATTTTGATCAAGCGGTAATTAAAGCCTATTTTTTAGAAGTAAAAGATAATAAAGTAGCTGTTAATTTGTATATGGGCGTGGGTGAAATTTTTCGCAATGAGAATAATGTAGTTTTCACAACTAATAATATTCCTAAAGGTAAATTAAGCCCAGAACTTATGACTAAACGAATTGTAGCTGAAATTGATTTTATCTCTGGTTTTTTTGAAGATTTAAGATACGATGTTTCTTACAATTTAATTAAAGCTGAACAAATAGAGGAGCTAAATAAAGTTTCAGCTGAAATATTTCAACTTACAGACCGAATTTTGGTTAATCCTAGTACAGAAGATTTAGATTTTTCTGAACAAGAAAATCAAAAACTTATCAATATAATTCCTTCTTCCGCTTATGGATCAGGTAGAGATGAAACTACATCTTTAGCGGCAAAGACTTTGGATGATCTATTACAAAAATTAGAAAAAAATCAGGACTTGAGAAGTCTTGAAGTGCTTGATTTGGGAACTGGATCAGGTATTTTAGCCATTATTGCGGCGAAATTAGGAGTACGAAGTATAAAAGCTGTTGATATTGACCGAGATGCTATTAAGATAGCAAAAGATACAGCTAAACTAAATGAAGTTTCTGAATTTATTGATTTTGCTAATGAGGAATTAGTTAATCAAGATAAGTACGACTTGATTTTGGCTAATTTATCATCTGAACTAATTATTAATTTAGCGAAAGATTTTCCAAAACACCTAAAAAGTGAAAGTTATTTAATTTTAGCAGGCATAAATCAGCTTGAGTTAGAAGATGTTTTAGCTGAATTTAGAAGGATTAGGAATGCAAACTTTAAGATTTTGAAAACATCTGAGTTAAATCAATGGGTTACTTTACTTTTGTCTTACAAAGCGTAGAGTTTTTGCTTATAATATATATATAAATCTTTTCCTAATGAAAGGGGATAATTATGTTAAGAGTAGGTATGTTGACTTCAGGCGGAGACTGTCAAGGTCTAAATGCAGCAATGAGAGGTGTTGCCAAAACTCTATTTGAATTGAATGATGATGTAGAGATTTTAGGTTATCAAGATGGTTTCAGAGGACTAATTGAGGGCGATTATAAGATTATGAAGCCAAGTGATTTTTCAGGAATCTTGACTTTAGGGGGTACGATATTAGGTACTTCCAGACAACCCTTCAAAGAGATTGATAATTATGTTAATGGTAAGGATGGCGAGACTAGATGCGAAGCTATGGTAAGAAATTACCAAGAACAAAATCTAGATTGCTTAGTTGTTCTTGGTGGTAATGGTAGCCATAAATCAGCTAACCGTCTTGCTGAAGAAGGCTTGAATGTCATTACTTTGCCAAAGACTATTGATAAAGATATCTATGGTTCAGAGATGACTTTTGGATTCCAAAGTGCTGTCAATATTGCAACAGATGTTATAGATGGGATCCATACTACAGCAACCTCACATGGAAGAATTTTTATTGTTGAATTAATGGGAAATAAAGCAGGTTGGTTAACTTTACATGCTGGCGTAGCTGGTGGTGCTGATATAATTTTAATTCCAGAAATTAACTATGAAATTGATAAAGTTTTAGCAGCTATTGAAGAGAGAAATAAACAAGGTAAGAAATTCTCTATTATAGCAATGGCTGAGGGTTCAAAGAGCAAAGATGATTCCAACTTATCTTCTTCAGAATATGCAGAGATGTTGAAAGAAAAGGGATATCCTTCTGGAACATATAAATTCGCTGATGAATTATCGAAAGAGCTTGACCAAGAAGTTAGAGTTACTGTACCAGGACACTACCAAAGAGGTGGTGCACCTTGCCCATTTGATAGAGTTTTCGCTAGTGAATGTGGTGCTTATGGTGCTGAATTGATTTTAAAAGGGAAATTTGGAAGATCAGTTGTCCAAGTAAACAATGAAATTACAAGTTTGCCAATTGATGAAGTTGCAGGTAAGAAAAACTTAGTCCCAGCAAATTGTGAATTAGTTAGAGTAGCAAAAGATATGGGAATAAGTTTTGGCGATGAATAGTCTTTTAGGCTTTTAGAGTTAATAAATTTTTAAAAACAAATTAGCTATAATTTATGCACTGGATATTTATCTGGTGCATAATTTAATAGAGGATTATGGTGAGATATTTTGACAAATAATGTTAGCGACAATTCAAATATTAATGAGCGTCAAGCTGAGAGAAATTCTAGAGCAGACTTGTTAGTTAGGCGTCAAGAGCAAGAGGAAAAAAGACTGCGTCAACGTTTTTATATTATGATTGTTTTTGTGGTCGTAATAATAATACTAGCTATTGCTATGATTAATATAATTAGGTCAGAATCTAAGCCTAAACCTCAACTATATATACTTGTTCCAGGAAATTTGGAGAAGAATATCGAGAGTAAATCTTTGATCCTTAGAGATGAGATTCAATTAGAAGCCAGTAATACTGGTGTAATGGTAGCTGGGGTAACTAGTGGTGAAAAGATTGCTGTCAATGATCCAGTTGCGAAAATTATCGATCTCCAAGCGGAGAATGAGCGTAAAAAATTAGCTAAAATTAATGAAGATATTTCTGTAAGACAACTTGAGTTACTGAATGAACATAATTTACCGGATGATGGTTTAGTGGAAAGGATTTATTCTAAATATGATTTGCAATTAATTGATTATATAAAAACTTTGCATGATATTGCTAATGGCAAACTGCCTATGGACAACACATCCATGATTCAAGAAAAGTTGAGCTTGAAATTGAAAGAGCGTAGTGAAAACTTGAATGCTCTTGATTTTAATGATGAGAAAATTATTAATTTGCAAAGCAGGAAGTCGGATTTAGAGAAATACTTAAAGAATTACGAAACTCCTATAGTCAGTAAAAATAGTGGATTTGTAAGTTATTTAATAGATCAATATAGTAAAACAATAACACAAGAAGATATCGATAATATTGATCCCGAGACCATTGTAAATGCAGATATAGATGTTCATAAAGAGAAAAATATGCTGAAGTTGAATCTTAATAAGGGTCAAAGTGCATTAAGTTTAATTACTAGTTTTAATCAAAATTTCGTAGTTCCTGTAGAGAAAAAATATGCTGACAAATTTGAAGTTGGTAATATATATGATCTTAAGTTTCCAAGAGAGAATATGGAATTAAATGCAGTTAGATTAGATTCAATGAAAGAAAAAGGAGAATACGTTGTTTTAACATTTTATACTAGTCAAAAGATTGGAGACTTTGCTGACTTAAGATATACACCTGTCAGTATGAAAATTAAATCTGTTCAAGGTTTAAAAGTTCCTCAATCTGCAGTTGTTAGATCTAAAGATGGTAAAAAGGCTTCATTAATGGTACTAAGAAAGGCATATATATATGAACAGGAAATAGATATATTAGCCGAAGATGATGAATATGTAATTATTGCTGATAAAGAAGATTCTTCAAAAGAACTAAAAGATGGTGGTGTAATTGTTCAAAATCCAGAAACTGTTAAAGCGGGCGAAAAATTAATGTCGTAAAATATTCGAAATATTTAAATTTTATAAAATACAACAACTTAGAAGGAAGGTGAAAAGCCTTCCTTTTTTTGTCTATGATTTGTGGAAAACAGGAGTAAAGAAAGATGAAAATAGTTTATATAGTGTCTACAGACAAAAAACTAATAAAGAAATAGGTTTTAATGTGGAAAAGTGTTGTTGGTGCAAGAACAAAAATGTGGGAAACTAACAGAAAAAGAAATGCTAAATTGGGCTGGTAATTAAAACGATTTACGCTAATTTTAGAGATTATGTTACAAATGAGTTACAAAACTAAAATCCGCCTTAAGTGGACTTGTTTAATAAAAAGTGTATGTATATAATAGACATATGAATTAATTAGAGGAGTACTTGAGACATGGGCATTTTCAAGAATGGTATAGAAAGTATAAAAGATATGTTTTCTAATTATGAAGACGAGGATTACGTATCAAATTTAATAGTAGAAGATGATGATTATTATGATTACGATGATCAAGAAGATAATGGTTATGAAATTAATGATTATCATGAATATCTTGAGCCTTTAAATTCAAATAGTGCCTATGAGGATGAGTTAAATATAAATACTTCTTCAAATGATATGTATAGTATGAAGATATTTACCGAACCAGCAAGTGAGATTATTAATTCTAGAAGATTTGATTTTAAAAAAGACGATAGAAAAGAGGCAATTAATATGAATAATCAAGAACCACGTTTGGTAAATTTTAAAGATGTTAACTCACAAAAAATGCTTGTAATTAGACCTAATTCTCTTGAAGAAGGTCAAGAGGTTGCAGCTCAAATTAGAGCAGGTAAAATTTGTGTTGTAAACTTTGAAGATACAGATAGCAGATTAGCTCAAAGAATAATTGATTTCTTAACAGGTGCAGCTTATAGCTTGGGTGGAACTGTTTCACCAATTTCAAGCTTGATATTTGTGGTTGCCCCATTAAATGTAGCTGTTTCAGAAGGTTCTGCTGACAGCAGTAGATATGATGAAAATAGAGATTACTCAGATTTAAGAAGAGTAGTAAATGGTCTATAGTTTATAAAGAAACCTTTGTCTTGTTCAACTCCTTTTGATTACGAAATTCTTTATAAAGTATGACAATTAGCAAGGAACAGTTAAACGGTAATTCGTTTAGCTGTTCTTTTGCATTTGGGTTTGTATATTTAAGTTTGAATTAAAAGATAAAAATTAATAATTTCGAGATCATAAATACAATATTTAAAAAATTATTAACTTAAGAATCTGTATAATATTTTGAATAAAGGACAGGGGTAGGTATAGTTGTAATGAAAGATAGTAATACTAGTAAATTTAGCAAAATAAATATTTGGAAGCTGATTTGCTTACTAGTTATTATATTTGTTTTGTTATTAAGATTATATTTTAGAAACAATGCTGCTGCAGCTGAAGCTTATGTAAGAAATATTTATCCAACACTTACGGCAATTTGGAGAGTCAGTAATAACATCTTACCTTTTTCGTTAAGTGAAGTTTTTGTAATATTGCTACCTTTATCTATAGTATTTATATTAATAATAAGCACTATTAATTTAATAAAAGCAAGGAATAGAAAAAACTTTTTAGCTAGTTATTTAAAGAAATTTTTGTCTATATTTTTAGTGTTAGTAACATTTTTTGTAAGCACATTTTTCCTGAATTTTGGATTTGCTTATCACAGAGAAAGCCTTGCTAATAACTTGAAATATGATGTAAGCCCTGTAAGTGTAGAGCGCTTGGCAAGGACTACAGAACTTCTAGTTAATGAATTGAATGTTTTAGCTGATGATGTCTCCAGAGATGTAAATGGACAGTTTGTCTCTAACACAAATTTAGATGAATTATTGAAAAATATCTACCAAGAATATAAGCATTTGGCAGAGGTTAGTGATAATGACTTTTTGAAAAACTACCTTTTTTATGGAGCAGTTAGATTAAAACCAGTATGTTTGTCACATTACTGGTCTTATACCGGAACAACTGGTATGTTCATGCCTTTTTGGATGGAATCAAATGTTAATGTCGATGTTAGTCCAGATGAATTAATTTTTACTGCTTTGCATGAGATTGCTCATAGTTATGGTTTTGCAAGAGAAAATGAAGCTAATTTTTTAGCTTTTTTAGTCGGTAGAACTAGCGAATGTGTAGATATTAGATACGCCGCTATTTTGAATGCTTTTGTATATTTGAGCAATGCTCTTTACTCGGCAAATTATAATCTACATGAAGTTATGTATTCAAATTTAAATGATAAGGTCAAAATTGATTTACATCGAAGAAATATTTATTGGAATCAATTTCAAGGACCGGTTAAAAAGATAAGTAATAAAGCTAACGATATTTATTTGAAATCAAATGCACAAGAATCGGGAATACACAGTTATGGTGAAGTTGTGGATTTAATTGTTGCATTTTATGACAAGCATGAAACTTCGAATTAAATATAGTTGAAGATGAAAAAATAACGCTGATAAGCTAAAATTATTTTAGGATAAATTATCAGAAAAGGAGAGTAGCAAATGGCAGTAGAAATAATTGCAGCAATTGATATAGGTTCTAATGCACCAAGGCTAATGATTGCTGAAAAAGGCAAAAATAATGAACCAAGGGTTATAGAGAGCTTGCGTGCGAATTTATCGTTAGGAACTGATACGTATAATAAGCAAGTTATTGGCGAAGACAAATTATCAGAACTGTGCGAAATCCTTAATCGTTTCAAAGAAAAACTTAAAGAGTATAAGGTGAAAGCTGTTAAGGTTGTAGCGACTTCGGCAGTTAGAGAAGCTCTAAATAGAGATTTTATTATTGCGAGAATTAAGCAGAGGACAGGCTTTGATTGTGAGATATTAAGTAACTCCGAAGAGCGCTATCTTCATAATCTAGCGTTAACAGAGAGCTTTCCTGAGTTTGAAAAAATGAGTGAAACTGGTTGTATATTTGTTGATATGGGTGCGGGAAGCCTGCAAGTATCAGCGTACAAGAACAAACGTAGGAAAATGAGTCAAAACTTGAAGTTAGGCTTCTTGAGAATGAATGAAGTGTTTAGTGAAATACAAGCACGATCAAGCAACTATGATCAAGTTATGAATGACTACATTACAGCTAAACTTTCATCCTTAGAGCTTTATGGTTTGAAAACTGAAGAAACTACTCTTCTGGCTGCAGGGAATGACCTAGAATATCTAAATAATTTTTCTGAAGTAGTTGAGTTTGAGGATAATTTTATTACTGATGTAGAACTAAATAAGCTTTATGACTTTTTGTTACATACATCTCCATTGGAGTTGACTCTGCATTACAATATTCCATCTGACGTTGCTGATAACATGTTGCCTTTAGTTATGATTTTAAATAAATTTTTAGAACCGTTGCAAATTAAAGGAATATATTTACCAAAAGTTTTATTGAGTAATGGTTTACTTATGGAAATGGCTAGAGCTACATATAGCTACAAAGTAAAGCATGATCACGTCGGTGATATTGTTTCAGCCGTTAATGTAATGGCTACTAAATTTGGTGGAAATTTGAAGCATTTAGAAGCTAAGGAAAGAGATGCGGTGGCAATTCTACGAGTACTAGAGCAGAAATTTAAATTTGCTCCGAATTTTGAACTGCTACTAAAAGTAGCAGTTCTATTGGGAGAAGTTGGTAAATTTATTCTTCCTGAGGATTATCAAGATGCTAGTGCTTCCATAATTTTAAATAATGAGATTATAGGTATCAGTTATAGGTCTTTGGAAATAATAGCTGATGCAGTAATGTTCTCTGTGGGTAACGAAGTTCCTAATAATGATAGACTTAATTACAGAAGTTATGGCTATCGGCTACAAGTATTACAAACAGCTGCGATATTGAGAGTAGCTGATGCTTTGGAGTATTCTGCTAAAAATAAAATCAATAATATTGAAACTCGTTTGAAAAAGAGTGACTTAGAAATAATTGTTGATACTGATGAAGATATTACTTTGGAACATAGGATGCTAGGAATTAGGTCCAAATTATTAGAAGAGATGTTTGGAATTAATATTGATTTAAGAGAAGCTTAATTCGGAGGATTTTAAATGACTAGATATTTAGATAAACAAGAAAAAGTTAAAGACGAAAAAGACATCATTTATCCAGGACACGAGAGATTTATTAATAGAGAAATCAGTTGGTTGGATTTTAATGAAAGAATTTTATATGAAGCCAGTGATCCAATGACTCCACTCTTAGAACGATTAAGTTTCCTTTCAATTACTCAAACTAATCAGGATGAGTTTGTTAGTGTACGTGTTGCTGGTTTAAAAGAACAAGTGAAAAACGATGACTATTCGCGCGATATTGCAGGAATGACTGCACATGAGCAATTAAAAGCTCTTAGCAAAAAAATGCATGATTTTGTGAAAGGTCAGTATGAAACATATAACAAGAATCTTATACCAGCTTTAGAAGAAGAGAATATTTTTATTCAAAATTTCAAAAATTTAGTTTTAGAACAGAAAGAGTTCGTTTATAAATTTTTTAAAAATAAGCTATATCCAATTTTGACTCCTATGGCTGTAGATCAAGGAAGACCTTTCCCGTTATTGCCAAATGAAAGTCAAAACATAGCCGTACTTCTTGAGAGTGAAGATTATAAAGAGGAAGATGGTGGCGAACAAATTCAATTTGCAACAGTACAAGTCCCTGTAGGTATTAGCAGATTACTTAAATTACCAAATAAGCAATTTGCAGAAGAACGTGAATTAGACACTAGAGAAACTCACTGTTATATTCTTCTGGAAGATATCATTTATCATTATATTGACGAGCTTTTTTCAGGGTACAAAATTTTAGCAAAGTTGAATTATAGAATTATTAGAAATGCCGATATGTCAATTGATGAAGCAGAAACTTCAGATCTGCTTGAGGAGATTCAGAAGAAGCTTTATCAGAGACAATGGGGAGAGGTAATTAGATTAGAAATTAGAAGCGATTTTGATGTAAGTTTAAAGATTCTTGCCATGCTTCAGGATTTAATGAATATTAAACAAGATGATATATATCAAATTCCTGGACCTCTAGATTTGGCTTTCTTGGGCAAATTAAGTAGAAACCCTGAGCTAGATTACAAATCACATTTGCATTATCCTCCATATAAACCGCAAAAAGCTGCCATGCTTGTAGGTGAGGATATGAGTGATATTTTTTCAAGCATACGAGAAAAAGATATTTTCTTAAGTTTACCTTACGAAAAATTTGACCCAGTTCTAGAATTTGTTAAGCAAGCAGCTAGAGATCCAAAAGTTTTAGCTATTAAGCAAACTTTGTATAGGGTTAGTAGTAATTCTCCTATCATCCATTATTTGGAAGAAGCTGTTAAAAATGGTAAGCAAGTCCTTGTTTTACTTGAACTTAAGGCGCGTTTTGATGAAGGAAATAACATCGAATGGGCAAAAAAATTAGAGAGAGCAGGAGCTCACGTTATTTATGGTCTCGTTGGACTAAAAACTCACAGTAAAATTACTATGGTGGTTCGTGAAGAAGAAGAGGGAATCCGTAGATATGTTCACTTAGGAACTGGTAACTATAATGATTCTACAGCGAAAATATATACAGATACAGGTTTATTTACAGCTGCTGACGCTTATGGTAGTGATGCGACAGAGTTCTTTAATATGATTTCAGGTTATTCAGAACCAAATGGGTTCAAAAAATTACTTGTAGCCCCAAGATACTTACGTTCTAGTTTCTATGATCTAATTGATAGAGAAATTATCAATGCTAAAGCAGGTAAATCAGCCTGGATTATAGCGAAAATGAACTCTTTAGTCGATGAGGGGATAATAAAAAAATTACATGAGGCTAATGCTGCTGGTGTTAAGATTCAACTCATTGTAAGGGGTATTTGCTGTCTAAAAACTGGTATTCCAGGAGTTTCAGATAATATTCAGGTTAAATCTATAGTTGGTAAATATCTAGAGCATAGTAGGATTTATATCTTTGCCAATGCCGACGACCCAGAATACTTCATGGGAAGTGCTGACTGGATGGATAGAAATTTGGACCGAAGAGTTGAGATTGTATTTCCTGTTGAGGCAGAAACCGTCAAAGAGAGAGTAAAAGAAATAATTGATTTGCAATTAAATGACACTGAAAGGTCATTTATAATGCAAGCTGATGGAAGTTATGAGAAGTATAGATCAAAAGATAATCCTATTGATAGCCAAGCTGCTCAGCAAGTCCTTGCAATAGAAAGATCTGGAGAAAGTGGAAATGATAAGTTAATTGAACCATTAAAAGTTGCAGAAAATCCAGATATAGACGTTGACTTGCAAGAGTATAGCTATAGTTCATTTGCAGAAGAATTTAAGTCGGAAATTGGCGAAATTGATGATTAAAGATTTGCTATTTGAGCTTTAATTCTTCTAATCAAAGTAATTGAGAATATATTGAGCCCCAAAATCTGAACGTGTAAAAGTAAAAGGATGGAGGGGTTTAAATATCTGAAATTATTGCATAATTACTGCAGTTTGATAGTAAAGCTACAATCAAAGTTAAATTTCATTAATTTGCTTGCAAAATGGTTTCACTTAATGTATCATATTCAAGCATTCAAATTTGGAAGAAATGAGTGCATTTAGATGCAGGTGTAGTTTAATGGTAGAACCTCAGATTTCCAATCTGACCGCGAGGGTTCGATTCCCTTCACCTGCTCCATCTTTTTATGGGTCCATAGCTCAGTTGGATAGAGCAACAGCCTTCTAAGCTGTAGGCCGGAGGTTCGAGACCTCCTGGGCTCACCAGAAGAAAAGCTTGTAGTATTTTACTACAAGCTTTTTCTTTGCTTTGATTTGCGCATTAATAATGTAAAAATAGCTTTTTAGAATTCTATAATAACGATAGTTCCATCTCTGCTTTGAACATCAACTAAGCGTAAGCCTTTGTTCTGTCTGGCTGATTTTTTTAAAACTTTAAATATTTGTTTGAATTCTGATTGCTTTTGTCTCTTATATAATTTACGGTATTTACTTAAGGCTCTATTGAATTCTTTATCGTTATCAGTTTTTAATTTGTTTATTTTATCTGCGTATATGGCTAAATCTTTTCCTGAACTACTGAACAAAGAATATTGTTTCTGTACTTTTTGGTCACTCCATATTAGCTCATTATTTACTTGTAAAACCTGAGGTTTAGGCTTTATATAAGAACTTTTAGTGTTTTTATTTTGGTCAACTTCTGAGATTTCTCTTTCTATTGTGGTTCCATCAGCAAAGTTAATAGTATATTTGTCTCTATTTAAATCTGCTTGTTCAAAGTCTATTTTGTTATCTGAGATACTTGTGTTATCTGACTTTTCAACATCTATATTTTTAAAAACGTTGGGAAGTTCTTCAGTAGGCAACTCTTTATTAGGACCTTTAAATGAAGAGGAAAGTTCTGAACTAATTACCAAATCATCATTTTCAGCAGAGGGTATTAAGACTTCATGCTGGGGACATTTATCAGCACTTTGTAAGGCTGAGTTGTCTTTCAAACCCTCTAAGGCTTTTATAATTTCTTTCCTGAAATTACCAGTTATAGCAGAAGCAGCGATTTTAGCAGTGAAGCTATTTAAGAACAGCCCAATGGGAATTCTATACTTCCTAATTACTTCTTTATCTCCATCTAGATGACGAATATATATTTTCATAGATAAACCTTTATAATTTATTTAACATATTATTCAACATAGATCTCAACATTAGTACCATCTTGAGTACTGATTGAAACAATTTTTCCAAGAATTCCACTTTCGATAAGATCTACAATTTTTTCAAAATCTTCATTCATAAGTTGTATTTTGCTGCTACCCATAGTTAGATTAGAAAAACTATCATTTCCACTAGCAAGCATTTGCTTTACTAATAAAAATGGAACATTAATATTAACTTTATCCTCATCATCAATGACTCTAATTTTGAGTATTAGCTTACTATAATCTCTTTGATTTTGCTCTGGTACAAATATAGTTTCAGGTTCTTCAGCGTCTTCGTTAAGTAAAAAATCTATTGAAGTATCTAAGATTTTTGCAAGTGGTGCTAATAAACTGATATCAGGAGCTGCTTGATCTGTTTCCCATTTAGAGATAGCTTGAGCAGAAATATTTAATTTTTCAGCTAAAGAACTTTGTGTTAAGCCTTTTTCTTTGCGAAGTGTTGCAATTTTATTTCCTAAAGTTTTCATGTGAATTGCCTCCATAATTTTTATGTTTATATTATTTACTAAGTTATTAACTTTGAAAACATTCCAATAGTTGAGTTGAAATTTTAAAATCAACTGTAAGTTGTAAATTCACTCGAATTTCATTCGATGTTATCACAATTACTCACATAAATTTAACTTAAATATCAAATTAATAGTGTTTAATATAAGTAGCGATAAAACTTAGCATTTAGATTTACTTAGTGCTATAACTTTCTTATTTTTCCTCAAAATGGGTCATGTTATAAATATGGTCCTTTTTCGTATATTATTATTCTGGGAATTTGTAAGGAAATGTGTTAATTTATTAAACTGTAAATTATTTTAAGGTTCAAAATTAAGCTATATAAACTTAGTAATTCGTAATAAAAAAACAAGGAAACAGCTTATTTTCATGAAAAGAGGTGGCAATAATGAAAAGTGATATTGAAATTGCTAATTCAGCAAGCTTAAAGGATATTAGAGACATAGCTGAACTATTAAATATTTCAGAAGAATATCTAGACTTATATGGGAATAATAAAGCGAAAATCAACTTAGATGTTTTAAATAAAGCTAATAATAGCGATGATAATTCTAAACTTATTTTAGTTACATCTATCAATCCAACACCGGCAGGTGAAGGTAAGACTACAGTAAATATCGCTCTCTCAATGGCATTGAATAAGATAGGCAAAAAAGCTTTAAGCGCACTTAGAGAGCCATCAAAGGGACCAGTTTTTGGAATGAAAGGTGGAGCTTGTGGTGGTGGTTATAGTCAGATCTTACCAATGGAAGATATCAATCTGCATTTTACTGGAGATATAGCTGCAATTGAATCAGCACACAACTTGTTAGCTGCAATTATTGATAATCATATTTATCAGGGCAATCAACTTAATATTAATCCTAAAAAAGTTTTATGGAATAGGGTTTTTGATGTAAATGATAGAGCTTTGAGAAATATAGTTATAGGTATGGGAGCAAACACAGATGGTGTTATGCGTGAGTCTAAGTTTGAAATTACTGCAGCTTCAGAAATAATGGCGATTCTATGCCTGGCTGAGAATTTAGAAGATTTACGCACTCGTTTGGGGAGAATTATTGTTGCTTACAGTTATTCAAATGAAATTATTAGGGCTGATGATTTAGGTGCAACAGATTCATTATTATTACTTTTGAAAAAAGCTTTGGAACCGAATCTAGTTCAAACTATTGAGAATACTCCAGCTTTAATTCATGGTGGTCCTTTTGCTAATATAGCTCACGGTTCAAACTCAGTTGTTGCTTTGAAATTGGCAAGACAATTAGCAGATTACGTTGTAACTGAGGCAGGTTTCGGTGCAGATTTAGGTGCAGAAAAGTTCTTTGATATAGTTTCTAGAAATGAAGACGTAAAGTCTAATGCCGTTGTTTTGGTAGCTACTATTAAGGCACTAAAATATAATGGTGGTCAGAAGAAGGAAGAATTAGAAAATGAAAACATTGCTGCTTTGAAAGAAGGGTTTGTTAACCTTAAGAGACATATGGAGAATATCAAGAAATTTGGTCGTCCTTTCGTTGTAGCTATCAATAAGTTTCCAACAGATACAGAAAATGAGATTGAAATTCTGCAGGATTTAGTTTCTAAATTAGGTATAGAAGCTATAGTTACTGATCCGTATAATTTAGGATCTGAGGGAGCGATGGAATTAGCAGAGAAAGTAGTAGAAATTGCTGAGAATGATGCTGTAGAGGAGTTTATTTACGATTTAGAAGACTCACTAGTTGATAAAATAGAGATAGTAGCAAAAGAAATTTATCGAGCCGATAAAGTTATTTATGCATCTGGAGTAAAAAATAAATTGCGTAAGTTTGAGAGAGAAGGATTCAAGAATCTTCCAATTTGTATCGCAAAAACTCAGTATTCATTCTCTGATAAAGCTAATAAATTAGGTGCTCCTATAAATTTTGAATTTGAGGTTACTGATGTTGAACTTAAAGCAGGAGCTGGGTTCGTTGTAGTAAAAGCAGGAAACATAAATACAATGCCAGGTTTACCACAAAAACCTGCCGCATTAAATATTAAAGTTGGCAATGATGGTACAACAGCAGGTTTGGCATAGAACTTTTAAGAACGCCTTGAAACTAGTGTTTATCTGCTATAATGTCTTTTAGTAATTTATTTGATGGAGTAAATATGCCGAAGAAAACAGAAATAAAACAGAATTATGATAACCAAAGTATTTCTCAATTAAAAGGAGAAGATAGAGTTCGTCTTAGACCAGCAGTTATATTTGGCTCAGATGATATTGTTGGTGCCCAACACGCTTTTTTTGAAATATTATCAAACTCAATTGATGAGGCTAGAGAAGGCTTTGGTAAAAAAATTCTTGTAAAAAGATTCAAAGATTACAGTATTGAAGTTACTGATGAAGGTAGAGGTATACCTTTGGACTACAATACAAACGAGGATCGATATAACTGGGAGCTAGTTTATCAGGAATTATATGCAGGTGGTAAATATAATACCTTAGAAGGAGAAAACTATGAGTTTTCTCTGGGGTTAAATGGTTTAGGTGCTTGCGCTACTCAGTATGCCTCAGAATTTTTTGACGTTGAAGTTGTAAGAGATGGATTTATCTATAGTTTACATTTTGAGAAAGGGGTAAATCAAGGCGGCTTAAGTAAAAAGAGAACGAATAGTAAATCAACAGGTACTAGGCAGAGGTTTAAATTAGACAAAGAAGTTTTTACCGATATTGAAATTTCACATCAATATTTTGCAGATGTATTAAAACGTCAATCCATAGTTAATGCGGGAGTAGTTTTTGAATTTGAAGATGAGATAACTGGAACAAAAGAAGAGTTCTCATATCCAGATGGTATTAAGGGCTATGTAGATGAGCTGAATGAAGCTAATGCAATTACTCCTGTAATAATGTGGGAGGATTCTGGTAAAGGTCGTGATTCGGCAGATAGACCTGAGTACAAGCTTAAGTTACAGTTAGCATTTGCCTTTAATAGAGAAGTATCAATACAAGAGTATTATCACAACTCTTCATATCTCGAATATGGCGGATCTCCGGAAAAAGCTGTAAGAAGTGCTTTCACTAGTGCCATTGACAAAATTATTAAAACAAAAGATAAGTACAAAGGTAATGAAGCTCATATAACTTGGCAGGATGTTCAGGATTCTTTGATATGCGTGGTTAACTCTTTTTCAACACAAACAAGTTATGAGAACCAAACCAAGAAAGCTATTAATAACAGATTCATTCAACGTTTTATTACAGACATGTTGAGGGAACATCTTGAAGTTTGGTCAATTGAAAATTCAGAAGATGCTGATAAAGTTATTGATCAAATTCTTATTAATAAGCGTAGTAGAGAAAGTGCAGAGAAGCAAAGGGTTAATGTTAAAAAGAATTTAATGGGTAAGATCGACATTAATAACAGAGTCAAGAACTTTGTTGATTGTCGTTCCAAGGACATTGATAAACGTGAGCTGTATATAGTTGAAGGTAACTCTGCTTTGGGTTCAGTAAAATTAGGAAGAGATGCTGAGTTCCAAGCAGTTATCCCTATAAGAGGTAAAATTCTAAACTGCTTAAAAGCAGATATGAACCAAATCCTAAAAAATGACATTATTGTTGATCTAATTAAAGTTATAGGAACTGGAGTTGAGATTCAGGGACTAAAGAATAAGAATATTCAAACTTTTGATATAAACAATTTGCGTTGGGACAAGATTATTATTTGTACAGATGCTGATGTTGATGGTTTCCAGATTAGAACTTTATTATTGGCAATGTTCTATAGGTTGACACCAACTTTATTAGAAAAGGGAAAAGTATATATTGCGGAGTCTCCTTTGTATGAATTAACGTATAGGAATTCTGGCAAAGAAGAAACTTATTTCGCCTTCGACGAGAAAGAAAAGAACATTTTAATAAATGATCATGGTACTAAGAACTTACATATTCAAAGATCAAAAGGTCTTGGTGAGAATGAACCTGAAATGATGTGGGAAACAACTATGAATCCAACAACAAGACGACTAATACAAGTAATTCCAGAAGAAAATGAATTAACTCGTGCAAGTTTTGAATTATTGTTGGGTGATAATTTGGATGGTCGTAAAGAGCATATAGCTAATAACGGTCATATCTATCTAGACCAGCTTGATTTGAATTAATATTTAAGATTTGGTCGTGCTAGGTTGAATAATTGTAAGTATTGAAATGGAGTATAAATGAGCAAAGAACGTAGACAAAATGATATGGTTTTAAATAACGATGAGATTATTATCCATGAGCAAGCAATTACTGAAACGCTTGAAACTAACTACATGCCTTATGCTATGAGTGTCATCGTATCTAGAGCAATTCCAGAGATAGATGGCTTTAAACCATCACATAGAAAATTATTATACACAATGTATAAGATGGGTTTACTAAAAGGTAATAAAACAAAATCCGCTAATATCGTTGGACAGACTATGAAGCTTAATCCACATGGTGATCAAACCATTTATGACACAATGGTCAGATTAACTCGTGGAAATGAAGCATTGTTACACCCTTACATTGATTCAAAAGGAAATATGGGTAAGCAATACTCTAAAAATATGCAGTATGCTGCGCCAAGATATACAGAAGCTAAATTAGATAAACTTGCAGAAGAGCTTTTCCAAGATATTGATAAAGATGTAGTAGATTTTGTCCCAAATTATGATGGCAGCTTAGAAGAACCAACCTTATTGCCAGTTACTTTTCCAACAGTGTTAGTTAATGCCAATCAAGGTATAGCTGTTGGTATGGCATCTAATATTTGCCCATTCAATTTAGCAGAAGTTTGTCGATCCACCATTGCTTATATAAAAGACCCTGCAGTGGATGTCCTAGAAATTATGCCTGCTCCTGATTTTCCTGGAGGTGCAAGTCTAATCTATGATGAAGAAAAGATGCGTGAAATCTATGAAACTGGTAGAGGTAGTTTTAAATTACGAGCAAAGTATAGAGTAGATAAGAAGAATAATTTAGTTGAAATATATGAAATCCCATACACTACTACAGTTGAAGCTATTATTGATGCTATTGTAGACAAAGTTAAGTCTGGTGAAATTAAAGAGATAAATGACATTAGAGATGAAACTGATTTGCAAGGTTTAAAGATAACTATAGATTGCAAACGTAATACAGACTTTGATCTTCTAATGCAGAAACTTTACAAGTCAACTCCTATGGAAAGCTCCTTTGCCTGTAACTTTAATATTCTCATAAATGGTTATCCAAGAACTTTGGGAGTTAAGAATATAATTGCTGAGTGGTTAGTTTTCAGGAGAATTACTGTAAAGAGAGCTAAGCAAGATAGTTTAAGCGAAAAAGACTCTAAGAGACACCTTTTGAAGGGACTTGAGGCAATTTTATTAGATATTGATAAAGCAATTAGTATTATTAGAAATACTGAGAAAGAAGCAGATGTTATTCCTAATCTTTGTGCTGGTTTTGATATTGATAAATTACAGGCAGAGTACGTTGCTGAGATTAAGTTGCGTAATTTAAATAAAGAATACATACTGAAGCGAATATCTGAGATAGAGAATCTAGATAAAGATATAGCTGAATTAGAGAAGATTATTAAGAGCCCTAAATTAATAGATAAAGTTATTACTAATGAATTGGAACTGGTAATTAAGAAGTACTCTCAAACTCGTAAAACAAGCATAGTTGCAGAAGAGAATATTGAAGAATATGTTGAAGAAGAATTCATTGATGATTTCAATCTGAAAGTATTCTTGACTGATCATGGATATCTTAAGAAAATGGCTTTGACTTCATTAAGAAGTGCTGGTGACTTGAAGCTAAAAGATAATGATAAGATAATCCAAGTTGAACAGGGAACTAATGCGGATTTATTGTTCTGTTTTAGTACGGCTGGAAATCTCTATAGGATTGCTGTTGATGATTTGGAAGATAATAAACCTTCAGATTGGGGTAATTATTTGCCAAGCACTCTGGATTTGGAACCGGATGAAGCAATTTTCTTCGTTGTTCTTTATGGTGGGGATAGAGAGAATTACGCTGGTGAGATTATAGTGGCTTCACAAAATGGTAGAGTTTCTAAAATTGCATTGAGCGAATATGAAACTAAGAGTAGACGTAGGAAGATCCTTAATGCAATTAATGTGAAAAAACCACCAATAGGTGCTGTTTATCTGAAACCAGGAAAAACTGATCCAGAAAACCCATACGAGAGAGAAGATTTAGAGTTAATGTTATTTGCTGACGATGATAATGAATTTGCAATAATTAATGACCAGGAACAAATGCTAATCTTTTCTGCAGATGATGTCGAGTTAGTAAATTCAAGATCAAATCTTGGGACAAGTATTCAGAAGCTCAAGAGGAATTCTTCTAGCACTGTATTTAAGCCACTAACAAATTTGCAGGTTGAAGATTCAGATTATTATAGAGTTAAGACTTTCCCGCAAAATGGTAGATATTTACGTGGTGAGAAAAAGTTAGCTAAACAAGTAGGAATAGAAGACATGAAGTAGGTTGGCAAATGAAGATTTTACTAACGGGGTTTGATCCTTTTGGTGGTGAGAAAATTAATCCGTCATGGGAAGCAATAAAAAAAGCAAATATAAATATTATAGGTGTAGATGTTTTTAAACTAGAATTGCCTACAGAGTTCATAAGGTCTTCTTTAGAACTTAAAAAAATGATGGAAAAAATTCAGCCTGATGCAGTGCTTCTATTTGGTCAAGCAGGTGGTAGAAATAATATTAGTATAGAAAAAGTAGCTATTAATTTTAGAAATAGTAAAAGTCCTGATAATGCGAATTTTGCTCCTGAAAATGAAGCTATTTCATCTGAAGGAGCAGATGGTTACTTTAGTAATTTGCCTATTGATTTATTAGTGCAAAGATTAAAAGAAGCAAATATACCTAGCTCACTATCTTATACTGCAGGTACTTTTGTCTGTAATAACTTGTTTTATTCATTGATGGAATATATCAATAATTCGGATTTGAAAATTAAAGGTGGTTTCATTCATGTGCCTTATATACCAGAGCAAGTGATAGGCAAAAATCTGCCATCTATGAGTTTAGAGTTGATAAGTTCAGCTGTTGAAGTTCTGGCAAAAACCTTAGTTGAAGATTATAGAAATAGTATAAATTAGAACTTCAAAGAAAGAAAAAGAGGATGATAAATGTTCAAAAAATTCATTCCAGCTGCTTATTATAAAAGTTTATCTGATGTGAATCCTTCTGCCTATAAAGCACAAGGATATAAAGTTGCTATTTTTGATTTTGATAATACCCTAGCTAGTCATGGTAGTCGTAAGTCAAGTGAATATGCAAATCAGCAAATCGAAAAGTGGCAAAATAATGGTTTTATTGTAGCTATTATCTCTAATGCGAAACAAGATAGAGCAGATGAATTGGCAAAGGATTTACCAATTGATATTATTGGTAATGCTAAGAAACCAGGTACGACAGCTTTTGAAAAAATACAAAAAATGTTTAAGGTTTCAAAAACTGAAATGCTTTATTTTGGTGATCAGATTTTCACAGATGTCTGGGCGGCAAATAATTTTGGTATAGAAGTTGTTTTGCTAGATCCATTAAGTAAAGAAGAACCCTTTTATATTAAGCTTAAACGCTTTTGTGAAACAGTTGTTAAAATACTTACAAGGAAAAATGACTATTTTGATGACATAATTGGATAAAGCTAGTAAAATATAATTAATTAAAATTAGGAAAAATAAAATATTAGGAGGAAGTCGAATGATTTCAGCAGGAGATTTTAAAAAAGGAACAACATTTATGATGGACAATAATATTTGTCAAGTTATTGAGTTCCAACATGTTAAACCAGGAAAAGGCCCAGCTTTTGTTAGAGTTAAATATAGAAATTTGGATTCGGGCTCAGTTATTGAGAATACATTTAATCCAAACTCAAAATATGAACCAGTAGTTTTGGAGCATCATAACCTAGATTATATTTATGAAGATGGAAATTTCTTCTATTTTATGGATCCAGAAACTTTTGAACAAACACCTTTAGATAGAGAAGTATTTGGTGATCAAATTAAGTTCTTAAAAGAAGGTATGACCTGTACAATTAAAGTAGCAGAAGGTCGTGTAATCAGCGCAGAATTACCAACTTTTGTTGTCTTAGAAGTTGTAGAAACTGAACCAGGTGTAAGAGGCGATACTGCAACAAATGCAAGCAAAAACTGTACAGTAGAGACAGGTGCTGTTGTTAAAGTACCTTTGTTTGTAAACACAGGTGATAAGATTAGAATAGATACCAGAACTGGTGAATATATGGATAGAGCTAAGGATTAATTTAGCTAATTATTAGAAAATATTAATTATTTTAAGGATTAGAAAATGCCAGAAAATATTAGGAAGGATAAAGGCGAGCGTTCGATGTCTCTGGGCTTTATTGCCCAGTATGCAGCTGAAGCTTCTTTAAATGTAGAAGGTGTTGCTTCTTTGGAAAAGAGCACTATAGCGACAATTAAGGAATCTTTTGGTGTTTGGCACGAAGGGCAAGGAGTAGAAGTATCATTCTTGCCAAATAATGCTGAGCTCGTTGACATAAATATCTATCCTAATATTTTTTTTGGTTTTAATGTTCCAGAAGTAGCATGGCAAATCCAATCGAGCGTTAAGGCTGATGTTGAAAAATATACAGGTTTGGATGTGAATTCAGTTAATGTTTATGTTAGAGATATAATTTTAAGCGAGAATTACGATAAAGTGTCGCAGCTCGAAAAGGAGTTTGAAGATGAATAAGTTTTGGCGTTGGGTTTTAGCGGTAGTATCAGTTTTAGGAATTGTTTATACCTTTTTAGCCTTTTCACTGTTATCAAAAAATTCAGCACTAGCTCAAAAATTAATGATCTACTTAGCTAGTGAGAAACGTTTTTGGACTGGATTAACTACATTTATAATTTTGCTAATGATTTTTGCTGCATTTAGCTTTGGATTATTTTATGCTATTTATGGCGGTAAGTTTAAAGGCCGTAGAAGTACAAATAGTGATTATGGTGTTGTTGAGATTGGATCTGTTGCAATTGAAAATATAGCTCTTAATGCGGCAAAAACTGCTCAGGCTGGAATAAAAAATGCTAAAGCTAGAGTAAGTAGTGATGATGAAAATTCATTGAATTTAACTCTTGATGTAACATTGTATTCAGATGTTGAAATCCCTCAGCAAATGCGAAAAATTCAAGAACGTGTTAAAAAAGATATTGAAAAATATACAGGATTTGCAGTAGCAGAAGTTAGGATTAATGTAAAAAAAGTTGAAGTGTTAGGAACTGTTGTCGAAAGATAATAGTTTTTAGGCGCATTTATAAGTCAGGATTGTTTATGAAAAATTTATTTGAACCTATTTTTAAAATACTACACGGTAAGGACGCTGGTCTTATTGGTGGTGGAGCAGGTCTAGGCTTAGGACTGCTTTTAGTTATTTTTGGGTTTTGGAAAACTATATTTATATTATTTTGTGCAACTCTGGGCTTTGTATTGGGTGCTAAATTTATCAAAAACTCAGAGGATTTCAGAGAACTTTTGGATAAAATATTCCCGCCGGGACGCTTTAGATAGAACGTTTTAAATATAAGTCAATATTAATATTAAACTTTAAATTTTTAAAATTATAGAGGAGAAAAATTATGAGTCGTAAAGCTGCAAGAGAAAAAGCTATGCAAGCCTTGTATCAATTAGATAGTCAGAGTAATGACTTGGACAAACAAATCGAAAACTTTATCAAGGTTAGGATTATTAATGATGCTGATACGACTTCAAACGAATTGAATGCTGTACAATCTGTTTTCGATATAGATTCAAGTAATGAGGTAGCATTAGCAAAAGCAAAACAAGCTGAAACTGATAGGGAAGATTTAACAAATGGAATTATTGTTGAGCTTAATGATTCTAATTTGAAATTCTTCAAAGACTTAGTATATAACGTTTGGACAAAGAAAGATGAATTAGATGAAATTTATGCAAAACATCTAAAAAAATGGACACTAGATAGACTTCCAAAGTTAGAAAAAATCTTACTACGAATTGGAACTTATGAAATTCTTTTTAGTGATGAGGTGCCAGATTCTGTAGCGATAAATGAGATAGTCGAACTTTCACATATGTATGTTGATGATAAATCATATTCATATATTAATGCTGTGCTTGGGAAAATAAGTGAATCCAAGCAAGATTAATATTTAATTTGTTTTCAAATTTCATAAATATTAAAAGTTAAAATTCTAAAAATTTAAAGGTGAAATATGCAGGAGAGTTTAAAAAGTATTACAGTTTCCCAATTAAACCGTTATGTATTCCGTTTATTAGGAAATCAGTCTGTGCTGCAAAATATTTCTATTGTCGGAGAATTAAGTAATGTAAAAATCTATTCTTCGGGACACTGGTATTTCAATTTAAAAGATCAAAATGCTCAAGTTTCATGCGTTATGTTTAAGTCTGCTGCGAGTAGCTTAAATTTTAGACCAAAAGATGGTGACGCTGTAGTTTTAACCGGTAAGGTTTCCCTATATGAAAGAGATGGTAAATTCCAAGTTTATGTAAATAAGATGGACTTGGATGGAAAAGGTAATTTGTACTTATTATTTGAGCAACTAAACAAGAAACTGCAAGAAGAAGGTTTATATAGAGAAGAGTTAAAAAAACCAATTCCTAAATTTCCGAAAGTTATTGGTGTAGCAACTTCAAGATCAGGAGCTGTTATTCAAGATATTATTAATGTTAGTAGAAGGCGTTGGCCACTTAGCAAAATTGTGTTGGTTCCTTGTAGCGTTCAAGGAGAAAACGCTGCCCCAACTATAGTTAAGTCTATAGAAAAATTGAATGAAATGAAAGAAGTAGACGTAATTATAGTTGGTAGAGGTGGAGGGTCTTTAGAAGACTTGTGGGCCTTCAATGAAGAAATTGTTGCTAGAGCTGTTTTTGCATCGAAGAAACCAATTATATCTGCAGTAGGACATGAGAGCGACACAACGATCTGTGACTATGTAGCAGATCTTAGAGCACCTACACCTTCGGCAGCAGCTGAAGTGGCTTTGCCAAATCTTAGTGAGGTTATAGATTATCTGAGGAACAAAGAGATACAGATGTCTAGGCTTTTGTCTGCAAAAGTAGAGTTTGCAGAAACTAAGTTATTTAATCTCGAAGACAAATTAGAATATAATATTGTTAATAAAATTAAACTTTTAAATCAGAAGCTTACTCATTTGTCTGAAAATAGATTTTTGCTTAATCCTTATGAGAATTTAGATAGAAAAAAAGAATTTGTCGATATTAATGCAGATAAGTTAGAGCAGAGAATGGTCTATCTTCTTAAGGGCAAAGATCAATCTTTGGCTCATAAAATCGCAAGTCTTGATGCACTTAGTCCATTAAAAGTTTTGGGTAGAGGCTACTCAATGATCACTAGAGCAGGAGAAAGTAAACCGTTAGTATCTACACAAACTATAAGAAAGAATGAAATATTGGATGTTTTTATGCAAGATGGAAAGTTAGAAGTTGAAGTTTTAGATATAGAGATTAAAGAGGAGGAAAACTAGTATGTCAGATGAAAAATTTAATATAGATATTGATGAAATGATGAGTGGAAATTTAGAAGATAGTCAAGTTGAGCAGGATAGAATTTCTGATAAAGTTGTAAAGGAAAAGTCTGAAAGAGGATCTGAATCTGAAAAACCTGACTTTGAAGAATCATTGAAAGAATTGGACAGGATAGTTGAAGAACTTCAACGCAGCGATTTGGCCTTGGATAGATCAATGTATTTGTTCAGAAGAGGTACAGAATTAGTGCAGATTTGCAGAGAACAATTAAACGCAGCTGAACATGAAGTTAAAGAACTTTTGGCTGATGGTAGTGAAATTGATTATATTCCAGAAAACTAAGAGATTTTTGTAATAAAATAGTTTTGGAACATTAATATAAATGTTTTTGAAAAAAGCGAGGTGGTATCTTGAAGATTGGTATAGTAGCGGATAAGTTTAAAGACCCAAATTTCTATATTTTAGAAAAAACTGCGAAAATCCTTTCTGAATTAGGAGTAGAAGTAGTGTATCCAGATCAAAGAGAAGAGCATCGCTATGTTGGTACTGGCTCTGAATTTCAAGATTCATGGGATAACGTAGATATCGCTATTTCAATAGGTGGAGATGGAACTTTTCTTTACACATGTAGAGAAATATATGGAAAAGATATTCCAATTATTGGTGTAAATAGAGGTTCGTTTGGCTTCTTGGCTGAGATTGATTCGGAAAAACTGGAAGCTTCATTAAAGAAGTTAATTGCTGGAGATTTTATTAAAAAAAGCAGATTAATGCTAGACGTTAAAGTAATAAACATGGATGGTAATTTAATATATCAAGATTACGCTTTGAATGATGCCGTTCTTTATCGAGGTGATATAAGTAGAATCATTCCTTGTGAACTAAACATAAATGAGAGATATATTCAAACTATTCCTAGTGACGGCATTATAGTAGCTGGCCCAAGTGGGTCAACTGGGTATGCTTTATCTTGTGGAGGCCCTATAGTAGATCCTGAATTAGATTTATTGCTTGTTACCCCAATTTCACCGCATACCCTACAAAATAGGACTTATGTTGTTAAAAGTTCAGACTTAGTAGAAATTGCAATAAAAAGTGACTATTTGTATCAACCATATCTTAGTGTTGATGGCAGAATAGCAGTTAAGATAAATAATGAACAAAAGATACAGGTACGTAGGGCAGAAAAACAGATGGAGATAATTTGTATTGAGGATAAAGAATTTTTCGCCGAGTTGCCAGGCAAGTTGAAGGCGCGAGGGATATAACAGGTTAGTATATTTTTATAGAGGTATAAATTATGAAATTAGGTAAACGTGATAGACATAAAAAGATCCTAGAAATTATTAATGACATTGAAATTTCAACTCAAGATGAATTAGTAGAGCAATTAAAAGAAGCTGGATTGAATATTACTCAAGCAACTGTATCTAGAGATGTAAAAGAGCTAAATATTGTAAAAGCAAATACAGCTAATGGTAAACAAAAATTTGTTGCTATGCGTTCAGTCAATGATCCAGGAACAGATAAATTGTTGAAAATATTTTCTGAAGCTGTTGTCTCAAGTGCGCATACAGGTAATTTGGTAATTATAAATACTTTACCTGGTATGGGACAGGCATGTGCTTCTGCAATTGATGCTATGCAATCTAATAAAATTGTAGGAACTATCGCAGGAGATGATACAGTTTTTGTAGCAATACATGAACATTATAATGTTGAAGAAATTGAAGAACAAATAATGCAATTTGCAAAAACAGGAGAGTATATAGACTAATGCTGAGCACATTGGACATTAAACATTTTGCATTAATAGAGTCTGCTAGCCTTGATCTTAAACCTGGTTTCAACTGTATTACTGGTGAAACTGGTGCCGGTAAGTCACTTTTGCTTGGAGCTATTGAAGCTATCACTGGTAAACAAGCAAATAGAGAGCTAATAAGGAAAGGTGCAGACTTAGCTACTGTTGATGCAGTTTACACAGATGTTTATAGCTTATTATCTCGAGATGAAGAAATAGAATCTTACTTGGATAAAGATGAAGATCAAATAATTTTATCCAGAGAAATTAGATCTAATGGTAAAAATCTATGCCGAATTAATGGGCGTCCAGTTACCCTTAGCTTATTAAAGTCAGTAGGTGATAAGCTTGCTGATATCCATGGACAAAATGATAGACAATTAATTTTTGATAAAGATAAGCACTTGGAATTATTAGATAGATTTGGTCACCAAGAAATTTATCCGGCTTATGAAAACTACCAAAAGGCTTATAAAGCTTTACAAGAAGTTAGACGTCAAGAGAAAATTCTGGTTGCAGATCCTGAAGAACGTAAAGCGCTATTAGAGAGCTTAGAGTATCAAATTAACGAAATTGAAGAAGTAAATCCTCAAGTTGGAGAAGATGAAGTGCTCAGAGAACAAAGGGCACTTTTACAGAATAAAGAAAAAATTAAAACAGCCTTGTTGCAAAGCCTAATTTCTCTAGAGGGTGCTGGTGAGAGCAGTGGTGCAATTAATCAAATGGAGGAAGTTAGCTCAAATCTTCAAGATTTAAGTATCTGGAATAGTGATTATGAAGGGATTTTGATAGAAACTAATGACCTAATTGATAGTATATATAATTTGAAGAATAAACTTCAAGATGATTTAGAGTATATAGAATCACAAGGAAATCAGTTAGATGATATAATTAGACGTTTGGACAAAATTTCTAGGCTTAAGAGAAAGTATAATTTTACTATAGAAGCAGTATGGGATTTTCATGATAGAGCAGTTAATAAAAGAAAAGAATTAATAGATGCTGCTGATAATGTTGATAAACTTCAAAAGAAAAAAGAGCAAGTCATAAAAATTCTGTATGAAAGAGCGACAATACTGAGTGAGTTGAGAAAAAAGTGGGCAGATAAATTACAAGCTGGGATAGAAAAGGAACTAAAAGATCTTGGAATGTCTGCTGCTCGTTTTAAAGTTGAATTTAAGAAATTTTCTTTGTCAGATGCTAAGTCTTACGGACTTGAAAATGCTGAATTTATGATTGCTTCCAACAAAGGATCTGATTTTAAACCTTTATCAAAAACAGCTTCTGGGGGTGAAGTTTCCAGAGTAATGTTAGCTATAAAAGTGATTCTTGCTCAAGCTGATGAACTGCAACTTCTAGTGTTTGATGAAATCGATACGGGAATTAGTGGAGAAACTAGTGCAATTGTGGCAGAGAAACTTAAACTCCTAGCAAAGAGTCATCAAATCTTATGTGTAACTCACCAGGCACAAATTGCAGCTGTGGCTGATCAACAATTATATATATATAAAGCAAGTGATGCTGAGACTACAAAGACATATATTAAACCATTAAACAAAGTAGAGCGTGAGCATGAAATTGCTAGACTTTTGAGTGGTAATTCTGATGATGAACAATCCTTGATTTTGGCGAGAAAATTATTAAATAAAGCATAAAAAATTAATATTTTTTTACAGACGATAATACCGATAAAACCAAGATTAGAAAGATAATTTTGCTATGTATTTAAATTACAAAGTAGATTCTATATACGATGGAAAAACAGCCCAATTTATTCTAAAGAATGAATTAGGGCTTTCTACTAGAATGTGTAATAAAATCAAAATTAATCAAGGCTTAAAAAGAAATAATAGATTTTGTACAAATAAAGATCTTGTAGAAACTGGAGATGTTCTTGAAGTTGAGTTAAATTTTCCTAATGAATTGATTGGTAATATTGAAAATCCGTACAACATAGAGGTTATTTTCGAGGATGAGTGGTATGTTATTGTTAGCAAACCTGCTTTGTTACCTACGCATCCCCGCTTTTATGGGGATGATGGCTTATCCACAATATTGACTAAGTATAAGCTTTATCCTGCCAACAGACTAGATGTAGGAACTTCAGGCTTAGTGATTATGGCTAAAAATTCATATGCTCAAGATATGATAAGTAAAACACCTATAAAAAAAATTTATTTAGCTATGACTCATAATCATTTCCCAGAAAAAGCTGGAGTAATAACTGCACCTATTGGCAGAGAGGAGAATACAATAATTTTTCGTAAAGTTACTTCTGAGGGAAAGAGTACGTTAACTCACTATAGAGTCCTTGCGGAGTGGGAAAAATATAAAGCAAGTTTAGTAGCTTTTTTACTAGAAACAGGCAGAACTCATCAAATTAGAGTACATTCTCGCTATTTAAAATGTCCACTAGTTGGTGATCAATTTTATGGTTGGGAACAATCATATCGTTACTCTAAAGAAATACGAGAAAATGGCAAACTAGGATATTATTTAAATGCAGATAGTAGGAACTATCATGACCCTAGTATTACTAGAGATTTCGAGGCGTTAAAGTTAAATAGAGAATTACAAAGACAATTTTTGCATGCTTATATATTGGAATTTAATCATCCAATTACTGGTGAAGCTCTATATTTAAAAGCTGAACTAACTAATGACTTGAAAGTTTTATTGTCAAAGATGCAAAAAAATGAAACAGAAACTTTGCATTTCGAAAAAATTGATGAACTTCTTCAAATTGAAGTAGAACCAAGTGTTAAAAAAAATTAATATCTTCTTGCGAGCTTGTGACGGTCGCATCTTTGTGAGAAAAGTAAATTATTTTTATCAAATTATCTCTTATTCATTTGCAATACTTACAAATTTTTAATAAAATTAATGTTAGTATTCTATACAAGTGAGAGATTGAAGAGATCTCAAACTAAATAATAGAGAAAGTTAAACAGTTAATAACTTAAATAATAATAAACTGTGAAATGTACTTTGAAAATTTAATATTTGGAGGTGATTACCAATATGGATTTAACGTCTTTGATTATTGGTTTGGTAGTTGGCCTCGCAGGTGGTGTCACATCGATACTGATTTACTATAATTTAGGATTCAGCAAGAAAAAGACAGAAATTGAAGCTGAAAATGTAAAAGCTAAGAAAAAAGCTGCAACATTATTAGCAAACGCAGAGAAAAATGGCGAAAGTCGCAAAAGAGAACTGCTCCTGCAGGCAAAAGAAGAAATTCACAAAGCCAAACAAGAATTGGAACGAGATTCTAGAAGTCGTCAAAGTAGCTTAGACAAAGAGAGAAATAGAATCGAACAAAAAGAATCTGAAGTTGAAAATCGAGAGAAGAAATTAAATTCTAGGGATGAGAATTTAAGCAGATTGGAAAAGGAAGTTGAGAATCAATTAGCTAAAGCGAATGAGTTAGTTGAGAGTCATAATGCTGAGTTAGAGAAGGTTGCTAGCTTGTCTATGGAAGAAGCTAGAGAACAGTTATTAACAACTGCAGAACAAATCTATCGTAGAGACTTAGCTGCACGATATGTTCAATTAGAAGCTGAGATTGATGAAAAAGCTGATCGATATGCAGAAGAGGTAATTGTAACTTCTATGCAACGTTATGCTTCTGACTTTGTTGCAGACAATACAATTTCAGTTGTATCTTTACCAAGTGATGAGATGAAAGGTCGAATCATTGGTCGTGAAGGTAGAAACATTAAGACTTTCCAAAAAATTACAGGTGTAGATGTCATAATAGACGATACTCCAGAAGCGATTACTTTATCGTGCTTTAATCCGCTTAGGAGAGAAGTTGCTAAAGTTGCAATGGAGAAGCTTGTTAAGGATGGTAGAGTTCATCCTACAAGCATTGAAGCAGCTGTAGAAAAAGCAGAAAATGAAGTTAATAAAACAATCAAAAGTGTTGGTGAAAAAGCCAGCCTAGCAACAGGTCTAGTAGGAATAACTCCTGAAGAGGTTGAATTGTTAGGTAAACTGAACTATAGAACAAGCTTCGGACAGAATGTATTACAACACTGTTTAGAAGTTTGTGAATTGTCTGGACTCTTAGCAGCTGAATTAGGATTAGATGTTCAATTAGCCAAGAGAGCAGGATTATTCCATGATATAGGTAAAGCGTCAGACTTTGAAATGGAAGGATCTCACGTCGAGCTAGGTGTTGAGATTGCTGAACGTAACAATGAAGATGAAGTTGTTATTAACACAATTGCTTCACACCATGGTGATACAGAGCCAACCTCTGTAATCGCAGTATTGGTAGCGGCAGCAGATGCATTATCCGCAGCTAGACCAGGAGCTAGACGTGAAAGTGTAGAAACTTATATGAAGCGTGTACAAGGTCTAGAAGATATTGCTAATAGTTTCTCAGGCATTGAAAAGAGTTATGCAATTCAGGCCGGTAGAGAGTTAAGAGTTATAGTAAACCCTGAGCAAATGAGCGAAGAGGAAATGAAATTAACTGCTTATGAAATTAGCAAGAGGATAGAAGAAGAGTTGAATTATCCAGGTCATATAAAAGTTAATATGATCAGAGAAACACGATTCACTAGTCAAGCAAATTAAATAAAGGTCGGAAACTCTGACCTTAACCCCAAAATCCGGAATAACGGATGGAGGGGTTTTTTTATGCTAAAAATCCCAGAACTTAATGAAGTGCTTTATGCGACAAATACTCTTAATTAAGTTAAAATATAGAACAAGAAATATTATTTAGTAAAGGTATTAAAATGAAAAAAGTATTTAGTGATAGTCAATTAAAAGAATTTAAACCAGAGGTATCTTGGAAAAAATCTTTTTGGTTTTTGATTTTAGCTGTAATTTTAGTAGCTTTGGATCAAATAAGTAAATTATGGGCAGCTAATAATGTTGAATTACAGAATGGCGGAAAAATTGAAGTTTTACCAGATTTTTTCCAATTTATATACACATTAAATTCTGGAGCAGCATTTAGTTTTTTGAATAATCAAGAATGGGGAATATACCTTTTGACAGGAATTTCTGTTGTGACTTCCGTTATTTTTATAGTTCTCGTATTTAAATATAGTAATTGGCCTGCAATTTTCCCGTTCGCACTTACTGTTTTATTAGCTGGTACAGTTGGTAACTTAATTGATAGGATCAGATTAGGTGCTGTGATAGATTTCTTGGATTTCCATTATAATGGCTGGCATTTCCCAACATTTAATGTAGCAGATACTTGTATTACTATTTCAGCTGTTATTTTATTTTTCTACATAATGTTCAGATATGACAAAGATCTAGAAAAATATAATTTAAAAATCCAGAACAACGTTAGATCAAGTGGTGAGGATAGCTTTAACTTGCAGTAATGAAAAAACTTATATATGTTAAAAAAAGTGATAAAAGATTAGATAAAACTTTATCAGATTTGTTCCCTGAAATATCTAGAAATGAGCTTTCTCAGATGATTAAAGATGGTAAAGTTGTTTCACATGTAGGGACTATGAAGCCTAGTTTTAAAGTCGATGAAGACTTGGAGTTAGAAATTGACTTTGATAGTTTGATTGAGCAAAATGATTTAGTTGAAAATCCTCAACCTGAAAATATACCTTTAGACATTATTTACGAAGACGAGGATATAATTGTACTTGATAAAAAAGCAGGTATTACAGTGCATCCAGGAGTTGGAAATGAATCAGGAACTCTAGTGAATGCACTCTTAAATCATTGCAATGGAAAATTAGCGATGCTAAACGGAAAATCTAGAGCAGGTATCGTGCATAGGTTAGATAAAGACACTTCCGGAATATTACTAGTTGCAAAAACAGATGATGCCTTAATTAACTTGCAAGAACAATTTAAAACTAGAGAAATCACAAAAGTTTATGAAGCAATAGTTCATGGTACTTTTAAAGAAAATAAAGGCTTTATCAATGCTCCAATAGGCAGAAATCCTAAGAGAAGACAAGAAATGTCAGTTCAAGATGAAGGAAAAATTGCAAAAACTGAATTTGAGCTTCTCGGAGAAAGTAATAATACATCTTATTTAAAAGTTAACTTGTTAACAGGCAGAACTCACCAAATTAGAGTGCATATGAAATATATTAATCATCCTATAGTAGGCGATCCTATATATGGATTTAGACATGATAAATTAGCCAAAGAATTATGTTTACATGCAAGAAGTGTTACGTTTAAGCATCCTGTAAACAATAAAGAAATGTATTTTGAGTCACCATTGCCAGAGAGAATTATTGCAGTTTTAGAAAAATTAAATTATGAATTAGAATTTATGAATTAAAGTTTATGAATTAGTATAAGAAAAATTTCGAATGAGAGGAGAGAGAAAATTGGATATATTAAAAAAATTTAAAAGATTAATTTTAATAAAATTAAATAAATTCACTTCTCATTCAAATAATTTAGAGCGTGTTAAAAAAAATTCTAAAGCATCTAAATTTAGTAGCAGTAAAATATCTTTTATTCTAGCTTCATTTTCTGCAGTATTGTTAATTGCTTTAATTTTGCTGTTAGCCCATAAAAATTTACAAGCTCAAATAAGGATAAAGGAAGAACCTTTGAATAGATTAAAAGAGCTACAAAAAGAAATTACTGCTAAAGAGGAACAAAAGAAAAAGCTGGAGCAAGAGAACGCAAACTTAAACAAAGAATTTGAAGAAGTAAGAGATGTTAAAATTCAAAATATTAAATCTGAATCCACTGAGTTAAAACGTCTGATCAGTGAGTATGATATGGTATTAAGTATTGCAGGTATGAAAATCTTTAAAGGGCAAGGAATTAGGGTTACTTTAGCAGATAAAGAAGGAATAGCTTATGATTCTACAACTGATGCAAGTGAAATTGTTCATGATGGTGATTTGAGGATAATTGTTGAATTTTTTAAGGCGAATTATTTTGATGCAATTGCTGTAAATGGTGAAAGAATTTCTCCGATGAGTCCTTTGCTGTGTACAGGTCCATCAGTTCTTGTAAATAGAGTTTATCACTCTTCACCTTTTATAATTGAAGCTGGTTTAAAGGAAGCGGCTGAGTTGGAAAGTATTTTTAAACAGATGCAAGATCAACAGTTTTTTAAATCAATAAAAGATAGAGGTCTTAAATTAGAAATTGAATTAGTTGAAGATTTGCAACTAAGTCCAATGCAAGATGAAATATATATAAATTCACAGGTTGATAGACTTGGAGGGTATGATAATGAAATCAAGAAATAAATTAATTGCTAATATCTTGTTAGTTGTAATAAGTATAATACTGGGAGTCTTGATAGCTTGGCAAATGAAGAATATAAATTCTTTAGAAGGCTCTACTATTTTTGGCAATACAAGTCAAGCTGACTTGCAAGAAAAAATTCAACAGTTAAATATTGTTAATGCTGAACTTGCTCAAAGAAATGCAGAATATAAGGAAAGTCTGCAAAAGTTTATTGAACTAGGTGACGATGAAAATGCGCAGCGTAAATATTATCAAGATCAACTTATTAGAGCCAAGACGTATGCTGGTTTAACAGATGTTAAAGGACCTGGAGCTATTATTAGTTTAGATACCAGTGCTAAAGATGCTGAAATTAGTGTGTCATCTTTGTTGGTTATTGTAAATTCTCTTAAAGCTAATGGTGCTTATGCTATCTCTATAAACGGTGAGAGAGTTGTTGCTTTAACAGAAATTAGTGCAACTGGAAGCGGTGAAAATGCAAAAATAATAATGAACGGTACTAATATTACAAGTCCTACAGGCTATGAAATATCTATAATTGGAGAAGTGAAAAAATTACAAGATTATTATAGATTTTCTAGTCAAATTTGGAACCACTTGCAAAGTCAGGGTGTCGTTGTAAATATGGAGTATCCACAAGAAGTTAAAATTCCAGCATTGTCTGAAAATAGTCCGGCATATAGACAAAATTTATTAGAAATTGTACCTAAAGACAATACGAATGGTAGCAACTTGGAAAAATAATATAATTTTTGTGTAAAACATTAACTTATTGCTATAAGAGAGCTTTTTACTAGCTTAGAAGGAGATTTGAATTTGGAAAAAATAATACGTATAGATGAACAGAATATAATTCAAAGCATTATTGGTGTTAACAATAAGAATGCTAAAGCAATTGAGAATTATTTAAATGTCATTATTGAACCAAATCTACTGGGGATAAAAATAATCGCTGAAACTGAAGAAGAATTAGACTTAGCTGATAAAATAGTTAGCAAAATGCTACATATATCCAAAAATAAAGGAGAAGTAGATGAACAGCTGGCAAATTATTTAGCCGGAATGAGCAAGGAGCAGAGACAAAATATTGCAGTTTACAACCCTGACTGGATTGGACTCAATGCAAAAGGTAAGGCAGTGGTGTCTAAAACTTTGGGACAAAGTAAATACATAGAGGCAATACGTAATAATACAGTTACTTTTGCAATTGGGCCTGCAGGTACAGGCAAAACTTATTTAGCAGTTGCAATGGCAGTTCAAGCATTTAAAAATGAAGAAGTCGATAGAATAATTCTAACAAGACCAGCTGTTGAAGCAGGTGAGAACTTAGGATTTTTACCAGGAGATTTACAGACTAAAGTTGACCCTTATATGAGACCTCTGTATGATGCTTTGGCAGATTTGATGGGATACGAAACTTATACCTTAAATATGGAAAGAGGGTTAATAGAAGTTTCTCCATTAGCTTATATGCGTGGTAGAACTCTTGATAACTCTTATATAATTCTAGATGAAGCTCAGAACACAACTCCGGAACAGATGAAAATGTTTTTGACTAGATTGGGCTATGATTCTAAAATTGTAGTAACTGGTGATGCTACGCAAATTGACTTACCTAGAAATCAACGTTCGGGTCTAATTCATGCTCAAAAAGTTCTTAAAAATGTTAAAGGAATGTCATTTGTAGAGCTAGATGAGAGTGATGTAATGCGCAATCCGATTGTTCAAAGTATAATTAAGGCATATGATAAATATGATAAAAACTTTGAGACAAAGAAACAAAAGAGAAAAGATGTTGAGCAATAGATTTTAATAAATTAAATATAAAATATTATTATTGATTTTTAAGATTAAAAGTTTTTGATTTAGCTTTATAATATAAACAGTAGAACAAAAGGAGTAAATAAGTGAGAGGTAAATTTAATTTAAGTAGTTTTTTAATGTTTTTATTAACTGTACTTATATCTTTTGCAGTTCTATTTGTTTTATACTCAGCTACTATACCCAAGAAATATGATTTAGCTGTTGGAGATAAAGCACCAGAAAATATTATATCTTCGAGGGCAATAGTTAATAAAGAAGCAAGTCACCAAAGAGCATTAGAGCAAGCTCAACAAGTTCCTGATGTTTTCGTAAGATCTGAGGCTTTATCAGATGAAAGTATGCGCAAGTTAAATGCATTTTTTGATACTATCGACAAGTATCGCTCAACACTTTATATTGAAAAAATTGAAAAAGATACGGGTGAATCTGCTAATGAAAATGAATCTTTGGAAGCAGAAAATATAGATAATGAATCCAGTAAGTTAAAAAATAAGAATTCAGAAACTGCTGTTCCAACTAATAAAAAAGAGTATAAAGGCAGGATACCTAGCGATAGTGAAATCAATGAAGCTACACAAAAAATAACTGAAGAGTTGCAAAACGAAAAAAAATTAGATGTTGAGGACTCGATAATCGATGCATTTTTGAGAACTAATCCATCTATCTATGCGGCTGTTAAAAATAATGCAATTAATATTGCAAAAGCTATTATGCTTGGGGAGCATGACAATACTAGTCTTTTGGTTAGTATAACGAGCAGAGTAAACACTTTAATTGAGAGCAATTCTTATTATAAAAATGAATATAACCCAATTTCTACATTATTAAGAGCTATATTAAAACCTAATATGATATTTGATGAAGTAGCAACCAAGGCAGCGAAAGAATCAACCTATAATAGAATTTATAATGATCCTGTCTTAATTCCTGCTGGTAATACTATTGTCAATAAAGGTGAAACAATAACTTCAGAAAAATATCAAATGCTAGACGATTTAGCATTAATAGAGAAAAATAGTATAGATTGGGCTACACTTAGCTCGCTAATTTTGCTTTATGCATTGGTAGTATTTTTAATGTGGGTCTACTTTAGATATCAAGAAAATTTGAATTTGAGAACATATAATGATTGGGCTGTATTGTTGACAATATTGCTCTCTACATTCTTCGCATCGACTTATTTGTCTGGTATATCTCCTTTAATTCTGCCGGTCTATTTTGTATCAATATTAATAGCATCTTATTTCGGATTAAAAGCAGCGTTAGTATTAGGTTTATCTCTAGTTCTGTTACTATTACCGGTAACTCAGATGAACCTACAGTATTTATTTATAGCTATCTTAGGAAATATATGCTCAGCCTTAATAGCATCAGCTTCGAATTCCAGACAGAATAATACTTTAACAATTATAGGAACTACGGCAACTAACTTTGTGGCGTCTATTTTATATTCTTCATTAATACAACATAGTACATATATTATGTTGCAGAACGCTATTTTAGCAGCTTTGGCTGGTTTCCTTTCAGCTGTTTTAGCTATAGGTGTAGCACCTATAGTTGAGCTATTCTTAAGTACAGTTGCTCCTACAAGATTGATAGATTTAGCAAATGCTAACCATCCACTATTGAAGCGTCTGTTCCTAGAAGCTCCAGCAACATATCAACATAGTATGATGGTGGCTAATCTAGCAGAAGCGGCAGCGGAGAGAATTGGTATAGATACTTTGTTAGCAAGGGTTGGAGCTTATTATCATGATGTTGGTAAATTATGGAATCCACAAATGTATACTGAAAATCAAGGTAATTTTAATCCGCACTCACTATTAATGACCAAAGAAAGTACTAGAATTATTTTCAAGCATGTTAAATTTGGTCAAACTATAGCGAGAGAATATGGTTTGCCAGAAACAGTAGTAGAGTTTATTCAACAACATCATGGTACAACAATTTTGCAGTATTTCTACACACAAGCGTGTGATGAAGCAGAAGAGATGGGAATACCTCTACCGGCAACGAATGAGTTCAGGTATCCTGGTCCGAGTCCAATATGTAAGGAAATTGCCGTTGTTATGCTAGCAGATACGGTAGAAGCAGCAATGAAATCAACAGGATTAACAGACATTGATGAAGTTGAGAAATTAATTAGAAAACTTGTCAGAGGTAAGGTTGATCAAGATCAATTAGTAAATTCTGGTCTTTCATTTAAAGATGTAGAGCAGATCATGAATGCCTTTATCCATGTATACGAAGGCTTATTACACGAAAGGGTTAAATATCCAGATGATACTAGAATTAAACAAGCAAATTAATAAGTATGATATTGATTTTATTTTTCCTTATATAAAAGAGGCATTAACTTATGCTCAGAAAAAAGTTATTTCAGAAAATTATAGCCTTTTAGAATTAGCTGAGATATTACCTGAAAATATAGAGTCAGATGATTTTGATTTTTTTCTAAATGTGAGTTTTGTAGATGAAGAAACTATAAAAAATCTCAATAGGGAAAATAGAAATATTGATAGTGTTACAGATGTTTTGTCTTTTCCAGCTTTGGATATGGATTTAGGTAAATTTTCAAATCTTGCAGAATATGATTTCGTACCAACTTTTGAATATGATGAAGAAGCAGAGAGTGATTTTGTTGAAAACCAAGATGTAGATTATATCTTAAATCTTGGAGATGTAATTATTTGTGTTGAAAGAGCGATTGAACAAGCTGAAGAATATGGTCATTCGCTTACAAGGGAGATGACCTTCCTTGCTTTACATGGTTTATTACACGTAATGGGTTATGATCATGAAGAATCTAGAAGTACAGAAGAATTGATGTTTAGATTACAAGATGAGATTTTGAATGACGTTAATATTACTAGAGATATTCAGGACCAAAAGAAAGTTGAATTGCAAAGTTCTTATTCTAATTTAAATCATTCTGCTTATAGTCAAGTGTCATATGATAATGACTTAGAATTTGAAGAAGACTTTAATACTGATTTTAAAACTGGGTACGTAGCAATTTTAGGTAGACCTAATGCAGGGAAATCTACTTTACTAAATAATTTATCAGGGAATGTTTTAGCTATAACCTCACCTAAAGCCAAGACCACTAGACATAATATTAAAACAGTTTTGGATGATGGTGAAAGTCAGATGATATTTATTGATACTCCAGGTATTCAGAGAGCTAATAATAAGTTAGAACGTTATATGGCTAGTTCAGCTTGGGGAGCATTAGAACTTGCTGATGTAGTGCTGTTACTTGTGGATCCTAGAAGAGGAGGTATTACAGAGGTAGAGCAGACAGCTTGCAAAAAAGCTGAAGAATTAGGTTTGCCATTAATATTAGTTTTAAGTAAGACTGATATAGCTAACAAAGAAAAAATGCTTCCTTTAATAAAGGAATACACAGATAAATTTAACTTTGTAGATGTTGTACCGATATCCTCAAATAAAAATGACAATATAGATGTACTCTTGGCGGTAATAAAAGAGCATTTGCCAATAAGACCTAGGATTTATACAGAAGATGCATATACAGATCAATCAGAGAAAGCTTTAGCAGCAGAATATATAAGGGAAGAAATTTTGAACTTGCTTTATCAGGAAGTGCCTCATGATGTAGCAGTTAATATAGATAAATTTACTGAAAAAAATAACTACCAAGGCGAAAGAAGTTTAGTCATTGTTGAAGCTACAATCTTAGTAAATAAGCCTAGTCAAAAAGGGGTTATCTTAGGTAAATCTGGTCGTATGCTTAAGAGAATTGGTAGTAATGTAAGGCAAAAACTTGAGGACCTTTATGAAGCAAAGGTTTATCTTGAGTTATTTGTTAGAGTGCAAAAAAACTGGAAAAATGCAGATAATGTTTTAAAAGATCTTGGTTACACAGAAGGTGGAAATGGGCCAGCAGAAGTGGACATAATTCAATAGTCTTTTATAGTGTGATAATATTTTTCTAGAATTTTAATTATAAGAAAATGAAATTAGAAAGGATTATATTTTTATATGGCTAATGTCAAAGTAAAAGGTATTATAATCAAAATGACTAATTTCAAAGATTATGATAAATATATTAGTGTTTTAACTCAAGATTTAGGCCTTATCTCTGTATATTGTAAAAGTATTAGACGTCCGAAAAATAGACTTAATAGTTTCTGTCAGCTGTTCAGCTTTAATGAGTTTGAGTTGTTCTATAATAAAGAACGTTATAGCTTAGACGATGCATCTAGTATGCAAACCTTTAAGGCAATTCAGAAAGATATTTATCTATTAACAGCGAGCTCAGAAATTGCTGAAATATTGTTAGATAACCTGCCACAAGGTGATAAATTTTTAGACGATTTTAATTTTTATGAATTTTTGTTACGTTGTCTTTATGAATTCGAAAAGGGTGAAAAAGATCCCCGTTTTATCAGTAACGTTGCAGAATTTAAGTTGTGCTGTGAGCTAGGGTATAAGCCAATATTGGACATGTGTTTCTATTGCAAAAGAGATTTAAGCAATAATGATGATATAGTATTTTTTGATGTTGAGAATGCTAGGCTCTATTGTGTACAACATGCACACGATGTAATTTCTAATAGAAAAAGTAATTCTTGCTATAGAATAAGTCCTGCGCTTTTGGCAGCAATTAGATATATAGTAAAATCTGAAAGTAGTAAAGTATTTTCTTTTAAGCTCGGAGATATAGTCTTGCAAGAGTTGGGTATATTCACTAAGCATTATTTATCTGAGCACTTTACAAAAAATTATGATAAATTGGCAGAGCTAGATATGTTTTTTTAGTTTAATTTTTAGAACCTAATAATTCTTTTAGTTCAGCTATATTATTTGCTATTTCTATTTCCCAATCCTCAGGTAACAATTGTCGATATTGAGGTTTGTTATAACGTTCATCAATAAGCAAGATAAATCCTGTATCTGTTTCAGAACGTATAAGTCTACCAGCAGCTTGAAGTATTTTACTTATTGCTGGATAAAGATAAGCGAAGTTGAAGCCGTTGTGAAATTTATAATCATAATATTCTGACATAATATTCCTTTCAGGACTAACTTGAGGAATTCCAACACTGACAATTGATACTCCTGTTAAAGTATCACCAACAAGGTCAATTCCTTCACCAAAAATTCCACCAAGTACAACAATCCCAACTACGATTTTATCTGGGTCTGGTTTGGCAAACTTATCTAAGAACTTTTGACGATCACTTTGACTCATGTTTCGCTCTTGTTCTACCCAAAGTATATTTCTACCCTTCAAGATTTTCTTAAGTAGAGGAACAACAAGATCTATATAAGCAAAAGAGGGGAAATAGACAAATTGTTGGCCGCCTTTAAGAAGAATAGACAAAGCGAGAGCTTTAGCAACTTGTGCAGCGCTAGCTTTTCTATCCTTATATGTTGTTTTGGCATAGTCTGCTATAAATACCTCAAGATTTTCTGGTGGGAAAGGAGAGTACAAACTTAAAGTATTAGGTCGGTTATCTCGTTCACTCCCACAAAAGTTATACGCAAAGTACTCTATTGGAGTTAAGGTAGCTGAGAAGAAGACAGCAGCATGTTTATTTATATAAGTTTTGCTGATTTCGGTAGAGGTATCTAAACAAATTAATTTTAAATAAATAGTGTTTTTGAATTTTCTAGCACAAGCTATATAAGCATCGCTCCAAAATTCGTCTGTTATCCTAGTGAAAAATTTAACTTCACCAATTATTTCTACTAGTTTTCGATGAGCTTTGGGATCTATAATATCTTCCAAAAAAATCCTAGCATGTTGCACCCAGGCCAGTAAAGCTTCGTTTAAATTACTTAGCTTAGAGTTTGTAGCACGAAAGTTCTCAGCTTGTACGGTTCTTAGATCTTTAGGCGTATCAGCATGCTTAGAATCTAACTCAAGTTTATCAAAACCATCCTCGCCTTCAATAATTGCTTGATCAAGTTTGCTTAAATAATTAATTATATATTCATTGTATGAAAATAGTCTCATGTTCTCATTAGGTAAAAGAGTTTTAACATAATTAAAATCTTCTTTATCTAATGTAGAAGAATACATATCTCTAGATCTATCAATCAAATTATGAGCTTCATCTATAAGAACAATTTGGGACTGTGCTTGTTTAGAAAAATAACGCTCAAGTTGAATTCTAGGGTTGAAAACATGATTGTAATCACAAATGATTATGTCACAGTGTAAAGATACATCTAAACTTAATTCAAAAGCGCAAACTTTGTGTTTTTCAGAAATTTTCTTAATTATTTCGGCATTTAAATCCTGAATGGGCCAGAGATCTTCCAGGGCATCTGGTAAATTGTCGTAGTAGTTTAATGAATATGGACAGTCTGTTGATTCTTTATGATATGGGCAAATTTGTTCTTTAGCCATTAATGTTATAGATCGAAGAAAAAGACCAGAGTTCCTACGCAAATCTTCAATTGCAGTTTCAGCAGCTATCCTAGTAGAAGTTTTAGCTGTTAAATAGAATATATGCTCAAATTTATGATTAGGTAATTGTTTAATGGCAGGGTAAAGGACAGAGATTGTTTTACCAGTTCCTGTTGGAGCTTGAGCAATTAATGGTGTTATAGTTTGAATATTTCTATAAACTTCATCAATTAAATCTTCTTGACCAGAACGTATTTGCGAATAAGGAAAATCCATATTTTCAATACTTAAATCTCGGCGATTCTCACGTTCTTTAATACTAAGAGCCATGTTCATGTATTTATTACATGTTTCGATAAACCAGGATTCTAAATTTTCCCAGTTAATATACTTGAATTTAAAATCACATTCTAAAGTTTCAATAGAAACGTAGGCTAGAGCATAAGGAATTGAGTCTGGAACTTCTTTACCAGCTTTGATTTTTTCACTCCAGTACATGTAAGTGTAAATTTTTGATTGTAGCCAATGAATTTTCTCGCCCTCATAAGGTATCTCGTTAAGTGGTCGGTTAACAGTTTTAACTTCAATAATAAAATCTTCTTCAGGATTTTCATCAAAGTTAAAAAAACTAATATTATTTTTATCATGAATAGGCTGCAACAGTAGATCTGCACGCCCTGATACTTCGAGAGCGTCAATTGAAAAAGATTTTTGCTGAGAAATGAAAGTGGAATTTTCAATATTGGTATTATTTGTAAAATTATATGTACAGTCTAGTTTTACTTCGGAATTTATATCATAATTTCTAAACTCTGCTTTTATCTTGTTTGCAAAAGCTTGATGTGTTCGAGTACCTTCTCTAGCACTTAAACTGGAGTAGTTAATCTGATTAATGCTTCCGCTTCGATAAAGAGTTTCAACTAAATTTCGTGCTGCTACGTGAATAGTATTTTTCTCGTAGGAGTTTTTACTAGTACCTTGTGTGTTGTTACTAAAAGTGTTTTCAAATTTAGTTAAATTATTTTTCAAAGTTTTTCCTTTCTTTAATATCAATTAAATAAAAAATACCACTAGATATAGAGTTTAACACTAATCTAGTGGTTATTGGTATTCTTTTAAAGAGTTTAAAATGAAAAACTATAAAGCTATATAACTACAAAACTATTCTTTAGCAAAATCTTTAAGAACGGATTTTACTTCTTCTTTGTTAGCTTTAATCAAATCAATTCTAGCCTCAATCTGTTTTGCAGACATTTCAATATTTCTCTTAATAGCGAAATTATCTAATTCGGATTTGAAAAAATCATTGAACTCTTGCAATCTTTCTTCAGTCTTAAACACATAGCCTGGTATTCTTACAAAACTATCGAAACTCATATCGCCACCTAGTGCTACTTTTAGCCATTCCCAGTTATCACGACCCCAGTTCCAAGCAGTTTCTTGGCAAAAATCTTTGTGTAGGAAAGCAGAGTACCAGGATGCTAAATCTTGAGGTTTAACAATATCTTTGTTCTTCCAAGTGCTAATAATATTATTAAGATTATTTTGATTTTTAGTGAAAGCTAAAGCTGATTTAATGTCATCTTTAAAGGCAACATTACTGCTATTCTCATATAGATTCAATAAATCATTAACTAAAGCTTCGCTTTCAAAATGTTGGACTTCAGTTCTTAGAACGAAGAAACGAATTGTCGCAGGAAGTTGTTCTAGATTATTTTGATTGTCATTGAATAACTTGTGTGCTTCAGCAATTGCAGGTTGATATTCTGCAAATAAAATATTGCTAATTGTTGCTTCTCTAACAATTTCATCATCTGAACTATCTTCTGTTTTGGGTAAGAAACCTAAACGATTGAAGTTATTAATATTTGATAATAGTGATAAAGCTTTTAAGTTAGCTTTGCTATCATCTTGCTCATCAACGAATAGTTCCAACCCTCTTAAAATTCTATTAATCAATCCAACTAGCATGAAAGCTTGTTCATCACTTAACTTTTGAGCAAATTTAATTAGATTTGCATATGGAATACGTTGACCTTGAGCTAACAATAATTGCTCTTGTACTAGCTGATACTTATTAATCTTATCGTAACTCTTAAAGTTATTTAGTATGTCTCTTAACAACTCTTCATCATAGTTTGTGATGTAATGAGCCATGTTATTAAAATTCAATCTGAAAGGTTTATCGTGTTTTTCTCTTAATACAGAGTAGGAGCTTAATTCAGTTTCTTTATCAGTAAAAGTAAAGTTAATATCTTCCCAAGTGCTGTTTAGAGGAATTTGATATAGTCTATTTTTATCTTGATGAGGACCTATGAAGAATTGTTCTTGCTCTAGGTGGATTGTGTTATTGTTAAGTTTTGCATTAACAACAGGATATCCAGGTTGAGTCAACCAAGAATTCATAAATTCACTAATATCTTTGCCGGAAACAGAGGAGAGAGCAGACCATAAATCTTCACCGCTAGTATTTTGGTATTGATGCTCCTTGAAATATTTATTTAGACCTTTTGCAAAAATTTCATCACCTAGAGCATAGCGAAGCATTTGTAATAAACGGCTACCTTTAGCATAAACAATTGCAGCATCAAATATAGTATTTACTTCATCAGGATGTTTAACTTCTGTTTGTACAGACTGTACTCCATCAGTAGCATCTCTATTAAGGGCTGCAGGAACATCACTGCTTTGGAATGTTTCGAAAATATTCCAGCTTGGTTCTAATGCGTTTACACAGACATATTCCATCATGTTTGCAAAACTTTCATTAAGCCATAAGTTGTCCCACCAATTCATAGTAACAAGGTTACCAAACCACATGTGAGCTAATTCGTGTGAAATGGTTAAAGCAATTCCTTGTCTATGTTGCAAACTAGTATTTTCGTCAGCTATTAAGTACATTTCACGGTATGTTACAAGTCCCCAGTTTTCCATAGCTCCTGCTGAAAAGTCAGGCAAAGCTACATGCAAAGACTGTGGGAGTGGGTAAGGGAAGCCATAATAATCTTCGAAAAATTCAATAGCTCTTTTAGCAATATCTAAAGCAAAATTTAGGTGATCAAGCTCATGAGCTTTGGTTGAATAAATAGAAACTTTTGTTCCGTTATTTGTTTCTGTTGATATAGATTGAAGATCACCCATGGCGAAAGCTAGGATATATGTAGACATTCTTGGAGTGGTCATAAATTTCCATAATCCTGTTTCAGCCCCTTGACCGACTTTAGCTTCTGGCATATTGGCAAGAGCAACTTCTCCATCTTTTTGGTCAAACTTAAGTTTTAAATCAAATGTAGCTTTAGCAATTGGTTCATCAACACAAGGGAAGGCTTGTCTAGCAAAATGACTTTCAAATTGTGTAGCAACTAATTCTTTCTTTTGACCGTTGTGTGTGTAGTAACAAGGATAAATACCATCCATGTTATCTGTAATATTTCCTGTGTAATCGATCTCGATTGTAATATCACCAGTTTGACCTGCTAAAATTACAATATGATCATTTTCATTATCAAGCTCAAAATTTACTGATCTACCATTTATTTTTACTTCAGTGATATTTAGATCTTTTTGATGAAGTTTGATAGTTTCAGCTTTTGCATTTGCTTGAATAATTGTTTTACCAGAGAAAGTTTTGCTTTCACGATTAATGTCGAAAAATAAGTCGTAATGAGAAGGGACGAGCTTATTTATTAAATGTTCTACTGTTTTCATAATATCTCCTTTTTTATAACTTTTATAACGTTTAAGATATTCTTAATATACCTCTAAGTAATATTAAACGTTTTTTCTTTGATTACCATTGTAATAAAAATTGTAATAAAAAACTTTGAAATATAGCTTGATTATTTTTTTATTAACATATATACTGACATTCACGCTCTGAATTTATTTATTGTAGATAATAAAAAAGAGCTTGACTGAAAGAACTTTGGTTTATATAATCTTATTCGTTGCTTGATGAGTTGAGCGGCACGGGCCTTTAGCTCAGTTGGTTAGAGCAGTCGGCTCATAACCGACCGGTCCTGGGTTCAAGTCCCGGAAGGCCCACCACAATATACAGGCAATTACATGGGGGAGTTCCCGAGCGGCCAAAGGGGGCAGACTGTAAATCTGCTATCTACGATTTCGATGGTTCGAATCCGTCCTCCCCCACCAGATAAAACCACCGGTAAAACGGTGGTTTTTTATATTAATATTAATTTATTTGCGACCATGGCGGAATTGGCAGACGCGCTAGCTTCAGGTGCTAGTGTCTTTTAGACATGCAGGTTCAAGTCCTGTTGGTCGCACCATAAAAGTCTGAAACTATCTAATTTTCAGACTTTTATTTTTATTGAATTTAGAGTACATGAATATTTACAATTTAATAATTGTTCTAGGAAAATTTTTTAAATATATTTCAATATATTTAAATATATACATATAAATGTAGGTAGTACATAGACTAAAATATTAAATAGCTTATTAAACATGTGATAAACTTATAACACTCTATGGAGAAGGAAACGATAATATGAGCCTAACATTCATAATTGAAGCTTTAAAATTTCATAAATTGAAAAGCAGTAATACTATCAAATATATTTTTGTGATTGTTTTTGCCTTAAATTCATTATTTTTATTATTTCCGTTAGGAGATAAGAATTTATCGCCATTTATAAATTGGGTTTATAATAGCGGTAATTTGTTCAATGAAAGTAAGTACCTGTTACCAGACCCAAATGGGGGGAGTATTTTATCTTGGGGAAATGTTATTTACTTAGTATCTCAACTTTTAATGAAATTATTGAATTTTGCATTTGTTTTCTTTTATGGTTGTATCGCTCTTGGAGATTATATGAATAGGCCGAACTCAGAGAGTGTTAAAATATATTTTAGAAAACTTCCTCAATTATTATTATTTTTAGCCTTATTAATAATACCCTTTTTATCAGGAGCATTTTTATTGATGCTACCTTTCTACATAATTTTAACCAAGTTAGTTTTTAGCATGTTTTATGTTTATGAGGAAAGAGAGAAGTTGAGCACAGCTTTATCAGAGAGCTTTTATCAAACCAAGGGAGTGACTTTTAGCTTAGTTTGGGCATTAATTATTTTAGAATTTGTATTAAGCCTAATTAGAAATCTATTGGCGTTGCTTGTACCGGCTAATTTCGTTGGTTACAGCTTGATAACAGCTTTTTCAACAGCAATATCGGTATTTGTTATAGGCAGATTGTTTAGCTTATATTATATTTATTACGCAAAATTAAATCCGAGAGGACTAGTAAGAATAGAAGGGTCTGTTTTTGATATAGTAGATAATATTAAACATATACAAGAAGAAATTTCAGGAGAAACTCGAGACTGATGAGCTAAAATATTTGATTTTTACTATAAAATAAAGCTTGTTATAATATTTTAGATTTTGAAATTTAATTAGTATTAGGAGAAAAGATGGCAGATTACACTTATATAAAAAGTGAATTGAGAGATTATGAAGATAAGTTATTAAATTTAGAAAAAGCTCTCCATATTGATACCCAAACATCAAGGTTGGAAGAGTTAAAGCAGATTTCTCAAGAACCTGATTTTTGGACTGATCAGGAGATAGCCGTTAAAATCCAGAGTGAAATTAAACAAGTAGAGACTAGCATAGAGGCTTTCAAGAATTTAACTGTACAATATGAGGATCTGTTTGTTTTAATTGAATTAGGAGAAGAGTCTGGAGATAATACTGTAGACACTGAATTAATCGAACAAATATCAGAGTTCAAAAAATTATACGAACAATTATTTATGGAGACTTTGTTCACTGAAGCTTACGATGAGAACAATGCATATTTAAGTTTGCAAGCTGGAGCTGGCGGTACTGAAGCAATGGATTGGGTCGAAATGCTTTTACGTATGTATCAACGTTATGCTGAACAAAATAATTTTGTGTTTAGAATCAATAATATTTTGCCTGGGGAAGAAGCAGGTATAAAAAGTGTAGATTTTTCAGTTGAAGGGAAATACGCTTATGGGTATTTGCGATCTGAAATGGGTGTACATCGTCTAGTTAGAATTAGTCCTTTCGATTCATCAGGTCGCAGACACACATCTTTTGCATCGTTGGAAGTTGTGCCAGAAATAGATGACCAAATAGAAATAGAAATTAATCAAGATGATTTAAGAATCGATACTTATAGAGCTTCAGGAGCGGGTGGACAACATGTTAATAAGACGTCTTCAGCGGTTAGGATTACTCACTTGCCGACAGGGATAGTCACAGCTAGTCAAGCAGAGCGTTCTCAACATCAAAATAAAGAAGTAGCGATGAAACAACTTAAATCTAAGTTAGTGGCATTAGCCCAAAAATTAAACAAAGAAAAAATTGAAGATTTGAAAGGCGAACAACTTGATATCGCTTGGGGAAGTCAGATAAGATCTTATGTTTTTCAACCATATACAATGGTAAAAGATCATAGAACTAATTTTGAGACTGGTGATGTAGATGCTGTAATGGACGGCGATATTCAAGGATTTATACTAGCATATTTATCAAATCAAAATGAAAAAATTGATGCATAAGATATTAGATAAAGAGGTATTATGGCAATTGCAATATTTGGAGGAACTTTTGATCCAATCCACACGGCACATGAAAATATAGTAAAAGCAGCAAGCAGTTTAAGTGATGTAAAAAAAGTTATAGTAATTCCTGCAGGAAATCCACCACACAAAACAGATAAATGGATATCTTTTGCAAGTTATAGATTACAAATGACAGAAATTGCAGTTGCAAGTCTAAAGAAAGTGAAAGTTTCTCGATATGAAATTAAGAGAAAGAATAAATCTTATACGCTTAAAACTTTAAAACATTTTAAGAAAAAATATAAAGATGAAGAAATTTATTTGATAATTGGGGGAGATTCATTCTTTGCTTTTGAAAAGTGGTATAAATTCGAAAAAATCTTAAAAATAGCTACACTTCTAGTCGTAGAAAGACCTGGTGAAACTGGCGATTTGAATAAGCATAAAAAATATTTAGAGAATAAATATAATGCCAAAGTAAAATTTTTAAAAATGGAAACTCAAGAAATATCTAGTACAGAATTAAGAAATAAATTAATAAAGAAAGATTACGATGTTGCAGGTCTTAATCCAGATGTTTTAAGTTATATAAAACGAAATAAGATTTATAGGAAGAAAAGAGATTTAAATAAAATTTTTTCTGAGGAACAAATAAATGGACTTAGAGAATATGAAAGAAAATTATTTTCGTTGCTATCTACCTATAGAGTGGGTCATTGTGTCAATGTAATGTACAAAGCTATAGATATAGCTGAAATTATGGGAGAAGATCTATATACTGCTGCAGTTGCGGGCTTACTACATGATTCTGCAAAAGAAATTAAAACTAGTGATTATCAAGATTTTCTTGATAAAGCCGATACATCATATATTGAGATAGATAAAATTACCCATGGTCCGTTGGCTGCATATTTACTCGAACCAATGTTTGGCATTGATGATGAAAATATATATAATTCAATTTATTATCACTCAACTCTAAGAGGTGATCTTAGTAAGTTAGATGCGATTGTGTACTTAGCAGACAAAACTGAACCTGCTAGAAAATATAATGGTGTAAAGAAAATTAGAAAATTAATTAAGAAAAATGATATTAAAGCAGCTTTGTTATTAAGTCTTAAATTAAATGCTGATAATTTAGCGAATAATCGCCAAAAAGCTCACAAAAATTCAGTAGCTGCTTATAATAAAATAAAAAACATGTAAGTAAAGGAGTCATATGTTAGAAGAAAAAAATAATATCACTAAAGAAGATATTAAAAAACTTGCTGATGCTGCAGTTGAAGCACTTGAGAATAAAAAAGGGCATGATATTGAGATCTTAGATATTACTGGAAGCTCTCTTGCAGATTATTTTGTATTGTGTACAGGTAATTCAAATACTCAAATTAAAGCACTTGCTGATGAAGTTGAATTTAAGCTAAAAGAAGATTTTGATTTAGAGGTAAGAAGTAGCGAAGGATTTGATACTAGAGAATGGATACTTCTAGATTATGGTGATGTAATAGTCCATATATTTAGTAAAGAAGCTAGAGAATTTTATCAATTGGAAAGATTGTGGGCAAAATAGTCTATACACTAATAGTTTACATTTGTTACTAAATGTGAATTAATAAAAGGAACTCTTTTCATAAAATTATCACATGGAGGTGATTTTATGAAGAGGAGTACCAAGTTTTGGATTAGTAATTTAGCATTTATTACAGCTTTTATTATTGGAATACTATTTTTTATACGAAAGAATAATTCTGAAGATTTATTAATAAGAGCTGAAGGAAATAGGTCTGAAATCATTAATGAAAAAGGAGTAGATCTTACAGATGATATTGAGACCAAAAAGACAGATTCAGATGCAAAAAATGAAATCATTAACACTTCAGAAAAAGTAGTAGAAAAGTACCCAATTTATATTACGGGTGAAGTCAATAATCCAGGTATTTATCATGTTGAAGAGGATAGCTATGTTTACGAAGTAATTGAAATGGCGGGCGGATTTACTGAAGAAGCTGCGAAAAGTTATTTGAATTTAGCTGCCAAAGTTAACCGTGAGTCTCATATTTTCGTTCCTAATATTAATGATAGTGAAATTGAAGTATTGACTAAGTTTAGTGGAATTACGAATCCAGGATCAACAAATGAATCGTTTAATAATAAACTAGTAAATATAAATAATGCAAGCTTAGAAGAATTAAAGACGTTGCCTGGAATTGGTCAAGCTATGGCAGAAAGAATAATTACTTATAGAAAAGAATCGGGTAGATTTAAAAGTAAAGACGAGTTAATGAATATTAATGGCATTAAAGAAAGTAAATTTAATAAGATTAAAGATTTAATTACCACTTGATATTAGGAGTGAATAATGGAAATAGTTGTGTTAGTTGATGATAATTGGGGAATTGGTTATGCAGGTGATCAACTTATTAGAATAAAAGAAGATCTCCAAAATTTTAAACAGATAACAAAGAATGGTGTTGTAGTTTATGGCCGAAAAACTTTGGAAACTTTTCCAAAAGCCAAAGTATTAAAAGATAGAGATAATTGGATTCTTTCTCGAACAGTAAAAGAAATTGAAGGTGCAAAAGTTTTCCACGATATTAATTCTTTAATTAAGAAAATCAAAGAAGCGGAAGACTCCGGAAAAAAAGTTTTTTGTATAGGTGGTACAGAAATTTATGAACAGTTATTGCCTTACGTTAATGTTTGTCATGTGAGTAAAGTCCATAAGAATTATCAAAATGTCGATAGGTATTTTCCTAATCTGGATGAAAGTGGGGATTGGATATTAGCAGAAAAGTCTGAAAGTAAGTATTCGGAATCGGCTGGTGTAAATTATAGCTTTAATAGATATGAGAGAAGCAATTAAAAGAATTAAGAAATATTATAAATTATTGCTTAAAGCATCCTGAAAGGATGCTTTTTATATTTTACTGACAATAAATGTTATCAGAATTGAGCATATCTTACGTCTTTACTTGACTTAATATTTTAAATGCTATAAGATGCTTCTTGTTAGCAATTGCGAAAAGGTCGCAAATATAAAAAGAAAAGAGAAAAATTATGAATATTAAAAAATTTGGAAGAGCAGGATTAGCTTTAATTTTGAGTTTTGGTTTAGTGGCATGTAATGCTGCTGGGGCACCAAGTGCATCAAAAAAGAATCAGAACAATGATTCTACTAAGTTAAATATTGCAACATCTTTTTATCCGATGTATGAATTTACTAAGGCGATTACAGGTGAAACTGCAAATGTTATAAATATTATGCCTGCAGGAAGCGCATCTCATGGTTGGGAGCCATCAGCAAAACAAGTTGCAGAATTATCAAAAGCAGATCTATTAATTTACCAAGGTGCTGGAATGGAAGAATGGATTGAATCTGTTAAAGCGAGTTTAGAAAATGAAGGTAGTAAATTAAAATGGGTAGAAGCTGGTGAAGGTATTGAGTTATTACCAGGACACTCACACGACCACGACCATGATGCTCACGACCACGACCATGATGATCACGATCACGACCACGATCATGATGATCACGACCACGACCATGATGATCACGATCACGACCACGATCATGATGATCACGAACATGACCACGATGATCACGATCACGATGAACATGACCATCATGACCATAGTCACGCATATGATCCACATCTATGGTTAAGTCCAAAAAATAGCAGTAAAATGCTTGAAAATATAAAAAATGCATTAGTAGAATTGAATCCTGAAGCTAAAGATATTTACGAGAAAAACTTTAACGATTACAACATGAAATTAAAGGAACTAGATAAACTATACAAAGAAAAATTAAGTGAAAATAATGTAAAAAGTTTTGTTATAACTCATGAAGCTTTCGGATATATAGCAAAAGACTATGGACTAAAACAATATGGCTTAACAGGAATGGGAACTGAACAAGATCCAAATCCTGAAAAAATGAAAGAAATGGTTAATTTAGTAAGATCAGAAAATATGAAGGCAATTTACTTCGATGATGCTGGTAGTGATAAAATAGCCAAAGTATTAGCTAATGAGTTAGGAGATATAAAGGTTTTACCATTAACTACAATGCATTCACCAACTGAAGCTGAATTAGCTGCAGGAGAAACCTACTTTACTAAGATGGAGAGAAACTTAAAAAATCTCTGTGTAAATAATCAATCCAAATAGGTGTAATCTAATAACGTAATTTATATAAACTCTAGTATATATCTACATTTCGTAGTTACTAGAGTTTTAATTTTGTAATTTAAATTGCTCTTAAAACAATTGTTCTAAAATGTAAAAACCCTTGACTATATTTCTTTTAAAAGCTAGAATTTAGCTTAAATACGATGACTGGAAGAGTAGTTCTAGATGATGAATACAGAGAGTCGATGTAGCTGGAATATCGATATCTAGTTTAGAATGAAGATCATCCACGAGTAGTCAAGGTGAAAGGGAAATTTAATTCCAATTAGCTTTGACCGGTAATACCTATAAGGCTGTACCGTTATCACTGATGAGTATTTCTGAACGTTTCTATGAGCGCCGGAAATAATCGGGTGGTACCACGCTTAATTTATTTAGGCGTCCCGATGTTGAGGCGTTTTTTTCTGCCTAAAAATAATAAAAATTGGGAGAGTATTATGTATAAGAAAATAAATTCTGATTTAAACTTTAAGGAAAGAGAATTAGCTATTCAAAAAGTCTGGAAAGAGAATAACATTCAAGAAAAATTAGAAAACATGAATTTGAATGGCCCAAGTTATACTGTCTATGATGGACCTCCAACAGCAAATGGTAAACCACACATTGGCCATGTCTTGACTAGATCAATTAAGGATTTAGTTCCTAGATATAGAAGAATGAAGGGCTATCATGTTGAGTTTAAAGCAGGTTGGGATACTCATGGACTTCCAGTTGAGATAGAAGTGGAAAAACGCCTAGGTCTTGATGGAAAAGAAGATATCGTTAAATATGGTGTAGAGGATTTCATCAAACAGTGTAAAGAAAGTGTTTGGAAATACCAAGATGAATGGGAGCAACTTTCGAATCGCTTGGCCTACTCCGCTGATATGAAAAATCCATATATAACATATGATAATAAGTTTATTGAATCTGAGTGGTGGGCAATTAAACAAATTTGGGATAAAGATTTATTGTATAGAGGATTTAGAGTTGTCCCTTATTGTGCACGATGCGGTACAGCTTTATCAAGTCATGAAGTAGCACAAGGCTATAAAGAAGTTAAGGATGTTTCAGCTTTTGTAAGATTTAAAGTTAAAGGTGAAGATAACTGGTTTTCAGCGTGGACAACCACTCCTTGGACTTTGCCTTCAAACGTTGCTCTAACAGTTAACAAAAACTATGATTATGTTTTAATTGAGTTGAATGAGACAGCTGTAGAACATAATCATAGAGGTGCAGAAGCAGCATTAGCTGCAGGCACAAAATACTATGTTGCTGAAGCTTTAGCTGATTCTGTATTTGGAGAAGGCTCATATAAGATTGTTGCTAGATTTAAAGGTGAAGAATTAGTAGGCAAAGAATATGAACCTATTCTTCCATATGCCAACAAAACAGTTGCTGAGCAAGCAGATAAAAAAGCTTTTGTAGTTTGTGAAGCTGACTATGTAACTTTGAGTGATGGTACAGGTATAGTACATACAGCACCAGCATTTGGTGAAGATGACTCTAAAGTTGGTAAAAAGTTTGATCTTGCATTTGTTCAACTAGTTGACTCAGAAGGCAAAATGACAGAAGACGTTACAGATTTTGCTGGTCAATGGGTAAAAGATGCTGATGCAGGCGTTTTGACAAAATTATTTGAAGATAATTCATTATTAAGAAGTGAAAAATATAAGCATAACTATCCACATTGTTGGAGATGTTCAACCCCATTGATTTATTATGCTAGAGATGAATGGTTCATTGAAATGACAAAAGTCAGAGAGAGTTTATTAGCAAATAATGACAAGGTTACATGGATGCCTGAAACTGTTAAGACAGGAAGATTTGGTAATTTCTTAGATAATGTTGTTGATTGGAATATTTCTAGAGAGAGATTCTGGGGAACTCCACTGCCAATCTGGGAATGTAGTTCATGTGATAAGTATCATTGTGTTGGTTCAATTGCTGAATTACTTGAACTATCGCCAGATGCAAGTGCAGATATAGAGCTACATAAACCATATATTGATAATATTACTGTAAATTGTCCTGATTGTAGTAATAAGATGACAAGAACACCTGAGGTTATGGATGTTTGGTTTGACTCTGGTTCAATGCCTTTTGCACAATATCACTATCCATTTGAAAACAAAGATAAATTCGAAGCTAATTTCCCTGCAGGATTTATTTCAGAAGCAGAAGATCAGACTAGAGGTTGGTTCTATTCATTAATGGCAATTAGTACACTACTATTTAACAAGACACCATACGAAAGCGTACTGGTTATGGGACTAGTACAAGATGAAAATGGTCGCAAAATGAGTAAACACCTCGGTAATGTTGTAGATCCTTGGTCGGTATTGGATGCTCAAGGAACTGATGCTGTACGTTGGTATTTCTATACAAACTCAAATCCTTGGTTACCAAGTAGATTTAGCTCTGAATCTGTAACTGAAGGAATGCGTAAGTTCATGGCTACAATTTGGAATACTTTAGCATTCTACACAATGTATGCAGATATTGATAAATTTGATCCATGTGCATATGAGTTAGATTATTCAAAATTGCCAGTCATGGATAGATGGTTGCTAGCTAAATTAACAGAACTAGTTGCAAGTGTTGATGAGAAGCTTTCTAACAAAGATATGGATATCACTGGTGCAGCAAGACTCATGGAGAAATTTGCGGATGAGTTAAGTAACTGGTATGTAAGACGTTGTAGAGAGCGTTTCTGGGTTGGTGAAATGGAAGAAGATAAGATCAATGCTTACATGACTCTTTACACAGCTTTAGAGCAAGTAGCTAGATTAGTAGCACCATTTACACCATTTTTAGCAGAGGAAATTTATCAAGTTGTTGTTAAGACAACTAATTTAGAAGCACCTGAGAGTGTTCACTTGTGTTCATACCCAGAAGTGAATTCGGAGTGGGCTAACCAAGAACTTGTAGATTCAATGGAATTATTGATAGATAGTGTTCAATTAGGAAGGGCCGCTCGTAATAATTCAGGCATCAAGAACCGTCAGCCATTGTCAAGAGTATTGATCACTGGTATTAAAGCATTTGATGAGGAACTCTCAAGAGTTCTAACTGAAGAAATAAATGTAGATAAAATTGATTATGTTGATAGTTTAGAGTCTTTAACCACTTATTCATTTAAACCTAACTTTAGGGTTCTAGGTAAGAAAATAGGCTCAAGAATTCCTGCAGCTAAACAAGTTTTAGAAAATCTTGATGGTGATAAAGCTTGGAAAGAATTGCAAGAAACTGGTTGCATTAAAGTAGAAATTGATGGAGAAGAATTTGATTTAGTTGAAGAAGATTTGGAAGTTGAAGCAAATAATATTACAGGCTATCAAATTGAAACAAGTCCATCGATAAACTTGGCTCTTGATTTAAACCTAGATGAAGAGCTCATTAAACGTGGATACATAAGAGAGATTGTTTCTAAAGTACAGAATCTAAGAAAAGATTCAGGATTTGAGGTAACTGATAGAATTAAGTTATATATTGTTGGAACTGATAAAGTTTTAGCAGCAATTAATCAGTATGCTGAGGAATTAAAGGCTGACGTTCTCGCAACAGATTTAGAAGAAAGCAAGATCGATAGTTCTATAAAAGTTGATATCAATGGTCAAGAAACATTCTTAGGTGTAAAGAGAGTTTCAGAAGCTTAGAGTAAAGTCGTTGGCTTAAGCAATAAAAACTAAAACATAAATTTTTTATTAATAGAGGGTATAGATGTTTAATAATTTTGATTTGAGTTCATATTTAATAGGCTTATTTGTATTGTTTTTATCAATTAGTGTCCATGAATGGGCTCATGCATACTTTGCTTACAGAATGGGTGATGAGACCGCTCTTAGAGCTGGTCGAATCACTCTCAATCCTCTTAAACATTTTGAGCCTATAGGATTGATGTTAATTCTTTTTGGCGCTCCAGTTGCTTGGGGTAAGCCAGTACCAGTAAACTCTAACAACTTTAGAAGAGATGTTAACCGCAAAAATGCTATGCTTTGGGTAAGTTTAGCTGGAATCACTTTTAATTTAATTTTGGCGGTTATTTCAGCAGCATTGTTTTACACATTGATACTTCTATATAATATTTTGATGCTCAATTCTGTGGAAATGCCTTTGTTTGGATTAACTTTATTTAAGACACTACAACATATTAATTACTCATTATTGTTCTTAAATGTTAATTTAGCAGTTTTTAACTTATTACCTATACCTCCACTAGATGGATTTGAGTTAGCGAATCGCTTCCTGCCAGATAAATGGAGTTATATAATTAACAGAAATTCAAGAAATATAGGCTTTGTCTTGTTATTGGTTATAGTTTTCTTCAATGGACCGTTTTCATTTTTTTTAGGAAAGATTATTACGCCAATTGTAAGTTTGATAGAATGGCCATTCAAAGAGCTAACAACATGGATTTTTAAATTAATTGTTGGCTAAGATTCTTGAAATTTATAAAATTTGAGAATTATTATAGTTATAAAATTAAGGAAAAGATGTCAGATTTAGAAAATAAAAAAGATGTCATGAATATAGTTGGAAATGAAGCTAAAGGCCCAGAACTTCACCTAGGTGACTTTTCTGGACCTTTAGATCTTTTGTTATATTTAATTGACAAAAATGAAATAGACCTTTTTGACATACCTATAGCTGAGTTGACAAACCAGTACCTAGAATATTTAACTTCCTTAAATGAAATTGATCTAAATAATATTGCTGATTTTCTTGCTGTAGCAAGTGATTTAGTACAGATTAAATCTAAGATGATTTTACCTTCCTATAAGGATGAAAATAGCTCAGAAGATCCACGAGATGAATTGGTGTGGAAGCTATTGCTCTATAGACGCTGTAAGCTTATTGCGAAAGAATTAGAAGAGAGAGAAGAGCTTTACTCAGGTGTTATATTTAGAAAACGTCTCCCAGATCATGAATTAGGCATAGAAATAAAAGACAAAGCAGTTTTTTATGCAAATGAAAGTGAATTTAAATCTCTTAGGTTCGATGAGGCGGTTCAAAATATTGCAGCAAGAAACCAAGCCCGTTATCAAGACTTAAGTGAAAAGATTAATTATATTGTTAAGCGTAAGCATTTATCTATATTGGATCAAATAAATAATCTTAATGTTCAGCTTAATAAGCATTCAGTTATAAACTTTAATAAATTGTATTCAAAGAGTGAATCAAAGGCAGAGCTATTGACAGGTTTTTTAGCGGTCTTAGAACTATTAAAAAGTAATGAAATAATAGCTACGCAAAAACAAGCTTTTGCAGATATAATTTTAAGTAAAAATAATGATGTTAATGTTAGTAATAAAAATAACATTAATAACGAAAATAACGGAAATAGTGATAAGAAGGAAGCAACAGAATAATGACAGAAATCAAAGAGAATAAGCAACAATTAAGTGTATTAGCTATTCTTGAGGCAATAATTTTTGCTTCTGGAAAGCCAGTTGAAAAATCTGATTTAGAAGCTTATTTTGACTTAACTAGTAATGACATAGATGATTTATTAAAACAATTAAAAATTAAGTACGAAGATCAAAAACATGGTTTTGAACTGCGTATAATTGGATCCGCAGTAGCTTTTGCAACTAAAACAGAAGTAAAAGATGAGATTGCTGGATTTTTTAATAGTGAGATAAAGAGGACTAAACTAACCCAAGCTAATTATGAAACTTTAGCAGTAGTTGCATATAATGAACCTGTTACTAGAGCAGATATAGAAGAAGTTAGAGGAGTTAATTCCGATAGTGCTTTGAATAGGTTAATTGAGAAAGGTCTAGTTGAAATGACTGGTACTCTGGATGCTCCTGGAAGACCTGCATTATTTGGAGTTACAGAATTATTTTTACAACTGTATGGTATTGAGAACTTAAATCAACTTGAACCTATGGATATGCTTATGTATGAGACTATTAGAGATTTTGAAACTTCATATCATCAAGAAAGTGATTTGAACGAGAAAGACCCAGTTGACTCGGGTGAAGATTTAGGAACTGTATATTAAAGTGAGGTGTACATATGAAAGATGTTTTTACAATAGCAATAGATGGACCTGCTGGTGCTGGCAAGACCACAGTTTCAAGAGATTTAGCAAATAAATTAAATATTTTGCATCTTGATACAGGTGCAATGTATAGAGCAAGTGCTTTAGCTTGTCTTCAAGCTGGAATTAAAAAAGGTGATACAAGGGAAATTGTTAAGGTTGTGAATGACAGTGATATAACTGTAGAATTTCAAGATGGTGAGCAAAAGACTATGTTAAACGGTGAATGTGTTAATCATCTTATAAGAACTCCTGAAGTTTCATTGTGGGCATCAGATGTAAGTGCAGTACCAGAAGTAAGATTGAAGTTAGTAGAGATTCAAAGAGATCTATCTAAGAAAATTAGTATGGTTATTGATGGTAGAGATATTGGAACTTACGTTCTTCCTGATGCGGATTTTAAAGTTTTTATGACAGCAGATCAAAAACTAAGAGCAGAGAGAAGATACAAAGAACTAATTGCCAAAGGTGTTGAAGTAAACTTTGATGAAGTCCTACAAGACCAAATTTATAGAGATGAACAAGATACAAACAGAGAATTTGCACCGTTAAAAGCTGCTGCTGATGCTTTTATTTTTGATACAACAGGCTTAAGCATTTCAGAATGTGCAGACATTATTATTGATTATATGAATAAAAAATAGGAGCACTAAATGTTAAGTGATAAAACAAAAAAAAGAATTCAAAAGAACATGGAAAAACCATTGCCTGAAGAAGAGAAAAAAATGTTTAGTTTTCTAAGAAGATTTGTTTTGGGAACGGTTCGATTGTTTATTAATATTTTTTATCCAATAAAATTTGAAAACTTAGATAATTTACCTGATGAAGGAGCTGCCATAGTTGCAGGAAATCATGGTAGTAATTTAGATGCTCCATTTTTAATGTTTGCAATTAATGAGAGAAAACGTTGGGGATATTTTGTGGCAAAAGAATCTCTTATGCGCTATCCGCTATTTGGCAAATTATTATTGAATTTCGGAGTAATTCCTGTTAATACCACAGAGGTTGAAGCATATAGTGTTAAAGCAATATTTAACGTTTTGAAACAGAATCATGTGCTCGCAATTTTCCCTCAAGGGACTAGATGTAAAACCGTAGAAAAGGAAGCAAGAGTAGCCCCGAAAACAGGAGCGATTTCATTTGCTCTTAGAACTAATACACCAATAGTTCCAATAGCAATAGTTAGTGACTATAAGCTGTTTAAAAAGAGTCGTATTATTTTCGGTGAACCATATTATATTAAGTCAGATAAGAAACGTCTCAGTGAAGCTGAAATGATGGCTGAGTCCATTATTCTAATGGAAAAAATTTATGCACTAATGGGTAAAAAATATCCTTTGAGTGAGAAAGCGGAGTTAACTGACGGAATCTTGAAAAATGATGATTAGTTAAATTAATTCTACCAGTTATGATTTTTTTAGGGTTAGTTGTAAACTTATATTTATAGGTAAAATGACGATTTTTAATTAATTTATATATAAAAATTGCAAAGTTCACGAATAATGGTAAAATACTGTAGAACTATACATTTTGGAGGTTATGCGTAATGAGCGAAGAAAATAAAGATGCTTTGCAAGAGAATCAAGCAGTCGAAAATGAGTTGGAGGCTGCAAATAATGATGTAACCTCAGCTGAGACAACAAGTGTTGAAAAGGAAGTCAAGCCTGCTCAAGAAGAGCAAGAAGCTAAAACGTCTGAAACTTCAACTGAAGAGTCAGCTGAAGTTACTAGCGAGAAAGAAACAGAAGCTTCAGGAGATAATCAAAATAAGAAGTCTGAAGACGTAAATTTCATGGACTATATTGATAATATCCCACAATTGCGCAAGGGTGCTGTAATTAAAGGTGTTATTGTACGTTATGATGATGAATATGCATACGTAGATATTCGTGATAAATCAGAAGGTAAAATTAGTCGAAGCGAATTCGATAGAGATCCAAATTTCGACCTTGACAAGGCAATTGCTGAGAAAAATCCAGTAGAGGTTTTTGTTAAGAATATTCGTTTTACTGATGCAGGCAAGGATATTCAATTAAGTAAGTCAAGAGTAGACTTTGTAAAACATAAAGAAGAACTTGAGAAAGCTTTCGAAAATCATGAGCCTGTTACTATTCATATCGATAGACAAGTTAAAGATGGACTCATTGGTACATATGGAAGTATAGATGTATATCTACATAGAACGCAAATCGATAACCGTACAATTTCAGATGAAGAGATGGCTGAGTATGTTGGTCAAGATTTAGAAGTATTAATTACTCAATTTGATGCTAGAAGACGTTTACGCGTATCTGGTTCAAGAAGAACACTTATTACAGAAGTACGTAAAGAACGTGCCGAAGAACTATGGTCAAGTATTGCTGTTGGCGATATTTATGAAGGTGTAGTTAGAAATATTACAAAATTTGGTGTTTTCGTTGATTTAGGTGGCGTAGATGGTTTAATTCATATTAGTGAATTGAGCTGGGGTCATATTAAACATCCATCAGAAGTTGTTAATGTTGGTGATGTAATACAAGTTTATGTTAAAGACTTTGACCAAGAAAAAAACAAGATTTCTTTAGGCTACAGAAAACTTGAAGATGATCCTTACTACAATGTAGAGGAGAAATATCCAGAAGGTACAACAGTTTCAGGTAAAGTTGTTAGAATCGTAAACTTTGGTGCTTTTGTAGAGATTGGAGAAGGCGTAGATGCACTTTGCCATATCTCAGAAATTTCAGACAGACACTTAGAATCACCTAAAGATGTTTTAGTTGTAGGTCAAGAAGTTGAAGCTCAAGTATTAGAGGCTTCAAGCGAGAAGAGAAGAGTAAGCATTAGTATTAAAGCAGTGGAACCACTAAATGAATTGCGTGGTGCAGCTGCAGAACGTCAAGCTAAACGTGATGCTGAAAAAGCTAAGCGTGAAGCTAATAGACCAGCTAGTTCTTACGTTGATAATTCAGCAAAAGCAGATGCTCCTTCTGATATGGAAATTGCTTTCCAAGCAGCTTTGGCTGAACAAGCACAAGTAAGTGAAACTACTGAAGAAGTCGAAGAGACAGTAGAAGTAGCAGAACCAGAAGAAGTTGCAGAAGAATTAACAGAAACTAAAGAAGTTGAAAATCCTGAGGATACAGAAACTTCAGAAGATGCAGAGTAATAGTTTATAATTTACATGTTTTGACTGAACATCTATTAAAAATTATGTAATCAGTTGAAACAAAAACATTTGGGGTAAGCCTAATTGTTTACGAATTATTTTATAATTATTGTAATTTTATAGCTAGAATATAAAGGAATGTAATTTTAATTAATTATGTTCCTTTATTTTTGGAGAAGAGAAAAAAGAAAAGGAGACTTTTTATGAGTAAGAAGAAGCTAAAGGATTTCTTTAAACAGTCCATAAGTAGTCATATTAAGGCTAACAGTGGACAAGATGTAAGTCAGGCTACAGAGGCAGAAGTTTGGGCTGCACTCTCAAGAGCAATTATTGAGCACGTTGCTGATAATTGGGCAGAAACAAAAAAAGCATATGATAAAACAAGACAAGAGCATTATCTAAGTGCTGAGTTCTTAGTAGGACGTTCAACATTGAATAACCTAGTAAACTTAGACATTTATGATGAAGCAAAAGATGCATTAAAAGATTTAGGATTTGATTTAACATCTATTCTAGAAGAAGAAAATGATGCTGCTTTAGGAAATGGTGGTTTAGGTAGACTTGCTGCATGTTTTATGGATTCATCAGCGACTTTAGATATGCCTGTAACAGGATATGGTATTTTATACCGTCACGGTCTATTTAAACAAGTATTTGATAATGGTTATCAAGTTGAAACACCAGATGTTTGGATGGAAGATGATTTCGCACCTGTAATCCCTCATAGAGATGAAAAGCAAAGAATAGAGCTTGCAACTGGTGATGTATATGCAGTTCCATACGATTTACCAATTACTGGTTATCATACAGATAATGTAAACACATTACGTTTATGGAAAGCTGAACCATTAACACCATTTGATATTCACGACTTCAATGCAGGTAACTTTGAAGAAGCTTTAGAAGAGAAAAATCAAGCTGAAGATATTTGGAGAGTTCTATATCCAAATGATACTACTCATGAAGGTAAAGTATTAAGACTAAAACAACAATATTTCTTTGCTTCAGCTTCTGTTAAAGATATTATTAGACGCCATAAAGAAAATCACGGTGATCTACGTACATTTGCAGAATTTAATTTATTACAATTAAATGATACTCACCCTGTTATAGCAATTCCTGAATTAATTCGTTTGTTCATGGAAGAAGGAATTGAGTTTGATGAGGCTTTAGAAATTGCTAAAGAAACCTTCGCATATACAAACCATACAGTTCTTGCAGAAGCACTAGAAAAATGGGATATTAATATAGTTAAAGAATTAATTCCTGGTGTATACAGCGTTATTGAGATGATCGATGATAAATTTAGAGCTGAGTTATCTGAAATTGACGCTCACCCAGGTAAAATTGAGTACATGTCAATGATTCATGATGGACAAGTACACATGGCTTGGTTGGCTTGCTATGTAAGTTATTCAATCAATGGTGTTGCTCAGTTACATACAGATATCTTGAAAAAAGATACATTACACGATTGGGAAGATATTTACCAAGGTAAGATCAATAACAAAACTAATGGTGTTACACCACGTAGATGGCTAAGAAATACAAACCCTGAATTATCTGCTTTAATTACCAAGCTTTTAGGAAATGAGGATTGGGTAAAACATGCTGATAAGTTAGAAGAATTGTTGCCATATGCAGATGATAAAAAAGTATTGAAGAGTTTCTTAGAAGTTAAGAATATTAAGAAACAACAACTTGCTGACATGGTTGAATCAAGTATGGGTATTAAAGTTGATGTTGATGCACAATTTGATATTATGATTAAACGTTTACACGAATATAAACGTCAATTGTTAGATGCATTCTATATCTTAGACCTTTACTACAGAATTAAAGAAAAACCACAAGAAAATTGGACACCAAGAGTATTCTTCTTTGGTGCAAAGGCAGCTTCTGGATATGTAAGAGCAAAGACAATTATTAAGTTCATTAATGAGATTGCAGAGTTAATTAATAACGATAGCGATGTAAATGACATTATCAAGGTAGTATTTGTAGAAAACTATAATGTATCAAAAGCTGAAGTATTATTCCCAGCAGCAGATCTTTCAGAGCAAATTTCTATGGCAGGTAAAGAAGCTTCAGGTACAGGTAATATGAAGTTCATGATGAATGGTGCTTTAACTATAGGTACACTTGATGGAGCTAACGTTGAAATTAATGGCCAAGTTGGTGATGAGAATATGTTCCTCTTCGGTGCAAAAGAAGAAGAAATTGTTGAAATTTTACCAAACTATAATCCACAAGTTCCTTATGAAGAAACACCAGGTCTTAAGAGAGTTGTTGATACTTTAATTGATGGTACATTCTCTGATGATAATCAAGGATTGTTCGCAGATCTATACAAGAGCTTAATGGAAGGTGATTGGGATCAAGCAGATCAATACTATGTTCTAGGTGACTTCGCATCATATAGAGAAGTGAAAGATAGAGCCGCAGTAGAGTTCAATGATAAAGAAATATGGGCCAGAAAAGCATGGATTAACATTAGTAAGTCCGGTATATTTAGTTCAGATAGAACAATTCGTCAATATGTTGAAGATATCTGGAAGATTGAAGAAACAAAAATTTAACAAATAAATTACGTAATATTTAAGTATTGTATTTAATTTGTTCCGAAGGCTAGCTTATAATGAGTTAGCCTTTATTTATATTAAAAATAATTTCTCCCAGTGTATTTTAAAATTTAAAGTATTTATGCCTGGAGAGTTAATTGCAGAGGAGAGTTAGATGAAAAGCAACAAATTAGATAATCTTAATTTAGATAGAGACAATATTGATGCTAAAAGTATAAAAGATGCATTACCGAATGAACAAATCTTGAATAAGAAAAATAAAAAAAGTAGAAAAGCAAAAAAGAAAAAGACATGGTTTTCTAGATTTTTAGACTTAGTAATTGTTGTTTTAATAGCTATAGGATTATTTCTGATAATAAGACCATTTTATATTGCTTATAAACAAGATAGAGTAATGGACGATCTAACTCAACTTATCAAAACAACCAAGAAAGCTGATGAAAAGTCAAAACATATGCCAAATAAAGTTGACGGCGCATTGATTGATGGAAATGGTATTTGGGTTGATGCAAATGCTAATAAGATTGAAGGTGAAGCCTTAGAAGACTTTGGCCAAGGAGAAGATCCACATGCAACAACTGCACCTTATTACTATCTTGAACCACTAGGCATGATACAAATTGATAGTGTTAATATTAACCTACCTTTGCTTAAAGGTGCTGGATATGTGCCATTGCGATATGGGGCTGGATGGTATGAAGATTCTGCTGAAATTGGTAGCAAAGGTAGAGCGACTATTTTAGGGCACTCAGCTTATACAAACGATAGATTTTTCTCTAAATTAAAAAATACTAAGGTTGGTCAATTAATTAGAATTGTTAGACAAGATAAAATTTATGAATACAAAATTTCAAATATTGAAATTATACCCCAAGAACAATTGATTAATTATCTCACTAATTCTGATGTAGCTTCACAAATTATGCTAATTACATGTCATAATGCACCTTCATGGAACCAAAGGCTCTTAGTATTTGCTGACTTGGTAAACGTGAAAAATGTTAAATAAATTAACTAAAACATATTTATTTTCACTAGTTTGGAGAACTTATGAGAAAAGAAAGAGTAGATGAAATAATTGATAATATGCCTGAAGATGTAAGTCTTTATGGATCACTATTTACTGTAGCTAATAGGATTCAAGCTGCAGGAGATAAATATCTAGAAGATGTAACGATGCGTCAACAGTTCCTTTTATCTTGCTTGGAATTATTTGAGAATTCTCATCCAACCTTACATGAATTAGCTCATGTTTTTGGAAGTTCTTATCAAAATATAAAGAGAATTGCGAAACAATTAGAAGCTGCTAATTATTTGGAAATTAGAAAAGACAGTTTTGATAGAAGAAAATTACGTATTATTTTGAATGAAGAAAAATATAATATCCTTAAAAGAAAATTAGAAGAGGGTAAAAATAAATTTTCGGAAGTTTTACTTGATGGAGTAAGCCCTGAGGAAAAAATTGTTTTGCATAAAACCCTACTTAAGATGGAGAGCAATTTAAGTAATCTTGAAGATAAGTTAGAAGAGTTCTAGTTGGAACTCTTCTTTTTTCAGTTTTATTTCTTTTAGATGTTATAATATATTAAATTATATATTGGTTCTTTTATAGAAAACACATGAGTTTATAAGAAAGTAATATTTTGAAGAGTAGGAATGTAAGTATGAAAATTAGTCCAGAAAAATTAAGAGGTTTTGTTATTAATATTTTAAAAGAAAAAAATATTAATGTAACTGAACAACGTATTTCTGTGCTGGAATTTTTATATTTGGATGAGTCTCATCCTACAGCAGAAGAGATTTACTATGCTATGTTAAAGACTGATGATAAAGTCGCTAGAGCTACTGTTTATAACACAATAAATACTTTTGAAGAGAAAGGTCTTATTAGAGTTGTTGGATTCAATGAAAATGTTAAACGGTTTGACCTTTATCTTGAAGAACATGCACATTTTGTTTGTAACTATTGTGAAAATATATTTGATGTAGAAATTCCAGAAATATTACGTGATGCCAAAATTTTTGATTTACCAGATAATGTTGAGGTCAAATCTCAATCCATAATTATTAGAGGTAAATGTTTCAAGTGTGTGAATATGGAGAGATGATTTGAGAATTTTAGGTATTGATCCAGGATATGCTATTGTTGGCTATGGTATTATAGATGCTGATGGCTTTGATATGAGAGCGATTGATTATGGAGTTGTATCAACGCCAAGTAGGATGCCTTTCCAACAAAGACTAATAGCTATTTACACCGCAATGAAACAATTAATTGGAAGATATAATCCTGAGGTTATAGCTATAGAGGAACTTTTCTTTGCTCAGAATACTACAACTGCTATAGCTGTAGCTGAAGCTAGAGGTGTTATAATTTTAGCAGCTGCACAAAGTAATGTTGAAATATTTGAATTTAAACCGTCGCAGGTAAAAAGTGCTGTCACTGGTTATGGCCAAGCAAATAAATATCAAGTGCAAGAAATGGTTAGAACTTTACTGAAATTAAAAGAAGTTCCTAAGCCTGATGATGCTGCAGATGCTTTAGCTGTTGCTATTGCTCAGGCAAATAATAATATTGGAAATTATGGCCAAATATTACGTGGAGGTTATCAGTAGTGTATAGTTACATTAAAGGTCAGATAGCAGAAATTAATACAGAGGGATTAGTAATTGAGGCTAATGGTATAGGGTACGATATACAGATGGGTAACATTCTTATTAATCAGCTTGGTGCAATTGGTCAAGAAGTTAAGTGTTATGTTTATTTTCATATTACACAAGATAAACAACAACTTTTCGGTTTCCCTACAAAAGAATATAAACAGTTATTTGAAAAATTGATCACTGTTAGTGGAGTCGGACCTAAAGCTGGCTTAGCCTTGCTAGAGGAGTTTAGACCAACTGACCTAGCTTTGACCATTGTAAGGGAAGCAAGTGATCTTATAGTTAAAAGAATGAAAGGTAAAGGTGTTGGCAAAAAAACAGCTGAACGTATTATATTAGAACTTAAAGATAAGTTTAAACATATTGATGCTGGCGTAAATGAAGTAGCTGAAACCTCAGAACAAGATTTGGCTAATAATCAGAGTTCTATGACAATGAAAGATGACGTGATTCAGGGCTTGCTTTTCCTTGGTTATAATTTAAACGATGCAAAACGTATGGTTAATCAAAGTTTTGATCCTAGTTTAGAAATAGAAGATAATTTAAAATTAGCATTGAAAGTAGCCAATATATAAAGCATTTTTAGGAGTTGAATTTGAAAGAAAATCGTTATTCAAGAGATGAAAAAAAATTAAATAAATTTCTTAATCAATCTATAAATAATAAAGATTTGGATAAGTTAGATTATGATTCGGAGGATGAATTTGATATAAATAATTTTATTATTGAAAGTTCTTTTAATGAAGAAAATGCAGTTGATTATCAAAGAAATTTCGATATAACCTATGATTCTGAACTTGGAGCAAACTTGGATAATTATGCAGAAAATAGTCTTTTATCTGGTGAATTAGGTGAAGATGAACAAGAGAGTAATCAGTTACGCCCATTAAGTTTAAATGAATATTTCGGTCAAGACAAAGTTAAGGCAAATCTAGGGGTATTTATTCAGGCGGCAAAAGAACGTGGTGAATCACTTGATCATGCACTATTATACGGTCCTCCAGGATTGGGGAAAACTACCCTGGCAGGTATTATAGCTAATGAATTAGGAGTTGATTTAAGGATTACCTCTGGTCCAGCGATAGAGAAGTCTGGTGACCTAGCTGCGATTTTGACTAATCTTAAACCTCATGATGTTTTGTTTATTGATGAGATACATAGATTAAATCACTATGTGGAAGAAGTGCTTTACTCTGCTATGGAAGACTTCAGTATTGATATAGTATTGGGCAAAGGAGCAGGCGCTAGATCTGTTCGTATTGACTTAGCACCTTTTACTTTAGTAGGTGCAACAACAAGGGTGGGTTTACTAACAGCACCATTAAGAGATCGTTTCGGTATGATCTTCAGGTTGGATTTATATACTGTGGAAGAACTTTGTCAGATTATTGAAAGGGACGCAGGAATATTAGGTATAGGTGCAGATAGAGCAGGACTTTTAGAAATTGCTAGACGTTCACGTGGTACCCCAAGAGTTGCGATACGTTTACTAAAAAGGTTACGCGATTTCGCCCAAGTTAACGGCGATGGTGTAATAACAGAAACAACTGCCAAAGAAGGTTTAACTGCCCTAGAAATTGATGATCAAGGCTTAAATAAATTAGACAATGAAATTTTGTTAGCTATAGCAGAAGTATTTAAAGGTGGTCCGGTTGGTCTGGAAACACTTTCAGCAATTACAAATGAGGATCCAGGTACTATTGAAGATGTGAATGAACCATATCTGATGCAATTAGGGTATATTGCTAAAACTCCTAGAGGCAGAGTGTTGACAGATAAAGGTTTTGAGCATTTAGGATTACAAAGACCTGTTGACTAAAGATTATGAAATATAGATTTACTAATTGAAAAAGTAGCTTAAGTTGTTTAAGCTACTTTTTTAATTCTTCATGAGCATTAGCTTCAGCTCTGATGGTCTTGTAGTTATCATAAATAACGAATCCTGGTTTGGAGCCGTTAGGTTTCTTTACATTTTTTATTGGACAATAATCTATATTGATATTTATTATATTTGCAATTTTTTTCTCGGAAGCACTTAGGCTTAACCAAGCAGCTATTTCAGCAGCTTCTTTAATATCAGTTGATTTAACATCATTTATAGTTCCTTGTAAGATAACGTGAGTTCCAGGTTTGTCTTTCACATGGAACCAAAGCTGTTCTTTACAGGCATTAGAAAAAGTAAGTTTATCGTTTTGTAAGTTGTTTCTGCCTGCGAGTATTTTAAATCCATTACTACTTTCAAATTCTCTAGGAGGAAGTGCTTGGGCTTGTTTAACTTTTTTATGTTTAGTTTTCCTTGTTTGGATATTTGTGCCATGTTTAACCTGTAGTTTATATTTAAGTGGCCCATTTAAGATTTCATTCTCTAGAGCATCAAGGCTTTCACTGTCTTCAGCATTGGTAATTTGTGTAAGTAAAGTACTTAAATAATTAATTAAATCTTCGGTCCCATTAATATGATTTTGGGCATAGGTGTATGTGTCTCTGCCTTTGTTATACAATTTATAGAAGTATGGTGCTTGTTGTTTCATGTGTAACTTAGGGTTTAATTTAACTTCGATGTCATCTAGGTCTGGTGAATAATAATTTTTTAAAGTGATTTTTGCGTTGCTTGGTACAGAGCTTGGAAGAGTATGAAGTTGAGCCAAAAGCAAATCAGCAATTAGCCTATGATCTTCAAAGTTCTTATTTCTATTAATATCTTTATAATAATTGTCCAAGAGTTTTTCGCTTTTCTTAAGTTCTTTTTTCACTATTGAATTTAATTGTTGGCGTTGGCTATCCAAAGCTTGATCATTAAACTTTAATTGATGTACATAATCGATAGCAGCACTTATAGAATCAAATTCTTTAGCAAAACCAAGAGATTCTAGTTTTATACAATGATACTCAGGTTTTTTGAGTCTAGAGTCAGTGTAGATATAGGCAGAGTTTTTATATATGCACTCTTCTAGTATAGATTTAGATGAGAGCAAGAGTTCATTTAATTCACGTGAACTAAGAGAATTTATACTAGCACTACCTGGTATTTCAGTTTTAAACAAAATTTCGTTAACAAGCTGAGGGGATATTCCTAGACTAAGTTTAATTAGTTCTTTGTCTATGGCTTTATGAGAGTCTATTTTAGCTAAGTTGAAATTGTTTAAATCTTCTGAATTATTAAGATGTGCTAAAATTTGATTAATTTCGGCTATTCTATCTTCAGGCAGAGGTTTATCTTGAGGTTCTGGAGCAGTATACGTGAACTTCGGGCTAATTATGCGCTTATCGTTTATCTGGTTAAAGAACAGAGCATCTTTTATAGTATTGTTTTCATCTACAAGTATAACGTTAGCTGCACCTGTTAATAATTCTAAAATTAAATTTAAATTGATAATTTCAGAGAATTCATCAATAAAAGTAAAATTAATTATTATTATGCGTTCATATTTAGGAGAGTAGATTTTATTAACTCGTGCTCCTTGAAGATGTTTTCTCAAAAACATAGTAAATCTAGGAGCGATGTCTGGATTTGTAAACTTTAGACTGCTTAAATTGCAGCTAGGACTACTAGGATTAGTAGATATATATAATTTATTCATCCCACGATTAGAGAAAGTTAACAATAGCTCGTAGCGTGAAGGCTGTTGAATTTTATCTAATCTTGAACCGATTAATGTTTCATTCAATTCTTTTGCTAAATTATGTGTAAGTATACCGTCGAAAGCCATAAATTTTTCTCCATAAATAAACAAATACAATTTAAATTAAAAAATAAATATATGGTAGTATTATAAACTAGAGGTGAGAAAATGACGAATAAAGTTAATACGAACGCAAGTAAGCGTAGTTCAAAACAAGAAAATACAAGAAAAACTAATACTAGATCTTCCAGGGCAAAAACTCCAACAAGAACCTCTAGTGTGTATTCTGAATTTTGGAGTAGCTCTTTAGCTAAATTTCTAAAAACAGTTTTATTAATTATTGCAATTATTTTATTTGATCTAATTATAAGTAGAAATAATTATTCGAAATTTTACTTGTTCCTCGGTATAGAGCTTATTTTGGCTTTTATTTTTGTTGTGTTTAGGTTAATTATTCAACAAAATAAAATAGATAAATAGGAGAGATGATTATGGATAAGTATGGATTTACTTTGATAAAACATGAAAAAATTGATGAATTAAATATAGAATCGTTCCAATTTACTCATAAAAAATCCGGTGCAGAATTACTTTATTTAAAAACAAAAGATGATAACAAGGCTTTCGGTGTTGGTTTTAAAACACCGCCTTATGATGATACAGGATTACCGCATATATTAGAACATGCAGTACTAGCCGGCTCTAGAAAATATAAGACTAAAGAACCTTTTATGAATTTAGTTCAAAGTAGTATGGCCACTTATCTTAATGCTTCTACATATCCAGACAAAACTATTTATCCTATTGCTTCAAGAAATTTACAAGATTTTAAGAATTTAATGGATGTATATCTGGATGCAGTATTTTATCCAGCCATATATGATGAAGAAAAAATATTTAGACAAGAAGGCTGGCGTTACGACATTGCAAATGTTGAAGATCCCATTGAATATAAGGGTGTTGTATTTAGCGAGATGCGAGGTGTATATTCATCTCCAGTTAGCTTAATAGACAAAGAATTGGATAGAGCTTTATTCCCAGATACACCTTATAAATATGAATCAGGTGGAGATCCGTATACTATCTATGATCTTGAGATAAAAGATTATCTTAATTTCCACAAAAAATATTATCACCCTGCAAATTCAAAGATTTATCTGTATGGTGACTTCGATATTGATGAAATTTTGCAATACATTGATACTGAATACTTGAGTAATTTTGATAGAATTGAAATTAATACAGATATTCCTTTACAAAGTAAATTTACTGAAAGTATAAATAAAGAGATAGAAATTTCTATCGGTAAATCTGAAGATCCACAAGATAAAAATTACGCTGCTTGGGGAGTTGCATTTAATACATTTGCTGATTATGAAGAAAACGCCATGGTAAATGTGTTGTTAGATGCTTTATTTAATTCCCAATCTGCTCCTGTCAGATTGGCTGTTGAAGCTGAAAACCTGGGAGAAGATTATTTTGCTTACAGTGATTGCAATCAAGAAAATGCAGTTAAAGTGTATTTAGTTAATGCAAATATAGAAAATGCTAATAAATTTTCCGAGTTAATTGAATCAACGTTAGAAAGTGTCGTTGATAAAAAAATCGATAGGACAGCTCTGCAAGCATCGATTAATCGTTTGGAATTTAATTTGAAAGAAATGAATACTGGCAGCAATACTGGAGTTAGATATTTCTCAAAAGTATTAAATTCCTGGCTATATGGTGATGATCCGATTAATAGTTTGCGTTATGCAGATTTATTAAATCATCTGAATAAGTCATTAGAATCTGATGCTTGGGAAAACTTGGTAAAATCTAAATTCTTAGATAATAAGCATAAAGTCAATTTAATTGCTAAGGCAGTTCCAGGACTTAATGCGGATAAAGATGCTGAGGTAAGTTGTGAATTAGCTGAATTCAAAGATAAACTCAGCAAGACCGAGCTAGAAAATCTTGTTAATAAGAATCAAGAATTATACCAATGGCAAGAAACTGATGATAGTCCTGAGAAGAAAGCAACAATACCTACATTGAATTTAGAGGATATAGAAATTGATGTACCAAAATTAAACTATGAGATTGAAGAACGCAACAATTATAAAATCCTTAAAAATCACGTTTCAACCAGTGGTGTAAATTATGCTATTTATAGTTTTGATTTAAATCATGTTCAAACTAAAGACTTGCCTTACGTAAGAATTTTATCTAATTTACTAGGTACTCTTAATACAAAGTCATACAAATATACTGAATTGGATAGCAAAATTGCTCTGTGTTCAGGTGGTTTCTTATATAATCCTAATGTATATACTAAGAAGGATGAAACAGTTGATTTGAGATTTGAGGTTTTTGTAAAAACACTTGATCCTAAATCTGATGAGTGGACCGATGTCTTAAAAGAAGTGTTGTTATCTAGTGATTTTAATGACGATAAAAGAATACTTGAAGTTCTGAAGATGGAGGCCGCTAATGAATACGAAAGCATTGTAGGTAATGGTAATAGATATGCTTCGTTAAGATTAATTTCAAGATTAAATGAAACAGGATTTGTTAATGAACAACTTAAAGGAGTTAGCTATTATCAATTATTAAAAAATATCGTAGATAATTTCTCTATAGAGAAACAAGCTTTGGTTGCAAAACTTTTTGAGATAAGCAAAGTAGTATTTAATCAAAACAATCTGTTGATTACTGTTGGAGCAGAAGAAAATGATATTAATAGTTTCCAAGCAAATGCTGAAGCATTTGCAGATAAGCTTTTGACCAATGTTTATACTCCTGCCAAACGTGAGTTCAATCAGAAAAGATTTAATGAAGCTATTAAAATTGACTCTAATGTTAATTATGTGGTTAAAGGTGGAAACTTTGATGATTCTGAAACTACATATGAGGGAGACATGGTAGTTATGACTTCTATGCTAAGTAGTGACTATATGCATAATATGATTAGAGCTAAAGGTGGAGCTTATGGTAATGCTTTAAAGATAACGAAGCGCAAAGAAGTCATTGCAAGTAGTTATCGTGATCCAAATATTAAATATACATTAGATGTTTATGATACTTTAGGCGAACATTTACAAGAATTAGAAATTTCTAAGAAGTCACTTGATGAGTATATTATTGGTGCAATAAATCATTTTAATCCTGTATTAAACCCTGTAGGATTAACTTATCTAGCTAATGCAGAATATTTATCTGGAGAAACCTATGCAGATCGTAAAAATGATTTAGATAGTGCTTTAAATACTAATCTTGGGAAAATGAAAAAATATGGAGAGCTTTTAGCTAACACGATAAATAGTGGGAATTATGTAGTAATAGGTAATGCTGAAGCTATCGAAAATAATAAAGAATTATTTGATGAAATAATTAATTTATAAGCTCAGGAGGATAAAATATGAGTTTACTAGATTTAGTCGATACAAGACAAGGTACGAATAATCAGCATAGATTAAGTAAAGGAAACTGTCTTCCATATACAATTTTGCCTTTTGGCAGACATCCTTTCGTTATGGTAACTCGTTATAATGATATTAGGTTTTTTAACGGAAACGATCACAGTACTTATGGTATTAGATTGACACACCAACCTAGTCCATGGATGGGTGATTTCAATTTTATAAATATTAACTTTTTAGGTTTAGATATAGAAGAAGAAAAAAATGTCTTACAGAATATTGAGAAAAGTCATATTCCTGAAGATTATAATATAAGTTCTTTTAGACCAAATAGTAGTGTATTTAAGCCGCACAATCTTAGTTTTAGGCGTTTAAGAGACGGTTTAAATATTGATTTAGTACCTACTGAATTTGGTGCTAGTTGTGAAGTTTCTAGAGATAGAAGATATGCAACAGATAGAAATTATTATTTCACACTGGCTTTAGGCAAAAATTCTGAATTAAATCAAGTGGAGCAAGGTATGCTTACTGGTTTTACAGAGCAATTTGCTGGATCCAAATATTCTAACTACAAAATGTACTTTGCTATGCAATTTGATACTAATCTTGAACTAGTTGGTAAAACTGAGTATAAGGATACAGGCCATGATTTGGTAATGTATTGGTTTAAATTAAGTACAGATTTACAAGACGAATCTATCCATTTGAATTTTAATTGCTCAAATATAAGTGTTGATCAGGCTAAGGAAAATCAGCGCCAAGAAATAACTGAGTTGGGTTTGTTTGTAGGTGACTTTGCAGAGAATCATGAAGAGTTCAAATTAATTGCTGAAGAAGATTGGGAAGATTATTTGAGTAGAATTGAAGTGAAAAGCCAAAACTTTGAACAATTACGTACTTTCTATACTTGTTTATATAGAAGTGCAACTTTCCCACACAAAGCCTATGAATTCAATTCCGAAGGTGATAAAATCCATTTTTCACCATACACAGGTAAAGTTGAAACTGGTTCGTTTTATACAAGTAATGGGTACTGGGATACATTTAGAACAAACTACCCACTATACTCGTTAATTTGTCCTGAGCAAATTGAGGATTTCATTGAGGGAATTTTAAGTGTTGGAAGAGAAGATAAGTTCCTACCGCGTTGGCTTTCTCCAGATGAGAGAGGTTTAATGCCTGGTAGTTCAGTTGATTCTGTAATTGCTGATGCTGTGGTTAAAGGTTTGGTTAATGATGAGTTGGCTGAAGAAATTCTAGAATATATGATTTACTCAGCTGAAGAACAAGGTAAAGATATACTGGAAGGACGCGAAGGCGGATTAGAATATAGAAAACTTGGATATGTGCCTTGCGATATTGGTGTAAGAGAATCAGTTAATAAAACTCAAGATTATGCTTATAGTGATTTTTGTATTGCTCAAGTAGCTAAAGTTTTGGGTAAAAGTGAGATTGCTGAAAAGTATTATAACTATTCTTTAAACTATAGAAATTTATTCCAAGTAGATGCAAAAAGAATGCTACCAAGAAAGACTAATGGAGAATTTGTGAATGTACCAAGCCATCGCTGGGGTGGTGAGTATACTGAAGGTTCGTCATGGCAAAATAGCTTAAGTGTATTTTATAATTTCTCTGATATGATAGAGATGTATGGAGGCGATGAAGAGTTCACTGGGTTTATGGTGGATTTAATTAATCAGACACCAGAATTTGAAATTGGTGGTTACGGAATAGAAATTCATGAAATGAGTGAAATGGCTATTTTGAATTTTGGTCAATTAGCAATTTCAAATCAACCTAGTTTCCATTTCCCATACTTATTCATGTATACGGGCTATCCTAATTTTGGTGAACTGATTACCAAAGATATGCTGACAAATTTATTCAGTTATGATATTAATGGATTTCCTGGCGACGAAGATAATGGAAGTATGGGTTCATGGTATGTATTAAGTTCTTTAGGTCTATATCAAGTTTGTCCTGGTGGAGATGAATTTGTATTTGGTATAAATATTTGGGATGATGCGAAGATTCATTTAGCTGATGGCAATGTAATTCATTTAAAACAAGATCTTGTTGATAATTACGCAAATATAGTACGTAATCGTTATGTGAATGGAGAAAAGCGAGATAATTTAGCAATTACATATGATGAGTTAATGGAAGGTCCAATAATTGAACAAGAATTAGCTGTATTGCCAAGTTTACGAAAGGTTGAGCAAGAATTCAGGCCAAAATCTCTAAATGATTTTATCGACGAGTAGAATTAGTATAAATTAATTTAATAAAAGATAAAACACTAGCACTGATTTCAATAAATCAATGCTAGTGTTTTGATTTATGCTTATTAATTATAATGACGTTTAATTTAAGCTAAGATTTCCGTAGAAAAGTTTATGAAGCTCTTTGTTGGGAGAAATAAGCCACTCGGTCTTAAATAGTTTGCTTTTTTTATGCATTTCAATAGTAATTTCTTTAGATTTTATGATATTTTTATAGGATTGTAAATTATCCAAAGCATAATATCTAAGCATATCTTCTTTAGATTCACCAGTTCGAACTATTTCAGGGTCGGTGACATCAATCTTAGCATCTTTCATATCATCTGAAATACTTTTCAGAATTTTTGGACCATCATTGCAGATTACAGTGATTTTAAGAATTAAGTTATCATTATCTACTGTAGATTCTGATATTAGTTCAATTTTAGTGTTTTGAATGAATTTTTGTTTAAGTTGGGCTTCAGCTGAAGAATCTTTGGAAAATTTATATAATTCATTTTGCCAATATTCTTGCTTCTCATTATTAACTAATTTAACAGCTTCATTATAATCAGCAGTTTGTAAATATTTTAAATAATCTCCCAAAACATCGTAAGCTTTTTTATCTTTAAAAGCTAAACCAAGAAGAAGTAATAAGCTGATTAAAATAGAAAGAATAAGTAGAATTACTATTGCATAGATTTTATTCATACCTAATCTATTAAGTAAATTATTAAAACGCATTAAATATCCTCTTTTCAAGTTAACAGTATAATGTAATTATAGTTAAAATATAATTTGAGTCTAGCTATTTTAAAAATGTTAGAATAAAAAGAAAGTGCAAAAATGAGTAATTATAATTTAAGGAATTTATATTTGAAAGATGCTTTGGCTTTATATGAATCTTTTGGAGAGGATGAGCCTGATTTTGCTCGAAATTCTTCGGGAAGAGTCAGTGTCAATTCTCTTAGAATTAACATATCAAAATTTTTGGAAAATAATAATAATTCTGCTTTTGTTTGGGAAGAGGAGAAGCTTACAGAATCTGAGTTAGAAAATCCAAGTAGTATCTTTTCTCAAAATTTAATTTATATATTTTGTAGTCAATCTTTTTTGAGTACCGGTGATCTAAGTGTTGAAGTTTATATACCAAAACAATATTTGAATATTGATTTAAATTACGAAGGTTTTATAAATTCTTTTCTTGATTTAATTGCTAATAATGCCAAAGTCCAGGTTATTAATATAAAAGTTCCTGATTATTATGAAAATTTAATTCGCAGTCTAAATGCGCTTGGGTTTAAAGAGAGTGATATTACTATTAATTTAGGAAATAAATTGCAGGGTAATAGGAATATCTGGAAAAAAACTTTTGTTATGGATAAGCTAAGTAATTGGCCAGCTACATGGGCGTTTGTTCCAACTGAACTTGCAGTATTTGCTATTTATGGCAACGAAGATAAAATTACTCAAACTAAATTTATAAATTATTCTGAATATTTAGAAGATATAAGCTTAAGATCCTTATGTATTAATAATAAGTTAGCAGATAGCAAGGGGTATCTTTTAGATAATTATGAGGCTACCAAAGAAAAATATAATGAGGATATTAATAATTTACCCGAAAGTCTGAAAAAAGCTGTTCAACAAAGTGAAGAGTATTTTTTCGGAAAAAGGAAAAGTTTTAATCTTCCTCTGTCTTTTGCAAATTTTACAAGTTTTCAAAAACTAGTTTGGAATAAAACACTTGAAATCCCATATGGATCAGTTTTTTCATATGAAGATTTAGCTGTAAAAATAACAAATAAAAGTGAGTTGAATCCGAATAGTTTTAGTAGAGCGGTAGGCCAAGCATTAAGTAGTAATCCTTTGGTGGTTTTCATCCCTTGTCATAGAATAATAGCTAAAAGTGGAAATTTACAAGGGTATAAATATGATATAAAAATTAAAGATTGGCTTTTGACAAAAGAAATGTTATATTGGTAAAGCTCAATTTTTTGATGGAAAATTGATAAATGTTTAAATTTTTTTGATATAAAGAACGTCTTAAATTACTGTAAAATAAGAGTTTAGAGCAACTGTTAAAAATATTTAAGAAAATTTGAGAAAAAATTTGACATAAATTAAATTGATATATATAATGATTCGTGCATTTCATTTAGTTCAATGAAATTGAACTTGTGAGTGAGAGTTGGTGAGATTAGCTCAGTTGGTTAGAGCGCTGGTTTGTGGCACCAGAGGCCGTGGGTTCAACTCCCATATCTCACCCCATATAATGGGATGTAGCCAAGTGGTTAAGGCACATGACTTTGACTCATGCAGTCGAAGGTTCGAATCCTTCCATCCCAGCCATGACTCGTTAGCTCAGTCGGTAGCGCATCTGACTTTTAATCAGAGGGCCCAGGGTTCGAGTCCCTGCCGAGTCACCCGCGTCAAAACC
>CAUPES010000003.1:0-108901 GCA_963510375.1 uncultured Fastidiosipila sp.
AGCGACATTTTCGCTGATTATTTAGGTGCGACATATTCGCTGATTTCTCACAAAAGAAAAATAAATATTTGCTTTTTACTACTTTTTTATATAAAATTAAGTTATTTTTCAAATAGGAAGATTTATTATGTTTAAAAAAATCATATCAATAAGTTTATCTATATTTCTTATTTTTACTCCACTTATTGTAAATGCAAAACCATTGAATTCGCAAAATAAATCTAGTTATTCAATAGAAAATCTAAATTATTCTTCAGATAAATTAATCACAATACAAAAAATAATAAGGTCAGAATATGGTAGTGATGCTTATACTGATGAAGGAAATAATAATTTAAACCTATGGGCTTTCTATAATTACAAAACCAATGCATATGCTGCAACGGGTAGAAGCGGAACCTATTATTTCCTTGGCAATAAAAATTTAAGACTTGTTAGAGACTACGGAGCTTCTATTGGAAGCTCTGCTCATGGAGGAAGCTATTGGAAATTGGAACAAAGGCAAAATACTCCTCAATATGTTCGAATAGGAACATTTACTAAAGATGGTATAAGATTGAGGTCCTAAAAATGTCTATTTTTAACTTTAAAGGTTTTCAACTAAATTTAGAAAATGGAACTGATTTACTTGTAAATAGTTCTGGTAATCAAGCTTTAATCTTTCAAAACACTAGCTCTTATGTTATTGATCATCGTTGGATTGGTACAATTGATTATTGTAACGAGAGTCAAGCCCTAAAGCTCAAGGATTATGAACAAGACAAACTTATCAAAATAAGTTCAGATAAAATAATAAGTTTTTACGGAGAATCATTAAGTCATTACTCCAGCGCTCTGAATGCTTCTATGCCTTTCTGTTATAGTGACTTCACTGAAAATACTAACATTGATTCTTTATCACTTGATTTATTTGATACCGAAATTTATCATCCTGGGCTGACTATAAATAAGAAAAATAATTATTATGAATTTAGAGATAGTGCGGACCCTACACATTTGCATGCCAAAGTTTTCCTAGATGAGGATGGTCTGCACTTGCTTTTGTTCTTAGCAAATTTAGAAATAAGTAAAGATAAAATATCCATTATAAAAGAACCTTGGGAAAAACAACTCTGGGAAATTTCTGATGTTTTCAGAGAATGGTAGTTTTAGAATTTAGGAATAATTTAGGAATAAAGAGATGAATTATAAATACAAAAATTTCAATATAAATATATTGTTTAATGATGATACTCTGAAATATGATTCTAAATTTAATGAAGATATTGAATTCATTGAATCTACTGAATCTTTAATTATTAAAGAGAAAGGATTAGATTATTTTTATTTAAAAATTGCCAGTTCTGAAAATAATCACTTACTTATTCACGCCAAAGTTAAACTAAAGATTAATATCAACAAAGATGAGTTAAATCTGATAATTTGGCGTGCTTCTAACCTTGAGGAAGAAAATTTAAGTCTGCTTGAAGCTGAAGATTATCTTGATCCTAACAATCTATTAATAGATTACTTCGATTCAAGTCAATGTTCAGAGAGAAAAGATTACTCTATATATAATAACGATTTCTCTTTACCAAGCATAGGAGATTTATACTTTTCTAACCTTTATTCGGCCTACTGTACTGTCGGGGATGAACTTTTAAGCGATCAGGGAATTTTCATTTTTGAACAAATTTCGGGAGTTACTTATATTAAAAATTTTTTTGAAAGTTGTTACCTATATTGCGATGGTAAAATCTTTTTAGACTTTAAATATCCACTAACTGCAACTGCAATTAAATAAAAGCTTCTTTAGTACCATCAAGTAAAGAAGCTTTATACTCATCTCATATTGATTTACTTTTGCGGATAAATATCCGGATTCTGATCATCATTTTCATTAACAGGGTATGTCGATCCCTCATCTGGATATATGTTTTCCGAATCAGTTTCTGATTGTTTCTCAACAATATCTGTATTTTCTAGAGACAGATCTAGTTTTAAATGAAGTTCTTCATTTTTTACATTTGCAAACTCTAGAACATCATCTTTCTCATTATCAGGAGTTTTTTCAATAACTTCCACTGAGTCAACTACTACTTCACTATCATCTATTTCATCACTAACTTCCTCATTGATTTCTTCACTTACTTCAACCTGATCTTCTACTTCTGTAGACTGCTCTTCAGCTGACTCATCTACTACAGGAAACTCATTCACAACTTCTGTTTCAATTTCTGCCGAAGCTTCAATACCATCAACATCAGCATCTTCGTCACTGCTCAAATCAGCTGACATTTCTTTCACAACATCGTTATCCAAATCGTCTGCAATATCTTCTGCTAAATTCTTTGGCAGCCATTTTCCTCTCAAGAAATATATTAAGAGCATAGTTGTCTGGAATATCCATGATACTGGGTAAGCTAAAATAATAGCCTGGAAACTTGGATTGATCTTTTGAATTCCAAAGACCCACATTTGACGTATTCCGAACATATTTATTAATGAAGATATCATTGGGAATAAAGATTTACCTGCACCTCTGATTGCACCAGACAATACATCACCTATAGCAAATATCCAGTATGCAAAACTATCCATAGCTATAGCGAATTTACCATATTCCATATTTTCTGGAGCTAAGTTAAATACATCTAAAAATTCTTTTCTAAATACACCCATTATAATTCCGACAAAGATAGCAACTATAACACCCAACATTATAGAAACTTTAATACCTTTACGAACACGATGGTATTTCTTGGCGCCTAAGTTTTGCCCAACAAAAGTAGTTGCTGCCACACTAAATGAGTTAATTGACATATAGTAAAATCCATCTAGGCGGTTAAAGGCAGCATATGCTTGCACTACACCATCACCAAATTTATTGATTTGAGACTGGATCAAAGCATTAGATGAAGAAATTATTGCAGATTGAAAACCTGCTGGTACACCAATCTTAATGATCATCATTGATTCTTCTTTGTATGGTCTAATTTCTTTTAAATATAATCTATAAGCGCCGTTAGCATTAACCAATGTAACAATAGTCAATATTGCTGCAACCAATTGGGAAATAATTGTTGCCAGAGCTGCACCCAAAACATTCCAGTCAAACAAAGCTACAAATACATAATCCAAAATTATATTTGTAACTGCAGCTGCGATTAAGAAATAAAATGGTCTCCTAGAATCACCTATAGCCCTAAGTACCGCAGAACCCATATTATATAAACTCATAGGTAACATTCCCACAAAAATCCACATCATATAAGTACTAGCTTCATCAATAAGGTTAGGTGGACAGTTCATTATCTCCAATAAAGGTCTAGAAAAAATCAAACCTATAACAGTCAAGAAAAAACCTGAAATTAATCCCCAGAATATAGTAGAGTGAACAACTTTATAAATTCTTCTATTGTCACTAGCACCATAAGCTTGAGCCAGAGCAACTGAAGAACCTGTAGAAATACCAACAAATAATCCTAGCAAAACATTAGTTAATGATGTTGTTGTACCTACTGCCCCTAAAGCAGTTCTACTACCATAAGTTCCCAAGATAATCATATCTACAGTTCCATACAGTTGTTGTAAGAAATTCGAGAGCAATATTGGTAAAGTAAATAACAATATTTTCTTCCAAATTACACCTGAGGTTGTATCTATATTATTCATTCTTTTTAGAGACTTAACTGCCATCTTTCACCTTTATCTATGCTATATTCTCAAAACTAGAAATTTATCCATTCTAGTATCCAATCAACTCTAAATTTAATCAAGTAAAACAAAACACACTTACATCTAATTTTAAATGAAAAAAGAATGGCAACACAAATGCTGCCATTCAGTTTTAATTTAATTGCGATTCTTTATTATAACCTTCTAATAAAATTTATCAATCTTAAGGTCGTATTATAAGTAGAAGATTACTGACAGAACTAGGACAGTTACTACACCAGCTAGCATAGGCACTGCAGTTCTCTTGACTATATCAATTGGTTCTTCTTTTGTAGATCCCGCTACAATATTAACTACAGCTGAAACAGGTGACATTGCTCTGAGAATGTTTCCTGTCAAACCTACTGTCAATGTCAATAGTAATGGTGAAATACTTGCTGCAGCAGCCAGAGGTGCATATAGAGGGATCATAGCAAATGTTAAAGCTGTTCCACTACCACTTAGCAATACAATTAGTGCTGTCAGACCTACTAAGATGAGTGGTAAGACTATACCTGATGCATTAGCAGTTGTCATCGCTGTTTGTAATGAATTTATTAGTCCAATAGCTTTTAAGCCATTAACAAATGTTGTAGCTGCTACTAATAATGCAACTGTTCCCATAGCATTACCCATACCTTTAAAGAATGAGTCTGTTTCTTCCAATACTGTTTTACCATTTCTACGTCTAAATAATTCACAAATCAATGCAATTATAAATGACATTACAGAAACAACTTCAACGGATAGATTCAAGTTAGATTTTGTAAATTGATTAATTGCGAATGTACATAATAGAATCAATATTGGCAATAAAGGTAAGATTGCATAGACAGCCTTGAATAAAGCTCCGCCTTCTATTTCTTTAACTTCATTGCTTTCAGCTAAACCTTTACCATTAATTAAACCGTCTTTTTTGTCCATGTACTTTTGCCAGAAGAAGTGCACAATTGCCATTACCAAAATTGCTGGTATAGAAACTCTGGCATGGTGTTGGAATACGTAATCTGTAACGCTCATATTCAAAGCTTCTGCAATGGCAACGTTGTCTGAACCCAATGGTGTTGGCATTACTGTAGCTGTTGTAGCTATAACACCAGCAGCTGTTAAGTTACTCATTCCTGAAGCTTTTAGAACTGGGTATAAAGTTGCTAGCAAAATAATAGCTAAGTTTGAGGCACTAGGAATTACTAGTGACAACAATTGACCTAATAAAAATACTATAGGCACCAAAACATATGGTGATTTAATATTTCTGAGTGGCTTAGTAAGAACTGAGACTGTAACTTCATTCGCCCCAATTTTACTCATATAAGCAGTATATCCACCTAAAATTAGGATAATAAAACCTGCTCGACCTAATTGACCTTTGAACGCATCAATTATAGATACTATCGGATCTATAACCACGTTGTGAGATCCTTCAACTACTTCCACACCGTTCAAAATTGCAATTACCATTAAAACTATACCTACACCAAATAAGGTAATTTTAACGTCTGCTTTCTTGATTAGCATGTATATGACCAAAGCGACAGCTAAAATAGCCACGCTATACATCAATATTGGGTTCATAAATGTTAATCCTCCTAATACATTTATTTACATCTATTTACATTTACTGATTCTCTCTAAGAACCAATCTTTGAACTTACTTTCATCAATATCCAAGGTAACTGTAGCTTCTGTATCTACATCTAGATAATTCCTTAGATCTACTAAAAATGCTCCTGCTGTATACTCACCTTTAGTCTCAACTGCAACTCTAGTTGTTACGGTCTCAAACATCTCTGGTGCTAACAAATAAGCAATCGCACATGAATCATACATCTTCAAACCTGTCTTGAAGCTGCCACCTCTATATTTAGAGAATAGAGCATAGAACATTTCACCGATTTCATGCATTTCTTTAATTTTGGCTGAATCTTCTGGGTATACTAATGCTTTTAATCCAGGTTCAAGAGTTGCAACTGTAACTTTTAATCCACTATTAAACAAAATGCTTGCAGCTTCTGGATCTACATGAAAGTTAAACTCAGCATATACACCTGAGTTGCCTCTACCTACAGCTCCTCCCATGATTATTACTTCTTCAATTCTATCTAATAACTCAGGATATACATTGACAAAGTTAGCGATATTCGTGAGAGGTCCTAAGCCTATTAAAGTTATTTTCTCATCTGATTCTACAATTACATCTCGCATAGCCTCGATAGCTGTTTTATCCAGCAATATTGATGTATCTGGCTCTGGGAATTCAAATCCATCCATACCAGTTTCTCCATGTATACCACTCGCATCAATTATTGGTCTCATAAGGGGTTTATGTGCACCTTTTGCAACTGGTACATTTTTCTTATACAAGGACAAAAGCTTAATAGCATTCATGGTTACTTTTTCTAAACTTACATTACCTGCAACTGTTGTTATTAATTTAACATCTAATTCTTCAGCAAACAAAGCAATTGCTAATGCTACTGCGTCATCTATACCTGGATCAGTATCGATTATTATTGGTCTTTTCATTTTACTCATTTAAGTTCTCCTTTCACCTTTTTTACTTAAATTTTTCTAACTCATTTTTTAATTCTGTATATGTATTAAATCTTCTTAAACCTGATCTTGCTCCTCTATTTGTACAGTTAAAGGCTGCAAAAGCATTTGCAAATTTCAGACTTTCTTCAATTGAATTATTTTTCACAAGTGAACTTATAAAAGCTCCAATAAAAGCGTCTCCCGCGCCAGTAGTGTCCACTACCTTTACTTGTTCTCCTGGAACTTCTACTATTTGTTCTTCATCAATATACAGACAACCATTGGATCCTAGAGTAAATAATAATGCTCTAACACCTTTTGCAGTAAGAATTTCTTTTGCTTCAATGCAAGTAACCAAATCTTCGGGATAAACTCCACTCAGAATCTCCGTTTCAGACTGATTTAAAATCAAACAATCAATATTATTTAACATATCATCTGGAATTTCGTGAGCTGGGGCAGGGTTGATTATCGTATACATTCCCTTTTGTTTCGCTATTTCTAATGCTTCTCTTACTAGATTAAAATCAACTTCAAACTGAGCTAAAAATACATCTCCTTCATCAGCTTCATTTAGAGCTGAGTGGACCTGATCTATATCTATAGTCATATTTGCGCCAGAATCAACAATAATTACATTATCATTTTCTACCTGTGTGATAACGGCCGTACCTGTACTCACCTCTGATTTTCTTTGAATAAAATGAGTATCAATTGAGAAATTATTTTCGAGGTCATCCAAAGCAAGATCTGCAAAATCATCATTACCTACACTACCAATAAAAATTGTCTCAGTTCCTAATAAGCCGCAACTTGCTGCTTGATTCGCACCTTTACCACCCATCGAAATTCTAAAATTACTACCTAAGATGGTTTCACCTTTTCCAGGCAAACGTGGGCTATTTATCATTAAATCTACATTAATACTTCCTAGAACAAAAACTTTTTTACTCAATATACATCACCATCCCACTACCAAAATTTGCATTTGGTCTCTCTATGAAACCAAATTTTTTATAAAAATCTTCTTTTCCTGGAGTAGACATTAAGCCAACATACGCTTCTGGACAGGCAACGCTACGAATATAATTCATTATTTCATTCATTATGATATTGCCATAACCTTTACCTCTATATTTATCAGAGACCATTACATCCTTGAGAAAGAAAACTATTCTGTCATCTCCTATGACCCTACCCATACCGATAGCTTCATTATTTTCATACAAGACCACATCGAATATGTCTCCTTTTAGAGCCATGTTTACATCCGTAGGCTCGTACATTTTGAAACCACATTCTGCATGTAATTTAAGATAGATTTCAGAATTTAAAGTATTCTTTTTTACTTCTAACATATGTATGTAGACCTTTTGCTAAACCGTTTTACCAAAAATATACATCAAGTTTACCTTTAAGAATTTCTCTTGTCAATACTAACAATCTGTAATAAATATAGAAACTATAATTTGTTCAACACGCATATAGGAATTTGTTGTATTTCTTAGCTCAGAAAATATTTTTAATGCATTACACCAGTTTGGGCGCTAGAACTGTAGTGACTTTATAAGTAGGATCATTGATTTGTTCAATAATTTGCTCGCATGTTTGTTCTGCTAGCAGTTTGGTATCCTGAGCAACTGATTTAAAATATCCAGGTACAATCTCCTTTGCGAACAAGCTGTCATAACCAACGACCTTTATATCACTCGCAAAATTCGCAGCTTCTAATTTTCTCAATAAACCAAAGGCCATTAAATCATTGCTACAAAAAACACCATCTACATTCTCTTCTAGCAAAATATTTATATCAACATTGTATCCCGCTTCAAATCTATAATTACCGGGGAAAATCATTTTCTCATTCAAAGTTTTTTTATGTTCTTGCAAAGCTCGTCTATAGCCTGCAAATCTTTGTGAAGCATTATAATTATTGAGATCTCCACTAATAAAAGCTACATTTTGACAACCTGAATCTAATAAATATTTACTTCCTATATATCCACCACACTCATTATCAAAGCACACTTGATTCTCATTCAGGTCTGGGAATATCCTATCAACTATTACACTAGCTACAGAAAATCTAGTTAAAGCTTCACGTTCTTCAGTATTTAATGAGAAGCTTTCATTAGCTGGACAATAAATTAATGCGTCCACCTGATAATCTTGGAATCTGGCAATCAATTTCTTATCCATATCAAGTTCATCATTACTGTTTGCTACAAATAGTAAATAACCCTTGTCTCGTAATATTATTTCAATATAGTTCGCCAAACTAGCAAAGAATGGGTTAGATAAATCTGGAATAATCAAACCAATAGTAAAAGTTTTCTGCGATGATAGACTCTTGGCCAACAGATTTGGTCTATATCCAAGATCTTCAGCAGCTTTTAAGATTTCTTCTTTTTTCTCTGCACTAATTCTAATATCTTTTTCGTTAAGTACCAAAGAAACAGTACTCTCTGAAACACCGGTCACTTTAGCAATATCTTTTAGTGTTACTTTTTTCCTCATACGTTCCTCAATTTCTTAAAATAGAATTCCAGGCTGTTAACATTATTATTAAAGCACAAAAATATAATGGTGTCGCCTATTTTAGGAAAACATAAATTGGCAACACCATTAATAATTATTTCATTATATATTTTGTTTTAGAAACTCAAATCTAAATAAATTAATTTTGACACGCTTCTTAGTACAAACAGGTTGAATTACTCAACCATTGATTCATTCCAATTCCAGCTTACATCTGGTTTTGCTACACCTAATACGTCACATACTGTTGCAGCTAGGTTACTCAAACCATACTCACCTTCTTTGAACTTCCATTCATGATTGTCATCACAAATATAGAATGGTACAGGGTTAGTAGTGTGACTTGTCTTAGCAACTGGATTTCCATCTTTATCTTTCTTGTCAGCAAACATTACTTCCGCATTACCGTGATCTGCTGTAATCATAAGTGTATAACCAGCTTTTTCACAAGCTCTGTAAATACGACCAATTGCCAAGTCTACTGCTTCCATTCCAATAATTGTTGATTCATAAACACCTGTATGTCCAACCATATCACCGTTAGCAAAGTTACAACGCAAGAAGTCAAATTTATCTGATTCAATTGCTTCAATCAATTTTGTAGCAACTTCTGCTGACTTCATCCATGGAGTTGTTTGGAATGGTACATTGTCTGATTTTACTTCTTCATATAATTCTAGAGCTTCATTAATGTAACCAGATTTATTACCGTTCCAGAAGTATGTAACGTGACCGAATTTTTGTCCTTCTGCTACTGCATAAGCTTTGACGCCTAAACCGCATAGATGTTCACTTAAAGTATTACTAATATTTGGAGGGCTTACCAAATAGTGTGAAGGAATATGAACTTCTGTATCATACTCAAGCATACCCGCATATTTAATCTTAGGATATTTTACTCTATCAAATTCTGAAAAATCTTCTTCGTCGAAAGCTCTACTAATCTCAATCGCACGGTCACCACGGAAGTTATAGAAGACAACACTGTCTCCATCTTCTACAGTACCAATAGGTTCACCATTTTCTGCTACTACAAAAGGTGGAACATCTTGGTCGATGCAGCCTGTTTCTTCTGTCAAAGTCTTGTAAGCTTCAGTACCATTGGCAAATTGTCTACCTTCACCTAATACGTGAGTCTTCCAACCTAACTCAACCATTGGCCAATTAGCTTCATATCTATCCATGGTAATAACCATACGACCACCACCAGAAGCTACTCTTGCATCAAAGTTATCGTCACTTTGCTCTCTTAGGAAGTTCTCAATATCTTCAATAAATCCACCACCTGATGTTGGAGGGGTATCACGACCATCAAACAGAACATGAACTCTAACCTTATTAACTCCCTCAACTTTTGCTTCTTTTACTAAAGCTTTCAAGTGATCAATGTGTGAGTGAACACCACCATCAGAAAGTAAACCTAAAAAGTGGAAAGTTCCATCATTTTCTTTTACTTGCTTAACTAAGTCCTTCCATGTCTCTGATTCAAAAATTCTTCCAGAATCTACTGATTCATTAACCAATTGAGCACCTTGTGAGTAAATTTGTCCCGCACCCATTGCGTTGTGTCCAACTTCACTATTACCCATGTCTGAGTCACTAGGTAAACCAACTTCAGTACCATGAGCTTTGATAGGACGCATCATATATTTATCTGCTAAAAAGTCTAAATTAGGTGTTCTAGCGTTCAAAACAGCGTTACCGTATTCTTTATCAGAAATACCAACACCATCCATAACAACCAAAACTACTTTGTTATCGACTGCCATATCGTATTTTCCTCCTCTTGTGTGTCAATAATTAGCTTCATATTGCTATTTATTATTCAAGTATTCGCTCTTCATTTTACACCAGTTTATCTATTGCTTCAATTAATAGACTTAAGAAAAGAGGATCAACCTGGAAGTTGCTCCTCTTTTGTACACAATAAGATTAAAACTTTATTAAATTATTCATCCTGAATCCTAAGTCCATGCAAAAAATCTTTATACGGTCCTGGAGTAGAATTTTCTATCATTACTGCTCCACAAACTTTTTCATAAAACACTCTAGGACCTACACCACCAATAATTGCATATTGATAGCCCTCTGCATACATAGCATGTAAAGATTGTAATAATAAAGCTTTACCTATACCTTTACCTCTATATTCTTCCAAAACAGCTGTTGGTCCAAAGAAGTCCAAAGCAGTTGCGTTGTAACAAGCGTACCCTAGAAGCTTACTACCTTCAGTTGCAACAAATAAGCTAATTGGTTTATTACTAAAACAGACGTCAGCTTCACCTGCACTTCTCGGATTTCCAACTTCATTCTCTACAAAATCTAAGATAGCTTTTTTGTCAGGTGCCATTGCTCTTCTAATTTGAATCCCTTGAGCTGCTAATTCTTCTAGTTTCTTCTCATTTGATGGTAGATCATACAATCTAACTAACATATCTGCCATTTTCGAACTCCTTATAAATCATAAGCCTGTATGCATAACGTCGCTCATATCTCTTACATATACATTTTATGTAAAATCTAACTAGTCAAAAATATCTTCCTTGCCAATGTCAAGATGAAAAACATCGCCACCTCGCTCATAGGCAACATCTTTTTGGTTTAGCTTTGCATTCGTGCTACGTGCAATAGCAAATAGATAATCAGAAAGCCTATTAATAAACTTCAAAGCATAAGGGTTAGTCGCTTCTATTTGCATAAATGTGACTATCCTTCTTTCAGCTCTTCTACAAATAGTTCTACAGACATGAAGCATTGCAGAAATTTCACTTCCACCAGGTAGAATAAAGGTTTTTATTTCTGGAGATTCTTTTGCATGTTCATCAATTCTAGCTTCCAACCATTCTACAGCTTTTTCGCTAGTTCTATAAGAATAACGCTCATCTCCTGCCGGAGTAGCAATATCATTACCACAGTCAAAGAGTAAGTGTTGTATTTCAAGTAATTCTTCACTCAAACTTTTTAAGCATTCAATTTCATTTACCTTAACTCTAGCTAAACCTATGAAGCTATTTAATTCATCAATGGTTCCATAAGCTTCGACTCGGGCATCGTCTTTGAAAACCGTTTTGCCACCAATAGTTTTGGTTTCTCCTTTATCACCAACTCTTGTATATATTTGCAAAGCTTTAGCCTCCTAACAAAAGTTTTAAATATTTTTCAAAATAAAATTTAACCTAATAAATTCTTAACTTCTTTAATCACATTCTCTTTTGTGAAACCGAACTCTTTATAGAGAGCATCAATAGGCGCTGATTCTCCGAAACGATCTATTGCAATAATACTACCTTCGCGTCCAACATATTTGTACCACGACATTGATGCTGCAGCTTCAATACTTACTCGTTTTGTAACTGACTTAGGTAGAACGCTTTCTCTATACTCAAGATCTTGCTCTTCAAAAGCTTCAAAGCAAGGCATAGAAACAAGTCTTAAACTTAAGGTAGAATCTTCTGCAAGCAATTCATCATAAGCTGCTTTAGCTATCTCCAACTCTGAACCTGTCGCCATAATAATTAGTTCTGGTTTGTTATCTTTTACATTATTCTCTTCTAAGATATATGCACCCTTCATAGCTTTTTCGGCTGAGGTATTCTCTAATGTTTCAACCTTTTGGCGTGTCAAGGCCAATAAAGCAGGACCTGGTCTATTTGCAGTTGCATAAGCCGCAACGGTTTCTTTACCATCAGCAGGCCTCCAGACCCATAGGTTCGGCATAGCACGTAAACCACTTAGATGTTCAATAGGTTGATGTGTTTGACCATCTTCTCCTAAACCAATACTGTCGTGTGTCATAACAAACATAGTTGGTATTTCCATCATAGCTGCTGAACGTAAATCGTAGTACATATACTCAATAAACACTAAGAATGTTGCACAGAAACTACGTAAACCTGCCAACGCTAAACCATTAGCAATTGCACCCATAGCAAATTCTCTAACACCATAATGAATATTTTTGCCTGAGAAATCATTTCTGTTCATGAAACCTGAGTCTTTCAAATCGGTTGAGTTTGAACCAGCTAGGTCAGCCGAACCACCAACCAATAGTGGATCAACCTGGCTCCATTTATTTAGTACAGCTCCAGAAGTTGATCTAGTAGCTTGTTTACCTGAGAAATCTTCAATTCCTGCAATATCAAGAAGATTTGACCATTCGCCACTGAAATACATTCTTAGGGCTTCAGCTTTTTCATTATCTTTGCTTAAATATCTCTCTACAAGTTGTTGCCAATCATGATTTTCAACTTGATCAGCTTTCTTAATTTCACGGCAATAATCTAAAACTTCTGGTGAAACAAAGAATGATTCTTCTGGATTCAAACCTAATTTCTTCTTAGTTTCTTTTACCCCATCTTCTCCTAAAGGATTACCATGAGATTTGTTGGAATCTTCAACAGGTGAAGAGAAACCGATTAAAGTCTTAACTTCTATCAAACTTGGTCTATTTTTTTCAGCTTTAGCCGCTTCAATTGCTTTACCAATTGCTTCAGTATCATTTCCATCTTCAACTAATTGAGTATGCCATCCATAAGCTTCGTAACGTGCTCTAACATTCTCTGTGAAGGCTATTTCTGTATTACCATCAATAGTTATATTATTTGAATCATAGAGAACTATTAAATTTCCAAGACCTAAATGGCCTGCAAATGAAGATGCTTCAGCTGTAATACCTTCCATCAGGCAGCCATCACCTGCAATTACAAATGTATAGTTATCGAAAATCTTCTCTTCATCTGTATTAAATATCGCGGCTAAATGTCTCTCGCCCAAGGCTAAACCTACTGCAGTAGCTAAACCTTGACCTAAAGCACCTGTAGTAGCTTCAATACCTCTAGATAACTCGTAATCTGGGTGACCTGGAGTCTTTGAACCAAATTGACGGAAGTTTTTGAGGTCCTCAATTGTATAATCATGTCCAAATAAATAGCTCATTGAGTAAAGCATTGCTGAACCATGTCCTGCACTCAAGATAAATCTATCTCGATTAGCCCAAGTAGGGTCTTTCGGATTAAACTTCATGTGATTTGCCCATAATTCGAAAATCATTGGCATAGCTCCAAGTGGCATACCTGGGTGTCCTGAGTTGGCTGTCTGAACCATATCTATAGCCAATCCTCTAGCTTCAGCTATTGCTTGAGCTTGCATTCTTAAATCATTCTTTGACATTGATAACCTCCGTTATTAAATATGCTTTTTTCTGTAAATAGTTTAGCACATCTAATCTGTTATTTGCTAAGCTATAATAAAACATTAGTTATTTTTCTAATTTATTAGTAAGATGAATGAAAAACTATATTTAAGAATTAGGAGGAATTATGTCCGAAAATATTTTTAATTTTCTCTCTGAAAATAACGAAGAGATTTTTGAACAAGCAATGGCTCTCCCTAGCGAAAGTCAATTAGAATACCACTATTCTGAACTAGCTGCTTTTATGCACTTTGGTGTCAACACTTTCACAGGTAGAGAATGGGGTACAGGAGAAGAATCTCCGGAAATTTTGAATCCGGAAAATTGGAACCCAGATGGTATGGTCAAAGCACTTAAAGATGCTGGCTTTAAGCGTTTAATTATCACAGCAAAACATCACGATGGTTTCTGTCTATGGTTCAGTAAATACACTGATCATACGGTTGAGCATTCACCGTTCAAAAGAGATATCTTAGCTGACTTGTCTGCTGCCTGTACTAAGTACGGTCTGGACATGGGCTTGTATCTTTCCCCATGGGATGCTCACGAACCTAGTTATGGTTACGGTACTGGTTATGATGACGCTACTGATAGCAACGGCGACTACAATGAATTCTACATGAACCAAATTCGTGAAATTTGTGAAGATCCTAAATATGGACGTGACGGTAAATTTGTCGAGTGGTGGCTAGATGGTGCTAAAGGTGAAGGTGCCGATGCCCAAGAATATAAGTTTGAAGAATGGATTGCCATTATCAAAGAGAACAACCCCGGAATTAATATCTTTGGCGCAGGCGTATTAGGCGGCATCTACTGGGTAGGTAACGAAAACGGTTATGCTCCTGATCCATGCTGGTATACAGCAAACAGTAATGATTCCTCTGACACAACCAAACTTGCACTTGATCCCAATGGTATTTACTGGAGCATACCAGAATCTGATGTATCATTGTACAAAGGTTGGTTCCATCACCCAGGAGATGAGCCAAAAAACCAATCAGAATTGGCATACATCTACCTAAACTCAATCGGTAGAGGTTCTACACTTTTGCTGAATATTCCTCCAACCTTTAAAGGTGATTTCGCTGATGATGCTTATGAAAGTTTAGAAAACTTTGCTCAAGCAGTAGGCACAATAAAAAATGACATCTATACATTTGAAGATGGAGAACTAGAACAATCTTCAATGCAAGAATTAGATAATGTTGCTATCGCATTTGATGAAGAAGAAATTTCAGAATTAACCTGGACTTTACCTGAAGCAAGCAGCTTTGATGTAATCAACATTGCAGAAATGATTGAATTTGGTCAAAGAGTTGAAGAGTTTTCTATCTCTGTAAAATCAGCCAATTCAGAAACATTTGAACACATTTATCACGGTACAACAATTGGACACAGAAGACTTGTCTTATTGCCAGATGAATTTAGAGGAAGAAAAATTGAAGCTATTAAGATTAAATTTAAGCTTCTTGCTGATAAATCACCTCTATTATTACGTGAGCTCAGCATCACCAATCTCCATGAACTTTGGAAAAATCCAAACTCTGCAGATCCTGCTCCACTACCTGGTGTAGAACCTGGAGATCCAGATTGGTAGGGATTATTGCTTCATATTGGGTAATAAAAAAGTAAAGAACTCACTTAATTTATGATGTGCCCCCAAAAGTTAGACCAAAATCTAACGATTGGGAGGTCGGTACATTTAATTAAGTGGGTTCTTTTTAACTAACTAAATATAGAATAATACTTCTACTTATTAAATCTCTCCTTATACTCCGCAATATTCTTAGCAGTTTCAGCTCTAGCTTTTTCCTGCTCATCTGCGATAATCTGATCTTTGACTTTCATTAATCTAGTAATGTTATCACGCTCATTCTCTTCAAGTCTCATACTGATACTCTTTATCTGAGCTTCCATTTCAGGAATCATGAAGTGTTCAAGTGAGTTAACCCTTCTACGAGTAGTCTCTATCTCTCTAGCTAACATCTGAATTTCTTTCTCAGCACTTGCTAGAGCTAGCAAAGCTGGGAAGGCTTTTTGCAAATATTCAATCGCAGTATCTAATTCAGAACTTGTACTAGCCAAGCCATAAGGATAACTACCTTCTTCTAGTTCATCTTTAAAATTAATCTCAAATTGCGGAATGCTCAGGGACATGACACTAAGTTCTTCAACCTTGACCTTCAGCGGTTCAGAGTTAAGCAAAAGTGCTTCGTTAATAACCTTGCTACCATTAACAGATTCAGCAATTGTCATCGCTGCATTAGCATCTTCTAGCAGAGTATCTACCAATTTACGCAACTTCGTGGCATGCTCAATTCGCTCTACGAAGAAACGCATCAAACCATCACGTTTATCTTTTAGTAGTTTGTGACCTCTAGATGCAACTTTTAGCCTTGATTTCAAGCGCATAAGTTCCATCCTATTCGGACTTACTCTATTTGCCATAATCTCCCCTCAAATTCTAAGTTCTTACATTAATTATTGACTACTTTTTATCACTATTATTTTCTTCAGAAATAGATCTATTCGCTACTCTTTCTTTGGCTTCATAATAGTATTTATCAATCAATTCTTGATCAATACGGTTCAACTCTGATTCAGGTAAAATGGAAAGTAATTCCCAACCCAAACTCAATGTATCAAAAATACTTCTGTTTTCTCTGAATCCTTGACCAATATATTTCTTTTCAAATTCATTAGAGAATTTAACGTAAATTTTATCCATCTCTGTCAAAGCTGATTCACCCAAGATATCAGATAGCTCACGTGCATCTTTACCACGAGAATAGGCAGCGAATAACTGGTTCATGGTAGCAGCATGGTCTTCTCTAGTCTTACCTTTACCAATACCGTCATCTTTCAAACGTGAAAGTGAAGGCAAAACATCTACTGGTGGGTTAATAGATACTTGTGTCAAAGATCTATCCAACATTATCTGACCCTCAGTAATATAACCAGTCAAGTCAGGAACTGGGTGAGTCTTGTCATCATCAGGCATTGTTAAAATTGGAATTAAAGTTATTGAACCTTTGCTATCTTTCTTCCTACCTGCACGTTCATAAATTGTAGCCAAGTCTGTATATAAGTAACCTGGATATCCACGTCTACCTGGAACTTCTTTACGAGCCGCTGAAACCTCACGCAAAGCATCTGCATAGTAGGTCATATCAGTTAATATAACCAAAACTTGCATGTCTAATTCAAAGGCTAAATATTCAGCAGCTGTTAGTGCCAATCTTGGTGTAGCAATACGCTCAATTGTAGGCTCATTAGCTAAGTTCATGAAAGCAACTGTTCTCTCAATAGCTCCAGTTTCATAGAACTCCTGGATAAAGAAGTTTGCATCTTCAAAAGTAATACCCATAGCACCAAAGACAACCGCAAAGTCCTCGTGGTCATCAAGAACTTGTGCTTGTCTAACAATTTGGGCAGCTAACTGGTTATGTGGCAAACCTGATGCTGAGAAAATTGGCAACTTCTGTCCTCTAACCAAAGTATTTAAACCATCAATTGAGGAAATACCTGTTTGAATAAACTCATTAGGATATTCCCTTGCAGCAGGGTTAATTGGCAAACCATTAATATTACGACTCATTTCAGGAATAATGTCTGGTGCGTTATCAATTGGTCTACCCATACCATCAAAAGTTCTTCCCAAAATATCTGGAGAAAGTCCTAACTCTTGACCATGTCCTAAAAATCTAACGGTTGAATTCTCGATATCAATTCCCATTGCTGAGTTAAACAACTGTACTAAAGCTGTGTCACCTGTAACTTCAAGAACTTGGCAAAGTCTTCTTTCACCGTTAGGCAATTGAATCTCACCCATCTCATCATAGGCAACTCCCTCAACATTTTTTACTAGCATCAAAGGTCCTGCAACTTCTTGGATTGTTCTATACTGTTTTGCCATTTACTACCTCCTGCCTGCCATTGTCTTGCTGCTTGCTTTTACCTTAAGAATTGATTCTTCCAATTCCTTGAGGGCATCATTATAAGCAGCTTCTATCTCATCTTCTTTTTCGTACTTCATTCTACTTAAACGAACTCTGATACTCATATCCATAATGTCATCAATACTTGCACCAGCATCGACTAGTTCTGAAGCTTCTTTATAGAAACGAATAATCAAATCTAGCATATAGAATTGCTTTTGTAGTGAAGTATATGTATCAACTTCGTGGTATGAGTTCTGGTGTAAGTAGTCATTTCTAATTGAGCGAGCAATCTCTAACTTCAACTGATCTTGTGCTGAAAGTGAGTCTTGACCAACTAATCTAACTATCTCTTCTAGCTCAGCTTCATCTTGTAGAACTTTAAAAGCTGTCTCTTGATTACTTTGCCAATCAGGGTGAACTTCATCACTGAAGTAAGGATTAATTGTATTCTTGTAAAGTGAATATGAGCTCATCCAGTTAATAGCAGGGAAGTGACGTTTCGCTGCTAAAGATGAATCTAACTCCCAGTAAACTTTAACAGTTCTTAAAGTAGCCTGAACAACTGGGTCAGACATATCACCACCCGGAGGAGATACAGCTCCAACGGCAGTAATACTACCCTCTCTCTCTTCAGATCCTAAGGCGTGAACAACACCGGCTCTCTCATAGAACTCTGCCAAACGAGAACCTAAATAAGCTGGGTAACCCTCTTCACCAGGCATTTCTTCCAAACGACCACTCATTTCACGAAGAGCTTCTGCCCAACGAGAAGTTGAGTCAGCCATGATACAAACTGCATATCCCATATCACGGTAATATTCTGCAATTGTAATACCTGTATAAATAGATGCTTCACGAGCTGCAACAGGCATGTCTGAGGTGTTTGCAATCAAGATTGTTCTTTCCATCAAAGACTCATTTGTCTTAGGGTCAATAAGATTCGGGAAGTCTTTTAGAACTTCTGTCATCTCGTTACCACGCTCACCACAACCAATATAAACAACGACGTCTGCATCTGACCATTTAGCCAACTGTTGCTGAATAACTGTTTTACCTGCACCGAATGGTCCAGGAACAGTTGATGTACCACCACGTGCTACTGGGAAGAAAGTATCTACAACTCTTTGTCCTGTTACCAGTGGTTTGCTTGGAGCCAATTGTTTGTTGAAAGGACGTCCCTGTCTAACCGGCCAACGTTGTGCCATTTGGACATTTTCTTCAACTACATCGCCCCAGTTATTTGTATATCTAATTTTCGCTATTGGCTCTACTACTGTGTATTCACCAGCTTGAGCAATTTCAACGATTTCAATATCTCCAGGAATGGTTGGAGGTAACATAATCTTATGCTCAATTACGTTATTTTCTTTTACAGTTGCAATAATATCACCAGCTCTTAACTTCTCTGGTAAATCTGTTCTTGGTTCAAAGTGCCATTTCTTATCATGGTCTATTGAGTTAACATCAATACCTCTTGCAATATTACTACCTGAAACTTCACGCATCTTAGCTAATGGTCGTTGAATACCATCATAAATAGTTCCCATAAGTCCAGGGCCTAATTCTACGTCAAGTGGGTGGTCTGTAGAATGTACAGCTTCTCCAGGTCTTAAACCATCAGTTTCTTCGTAGACCTGAATTGATGCTTCGTCACCGTGAACCTCAATAACCTCACCAACAAGATTATTCTCACCAACACGAACAACATCAAACATTCGAACATCACGCATTCCTGAAGCCACAATTAGTGGACCAGAAATCTTAACAATAGTACCTGTGATGGCTTGTTTCTCGTTTGTTGAATTATTCTGTTTTAAATCAAGATTATTTGCCATTTTCTTCTCCTGTTTTATCCATATCTTCCTCTTCTACGTAACCTGAAACCAAGTCAACACCAATAGCCTTTATAACCATGTTACGCAAGCTACCCAGCGTATCTATATCTGCATCAGCAGATGGTAAAGTAATTATTGCTGGTACAAATTCATCTGCATAGGCATCAACTACTTCTTTGGCTTCACTTGCTACTTTCGCACTTATATAGATAATTGCATATTTACCTGTAAGAATTAAATCTTCTAATTGTTTACCTGTCTCTTCCTCCGGGTCTAAAGAAAATACTTTGATCCCTAACGCAGCTGCTCCAGCAAAACTACCAGCTTCACCAAGGTGAGCAATCTCATATTCTTCATTATTAAACACGTAATTGCCCTCCATAAATATCTCTTAATCTTTTAACAGTCAAATCTTCATCTCTACCCAATTGGTGAGCTGCATGAATCAACTGTAAGTTAGTAATTTCCACTCGATTAGCTTGCCATAAGGCAAAGAGAACCTCTGCTCCATAGATCAAACCTTGAGCCTTGTCAGCTAAGCGAATTAACAGATTATCTCTCACTTGTGTAAATTCTCGTAAAAAGTCTGCAATAGAGCTTCTTTCTGCTAAATCTAATAAACTATCTACTAGAGTTTCTTTTGCTTCAAATTTCAATCCTGAATTAATTTTCTCTTCATCAAGCTGGTACTTTTCAGCAAAATCAGTAAACTCAATTCTACCGGCAGCAACAAACTGACGTTTAAACTCTTCCAAAGGAAGTTTGCGATTTTTACATCTATAGAAACTCTGTAAATTACTACTATCTGCTTGAATAGAAATATAATCCAGTAATAAATCACGATAACCTTTGTGCTTATCACTATTAGCTAATTCCAAGAAATGCAGATAATACGCCTTATCTAAGTTTATATCTACAGCTGCCAAATCATTTTCGGTGCTCTTTGCATCCTCTTCTAGTAATCTTTCGAGTGCCATTGAGAAATACTTTTCGTGCAACTCAGGCAATACACTATTAGATTTATCTTTGTTTAGAAAACTAAGTACCCATTGTGCCAAAGATTCTAATTCAAGATTTGAAGCTTCTTGAAAAAGCGACTTATTAACTCTAAGAACTCTTTTAGCATCTTGAGTAGTAAGTTGACCTAATAAAAAGTTTTTTGCTATAACTTTTGCATTATGGTAGTCATTCTTCAGAATAAACATTTCCGCAAATTCTGCCTTTTCACCACCACAAAGTTCTAATAAAAGTTCATCGTTATCGCTATAACCTTTAGTTAAAGTATCTATAACTGTATCTTTAACATCATAGTTGGCAGCATTAAATTCTCTAGCCCAATTTCCAATCCACTCGACATCATCTGCTTGGTTATCAATAAGGTTCTTATAATCTTCAGCTTTCATTAAATGAGAAAAACGTGCTTTGGCTCGACTTGACTCGTAAGCAAAATCCGCATCATCTACAGCAACTCTATCCCAAGATCTAGGACTGACATATATTAAATTGTCTAAATCTTTGCGGTCAGTTGCCATTACTTAGCCTCCTTGAAAAGAGCTTCAGATGCTAACTTTCTAAGTTCCATATCTTTTTCACGGAAAATTGTTCTGTAACTTCTGTCATAGACGAAATCCTCGTTCGCAACAATAAATCCGCCTCTGAAACTACCTTCTTCGCCAATCTCTAACTGATCTTTATAAGCACTTTTGCTAATCAAATCGTTAATTAAATCAGTTTCCCCTTCAGCAGGAGTTACTGTATATTTCCCTGATTTTATCTCTGGGAAAAGTTCCATATAGCGTTTTAATTTCTCTTCTGTTGATTCATTCTCAAGTTCATGACGTGCTGAGTTAATAACATCTTCAATATAAGAATGCTTGATTTTCAATTTATCAATTCTTGATTCTACACTTGCCAACGCCTCTGCTTTACTTGCTTTCTCTGCAATAATTTTTTTCGCCTCGGCATTTGCTCTGTCTAGAATATCATCAACTTGTTTCTGATTTTCAGCAGTAATAACAGCTATCTTTTCTTCTGTCAATTTCTCTATTCTGGATTTTTCAGACTCAGATTTTGCGATTAAAGCTTCTCTTAATTTTTCCAAACCTATTTCATTTTTTTCTTTTGTCATAATATAAACCTCCTCTACAGTGGTCTATACAAACAGAATTACTAATACTGAAATTAATAATGCAAAAATAGCGTATGTCTCAACCATAGCTGTCATAACCAAAGCTTTTGATTGTTCTTCAGGCCTTCTCAATAATAACTGAACACCAGCTGAAGCAACTTGTGCTTGTTGTATAGAAGATGGCATCAATACGATTACTGATGGCAAGCATCCTAAGAACATTAGTACGCCTGAGTGTAATGAAAGATCTGCATAATTATTATTCAAGAAACCTGCTTGCAACATAACCATAAACCAGACTAGCAATCCATAAATACCTTGTGTTGCTGGCAACGCTTGCATGATCAATGCTTTACCATATAGAGCTGGATCTTCTGCCAAAACTCCCATAGATGTTTTACCAACTCTAGCAACAGCTACAGCGGAACCCCAACCACCTGATGCGGCTGCCAATACACCACCTAACAAAGCAATACCTGCGCCATTAGCAAATAACTCTTTTAAAATCTCTATGAAACCCATATTCTCCTCCTAAATTTCCATATAAATTTCTTAATTTATCTTTATTTAACTTTATTTCTGCTTAAGCTATTTCATACTCACTTAAGCTTCTTCTAACTCTTTTGATATTGGGTGAAACTCAGCATGAATTCTAGCAAATTCACCATTCTTAATTTTGTCCTGCTCATCTTCAATCTCATTGATCTTAGTAAACTTACTTGAGTAGTCTAGAGGTTCAAATGGTCTACCTCCACCTTCGTAGAATTTACCAAAGAACTCAACATACTGTAATCTAATTGTATGTACGTATGATGATAATCCACTTAAAGCAAGGTCCAAAACGTGACCAAAGATTAAGATCACTACAAATAGAATTGCTGTAATACCCTTGTAACCAATTAGCATAGCCAGGATGTTAACAACCATAGCTATAACTGAAGTAGATAATGCTAAAGCTAAGATTCTAGAATAGCTCAAAACATCTGACAACCAAGAAGTTATATCAGTAAGACTTGCTATTCCTGAGAAAATTCTCTTGATAGGGTTCTTGGTACTTTGATCACCTAATAATAGCAATACTACAAGTCCTGCTAAGGCAAGATATTTACCAATACTTATCTTTGCAACCCACAAAATCAAACCAACGACTATAAAATACCATGGTGCTACTTTGAAGAAACCTGTTTTCCAGTCTCCTCGTTTAGTCTTGATATAGATATCAATTGCCATACCAGCGAAGAGATGAATTATACCAACTCCCATACTCAGCATTAGCATTGCGATTGGTTCTTCCATAGGGTTAAAGAGCAGTGGCTTAAGTTCAACAGCTTTATTAGTTATTGTTGGCAGCAAATCTCCAAAGAATCCTCCAAATAGGAATCCAAAAGGTATTGAAACAATACCGCTTAGCATAAGCATTCCCATAGTTTTCTTGGTATTGCCTTCTACCTTAAATTTAAATAAACCAATTGCACAAAGAATAGCTAAAAGTGCACCATAACCAACATCACCTAGCATCATTCCGAATAAAACAACATAGAAAATAGATGCCCAGAAGGTTGGATCTATATCGTGCCCTGGTTTTGGCAAAGCATACATATCTACAAGAGATTGGAAACTTCTAGCAAACTTATTATTTTGTAATAGAATTGGATAGTCTTCGTCGGTTTCAACATTCTGAACATCAACAAAGATTTGATAATTAGTTTCTAATTCCTCTTTTAACTTTGAACTTAAAGCAGTTGGCGCATAAGAATTTATAGTAAATAAATAATCTGTATATTCACACTTCTCAATTGCTCTAAGTTTTTTCAACTGAACTTCATAGAAGTCATGAATTATTTCATATTCATCGTAATCTACACTCGTAGCATTTAGCTCTGCGTATATTTCTTCAATTTGAGCATCAAGCTTCTTAATATCCTCTTGATTTTCGCTAATTCTTGCTTCTGAATTTTTGCGTTCTTCAACCAATAGATTAATCTTATCTACTAAACTCATCTCTGGTTTTGCTTGCAAATCAGCTTCAGAGCTTGACTCATTTTCAGCAGAATTTCCGTGCTGTTTTTCTGCGAGCGTAGCTAAAGTCTCATCTTTCTCGAGAGCAGAGTTGATATCGCTTAGTTCTGTATTTATAACTTGTATTCTATCTCTCAGTTCTTGAGTTTCCTCTTCAATGTCTCTAATTTTCTCTTTGCGATCTGCAACTCTTTGCATGTCAGCTAAGAAAACTTGAGCACTACGCATAATCTCCTCTTGCTTATCAACCACAGCAAAATATTCAGCTTTACTCAATTTACGTTTGGTTGAAAATAAGCCTTTTTTCGCATCAGCTTTCTTTTTTGCTACTGGAATTAACTCTTCCAAAAGTTCTACATAAGCGGATAACAGCCTACTCAAATTCTGGCTCTCTACTTCTGGATTAAATTTAGTTTTATTTGATTTAAAATTCTCAAGTTTAGCGCCTGCTGGAATTTCAGCATGTAGATTTTTATCAGCTTCCGCAAACTCACACATTCTGCCAAAGAAGTACTCATTCACTTGCTCAGCTTCTTTTTTATTCTCAATCTCAGCTTTTGCAGCATCTTCTGCACTTACATTTTCCAGATCATTAACATCAATTAAATCGTTAACCTCTAACTCATCTGCAATTTCTCTATAAAAACTCAGATTATTTAGATTCTTGATTTTCTCATCCGATTTAGCAGCGTTAACTCCTGCAAATTTTTCTTGTATACTTTCGTCTACCTCTATTTGCAAAACACCCAATTTTGTTAAATGACTTAGCACATCTAGCAAATCATCTTTTAGCCCAACTATCGAGACTCTCGACATTCTAGCTACGCTCATAACTTAAGCTCCTAGAAATAATTTTTTCGATAGTTTCAGCTTTATTATTTTCAACTAGTTTATCAAGTTCTAATTTCCATGGGCTATTTTGGAGATTATCTTGCTCAGATTTATTAATTTCATAATTTTGAGCTTCTTTTTTGATATTTCTAGCTTCCTTCAAAGCTGATTCAACTTGCTCACGCGCACTTGCATACGCCGCAGCAATTTTATCATCACTAGCTTTTTGCGCAAGATTAACAAGATCTTGAGCTTCCTGCTCGATAGAGACAACCATATCAATTAAATCTAATTTTGACACACAGCTCTCCTATCTAATTTGTTTTTAACATTAAACAATATCTATTCCATTATAACGTAACGAGGATTGATTTTCACGTATTACGTAGTTTGGTAATAAAATTTATATATTTTTATCATTATTTCGTGATTTAGCTGCCAAAAAATCAGAAATTTGCTTTACTGGAGAAATACAGTATAGTCGATAATGTAATTAAAATATTTTCATCATTTCAGGAGGTATAAAGTTGAATATTTATATAGAGCTTGCCATTGCAATTCTCTTTGGAATTATAGGTGGTAAAGTTTCAAGGCGTTTAAACTTACCAAATGTTACTGGATATATAATTGCTGGACTCTTTCTAGGTCCATCATTTCTAAATTTAATTACAGCAGACCATAAACCCATAATAAGTTTCATTAATGAATTTGCTCTAGGAATTATTGCTTTCGCTATTGGAAGTGAATTCAAGTTTTCCGATCTCAAAAAGCTCGGAAAAGATGTTTTTGTAATTACTATCTTTGAAGTAGTAGGGGTCTTATTAATAGTATTCTCGAGTATGTACTTTCTACTTGGGCAAAACTTCGTTTTCTCAGTAGTCATAGCATCTATGTCCGCCGCCACTGCACCTGCAGGAACAGTAATGGTTATCAGGCAGTATAGAGCTTATGGACCTTTGACCAAAACAATCCTTCCTGTCGCAGCACTTGATGATGTCCTGGGAATCATGGCTTTTGGTATTTGCTTAAGCTTAGCAAAAATGTCTATCGGCGCTCAAAATGTCGGAGTTGCGTCAATGATATTCAATCCTTTAATGGAAATTGTTGGCTCATTATTACTAGGTGCTGTTATAGGATTTATATTTACATTTATAATTAAACGTATTAAAACACGAGATGACTCACTCTCATTTATAATACTTATTATATTTTTAGGCACAGGCTTAGCTAATGCACTTGGCTTGTCTGCTTTGCTAGTTAACATGGTTATCGGCGGAATTCTAGTTAATTATCATCACTCATCAAACCTTGTCTTTGACACAATTAATGATTTTGCACCACCAATTAATCTATTATTCTTCACCTTTGCCGGTGCAAGTTTAGATCTTTCAGTATTAGCATCAATTGGCGGAATTGGTATTGTTTATGCTTTATCACGAGCAGGTGGTAAAATTGCTGGAGCAACACTTGGAGCTAAACTGGTTAAAGCTCATGAGAACGTAACTAAATGGCTAGGTCTAGCGCTTCTTCCTCAAGGTGGAATCTCAATCGGACTTTCAATGATTGTAGCAAGAGAGCTTCCTGATCATGCAGGAGGAATAATAACTGTTATTCTATTTTCAGTATTAGTATTTGAAATTTTAGGCCCAATTCTTGCCAAAGTTTCAATCACTCAAGCTGGAGAAATTAATGGACTAGATAAAATTAGCGGAAAGGAAAATATCTAATGAAAGCATTATTCTTAATTTTGAATAAAACAGAAAAATTAAACGAAATTCTTGAGGCCTATGTAGATGTAGGTGTACGAGGAGCTACTATAATAGATTCCCAAGGCATGGGGTCTGCTCTAGTTGAAGGAAATATACCTCTTCTCGGTGGATTGTTAAGAACTGTAATGGATAACAATCGCCCATACAATAAAGTCATATTTGCAGTAATTAAAGAAGAAACTACCCTTAATGCCGCAATCGCAAGTGTTGAAAAAATATTAGACGATCTCGATAAACCAGGAGCAGCTTTAATGTTTACTATTGACGTTGATAAAGTCATTGGTGGAAGTTACTCAAATTAGGAAAAGACATTCTCCAATTATCAGACGACATTCAAACGATATTCAAACAAATAAAAAGCAGGCTACTATCATTTGATTTTCCATAAATTGGGATGACATAATCTTTTGATAGTTCCTGCTTTTTTACTTTTTCTTGATCCTTAATTAATCTTCTTCTAAATCTTCTACATCTTTGTTGGCTGCATCGATCTTTTCTTTCATCAATATTTCTGAGGCTTTTTTATCCATAAAGTAGTGATAGACAAAAATCCCAATTCCTGCCACAACCATTAGCAGTGATAGTATCTGTGAAACTCTAACTGTAGTTTGTCCAACATATAATGAATCTGTGCGCAAACCTTCTACTATATATCTAATAATTCCGTAACCAATTAAATATGTTGCCAATAGATCTCCGTTATGTTTGTTTCTCTTTCGATACATTAGCAAAATTGCAAACAAAATCATATTGCCTAAGAATTCATAGAAGAAAGTTGGATGAACTGGCAAAGCTGGATTCTGACCTAGTTGAGGATTCATTTTTAGATATGCTTTTGTGCCATTACTAAACATTCCCCAAGGCAAATCTGTATTAACACCAAAAGCTTCTTGGTTGACGAAGTTTCCCCAGCGTCCTATTGCTTGTCCCAAAGGTAAATAGACTGCACAGAAATCTATAAATTTAAGAGCTGGTTTTTTCTTAATAGCATGTATAACTAAAATCGCTATAACTGCTCCAATTACACCACCATAAAAAGCCATTCCGCCTTGCCTAAAATCAATAATCTTCCAGAAATCACCTTTAAACTGTTCCCAAGAAAAAATAACGTAATAAGCTCTTGCTCCAAGTAGTGAAGCAATAATTATCATAATAAAGTTATCCAACAAAAACTCTTGATCAATATCATACTTTGGTGCATGCCTATATGCTAAATACAAACAAAGCATGATACCTGTTGTAATAATAATTCCATACCAATATACATCTATACCAAATAAACTAAACGCCACACGGCTAATTTCCAAATCATTTATCCCTAACCCAGGGAAACTAACTACAAATTTATCCATTAACAAATCCTCTTAACTTAAATTAATTTTTTCTTCATTAAACTTTTTTTATCTATTTAATTAGACTATATCATTTAGTATTAAAAAACTTTTTAAACTTTGTGACAAATCAAAATTGTCCTATTCTCTGGCTTTATAAATTCAAAGTCATTTGATATTTCAGTTAAATTATCGTGCATACTATTATAAATAGTCGCATAATCTGCAAATTCAATGCCCATAGCTCTCGCATAGCTGGCTGCTCTACCGAACTTAGATACCGTATCCATATCTCGAATAAACTTGCCTACACTAGCCTTCCACCTAGGCTCCATATCTTCTAAGCTAATATTCCCACTATCCAAAAATTTTTCAAGATTATGAGCAATTGCATCAGCAGTTATTCTAGGATCCAAAGAACTTGCTCTAATACTTAAGTAGGAAAATTCTTGGTTAATATAGTATTGATATTTAACTTCATTTCCCAATAAACCGGTTTCATTAATATGCTTAAAATTATCTGAACCATATCCAATTATAGAGTCTAATAATAACTTTGCTTCTATTCTAGCTTTGATTATATCTTTCCCACCAACTACATAATTCTCATTGTCACTTAATTTCCTGTAGGCTAGTCCAAAAGCGTCACTCGTATATTGCCAATTCAGCTCCTGAAATCTATCGAAATCTTCCCTATAATTCTTGTACAACAATATCTGTGTATTCTTATTCGTTTGGTAATTCTTGTCTTGCAGTATCTCAGCAATTCTTGGCAAAAGCTTCTCTTCTTGGAACTCACCTGCAAGGATCAAAGATATATTCTTGATGTTAAATAAATTCCTATATACTTGTTGAACATCTTCTAAGTTAATTGTTTCAATAGTATCTAAATTACCTTCAATCTCTTCATAATATTCTGGTTGGTCGTAAAAAGCCTTCTTAAGATTTTTATTAATAAAATATTCAGGCTCTCTAGTAACCTTCAGCAAGTCAGCTTTTACATCTCGTTTGGCGGCTACTAATTTTCTCTTATCTAGATTAACGTTCAGTACAGTATCTAGCAAGACATCCACTGCATCGTAATAATATTCATTGGTAATAATTTCAAAAATCAAATAAGAATGATCAACAATTAAATTTCCGCTAATACCATATTTAGCTAGCTCAACTGCAAGCGAGCCTTCCTCAACAAATGAGAAAATCATTTTAGAAAGCAACTTTAAACTACCTACCGGAACATGCACTTCTGCATCTGTAAGTACATCTATAAATCTAGTATGCATAGCTCCAAAAGGTATAACTAGAGCAGCATATTTTTGACCAAATCCATCTCTTTTTAAGACATCAATACTCATCCCAGACAAATGTCTGTATGTAGTAATTTTTTGGCGAGTTAAACTTTCTCTTCTTTGATAACTAGATAGTCCATGTCTTTGCAGCATATTATCCTTCGGCCTCCGTATCTCGTTTTGGTGTTAATCTATAATCTAGCAAAAGTTTCATCCTTGCTGCTATTTCAGATAAATCTTCACGGCGAATACTTTTAATATGCTCTATAGCTTCTTTAGCATTATATTTATTGGCTGTAATTAAATTCTGACTATTAAATTCCATTCTAGATTCGCCGTCATCAATGATTGCAGAATATTGATTTTCCACAAATCTCAAAGCACTAACAAAGGCATCTTCGGAATAATCATTTTCAACTATAGAATTTACAACATTGTGCATTAATTCCAAAGCTTTATTCTCATCACCTGGCTCTACCTGTGCATACACAAACATTAGTGAAGAATCTGAGCGATAGATTGACTCAATTTTATAAATATATTTCAACTCATCTTGTACATATTGGTTAAATAAAGATGTTGTTTTACCTGCTACTAAAGCACTCAGGACTTGAGCTTTAAGCACAGATATAGAATATGGACCTGGCAAATCACCAAAAACCATTGCCATATGGCTTAGTTTAGAATTAATGTGCAACTCTTTGCTTGGAACCGCAAAAAAATCACTAAACCCAGGACTGACTCCAGGCAATATTTGCAGTGCATCTCTACTTCTCGGTAATTTAGATAGTTTATCTACTATACTTTTTGCAAACTCATTATCTTTAAATCTACCACTTGTTATAACTCTGATATGTCCTTTAGAGAACATACGCATCCAGGCTTGTTGTAGGTCTTCATTAGTTATATTCTGAACTTTGCTAATAAATTCAGAAATTGAGTTATTCTCCTCATGAGCTCTGTAATTTTCTTTGTATAAGTACTCTTTTGCAAAATAAAGCGCCTTATTTTTATCAGGAGCATAAAACTTCTGATAGTCATAAATAAGATTTTGTTTTTCTTCTTCTATTACTTCGAGTGGGAAATTATAAAACTCATCCCAAACTGGGTTAACTATTAGATCAAGCAATAACTTACTTGTATTCTTAAACACTTCCGTTTCTTCCATACCCCTGTTAATAGCGGAAAGTTTGAAACGAACTACTTTCAAATCCCCAACCTGCTCTGCATCAGTTTCAATCCTACTTGCGAACTGATGATCCAAAAAAGACCTAAACTCTTGTCTAGTAGCATAATCTGGCGTAGCTGCTGTTAATACGTTTGCCAAGAGATGTTCCACTATCAATGTATCTTCTTCAAATGGCGTATATACTTCTACATATAAGTAAGAAGTGTTGAATCTCTCAGATCTTGAAACATAGATAGGAATACCATTTCTATCCGTAAAAAGCCTAAATCCTTCATTATTATTGTGATATCGAATCGCGTTTTTCAAATCTATATCTAATTGTGCCGACATGGCTATAAAGCTTGGGAATCTCTCTTCAGGTCTTTCAAACTTTAGCAACTCTATTTCAACATATTGATTATACAAATCAAAAGTTTCACCAATTATATAACTTTCAACCAATGCATAAGGATCTGTATGGTTAACAGTAGGTCTTAGGCCGATACTTGTGAGTGAGTTATAATAGGTATCTCCAACCTTTGTTCTACTGTTATATACACCAAATTTTGGCATTACCATACCTTCTGGAACTCTTATATTTGCGGTAGGCATGCCAATTGTTCTACCCAAAGCATTACCATGGATAACTACTCCAGGCAAAGTATATGGTTTTCCTAGCAGTGAGCTAACTTTCTCCATATTAGCATCTAATATATTTTCACGAATTTTCTCACTAGAAATAATCTCACCATCGAACAAAACTGGTTTAATAACTCTCAGCTCAACATCATTAGCAACACACCAGTTTTGCAAAAACTCTGAATTACCTGCACGGTTCTTACCAAAATAATAATCTTCACCAACAAAAAGAATTTTACAATTTAATATATCTTTGAGAATATTATTGCAAAATTCATCTGGACTTAGACTTGCGTAGTTTTTATCAAACTTTTGCAAGATCACACTATCAACTCCCAAAGATTCTAAAACTCTATCTCGTTGTTCGTCGCTTTGTAATAGACCTCTGAAATCTCTATCAACATTAGGTAAAGGAGAACTTAGTAATTCATTATCTCCATCCATTCCTGGAACAACAACCTTTAAATAAGCATTAGCATTGACCGGCTTAGGATAACGATCAAAAGACAAAACACTAGCTTCCAAACGTCTTTCTCTTGCAATCTGCACCATTGTTCTAATTATCTCTTGATGGCCTCTATGTACACCATCAAAATATCCCAGTGCTACTGCCTTTGGGTTCTGAAATCTTAAATGGTTATCATCTTCTTTAATTTTGTTCAAATCTAGATTTAAAATTTTCAATTCCAGTAAACATCCTTTCTGCCGTTAATGCTCTGCCTCTATTAGTCTTTATAATTTTAGCTAAACCAATAAATTTTTCAGCAAAAAATACTCTAAAGTACTTGTTTTCATTTAACTTCGACGTTTCTACGTAATTTTTGGCATTTACCTTTTGCCCTTGAAGTAACTTCACAGCATCTTGATAATCTAAGTTTAGCATAGGATAATCAGGGCGTGCTGTTGCAGGAGACAATAATATCTCACTATTATCATAATCTTGTAAATTTCTTGTTTCTATTACACTCTCCAAGTACTCTAATTTAATACTTTGTTCTAAATTATATGGACCATTCGCTAAACGTCTCAAGCTAAAAGCATATGCTGATAAACCACAAGCCTTAGCTAAATCAGCTGCCCAAGTCCTTACATAGGTACCACTTGAAACGGTCAAATCAAAAATTGCCCAAGCTCGTGGCAAATTAATAAAATTTGCTGAATCCAAATCAGAAAAATCTTGCTCTAATTCAGGGAAAAACTCCTCACTTGCTTGAGCCTGCCCTGGACATAAACTTGCAAAAGCCTCCCAAGTAAAGTTCCCTCTTGTTTCTTGTTCATACTCTAATGAGTCAAAGTTCTCAACTGCATCCAAACACTCAAGTACTTTAGGATTTGTTCCCGCTGCTATAAAATTCGCTTCAAATATATGGGCAGTTCTGGTTTTAAGCGGAACTGCTATCTCATTTCTTGCGTACCAATACAGCGGTTTACCTTCAACCTTTACCGCTGAATATAATGGCACTTCTTGAGTTATTTCGCCTGTTAAATTAGCAGCTGCAAATTTAATTTTTTTGAAACCATTAAATTCAAAAGCTTTTAAGTCATCTGTACCTAAGTTATCAGATTTAAGAACTTCTCCTGATAGATCTTGAGTAGTCGTACTTTCACCAAAGCTAATCATAACTCTATAAGTCTTTGTATAGTCATCCATGTATTTAATCATGTTAGTAGACTTTCCTATAGCAACTGGCAAAACTCCGTCTGCAAAAGGATCCAAAGTGCCTACATGACCAACTCTAGATTCTTGGCTTAGCGTCTTAACTTTTCTTACAACTTGCATGGATGTAATGCCTGCAGGTTTCCAGATGTTAAGCAAACCACCTTTACAACTTTCTTTATTCTTTTTACTCATACAACATTTCCTAATTCAGAAAAATATCTACAACCCTAATTTTTGATTAATTTCAGTAATAATCTGTTCAGCAATACTGTCTAAACCGCTTGCTTCTAATTCTGCAGCACTAATTGTAAATCCAGCAGCATTCAAATGTCCACCGCCGTTATGGGCACGTGCAATTACAGAAATATCATTATGACCAGTACTTCTTAAATTACCTCTAACAGTTCCTTCACTTGTTTCACGCAATACAAGACTTACTACAACTCCTTTGATATTTCTTAATACAGCAGGCAAATTCTCCAAATCAGTATCTGCAATATCATTATCATTCATAAATGATTGAGGGACAGTTAAATAAGCTATCTTTTTATTATCACTTATATTTGCCTTTTGGATAAGCTTAGTTTCAGCAAGCAATTTATCCCAAGGTTTTTCTTTAAACAAGTGATTATTTAATTCAGCTACATTAATGTCATATTCTAGTAATTCTGCAGCTATTCTAAGCGTTTCAGGCTTAGTATTGTCATATGAAAAACTTCCCGTATCTGTCAATAATCCTGTATATATGGTTAAAGCTACTTCTTTATCCAAAAGCTGCTCACCAGTAAGCTCTTCCAAGAGCAAAATCAATGTATAAACCAACTCCACATTAGCTCCTGCTTCTGGATCTATAAAAATCAAATCTCCATTAACTTTGCTGCTAATATGATGATCTATAATTGCGAATTCAGGGCTTCCATGGAATATTTCCAGTCTTTTGGCTAACCTATCATCTTCAGAGGAATCCACTTGTATGGATAAAGTAACTCTCTGTTTGAGGTCTGCCTGAGCATCCTCAGGTGACTCATTCCAATTAATAAACTTAGAATCCGTTTTCATAAATTCCATATCAGCTGAGAGATTTTCTTCTGCCAATACAGCAGCTTCAATTCCTAACTTAGCAAAAACTTTTACTAAAGCAAAAGAAGAGCCGTAGGCATCGCCATCAGCTCTTACATGTGGATAAACTAATATAAATTCATCTTGTTGTCTTTTGCTAAGAATTTTTTGAGCTAAAGCTTCTAGCCCTTGTTTTCTAGTTTCTCTAGTCATAAAACTCCTAATAATAATTATTACATTTTTATAAAATAATTTTAAAGCTCTGAATTAAAATCCCTGTGAGGATTTCAATATTTTTTAATCTAATTCTTCCAAGTCTGCTTCCATAGCGTCAGCATTCTCTGCTCTGTCAGCTTTAACTTGTTCCAAGATTTCATCAATTCTTTGTCCTTTGTCAAAGGAATCATCCAAATGGAAGCGTAACTCTGGAGTTACTCTTAATTTCAATCTTTGAGACAATTCCTTACGCAAGAAACCCTTAGCAGTGTTCAGGGCTTCTACAGCTTCAACTTGTTTATCTTTAGCCTGAGCCAAAACACTTACATACAAGTCTGCATAGTTAAAATCACTACTTACTGTAACATCAGTAATTGATGTAAACACAGGAACTCTTGGATCATCTAATTCAGTTCTAATAATTTCTGCAGTGAGGCGTTTAACCTCATCTGCAACTCTATTTTCTCTCTTAAAAGCCATTTTACACCCTTTCAACTTCTTCGATTACGTAAGTTTCTACTATATCTCCGACTTTTAGATCATTATAGTTAGTAATTGTTAAACCACATTCGTAACCAGTATTAACCTCACGTACATCATCTTGGAAACGTCTTAGAGAGTTAATTTCGCCATCATAGACAACAATTCCATCTCTAATCAAGCGGCACTTGGAGTTACGAGTAATCTTACCGTCTGTAACGTAACCACCACCAATTGTACCGAGTTTGCTGACTTTATATGTCTCTCTAATTTCAACATGACCCAAGATAACCTCTTGATATTCTGGATCAAGTCGACCAACCATAGCAGCTTCAATTTCTTCGATGGCTTGATAAATTACTGAGTATAGTCTGATATCAACCTCTAACTCTTTAGCTAAATCAATAACTGTATTGTTTGGTCTAACGTTAAATCCAATAACAACGGCATTACTTGCTTCAGCTAATCTAATATCTGACTCATTAATCGCACCTGCTGCTCCATGGATTACGTTAACTCTAATCTCATCATTATTTAATTTCTCTAAAGAACTCTGTAAAGCTTCAACAGAACCGACAACGTCTGCTTTAATAATAACGTTAAAGTCTAAAACTTTACCAGCTTCGATATGAGTAAATAAGTTGTCCAAGGTAATAACTTGAGATTTTCTAAAGCCTTCTTCACGCTCTTGACTTGCCTTTTGATCAGCGTAAGATCTAGCTTTTTTCTCATCTTCAACTACATAGAACTGTGCACCAACTTCTGGAACTTCTGGAAGACCTAGAATTTGGACAGGTACTGATGGTCCTGCATCCTTAATCTCGTTACCTTGAGAATCTTTCATTGCACGAACATTACCTACAACAGTATCTACCAATATTGTATCACCCTGCTTCAAGTGACCTCTTTGTACTAATGCTGTTACAACTACACCACGATGCTTGTCTAGCTCAGCTTCGATAATAATACCCTTAGCCTGCTTCTTATCGTTAACTTTCAACTCCATAACATCAGCTGTTAGAAGTACCATTTCCAGAAGATCGTCAACACCTTGACCGGTCAAAGCTGAAATTGGTACGACAATTGTGTCACCACCCCAGTCCTCTGCAACTAAATCATATTGAGTTAATTGCTCCATAATTCTCTCTGGGTTAGCTGTTGGTTTATCCATCTTATTAATTGCAACAATAATCTCTGTACCAGCTGCCTTAGCGTGGTTAATTGCTTCAATAGTTTGTGGCATAATTCCATCATCAGCAGCAACAACTAGAATTGCAATATCAGTAGCTTGAGCACCACGAGCACGCATTGTAGTGAAAGCTTCGTGTCCTGGAGTATCTAAGAAAGTAATCTCTCTACCGTTAGCTTCAACCATGTAAGCACCAATACCTTGAGTAATACCACCAGCTTCACCACCAGCGACTTTTGTATTACGTATATGGTCTAGTAAGGTTGTTTTACCATGGTCAACGTGACCCATAACAACTACAACTGGAGGTCTCTTAATCATATCCTCTTCGTTATCTTCGCTTTCGTCAAAGAGATCTGTAGTAATTTCAGTATCATCTTCTAGTCTTTCAGTTGTTACACCAAATTCGTCCGCAATAATTGCAGCAGTATCATAGTCAATATTATCGTTTAAAGTTGCCATAACACCGTTTTGCATTAAGTGCATAATTACGTCTGCTGAAGATTTAGAGAGAGCCTCCGCAAATTCTTTAACAGTCATTGTATCAAGCAAAGCTACGTGTGTAACAGTACTTGCTGCTGGTTGATTAGCGTTCTCCTTCTTTTCTTGTTCTTTACGTTGATTATGCTTACGTGTAAATTCCAACTCACGCTCACGATACTTATCTTGTTTTGTTCTTTCTTTCTCAAAACTTCTAGAACGATGATTGAATTTGCTCTTGCTTCTTTGGTTATCATTTACTGGTAAATCTTCAATAACCTCTTTTTTCTTTCGTCTACGTGGTTTTGAGCGAGCACTCTTATCTTCTTCCTCATCACTATCTTTATCATAAGGTGAGAATTCATTACTCTTATCTTGAAATTTACGTTTTGGTTTTGGTCTCTGTTTTGAATTTTCTTTTTCTTCTTTTTTCTTAGCAAAAGCTTTTGCAGTAGCTGCCAAAGAATCGTCTGCCGCACTACTAATCTTGCGTGGTCCTTTATTAGCTATACTATCTCCAGACGCTAATTTTCTAGGACCTGTAGTTTTTACACTAATTTCTTTCGCTTCTCTAACTTCTTTAGCTTCTTTATATTCTTTAGCTTCTTGCTTGTTTTCTACAGCTGTCTTTGCTACTGCTTTTTCTTGAGCGTCAAATTTTCGGGCTTTGTTTTCAGCAGCTTTAGTTTCAGCTTCAGCCTCTGCTTTTTCAGCTTTCTCTGCTTCTACTTGAGCAGCTGATTTAATTTTTCTTGGCTGAGCCGGTGTAGAAGCAGATTTACTTGTTTCTTTAGTCTCAACAGCATCTGCTTGTTTCACAACTTTTTTCTCTTCAGCTTCTGTCTTTTTACTTGTAGTTGAACTACCCTCTTCAACTTTTTGCTTAGACTCTTCTGGCAAATCTTTGATATTACCTAACTTACGAGGTTTAACTGAGGTACTTGTTGCGTCTTCGTTTTTATTTTCTCCTTTAGCATTCGCATCAGCAGCATCAGTTGACTTTTCCTTATCAGCTTTTTCAGTTTTATTGGCTTTTTTGATTTTTACGGTACCTTTAATTAACTTACCGGAAACACCTTTTAGGCCAATAGTAGGGTTATCATTTTTAGATTGCTCAGAATCATCTAAAGATTGGGTATTATTTTTATTTTCATCAACATCTTGCTTCTTAGCTTCTTGATTATCTACCATAACTTTTCCTCTTACCTCCATAAGTAATCTTAATTTACTTAATTTTTTCTACTTATTCATTATTATCTGCATTATTATCTTCATCTTGCTGTGCTAGTTTGTAAATTCCTTTAGCAAAGCCTGAATCAACTATACCTATAATTGAAACTGTTTCCTTATTAAGGAACACTCCTAATTCTTCCGAATTGGAGAAAACTATCAAAGAAACACGTCCTTGTTCTTGACAAGCCTCAGTTTCAAACTCCTCTACATTTCTGCCTAGCTTTTTAAATGAGCTCTTACCTATGTCGTTAGCCAATAAGATTGCTTTTACTATGCCTTTTTTTAAAGCGGATAAAGTAGCATCCATTCCTATTGTAATTGCTCTTGCTCTTCTAGCCAGTCCGAGTAGTCCAAATGCTTTTTGCTCTTTATCTTCCGGAATCCTCATCATAGGCGCTCAACACTTCCATCTTTATTGAGGCGAAATACCTTTCCCTCTTTTTTTATTTCGTTTTTTAAGCTTTCTAGATAATCCAATAGTTCAGTTTCCAAACTAGAATTTACATCTTCTTTAAGCGCTCTTTTTAGCATGCCTTTAGCAAAAGCAAGTTTAATACAGTTTTCTTCTTTACAAATATATGTACCACGTCCGTCCATTTTGTAAAGTTGATCAAATACTATATCAGAATTGTTCTTTACTAATTTAAATAGCTCTTGACGTTCACGCATCTCTCTACAAGCTATACACATTCTCGTAGGAATATGCTTTTTCTTCATACACACATTTCTCCTAATTACTAAGCTAGCGTAGCTTACTCAACCTCAGTTTCTGTCTCAACTTCAGCTTCATCGCTTTCAGCTTCAAGATCTGCTTCATTTCCTGCAGAAAGAATTTGATCTGCTAAATCATCAATGCTTGCTTCAGTTTCTTCATCAGCTTCAGCAACATTAACTACATCTTCTTCTAGATCCTCAACTACTTCTGCATCATGTTCTTCTGCTAATGTATCAGCAATTGCTGAAAATTCTGCCATAAAGTCAGATTCTAGCAACTCTCTAGCATCTGATTCATTCTTAATATCAATCTTCCAGCCAGTTAGTTTAGCGGCAAGTCTTGCATTTTGTCCTCTTTTACCAATAGCTAAAGATAATTGACTATCTGGTACAACCACTGTAGCTTCTTTTACTGCTTCACCATTCTCATCTGTTGTTTCTACTAGATCAACTCTTAATACAGATGATGGCTTCATAGCATTCCTGATAAAGACAGTTTCATCTGGATCCCATTCAATAATGTCAATCTTCTCGCCTCTTAATTCGTCCATCACATTTTGCACACGAATTCCTCTTTGACCAACACAAGCACCTAGAGCATCAACATTCTCATCGTGTGAATGTACAGCAATCTTGGTTCTAGAACCGGCTTCACGAGCAGAGCTGACAATTTCTACGATTCCTGCTGCTATTTCTGGAACTTCTTTCTCGAAAAGTTTTTCAACCAATTTCTCACTAGCTCTAGAAACATAAATAACAGGTCTACCTCTACGCTCATCAACCTTTTTGATTAAGAATTGCATACGCTCGTTAAATTCGTATGTATCTAGGCTGCTTTGTTCAAAATTTGTCAAGGTAGCTTCGGCACGACCTATATCTACAATAACTTCTCTCTTGTCTGCACGTTGTACTGTACCACTTGCAAGCTCACCAATTTTCTCTCTGAACTCTTCATGAATCATTTGGCGTTCAGCAGAAATTAAACTTTGATTAATTGCACTTTTAGCAGCTTGAGCAGCTAATCTACCAAAATCTTGTGGCTCTAATTGATATTGCAAGACATCGCCTTCTTCGAAATCTTCATCAATTGCTTTAGCCTGATCTAACGGTATTTGTGAGTTAGGGTCTTCAACTTCTGCAACAATTTCTTTTTCCAAGAAAACTGCCATCTCACCAGTTTGTCTATCAATCGAAGCTGTAACATTATCAGATATTCTCGCATTAAACTCACGCTTATACGCTGCAACCAAAGATTCTTCGATTGCGGTGAATATTCCCTCTTCGTCTAGACCTCTCTCTTTGCAAAGATCTCTAATTGCTGTAATTAATTCAATATTCATTTCCATGACCTCTCATTAAATTTGCATTAATTGTACTAATTAAGTTTATTAAATAATTTAAATTGACCTATCTCAATATCAGTTATTTAAAATTTATAACTCTTTTAACTTTTGCTATATCTTCTAAAGGGAAGCTAACTGGTTTTTCATCTACTTCTAGATTAAGTTCATCTTCCTCGCTACCAAGCAGGATCCCTTCAATCTTTTTTTGACCATTTTGCGCTTGGTAAAAAGATATTTCAACCTCACTACCTACATATCTCTCAAAATCTGCAGCTGTCTTTAGCGGTCTATCTATTCCAGGCGACTGAACTTCCAAGTAATAAGCTTGTTTAATTTCTACTTCTTCATCAATAATTGGATCAATAGCTCGACTAACTCTTTCACAGTCGTCTAGGCTGATACCACCACGCTTATCAATGATAATTCGCAAAATCCATTTAGACTCTTCTTTTAGATATCTAACTTCAAGCAGCTCTACCCCTTGATTTTCGACTTCAGCTTTAATAGCCGTTTCGACTCTACTTTGTATATCTTTTTTTATACTCGCCATGCTTACCTCTTTTTTATATTACAAAAAACAAAAGAGCGGAAAATCAGATTCCACTCTTATTAGTTAGCGTATATCAATGCTTAGATATTAGCACTTATCGCAATTTCAGTCAACAGGGTTTGTTTCAGTCATCTCTTAACCTTCTAGTGATGTCAAACATATGTGACATAACCATCTGGTTTTATATCTATTCCGTAGAAAGAATTAATTTTTTCTTCTTGTAAAGATTCTATTCTATTAATTATGGATTTTAGAAATACTTCATCTACAAATCTAAAATCATAAGATACATTTTTATATAGCCTCCCAAGATCAGGGAATTACGATCATTTTGCACCTATCTTTCCAAATGATTTGCATAAACTTCTTCAGGTAAAGCTCACTCAGAAGATTCCATGAACACTGGATCTGATCGTCAAAAACTGTACTTATCACCGGGGTCTTAAATTTCTTCACATAAATGCTTCGCCATAACTGATGACATTCTATTTAGGATGTCATGTGAAGTCTCAGACTTATGCAGATCATTTTTTCAATACAAATGAAGCTTTATTACTTGTCAAACTGTCTTTTCCGATAAATATTTCAAATTCTCCTGCTTCGCTCTCATAAATTCCATTCTCTGTCAAAAAACGCAGTTCCTGTTCTGTTATGGTAAAAACTACTCTTTTTGCCTCTCCAGGCAAAAGCGTAATCTTCTTAAAATTTTTCAATTCTTTTACCGGGCGCACTACAGAAGCCGCAATATCATGGATATAAAGCTGCAAGGTTTCGGTTCCTTCGCAGTTTCCTGTATTTTTTACAATTACTTCTGCTTCAATCTGCCCTGATGCATCCAGACATGTCTGGTTTAAATAAACATCTGAAATTTCAAATGTTGTATAACTTAAACCATATCCAAAAGGATACAATGGCTCATTTGGAATATCTAAATATTTAGATCGAAATCTGTCCTTATCTTTGCCTTCTATATGTGGGCGTCCTGTTGAATATTCATTATAATGTACTGGTACCTGTCCTACACAATAAGGAAAGCTCATAGGCAGTTTTCCACTCGGATTATACTTTCCAAATAAAGTGTCCGCAATCGCCCGCGCTCCTTCCGTTCCAGGAAGCCACACCTGAAGAATAGCTTTTGCCTTTTTGTTTATTTCACGTATGTCTAACGGACGTCCTGAAAACAAAACCACTACTATGTTTTTATTGACTTCCGCGATTCTACCAAGCAATGCTTCCTGTACCTTAGGGATCATGATATTTGCGTTACTGGTTGCTTCACCCGACTGTAAACGATCTTCTCCAATTGCAAGCACAACCATATCTGCTTCTTTTGCTGCCTGTACTGCTTCTTGCAGCATATTATTTTCTTGCTCCTCTGTATATAATTGCTGCTGCTGTTCTCCAAATCCTTCCAGACATATATCCGTCCCTAACATTGGCGACCCCTGGCAAAATGTACTATTTTCTAAAATGTACTGTTCCTGTACTGCTTCACGCAGTGTCATAACATCCTCGACATCTGCTATAAATGACCAGGCTCCAAGTAAATTTCTGTTATCTACGTATGGGCCAATAAAAGCTATTTTTTTCTCTTGGTTTAAAGGCAGTATATGTTCTTCATTTTTCAGCAAAACAAAAGATTTTCTTGCAGCTTCTCTCGCCAGTCTTCTGTGTTCCTCGCACAAAATATATTCCTTTTCTTTTTCCTGATCTGCATCTTTATATGGATTTTCAAAGAGTCCGAGCTTATTTTTAAGCTGCAAAATACGCAGACACGCTTCATCTATAAGTTCTTCTTTTACTTTTCCATCTCTGACCAATTGGCAAAGATTTTCGCAGTAAATACCTGTCATCATATCAATATCTACACCTGCTTCCACTGCACGTACTGCTGCTTCTTCTCTGTTTGCGCAATATCCATGGTATATGATTTCCTCGATTGCTGCCCAATCTGATATAAGTACTCCATCGAACTTCATCTGTTCTCTTAAAATGTCCCGCATCAATTTTTTATTCCCAGTTGCTGGAATTCCGTTAATTGTATTAAAAGATGTCATAACAAGAGCTGCACCTGCATCGATTCCCGCTTGATACGATGGCAGATAAAACTCTCTAAATGTATGTTCTGAAAGTTCTACTGTGTTATAATCTCTTCCTGCCGTCGGTGCGCCATATCCTGCAAAGTGCTTTACACATGCTGCCATTGTATAATTATCTTTTAAGTTGTTTCCCTGAAATCCGCGCACCATTGCTGCACAGAACAAACTGTTCAGATATGGATCTTCTCCTGTTGATTCCATAACCCTTCCCCATCTTGCATCTCTGACCAGATCTGTCATAGGGGCGAATGTCACATGGATACCGCTGACCGAAGCCTCCTTTGCTGTCGCAATTGCACACCGTTCTGATAATTCCGGTTCAAATGAAGCTCCTTGTGCAAGCGGAATAGGAAACACCGTCTTAAAACCATTTATTACATCTAACATAAACAACAGTGGAATACGGTGCGGATGCTTTTTCATATATTTTTCTTGTATACTTTTTAAAGTTTCAGTTCCAAAAGCCCCGATAACTGATCCTGCTAGATTTACATTATTTTCTGTAAATCCCTTATCTGCCATAGGACCCGTGGCAACAGTTTTCCCATTAAAAAAATCTCCTACCACCTGGCTCATCTGATTTACTTTTTCTTCCAATGACATATCTCTCAAAAGTTCTCTTAATTTTTGTTCTGTCATGTTTATGCTCCTTCTCCAAATTTTCTTCTATATTCAAGTGGCGTCAACCCAGTATTTTCTTTGAACATTTTTGTAAAATAAGAAAAATTACTATATCCAATTTGTAATGAAACTGTATTGATTGGAAGACTGCTGCCACATAAAAGTTTTTTTGCTTCGTCTACCCTTTTTTGCAATATATAATTACTTATAGATACTCCCTTTTCTTTTTTGAAAAGTCTAGACATATAGTCTGTATTTAAAAAAACTAATTCTGCCAGTTCATCTCTGTGGATATCTTCCTTAAAGTGGCTGTCAATATAGGCACATATCTGATCTGCAACAGAGTACTCTTTTGTAATATACCATTTATATTCAACTGCTTTTCTTATCAGATATTCTACATATTCAATCATCTCGTTAAATCCATTTACGGCGTCAAGCATATAATTTTCACTTTCTTTATTTGAAAAAAGTGCATTTGCGTAAATCCCCATTTCTGACAGCCATATATAAACCATCTGTGTAACATCCGTTCTTAATGATAGCAATAATTGACGTGTAATCATCTCATTCTTCCCGACTGTATCCAGATAATTGCGTATACTTGTTATGAGGGCTTCCACTTTCTCACCTGCCAAAAGTGTTTTCCATGTATCCAGCTCCGAGTTTTTATAGACTGTTCCACTTGGTTGAAATTCATACAAATATATAACTTCATTCCATAATGATAGACTGCTTTCACGCATTTTCTGCAAATCATCAGCCTGAGCGATCACTTTAGAAAGCTCACTCCAACTTCCTACTCCACACCAAAAATAAGAATGCACATGATCTGTCATCCATTGTACAAACTGATCAAGGACATCTTTTTCCTTTATCTTTTCTCCTTCTTCCAACATTTTGTCCGTAGATAAAACCACCCAATAGCGATAGTCATTTTCACAGAATACTGTGTCTACTCTGATACAAAGAGAATCAAATAACTCTGTCAACACATTTTTTATAATAAATTCAATAGTTGATGGTTCCCATTTTTGCGCTTCTTCGCCTTTATGATTCATACAAAAACAGACAGGTTTAAAAAGGGAAAATCCATTTTGATACAATTTTATTCTTTTTGCAGATTCGCAAAACTGGTTTGGCGTCATATTACCGTTTAATAAATTTCTCCAGATATCTTTTTGCAACATAGTTCTGCCTTTTTCCCACTGAGCACTCGCTTCTGTGAGTTTTTCTAGATGTTGTACCTGACTCACTGCATGTTCTGCTTTTTTTAATGCTTCTTCGAGTTTTTCAAAATCAATTGGTTTTAACAAATATTCAACGCTTTCAAGCTGTATTGCACGCCTTGCATAGTCGAATTCTGCATAACTAGTCAGAAAAATGACCTGTATCATGAAGTTCTGCTCACGTACCCATTGCAACAAGTCAAATCCTGTTGCAGCAGGCATCACTATATCACTGATAATAATGTCTATTTTAACAGCTGTTATAATTTCCTGAGCCTGTTTCATAGTAAATGCTGTATAAATTTCATTAACTCCTGTCTGCTCCCAGCAGATATTTTTCTTTATACTTTCAATCACATAACGTTCATCATCCACCAGCAATAATTTCATTTTATGTATCGCTCCTTCCGATTTTATAAGGAACATGAATATCTATAACAGCACCACCTAATGGACTATTGCTAAAATTAATCTCACCCTGATTCCCATAATAATACTGAAACCGTCTCATACAGTTCCAAATACCGACATGCTTTCCATCGTCAGAAATTCTTTGTCCGTTTTGCAGTTTACATAATATATCATCTGAAAAGCCTTTTCCCGTATCAGAGATAAAAACATTAACATATTTTTCATTGCCCCTGTCTTCAGGATATACCGTAACTGAAATCAATATTTTTTCATCTGATATCAATGCCTGTTTTGCAGCATTTTCTACATAAACCTGTATTAAAAACGGAAATATTTCTGCATTTGTTACTTCATCATGAACTTCGAAATAATAAGTAAACTTATCTGGATACCGTAGTAACAAGATTTTTAAATAATCTTCACAATGCTTTAATTCCGCTAAAACCGGAACTTTGTCAGTTGTATTTTGAAAAATATATGAAAGATAATCGGAAGTAATTTTTGTCATCGCCCTTGCTTGTTCAAAATTACCAAAGTCAATCATGCTATAAATAAAATTCAGGCAATTCAAATAAAAATGTGGCCGGATCTGCATTTTCAGATAATCCATCTCAATTTTTTGTTTTTCTAATTCTCTTTCATATAAAGTAATCTTCAGCTTACGGATTTGATGGATCATTGTACGGAATTTGTCATCAATCTGTTCTAATTCAAGCAAATTTCCTTCCGTCATATTAAGCGTATATCCACCCTCATTATATTGCTTAAGGTTTTGAGTGAACACTTTAAGTGGCTTCATAATATTGGAGTACACATGAAAAAGTAAAAAGCTACTCATAATAAGTATCATAAAAATCAATATCGTCATTCCGAGCAGACTTCCTGTCATAAGACTTAAGACACCACCTAAAGAAATCCAAACTCTGATTTCAAAAGGTGTTCTGGATAACTTCTGACGGATCGTATAAGTATTTTTAACATTCATATCTTGCGGATCTGATATAATTCCGCTATGATCTAACGCAACTATACTAACTTCATCCTGATTTACAAGGCTTACATATCCATGTTTCCCCAAAGAAAGCTCTGAAAATGGTTCCAATATACTTTTTACATTTACAACACATCCTAAAGCAATTCCTTTTTCTTGTGCAATTTTACATATATATACTTCATTATCACACTCTACGACATCCCATTTTCTCTTCACTGCATATGTCTTTTTATCTAATTTACCTATCTGCTCACGAATAGACGCCGCAATCTCAGATGAAATTTTGTAATCTCCATCTGAAAACATTGAAAGTTGATATAATTTATCTGTCTCATGTATATATAAAAAAATTCTGTATTCTGTTCCATATTCCCATGCAGAAGAAAAATATTCTTCACGGAGTTCTCCTATAGCATACTCCGAATAATCCCCATTTTTCATCAGGTTTACATTTTTCCAGAATGTGGAATTAGTCTCATTTGTATCCATGATCGTGGAAAAAAGATTTCTGCTGATTCTCAAAAAACGATTGTCTAATTCCTGTGCATACAACTGTGCCATTTGGCTCAGCTGCTCATAAATCTGCCAACTTGTTTTATTTAAAACATAAGTACATCCTCCCAGAATAATTACCAGAATGACTGTCATAAAAATTAATATTTGTTTACTCTGTTGTGCTAAAGATTTCTTTTTTCGTTTTTCTAGATTCATATTTTTTTGCCAAATGCCATACTGCTATCTTAACCTTTTACTGCACCAAGCGTAATACCCTCTGCAAAATATTTTTGTAAAAACGGATAAATGATAAATAGTGGAAGCATCGCTATAAAAGCAATTGCCATCCTTATGGATGTTGTCGGAAGTTTTGCCACTTCTGCCCCTATATTACCGGCAACTTTACCACTTGCAAGATACTGAATATCAGTGATCATTTGATTCAAAAGATTCTGGATACTATACAATCTCTGTCCTTGATTTCCTGATAAATAGTATAATCCATTTGTCCAGTCATTCCAATACGCCAGAGCAGAAAACAATCCCATGGTTACCAGGATCGGTTTACCAAGTGGTAATGTAATCTGTAAAAAAATTCTCATGTGCCCTGCGCCATCAATTTCAGCTGCTTCATACAATGCTTCCGGAATACTTGTCATAAAATAGCTCCGTATCATCAGAACATTGCTTGCACTCAACAGCAAATTAGGAATTATCAATGCCCATATTGTATTTTTTATGTGAAAATAATTCACATACATCAAATATGTCGGAACTAATCCACCATTAAATAGCAGTGTAAAAAAAACAAAAAAGGTTATCGATCTTCTATAAGGTAATGTCTTCACTGATAGCGGATATGCCAGCAATGCTGAAAACATCAGATTAAAAAAAGTACCTACTATCGTAACAAAAATTGTTACACCGTATGCGCGAAGTATTTTTTCTCCCTGTTTGAAAATATATCGATATGCATAAAGGCTTAACTTTTCCGGGAAAAATGAATATCCATTCCGGATCAACACCGTTTCATCTGTAATGGATGAAATAAATACCAGTAAAAACGGTAAAATAATGATTAATGTGATCACGATTAATATCAAATTGATCCAAATCTGATATCTCTTTGTTTTTTTTGAATTTGTCATAACAGACTTTCCTCCTAAAACAATGCTCTATCTTTATCTACACGTCTTACAATCCAGTTACTTAACATTACAATAACAAAACCTACTAATGACTGATATACACCAGCTGCAGATGACATACTGATATTCCCTTGTTCGATCAAAGCACGGTATACGTAAGTGTCAATTACATTTGTAGTCGGAAACAACACACCAGAGTTCATTGGAACCTGATAAAATAGTCCAAAGTCAGAATAGAAGATTCTTCCAATACTCAATAATAACAAAGTAATAATTGTTGGTACCAGAGACGGCAATGTGATTTTGGTGATTTCCTGCCACTTTGTGGCTCCATCGAGTCTTGCTGCCTCATAATACGTCGGGTCAATACCAATCAGAGATGCAATATAGATCAAACATCCATATCCTACCCCTTTCCAGCAGTTTGCAATAGTAAGAATAACTGGCCAATATTTTGGTTTTTGATACCATTGAATTGGTTTTTTATGCAATAATGGCAGTATTGTATTGTTTACAAGACCATTTTCAGCACTTAAAAGTGCATACACAATATAACTTAGAATGACCATCGACATCAAAAATGGTAGTAATATAGCACTCTGATATATTTTTTTAAATTTTTTATTGTTAACCTCACATATTAAAATTGCTATTGCAATTCCAACAACCATATTAACAATAATAAAAGCTATATTATATAACAATGTATTTCTTGTAATAATCCAAGCATCTTTTGACGAGAACAAAAATTTAAAATTATCAAGTCTTGCCCAAGGACTTTTCAAAATTCCTTTCGAAAAATTCAACTTTTTAAAAGCAATTACAATACCTGTCATTGGCAGATAGTTATTGATCAGTAGATATAATAAACCTGGCAACATCATCAGATAGAGCGGCAGATATTTTTTAACTTTGTTCTTTTTCTTCTTCATAAGCTTCTCCTTTAATGAACAAAGTCCCACATTTTATCTGTGGGACCTTACTTCTGAAACTGATTATTTTGCTGCAAGAAAAGCATCTAACTGTTCTTGTTTTGCCTGGATCACTTCATTGATTCCCGCATCATCTAATGCTTTTAATAATTCCGGAATAAGTTCATTTGGATCTCCAGAACCACTGTAAAGTGCTCCACTGTATTGTTTCACAACATTAGAAAGAGCTGCAATCTCATTTGAATAATTACTACTATCAAATAAAAAACCTACTGCTTTTGAACTCTTTGCTGAACTGTTAAACTCTTCCATTTTTTCCCATAATTTCGGATCGGAGCCAGTCCATTTATAAGCAATAAACTGATTTGGCAATTCCCATCCAAGATTTAAGCTATAGCCTACATTATCAGAGGTAATACCTTCTGGGAAATTGATAATGCCATTTTCAGCATCTTCTAAAACGTAGTCTTTGTCCTGTTCCCCCCAGTTTAAAAGATTCATGATTTCAGAACTTCCATATATATAATCCAGAACTTCCATTGTTTTTTCTGGGTTTTCTGAGTTCTGGGCAATTGAAAATATAACACCGTTATATGATGAGCTATTTATGATTGGTTCATTAAAAAATGGTACAATCTCAAATTCATAACCAGTGGAACTTTTAAATTCTACCGGTGTTCCAGGGTGATAAGCAAAAAATAGTGAGAATAAATTTCCTGCTTTGCATACTGTTCTCCAGTTTTCTGTATTGGTTCCTGCATCCTGGCTGATATATCCCTTCTGGTACCAGTTGTAAAGCATAGTAGTTGTATTTTTAAACCAGTCTGTTGCAAAGAAATTTTCTAACTTTGTGCTATTTGTCTGATCCATGAGTACACCAAGGTAATTACTATCTGATAAATTGTCACCACGGAACAATCTGGTAACCGGTGTGTCACCATCATTAATTGAATATAACATTGTCATATCCGGTTCTCCCGCTTTTACTGTCGCAAAAACGCTTTCCAAATCTTTTGGTTCTTTAATCTGTGCTGTATCAATATTATATTTTTGTACTAGGTCTTTTCTCATAAATACAGCAGGAATACTTCCTCGCTCAATCTGATTTGGTACGCCATATACAAAGTCTTTAATCTGGTTAATTTTAGCTACATCCTCTCCATAAATGTGTTTTATATTTGTTCCATATTTATCAATCAGTTCAGACATGTCTACAATCTGTCCAGAATTCATATACTGCACTGCACTTGTTGCCTGAGTATAAAAAACATCAATTTTTTCATCCCCTGATAACATAAGCTGTAACTGCTGGTTTGCACTCGCCCACGGCAACACAACAATATCGATATTTGCATTGAGTTCCGGTTTAAGAATTTCATTAATTTTTTTCTCAATTCTTTCTTCATCCGGCTGTGTGCTTCCTGTCAAAACCATGGTAACTGTATATGGTACATCCTCATTATCACCACTTTTTTTAACGGATGTTTTCGATTTTCCCGCTTCTGGATTTCCGCATGCTGTTATGGACATGACCATAGACATAGTTAGCATAGCTGCTAATATTCTTTTTTTCATATATATCCTCCTCTCTGTTACAGGTTAATTTAGATTTACCTCTATTGCGATATAGCTTCATATTAAGAGTTTTCTTTCATCATTTCTATAACTAAACCGACACATTAATATAACTTTTTTGACATTTTCAACAAAATAGCTCAAAAATAGATGATACTTAAGATATTCTCCTATACAACATAAAAATAGCGTAGCTGCTATATAAACTGCTACGCTAAAAAAGTCTAACTTTTTGAGGTCAAATCATAGGTCTAGGACTTTTTCTTTGTTCTCTTCTCCTGATGATAAGATCAATCTTTCATATAGTGATGTTTTTATTTGTCTTTTAAGCTCTCTTACCGACCAATTTGCATTGATACTTTCTTTTTCATAGAAACTTCGTTTTCCCTCATCACTGATGGATAAAAGCTCACAATAATGGGGCCAGGTCAATTTAACAGACACTGTCTGTTGAATTTCATACTCTTGAAAAAATCTTCTCATAAATTGCAAATTTGATACTGAAAATCCTCGCCCATATTCTCTAGTTAATCTCTTTGATAAATCTTTAAGTAGCTCTTTGTCATACTCTTAATCTTCAAGTACTGTTAAATGGGGAAAAGTAAATACTTTCCAGGCAAAAGAAAACCCTATCAAATTTCAAGTGAAATAAATTAAACTAAATCACTGAACCAATAGGGTTTAAATTGTTATTTTTTTGGCTTCACCTTAAGAAACATAGTGCTTAACTGAGTCAATTATATCTTCCTCAGGGCAACTAAATATAATTTCTGCTTCAAAATGATGCTTCTCTGCCATACCTTCTAGAGCTGCTAAGAACTTAGCTAATTCCTCTTGGTCATTACCAGCAATTTTACCGATACTATCAATATAAATGTGAGAAATATCATAATCTTTAGCATTTAAACCAGCTATAAATGCTAAAGCTTCCCCATAGTTGTCTACAGGATATTCATCAACATCAATCATTCTAATCTGATGTTTGACATAAGGATTCAATCTATCACCTCTCAAAATACAAACAACATTATTTTCTTCGTTGCTTGCCATGCTATTCAAATCATCCACTAAACGATTTGTTTTTCCTGATCCTTTTGCTCCGACAATCAAATTAACTTTCATAAAAAAATCTCCTTTCCACACTTGAGATTACTTTTATATATATTATAATCCACCAAACACTTTACACAAAACAAAATTTCAATATTCACAAAAAGTTTGTGCAATACAGATAAAAACCATATCTTTTTTTGTTATAATAGCTCTGAAGGTGGTGAGTTAAATTATGGAAAAGAATATGTCTTCTAGCAAAGATAAAGTTACACTAAAGGTAATAATTCTATATATCTGTGAGCAAATAGACAGTTTAAGTGAACAAGAGTTAATGCAAATAGTTCTTGAGACTATGTATATGGACTACTTTACCTTCAGCAAACTTCTAGGCGAATTATTAGACGAAGACTTACTATCCGCAACCATAAGGAAAGAAGAAAGTCATAAGGCCAACCCGCCAAAACGCTTCTCCCTAACTAACAAAGGTGCAATTGTACTTGAAACACTTAATGATAATATCCCTCATGCAATGACCAAATACATTCAAGGGATAATTGCTCAAAAGAATTCAGACAAAAAGTCTAGCGAAAGCGTCGTTTCTACCTATGAAATTACAGCGAATGCATCATTCAAACTCAATCTTGAGCTAAAAGAGCAGAACGAAACTTACTTCAAACTGCAGTTTAACGCTCCTAATCAAGAAATGGCGAAAAAAATCAGTGATAACTGGAAAAAAAATGCGGGCAAAATCTACCCGCAAATTCTAAGTCTTATAAACGAACAAGATGATAAAGATGTCTAAATCTCCCAAATTACAAATTGTAAATTGTCTTGCCTTTTTTAGCTAATTCTTCAGAAAATCTATATAGGACAAATTTTCTCCCAATTACTTGGACTATATCTGCAGATGTACTCTTTGCCAAATCATTTGCCAATTCTTTAATTGGAGTTGTGTTAGTTTTTAGCACGGTTACTTTTACTAATTCTCTTGTTCTTAATAGATTATCTAACTCAGTAACTATATTCTCACTAACATCTTCTTTACCTATATGTAATAAGCTGTCCAAGCTATTAGCCTCTGCTCTTAAATAAGCTCTTTGATTACCATTTATTGACATTTTCTACCTCTATTTTTAATTTTATTATAATTATCGAATCTCTATAAACAAGCTTCACGCCTCAACTGCCACTACTGTCGTTAAATACTGCTAATCCTACAATTAGTCAACAAAATCAAATAGCAGATCTCCAAGAGCAATTGTATCGCCCTCTTCCGCACCCAATTCGTGTAGCTGGTCAATAATTCCTTGATCTCGTAATTGTTTTTGGAACCATTGCAAGGAATCGACACTGTCGAAATTGACTCTTCTTAATAAATCATCTATCCAGGTACCTTCTACAACGTATATATCATCTTCTTTATAAACATCGTAAGTTAACTCTTCTAACTCGTAAACCTTAACGTGTTCTGGTTTTTCATACAAAATCGTCTCAGGTAATTTAACCAGCATGCCCGCTATTGCCTTGAGTAACTCATCCGTTCCCCAGTTAATTGGAGCAGACATAGAGTAAACCTCATAACCATCAGCTTCTATCTTTTTCTTAAGGGCTAAAACATCTTCCTCTTCACAAAGATCAATTTTATTTAGTGCCACTATTTGTGGTTTATCCGCTAATACTTCACTAAACTCTCTAAGTTCTCTATTTATCATTTTAAAGTCTTCATACGGATCTCTACCCTCTGAACCTGATGCATCCAAAACATGCACTAACATCTTGGTACGTTCAATATGACGCAGGAAGTCGTGTCCTAAACCTGCTCCTTGGCTTGCACCTTCAATCAATCCAGGGATATCTGCAACAGTGAAGCTAAAATCTCCCACTGTTGCAATGCCTAATTGTGGTTCAAGCGTAGTAAAGTGATAATTTGCAATTTTAGGTTGAGCTCTAGAAATAACTGATAAGTAGGTACTTTTGCCAACATTAGGCAGACCTAAAAGCCCAACATCAGCTAAAATCTTCAACTCTAAACTTACATAGAATCCATCAACTAGCTCTCCTGGTTTTGCAAACGTCGGAGTTTGTCTTGTAGAAGTTGCAAAGGCTGTATTTCCAACTCCACCTCGTCCACCTTTGGATAGCAAGACTGTTTCACCGGCTTCAGTCAGATCGGCAAGCAATTCTCCAGTTTCATAATTTCTAACAACAGTACCTATTGGAACTTCAATGGTTAAATTTTCGCCACTCTTACCGGCTTTTTTCTGTTTTCCACCATGTTCACCATTCTCGGCTAAGTATTTCTTTTTATCACGGAAGTTTTGGAGAGTAGTCATGCCACTTTTAGCTTTAATGTAGACTGATCCACCTCGACCACCATTACCACCATCAGGACCACCCTTTGGTATATATTTACCTCGATAAAAAGACACTGCTCCGTTACCACCATTTCCGGCTTTTACGAAAATTCTCGCTTGATCAACAAACATGTCTTACCTCCTCTCTCCTGATTAAAAAAGTCCGGTAATTCTACCGGACTTGTAAAATTCTTAATTATTGAACGCTCTATTTAGAGCATCACTAAGTAAAACTAAAGTTCTTGTCTAACTTAAGCTTCTTGAGCTACTGGATAAACGCAAACTTTTTTACGATTTCTACCTAGTCTTTCAAAACTTACAACACCATCTACTAATGCAAATAGAGTATCATCTTTACCTCTACCTACGTTTTCGCCTGGGTGAATTTTTGTTCCGCGTTGTCTGTATAGAATGTTTCCTGCTAAAACGAACTCGCCATCACCAGCTTTTGCGCCTAAACGTTTTGCTTCTGAATCACGACCGTTCTTAGTAGAACTCAAACCTTTTTTACTAGCTAATAATTGTAAATCTAATTTAAACATTTTCTGCCTCCCTATTTATATCTCCAGGTTCTGATTGCACTTGCACATATTCTTGACCATAACTGTAAGATATTTGCTCGCATCCGAGCTTGAAACTTTTGAAAAGCAAATCTGCTTCATTCCTTTTATCTTCTGGTATTCCTTTAACTTCACACCAGAGTCTTCCTGGTTCGAAAGAATATTCAAGTTCAAGTTTTAATAAATCTGTCAAACTTACGACTAAGGCTCCTGCCAAGCTCGTTACGCCAGCACAAACTTCATCTGTCTCTCCCGGCTCTGCATATTCTGCATGACCTTCTGCTAGGAAACCGCATAGTCCTTTTCGATCCTCATATAAATTAACTTTTATCATATTTTACCTCGTATTAATTCACATGAGACTCTTCAATATTAAGCCTAGATACTTGTGATTCTTACGCTTGTATATGCTTGACGATGACCTTGGGTTCTACGGTATCTCTTCTTAGGTTTGTATTTGAAAACTCTAATTTTTTTACCTCTACCGTGTTTTACGATTTCAGCTTTTACGCTAGCTGCTTTGCCTAATTTAATACCAGACTCATCTGCAACTGCCAAAGTCTCCAATTCAACTGTATCACCTACTTCACCTTCTAGTTTCTCTAGGTATACAACTTGACCTTCTTCTACGCGGTATTGTTTACCGCCACTACGAATTACTGCGTACATATCTGTCCTCCCTTATTATTTTGGGGCTCGCTTCGACAGGTAATCTTCTAAAATTAAAGATATTTAGGACCTGGAAAATGCGGCACTGATAAAAGTTACCAAAAAGAACTCGATAAGTCAAGCACTTACGGTACTTTTTGAAAAATTTTTATTTAGAACATTATACTACTCTTTGGAAACGGTCGCGGGAACTTATTTTTCTTGGAATAAGCTTTCACAAAATATTTAACAAAAATTTGCATCTAACTTCCTTATAATAAAAGTCAAAATATTTGCGCACTTTACTTATTTCTTATATAAAGTGCTAGCTCAACAAAAGAAGTCAAAAACATGAAAAACAATAATCTTTTTTACAAACTAACTAGACGTACGCTTAAGCTAATTACTATTTTGTTTATACTGCTTTTGATATTTATTGCTGCAAATGTTTTCATAAACTTACATGTTATCTCAAGTACCCAAGAGCAAATTTATTCACCTAATAAGATAAACGAAAATATTACAAACAAAATTTCCCCACAAGCTATAGTCGTCTATGGAGCTGGTATTTATAAAGATAAACCTAGCCCATTTTTGCAAGAACGTCTTGATACTGCTATTGAGCTATATAAAAAAGGTGTAGCACCAAAGATTATCATGTCAGGCGACCATACCGGTGAGCATAACGAGCCTAAGGTCATGAAAAATTATGCCATTAGCCAAGGTGTTCCAAGTAAGGATATTTTCATGGATCATCATGGTTACAACTCTTACGCCACTACTCTGAGAGCCAAGGAAGTTTTCCAAATCAAACGGACTGTTTTTGTCACCCACAAATATCACCTATATAGAACTCTATATATTGCTAATTCACTTGGAATAAATGCAATTGGAGTACCTTGCGATTCTCACAAACATCCAAGTACAACTACACCTCTTTGGCAATTGCGTGAAATTTTCGGTCGCACTAAAGATTATCTTCTCTCAAAAATACAACCGAATTTACATATCAAGAGTCAGCCAATAGAGCTTAACTCAAATGGTGACATTACAAACGAAACTAATTAGCAGTATGAACAAGTCTAGCAGTATGTTTTTGTGCAATTATTATCTCGTAGCAACTCAAGAAGTTTTATTGGGTTTTCGATAATAATATCTGCACCATTTTCTGCTAAGACTTCTGCATTTCTATACCCCCACTCTGCACCAATCCCATATGCATCAGAGTTCACAGCGGTTTTAACATCTGTATCTGAATCACCGATCAAAATTGTTTCTTCAGGAGCTATCTGTAATTCTTCTAGCGCTTCGTAATAATAGGAAGGGTCTGGTTTTAGCTGTTTCTCAGGGTTGTCCCCTAAAACTTTCACGAAAATTCCTGGATAGAAATGCTGCACAATCTCTTTTGCTAAGATCTCATTCTTATTGGTAAGCACCATTAATGTTTTGCCTTGTTCTCTGAACTCCTCTATAAGCTCACTAATACCATCATATTCAACTGAGTAATCCCAAAGATGTTCTGCATAATAATCATTAAATATTCCTACTAATTTATTGAACTCCTCTTCACTTACAGAATCAGGCAAAGCTCTTTCAATCAGCTTTGGAATACCATTTCCAACAAATCTCCTCACCTCATCTAAAGATCTTGTAGGATATCCAGATACTTCTAACGTATGGTTACATGCATAAGCTAAGTCATCTATTGTGTTTAATAGAGTACCGTCTAAATCAAAAGCTATTAATTTTGCATTTTTTACTGCTGCTCTAAGTTCTTCTACTTTTACCATCCAAACTCTCCTAAAATAATGAACCTTTCAACTTTGAGTTTTTAACACTTTTATTACGAATAATCTTAATATAACAGAGATATTGCAATTTCTCGAATTATCTTTATGCAGTATAATTGTAATTGATATAAATAAAAGGAGTATATTTATGGTCAATAATAACTTTATCAATGTATCTGCCGCCGCTCCTAAATTAGCACTTGCAGATATCAAGAAAAATGTTGCAAATCACAAAGACATGATTAGTAAAGCAGCCGAACGAGGGAACAATATATTAGTCTTTCCTGAATTGAGTTTGACGGGAACAACTGTGGGAGATCTGTTCCTACAAGGTAGTTTCTTAGACTCAGCTTATTTGGGTTTAATAGAGCTTGCTAAATATACCGCCAATTATAGCGATCTATTTGTTGTGGTTGGTTTACCTCTGCAAGTATCAGGTAGGACATATAATGTTGCTGCTTCCCTTTTAAATGGTGAAATACTCGGTTTTACTCCAAAGTATAAACTAAACGATTATGATAACTACCAAGAATCTCGCTATTTTACTCCTCTTAACCTAGAGGCTGAAGAGATTTTTACCAATGACGGACATTTATTTAGCTACTCACCTTATTCCTTATGTGATAAAAATTCATCTAGATACGTGAATATAAGTATTGTTGTTGGTAGCGATATTGATTCTCCTGAAGTTTTAAGCGAAGTTGAAAGCTCTAAATCAGATATTATTATTAATCCAAACGCTGAAGCTGAATTACTTTTCTCAGAAAACACACGTACCGAAAAAATTACACAAAAGAGTGCTAATACCAAAACTGCTATTATTTCTGCTTATACAGGCAGTGGAGAATCTTCTAGTCATTATATCTACCAAGGTGCAGGGATAATCTCTGAACTAGGAGAAAATCTCATTGAGAGTAAAGAAACTTTCAACAATGACGCACCAGTGTTAGCTGAAGCCTTAATCAGCCTCATTCCAATTAGATTTTCTAAAAGAAAAACCAAAGCTAATTTAAGTTCAAATTACGCAACTTATGCAGAACTAATTTTCACTGACCCTAAATTCAGCAGATTAGGAACTAAACGTTATCCATTTGTCAGAACGGACGATATTAGAAAATTCGATAAAAATAATAAAGATATAAAAGATCTTTTTGATCGCTGTATAAATCTCCAGGCAGCTGGACTAGCAAGAAGAATTAAGCAAATTCATGCTCAAACCATGGTCATTGGCGTCTCTGGCGGTCTAGATTCTACTGTAGCTCTTCTCGTTTGTGATAGAGCAAGACAATTTCTAGGATTGAACAAAGATTCTATCATGGCAGTCACCATGCCGGGATTTGGTAGCAGTAAAGGTAGCAAGACCAATGCTGAACTTTTAACTGGAGCACTAGATATCAACCTCAAGGAGATCTCTATAGTTCCTGCAAGCACTCAACACTTAGAAGATATTGGTCATGACATCAATATACGTGATTTAACCTATGAAAATGCACAGGCACGTGAGCGCACTCAAATATTAATGGATTTATCCAATAAGCATAACGGACTAGTTGTAGGTACTGGAGATCTTAGTGAAATGGCTCTGGGGTGGTGTACTTATAACGGTGACCAGATGAGCATGTACGCAGTTAATTCTTCCTTGCCTAAAACTACAATGCGTTACCTATTAAATATAGCTTATGATAAATACAAGGAGAGCAACCCACAACTTGCCAAAGTACTTAACGATATAGTTACTGCACCTGTGAGCCCAGAGTTGCTTCCGCCCGACGCAGACGGCAATATTAGTCAAAAAACCGAAGAACAAATTGGATCTTACACACTACATGACTTTTTCTTATACCATTATTGCTACCGTGGCAATTCTATCGCTGATACTTTCTCTTTAGCCAAAGCAAATTTTGTACGCGAGAGCTCTGGCAATGAAAAAGAACAGATTTCTAGCATAACAACTACTGGTGAAACTTTTACGGAAGTAGAATTAAAAGCTACTTTCAAAACATTTATTCGTAGACTTTATACTCAACAATTCAAGCGCCAAGCCGCCCCAGATGCTCTTAAAATTACTGAGTTAGGTTTATCTGCAAGCGGAGACTTTCAAATTCCATCTGATCTAAACATCTCTATTTTCATGGATGAAATAAATAATTTATAGACGATGTTATCTGATTTTCGACAATAAAAAACTCGAGTTAACAAGGACTCGAGTTTTTATTTTAATCATCTGTTTTCATTAGTTCTTCAATCTCAGCGTAGTAGATATTAGATTTTGCTCCATAGATCACTTGAACTCCGCCATCAACTTCCAATACGGCTACAGGTTTAGTTGATTCTAGCTTTGCTTTGTCCATTAGAGAGTTATCATGCAACTGTACTCTAAGTCTAGTCGCACATGCTCGTATACTAGAAATATTATCTGCTGTACCCAAGCCTTCTAAGATGATTGCTGCAGTTTGCTTGATAGATTGCTCTGTTTCTCCATTATCTTTTGAACTTTCGCTAGACTCATTTTTTTCTAACTTTGAGCCCGGCAAATCAATCACATTTTTACTTAGTACGAACCTAAACACCGTATAATATATAACTGTCCAGATAAGTCCTAGCGGAACTATCCTAATCCAATTTGTTTGTGAATTTCCTTGCAAAGGCCCAAAGATTAAGAAATCTATTACTCCACCTGAAAATGTATTCACAACTCGAATCTTCAGAAGATCTGTAAACATAAATGCTAGGCCATCTAATACTGAGTGAACTAAATATAACTTCGGCAATTTTGTCATAAATGTATATTCAATAGGTTCGGTGATTCCATTACTAAATGAAGCAATCGCTGCATCTTTATAGAACTTAGCGTTAGCTTTTCTATTCTCTTTTGGTATAGAGTGATACATTGCCAAAGCAGCAGCTGGCAAGCCAAACATCATAGTTGTGAAACGACCTGCAAAAAATCTCGTACCTTCAGTGAATAAACCCTTGAAGTTTGGATCTGCCAATTGAGCAAAGTATATATTTTGAGCACCAAACACATTCAAGTCTGCTATTGTCTCAGTCCCACCTAGAGCGCTGTACCAGAATAGCGGATATACCGCATGGTGAACTCCTACTCCACCTGACAATCTCAAGAGGAACCCATATAGGAATGTTCCCAACGCTCCCAACTTATTAAACAAAGCACCAAGAATAACAAGACCTTGGTTAAAAATCGGCCAAATAAAATAAAAAACCACTCCCATCAATATTGCAGAAAGTGATGATATTATAGGAATAAACCTACTCCCACCAAAAAAGCTTAGATATTGAGGCAACTGAATTTTTCTATATTTGTTATGTAAATATGCTACTAAAATTCCTAAGAAGATTGCACCTATTACACCTGGATTAATGAGCTGATCTTTCCCACTTATTTGTATGGCTGCGTTTATAGTTCCTGTAAAAACCACATACGAACTGACAGCTGCAATTGCCGCAGTTCCTTGATCTCCATCAGCTAAACCTGTAGTAACTCCTACTGCAAATAACAAAGGTAAAAATGCAATAATCATTTTGCCTGCATTTAGCATGAAGGCTAGAATTATTTGAACCCATTCTGCTTGCAAAAATGGTAAGACTGAAATAGCTGGTTCAGTACTCAGAGCACTCCCTAGCCCTAACAATAGACCTGCTATCGGCAGAACTGATATTGGCAAAACAAAAGCCTGACCTAATTTAGAAAACTTTTTTAGCATACTCACTCCTAATTTTTAATTCGCTGTATATATTTAAGCGTAATTTTATTTTTATCTCAAGTAAATATGCTTTGTTAATCAGCAGCGAATTTATTTTTATTTTTTAACTCTCAAAATCCTATCATACAATGGTGCTAATAGTACGAAAACTACTAACGTACACACCGTCTCAACGATGAAATCTTTACCATTTACCAAGATTGAGTTTAAGACTGGGGATACTCCCTCTGGTGCATATTGACCCCAGAACCAGAACCCTGCTATAAAATGAAAAATATAGCGAGCAAATGAGCCAATAAATGTTGCCACAAATCCGTAAATTATAGTTTTGACTTTTGCCCCTTCTGTATAAAGAGTTTTCTGAACTGGTGCTCTGAATAAACCTGCGAGTCCAACTGCACTAAATGCAAATATATACTCAACTATTACTTGAATTGCTCCAACAACTGTAGCCTCACCCAATAATATTTGTAAAACTCCCCACAAAAGTCCACCAAGAACACCTGGAAATACACCTCGTCTCAACGCTAGTATGATTACCGGCAACATCTTGAAATTTATTTTCATACCGCCAATACTAGGAATAAAATAGTCCAATGCCATTGAGAGAGCTGCAAACAAAGCAATTTCAACAATAGTTGTAATCCTATTCTTACGTTGTTCAACTAAATTTTGTACCGAATTCACATTTGAATTATTATATCTTTTCATAAAAACTCCTTGCTATCAATTATTCAAACAAGGAGAGCCATTCTTAGTATCCGAGAACACAAATCAGCTAAAATGCCTTAGTGTTATATCTTAACTAATTAAATCTTATTCCAAACAATCTCGCCGCGAGCTTTATCTCGATCCGATATTGAGGGTATTTCTCAGCCTAAGCACCCCTTTGTTCAAATAAACTATTTATTCCAAAGTACAGCTTTAGTAGGCTTAAGTCAACTCATAGATTAAATTATGTTGTTTCCAAGCAAAAATGTCATATATAAGTGTCAAGCAAATATGTCACCCATAAATTAAAATAAGGGATTGAAAAATATTTAAATAGCAAAAGTATTAAAAAAATGAAATCACTCTAACCATTATAGGGATCTATATGTACAGTAATGTTCATGCCATACACTCGGTAAAATTTTTCTTTGACGTCTTCAGAAATAACATGAGCTTCTTCAATACTCAAACTTTTATCTACTTCTATATGTACACTTGCGAATAGATGTTCTGGACCATATTCATGTATCTCCCAATCATGCACACCCTTAACACCTTCTAACGACAGCACAAAATCTGTATACTCATCTATTTCCGCATCACTTGAACTAATACCAATAATGGGACTTATCATATCTTTTACTAACTCTAGACCACTCCAGAGAATATAAATAGCAAGAGCAACAGTTATATAACCGTCTAAATTTATTTTCGTATAAAAGCTAATTACCAATGCTACCAAGACTCCAAAACTTACCAAAGCATCATTGAAACTATCTTGCGCTACTGCTACAAGCGTTTGAGAATTAATTTTTTTAGCGCCTTTTTGATAAAAGTTCATCATCCACGCTTTTACAATTATACCTATGATCATAACAACAATTAATATTGGAGAAAGTTTAAAATCTTGAGGGTTAAAGATTTTGAGCACACCGTTCCTCAATATTTCTACACCAACAACAAATATTAAAATTGAAATTAATAAACCTGAAAGATATTCATAACGGCCATGGCCATATGGATGTGCCTTGTCTGCTGACATTCCAGCAAGTTTAAAGCCGACTAGACTTATAATACTAGAAGAAAAATCCATTAAGTTATTAATAGCATCTGCAACAACAGAGTGAGAGTTGCTCAAGATACCAGCTACTAGTTTGATCAGAAATAAAAAGAAATTTAAAAGTAAACCTGTTAAGCTGATTTTCTTCCCACTTTCAATTCTAGATATTGACTGCCTTGCTTCTGCTCGTACAAATTTTCCCATTGGCATTCTCTCCTGATTCATAATTAAATTTTTATTAATAAGTGCAAATATTATAGTCTATTCATTCGCATTTGTTAAGACCTTTTTGCGAACTAGCTTATTTTTTCAAGTCTATATATAAACTTTGAGGAATTTGCTTTCTTAAGTATATTTTAAGCCCAGTAAAAATAAAAAGCCTGCAACCATCGAGGTTACAGGCTAATATGGTGTCCACGAGAGGAATCGAACCTCCGGCCTACGCTTTAGGAGAGCGTCGCTCTATCCTACTGAGCTACGTGGACATTTTTCATTACTCCTTCAATTTTAATAATCAAAAATCTCTTTTTGTTTTCTCATTCAATCTTTTTGCCATTTTTCCAAAAACAGAATAGTGACAAAACTTATATCTATAAGCTAACACCGCATTTACAATAGCTAATATTAACACAATTATACGCAAAATTCTCACTGCAGTTCCCAAATATCCTTGAATAGTTAGAGCATTGATAATAGCTGCTTCACTACGGCTACTACTTGCACTAGATACAATAAAATCACCAATTATATTCAAAATCAAAGTTATAAATGAATAAATCATCATAATGAAACCTATTTGTGCAGCATGCAGTCGCAGAAATTCGGACGACTCTTCTTTGAAAAAAAAGAGAAAGGCTATTACCCAGGCCAAAACTCCTACGTAAGGAATAAACAAGAAGATAGAACTCAAGAAATACATAATAATCGTTGGATATTTAGCAGCTATATAAGCGATGCTTGATTTATGTCTATTAAAACTCTCTATTATCACTTATTGCTCCTGACTCATTCTCTCCAAAATAAGATCTGCTATATCATTCACATTATGTTTTTTGCCTAATTCAAGATCTGTAATTTCCAATTTAATTTTCTCAAGATTTGCAGCTGCTAGTTCAGCTTGTCTCTTAGCTAATTCTAGTTCTTCAGCTTCAGCTGCTTTAATCTCATTAATAAGAACTTCTCTCGCTTCTTTATCTCCTGCCAAAAATTCTTGCTCACCATAGAATTTCTTCTTGTCTTCATCTGCTTCAAGCTCAGCTGCGATTAAACTTGCTTTTGCCTGAGCCAATGGATATCTAGCAGGAATATTCAGATCTGATTCGATAAATACTCGCGCTCTCAATTCATCAATATCAGTGAAATCTAAATCGTCACCAAGAATAGCCTCCGCTACAACAACCGGATACATATATGGACTTGTCAATGAAACATAAACTGTCTTACGTTTATTATTAGAATTTTTATCCAATCTACTATGAACCGCTAAACCTACTGCAGTATTCGGATCAAATACATGATCATATTGATTATATGCATTAATAATCCCTTGTCTTGTATGAGCATCATCTGCGTAACCATAATTAAGCAAGTAGTTCATATTTGCCAACGTGTTTTTATCGAGATTAAACATGCCATTATCATTTAGATCTCTATACCATTCTGTGATCTTTTTTGCATCTCTCTGACTAAACTCATATAGCAAACGTTCTAAGTTTTCTGGGCAAAATACATTCAACATTGGGCTGTTGGTAGTGTGCATCTTTTTATTCATGTTATAGCGACCTGTGCGAATTAGCTCTGTCAAAAAGTTATTTTTATTTGCAGCAACGATTATATTTGCAAATCTTGTGCCACATGCTTTTGCATAAAGTGCAGCCAATACATTTGATAAATCAGAGCTAGGTACTACCAGGTCATAGATTTCATTTGAAGCAAATTGATCATTGTTCAAAACTTCCGCATGCAAAATGCAGAAATAAGCAATCTGAACTAGCAGCACTGGCCAAGAATAATCTCTAATAACTTGAACAAAATAACCTTTAGCTTCAACCTCTGTTTGGAATTCTTTATTAAATAAAAGCTCAGCCAGGGCATTTTCTAGTTCATCAAAATTAAGATCAATAATTGTGCTACCCAATAAATCTAAATCACTATGATTTTTTAATAAATTTAATTTTTTATCGTATTGATTCTTTTCTTTCTTTCTTTTATTAGATTTCCTCTTTTTACTTTTAGCATCTTCTTGCCCATAATTTGTTTCTGGATCAGCAGCTAAAATAAGATGTTCAATACCACTATCAGTGAAACCTTTGACCCAGGCAAAAGCTGACTCAGCTTGACTAGTCTTAACAAGCAATAACTTTTTGGCAACTCTATCTGCATACCTATCATGAGCAAGCTTATATAGTGCTGGAACTAGAGCTGCTATTAGATCGTGGTAGCTAGCACCAGGACCATGCCACAGTTCAAAACTGTAAGGATAATCTGAGTATTCATTAAGTTTATTAAATCTTAAATAACTTTCTTCAAATTTCATATTGGCAAATGCATTTTTGCAAGCCTTTTTAATCTCCTCTTGTGGAATACTAGTTATGAATTTAGAAAACACATATGAAAACTTCTCGTAAAGAGGCATCTTCGCAAAATATTCCCAATCACTTTCTGTAAATTGCGGGAATGTTTCAGGAACAAAAACACCCTCATCTTTTGCATTATCATTTAGGATTGCATCAATATCTGTATAAAATGTATTAATGTCTCTTGTACTTAAATAGCGCAAAATTAGTCCTCCTATTTATTTCAACAGCTTTTTATTTTCCACGCTTCTTAATATTATCCAGTTCATTTTCACACGCTTGCTTAAAATTTTTCGCCGTATAGAAACTGCCCCAGTTAACAATAACCACCCTATTATTGCGAGCTTTTACTATTTTTAATTTATCTTTATAAAGGTCAAAAGCTATTTTTACAGCTGTTTCAATGTTGTTACTATTATATATTATTGGTTGATTTTCTTCATCTGCGAAACTCTCATTAACTACTTCATTTGCTATGTTAAATAATTTGTCACTTTCTAAAGCTCTATCGTAATCCTCCAAAGTGCTACATATTAGCGCACTAACTTTTGAACTCTTTAGAATCTCACGCAAGCAATTATACTGATCTTTATCTCGCATAGAAGTAAATATATGAATTTCTTCATCATCTGCTTGCAAAAGTCTATCCAGACTACTTCTTAGTGCCCTAGCACCTTGTGGATTATGCGCACCATCAATCAAAATAATTGGATCGTCAGAAATTTTCTCTAAACGAGCTGGCCAGAAACATGTGGATACCCCATAAGCAATATCTGTACTCTTCAAATCAGGGTCGAGTGTTTTGCAAGCTGATATTGCTAGTGCAGCATTTAATGGCTCAAAGTCCGGAAGTAATTTTGTTTCAAGTTCTAAGTTAATATCTAATCTCTTGTCAATAAAGTTAAATTTCTGTCCTTCCAAGTTTCTTGAAATAATATCAATATTATCCAAATCTAACTGAACTACAGGAATTCCGAAGCTTGCAGCCTTTTTTCCAAAAACATTCATAACTTTCAGAGCTTCATCCTTATCAGGAATTACTTCACTTTGATCATATATGCACAGAGCCTTAGTACCTTCTTTAAGCAAGTAAGATTTCTCTAGCGCAATTTTTTCAAGAGTATCTCCCAATTTATCAACGTGATCTTTGCCAATAGCTGTAACAACCGCAACTTCTGGACTATCTATTACATTTGTAGCATCTAATCTTGCACCTATACCTGCTTCAATTATCCAAATATCGCAATCATTTTCCGCAAAATACAAAAAAGCAACTAATAGCAAAAAGTCAAAATAATTTGGATGTAGCTCCTCAGCAATCTCCATATTTTCTAGGACGTATCTAATACGATTTAAGTACTTACATAAATCCTCATCAGAAATCTCCCCAACTTTTGGATCTTTCGACCAATCCCTATTATTATTTCTTCCATCTAAAATTCTCATTCTCTCACCAAATCTATAGACATCTGGTGATGAATATTGAGCCACTCTGTAACCAGCTGCTGCTAATATATATGCAGAATAAGCTGCTACTGACCCTTTACCATTTGTACCAACAATATGTATCTTTTTGCAATTCTTATCAGGATTACCCAGCACTTCTAGAATATCTCTCAGCACTTTATGATTTGCCTTGCCACCATTAACCCTGCCTTCTCCGTAGAGATAGGCTTTTGCTTCCTCAATATTCATATCCTTATTTACTCCTAAATACCCAAAACTTAGACAAGACATAGTTAGCTAAAGTTACCAGAACGGCAGCTAATAGCTTTGAAAAGTCCCTATTCAAATTCAGTAAGTTTATAAAAACAAAAATTCCTAAGTATTCAAAGATTAACGTGCTCAAAAGTCTTGAAACAAAAAACTCTCTTAATTCTTTCCCAAAATTGCTAGAGCTCTTAAAAACATACTTACTATTGGTCAAGTATGCAAAAAGCACTGCTAAAACAAATGATACAGTCTGAGATATTAACCAGTTCCAATCTTTATTTCCTATTGCCAAATACAATATTAATTTATCAACTATACTAAAGCTCAATAGGCTCACAACAGCTGTCATTAGACCAAAAAATATATAACTACTTAACTCATAGTTCAGTAATTGTAAAATAATATTTCCAATTAAAAGCCCCATAACTAATAAAGCTTCAGTGACATAAATACTAAACAAGTTCAACTGAAAGTAGAATAAATAGATAAATACGGCGCCAGATAAAACACTTATCACTAGTGAGAAAATTAATCTTCTAAGCTTCTCATATTCCCAGACTCTAGGTAGTTTACTTGTCCTCACTTGTTCAAATTTCTGATTAGATTTCAAAGTAGTTAAGCTGCTCAATGATTTACTAAGCAAAAAAACATACCACAAAGTAAAAGCAATAAAAGATAAAATCCAAGCTGAGATGGACTTTATATCATTACTTACTTCTACTAATCCTAAGACAAAATAACTTACAAAAAATGTGATAACTTGCAAGACTAAAGCTGGGCAAAGTTCTTTTGTCAAATACGAACTAAGTCTGACTCTGGATTTTTGCTCAAACATTCCCATAGAATTTTTGCATTCTTGATGTTCAGCCAATAAGCTCTTTTGATGTTCAATCCCAATTCTTTTCTCCATAATTCTCCAAAACTTAATTATTGTGCTATTGCTTCAACTATGATTACTGTGTCAAACATCTTTACTGAGGTAAAGTCGTCTCAGGCATTTCCAAGTAAACTGGAATTGAGAACTTCAATGTTCCCCAAGAATCAGAACTATCTCTCCAAGCAGAATACAACTTATCTGCCTCATTAACTGCTGCGAACAACGCTTGCATATATTGATGTGAATACGATCCAGTAACTAAATCAAATTTCTGTAAGTAAGGTGTACTTTGCCCCACATGTATATAGTCATGTGCAATGAAAAAAGCTCCGCCTCGAATAGCCTTCTCTGGACTAGTCCACGGCAATTGCAATGATTTATATCTAGAACTACCCTCTTGCTCAAACTCTCCAGCAGCATAACGCGCAGCATTAACTAAAGCGCCCAAAGGTTTAGAAGTATCTGGATACGCTCCGATATTTAAGAAATTATAATATCTTTCTTTTGGTTCAGGGTATCCAATTCCACCATTTTTTAAATCAGCTAGAATCTCTTGTTGCTTATCTGAAATTTTCCCATTCTTTAGAAGTTCTTCCAAAACTTCAAGTTGTTCTTCCTTTGATAAAAATCCGGGACTAGCCTTACCTTCAATTATAGGGTTTTGTTCTGGGTGGATTAGGCCTTTTGCAATAATTGACACAGTATCGCCAATTCTAATCTCATTAGATATTCTACTTGCCAACGCTTCTGGCAAAATTTTCTCAGCTTTCGCAGCTTCAAGAACAGTTTCACTATATTGCAACAAGAATTCATTACCTGCAAAAATTGACTTAATTCCTCGAGAATCTTTATCTCCAGTATAGCTATAATCCAGGAATTGCCAGATTCCTTGATAAGTTAGGAAATTTCTAGGGTCCATATAGTATGCTATCGCTTCACTATTTGCTGGATACCAATTTGTACCATCATACAGATTGTCATTTTTCTTCATCCAAGCAAAACGTTGAAAATACTCACTACCTTCTTCAAATTGAATTAGATTTTTGTTTTCAGGGTCACTTTGCTCTTCAACTGCATGAGCAAAACTTAAATTTGTATAAAAAGGCTCAAACTTCCACTCAGGTTCAAGTAGGTGCAAGTACGATAACGGTACCCTATAAGATTCTGGAAAAAGCTCTAGAACCGCTTTAAATTGTTCATCATAAATGAAAGGATCTGTATCAGCATAAATTGCTCTTAGTTTATCAGCCTGCGCATTGGTTATTACCTGCTGATTAGTATCAGTTTTTACCAAATATGCATTTTCGCCCAAATATTTAATCTTATACCACTTGTTACCGTACATACTGGCTTCGCCTTTTACCGTATCAACTATCCAGTAAATCTCTTTGTTATTACTTTGTCCTAGTATTTCGGCATCTAACTTAGGTGCTTTCCTAATGTTAAAACTTTGCAGAGTCAAAAGATTGCCCTCATAATGCTCATGTTTCCACATTTTTATTGCAAGCACAGTAGCTATTATCAGCACAATTAATGTAATGATAAGTATTAAAAAGTTAGTTCTTCTATCTCTTGCTCTAGCTTCTATTTTATTAATATGGTTTCGCATCTAAATGTCACTATCCTTCAATTGATCTAGAGATAAATTAAAAGCTGGTACAAAATTTTTCATAAAAACATTTACTTCTGGGAAGTCTTCGTAAAAATCTTCTATGCTATTTAAAGTCGATGTCAAAGCCTCTCTAAACTCATTATTCCCCTGATTTACCTCATAGATACACTTAATGTAGGCAGATAACTTATCTGCTGCTTTTATAAGGCCAGCTTCTACATATTCTAGACTACCTTTCTCTGTATCTACAAGAGCTTTTTCAATTAATAGCTCTGAATAATTATCTCTTAAATTTCCAGGGAGAAAGTCCAAAAGAGTTTCAACTGCCAAAGCTTCATAGTTCTTATAGGCTTTTCTTAATTCTTGGTTATGATACTTAACAGGTGTTGGCAGATCTCCTGTAATTACCTCAGATACATCGTGAAAAAGAGCCCTAGCCATAATCTTATTAGGATCTACTTGTATGTCTAACTCTGGAAACTCTATGCTTCTAATATTAGCTAGTGCATGAGCAAACATTGCTGTCTGAAAACTATGCTCTGCCACATTTTCGCTCTCATTATTTCGCATAAGTGCCCAACGTTGAATGTAACGCACTCTATCAACCACAGCAAAAAACTTCTGATCCTTCTTTATTTCTTCATTATTTTGTGCATTTGCTTTAAACAAACACTTTTTATCACATTCATTCATATTAACAGTCTTTTCCTCTAATCAATAAATTATAATATCTAAACTTTCGCCAAATTAGCTGAATTAGCTAGCAATTTCTTCTCACCTTTTGCTCCGAAATCAATACTTAAGATAGCATCGCCTGCAACCGGCTCTACTGCTAAAACTTCACCCACACCAAATTTAGCATGCTTAACTTTCATGCCTTTCTTAATGTCATTTGCTTGAAGATTACCTGCTTTTTTAACTTCTAGTTTAATGTTGTTCTGTTTATCAGCATCTTTCTTGGAACCAACGAAACCTTCTTGCTTCCCGTACATGCTAGATTTAGAACCACTTCCATGACTACTACGTGCATAATTTCTCTCGCCTATAGCAGAGTTGACTCTATTAAAATCAGAAGTATCTCTATATGAATTATAGCGTTCTTCTTGCATAGCTTGAGAGTAACCTAAATCCGTAATGTTTTCATCTGGAAGCTCCGATAAAAATCTAGAAGGAGCATAACTCTCCGTCCTACCAAAGATCAATCTCGAATTAGAAGCACTTAGATATAACTTACGTTCTGCCCTAGTTATAGCAACATAAGCCAAACGACGCTCTTCCTCTAGACTAGCTGCTTCTGCCATAGATCTATACCCTGGGAAAATTCCTTCTTCCATGCCGACAACAAATACAGTATCAAATTCCAAACCTTTGGCACTGTGGATTGTCATGAGAGTTACTTTGTTATCATCTTCCTCGGAATCACTATCCATGTCTGTATACAGGCTAGATTGCTCCAAGAAACGTATTAGACTCTCTAGCAGAGTTTCTTCCAATACAGAGTGGATCGCAGCTTCATTGTTAGCATTATCCTCAAGTCCTTCTGTACTTCTATTTGTCGCTGCAAAAGGATCTCCAGAGTTAGGATCATATTCATCTAATCCTTGTAATTCTTCATCTGTGAAATCCCACTGCATATTTTCATCACTTAAATTCTGAAAGTTAACAGCCTCTGACAAGAGCTCCTTCATATTTTCAATACGGTTATATGCTTCTTCTCTATTTCTATCTTTCTTTGCTAAAATTTCCTCAATTAATCCAGATTCATTCTCCACATACTCAATAAACTCAGCTAGAGAAGAATCCTCATTAAGCAGGCGATGCTGCATTTTTGCAATAAGTTGGATGAAATCTTTTACATTATTTGCAGCTCTAGACAACTCCGGAAATTCATCTATTTTCAGAGCTATTTCCATCATAGAGACTCCATATTGATTCGCTAATGCAGCAATTCTGTCGAGGCTTGTATAGCCAACGCCTCGTTTAGGATTAGAAATAGCTCTTACAAAAGCCATATCATCTCTAGGACTTGTTAGTAAACGCAAGTATGACATTACATCTTTAATCTCTTTACGATCAAAGAATCTCAGTCCGCCATAAATCTTGAACGGAATTCCCATCTGATTGAAGGTAAACTCTAAGTTTCTGGATAAAGCATTAATTCTATAGAGAATGGCTACATCTTTGTAAGAACCATCTCCACCAGCTACTTTACGTTTAATCTCCTCAGCAATAAACATCGCCTCAGCCTGCTCATTTGGTGCAAAAATTCTGACAACCTTCTCACCTGCATTTGTACTAGTCCAGAGCTTCTTGCTCTTACGTCCTGTGTTATTCCCAATAACAGCATTTGCAGAGTCTAAAATATTTGCAGTAGATCTATAGTTTTGCTCCAGTTTAATAACCTTACAATCTTTAAAGTCTTTCTCAAAATCCAAAATATTTTGTACATTAGCGCCACGGAAAGAATATATGGACTGATCGTCATCCCCAACAACACAGAGATTTTTATGCTTACTAGAAAGTAACTTAACAATCTCATACTGAGCACCGTTGGTATCTTGGTACTCATCCACCATAATATATTGGAATCTATCTTGATAAATCTCTAGCACATCTTTGTGCCCTTTAAATAACTTAACTGGATAGTAAAGTAAATCATCAAAATCCATTAAATTATTAGCTTTTAGTCTTTCCTGATAAAGAGAATACACCCTAGAAACTTGCTCTTGCCAAAATTGTCCGTTATTTAATTTCGCATAGGCTTCTGGGCTCAAGAGTTTATTCTTGGCCTTTGAAATTGTCGTCATAACTGTTCTGCTATCAAATGTTTTATCGTCTAAGTTTAAATCTTTGATACAAGAAGTAATCATAGACTTCTGGTCAGTAGAGTCAGCAATGGCAAAATTATTAGTAAATCCCAAATGCTCAGCGAATCTACGCAAGACTCTAGCCATCATGGAGTGAAAGGTTCCAATCCACATGCCACGACTTGTATTATCTCCCAGCAATTTCTCTACACGTGTTTTCATCTCACGTGCAGCTTTGTTGGTAAAAGTAATAGCCAAAATATTTCTAGGAGCTACTGATCTAGCTTCAACTAAATAAGCAATTCTATGTGTAATCACTCGAGTCTTACCAGATCCTGCACCAGCCAATATCAACAGTGGTCCTTTGTCATGCAAAACGGCTTCCTTCTGTTCTTTATTCAGACCCTTAAGCAAATCTTGTCCCCAAAAATCAGGACTGAGCAAGTCTTCACTGTCAAAATCAGCTTGAGCAAATTCCTCACCATAGAAATCATCATTAGAAAAAACGTCTTTACTTAAATCCACAAAATCTCTCCCTCAATTAGTCCATATATAATACAACAAATACGATTCTTCTTTTTATTATTTTAAGGGTTTTTGAGTTTTTGTAAAATTAACAAATAGCAACAAAATATAATTAGATTGTATCTTCTAAGATTTTCTCGCTAAAAAACAGAACCCGTTAGTAACGGGTTCTGCAAAAGGAGAAAAACGAAATGCCTAAGTAATTAATAAATTTCTAATAAATTGGTTCAATCACTCCATAGCTGTCGCCTTTACGTTTGTATATAACATTAACTTGTCCAGTTTCATCTGATATATATACAAAGAATGAGTGATTTAAAAGATCCATTTGCATTGCTGCTTCTTCATCAGACATTGCTTGAATCTCAAATGATTTGTAACGGAAGTCGTAATTAACTTCATTAACATCTTCGTCAGCACTTGCATCGTCTATCAATTCTTCTTGAACAAATCTCTTCATACTATCGTATTTACCGTTCATATTTGACATTAGAGTCTTGTGCTTACGAATTTGTCCTTGCAACACATCTATAGCTGAGTCCAAAGCTGTGAAAATATCACTCTCACTTCTTTCTGCTCTATAAATTTTCTTGTCTACATGAAGTGTTATCTCTACTCTCTTCAAGTCAGGACCATCTGTAGTACATTTAACTTCACATAAGGCGCGATCATCAAAATATCTATCAAACTTGGAAAGTTTGTCTTCTATTCTATTTCTAAGTTCTTGACCAACTTTAATATCTACACTTTGTATATCAATTCTCATGTTTGCACCTCCATTTGAATTATTATATTTATATTTTAATCATTTTAACAACAAAAAGCAAGCTTAATTTATATTTTTAGGTTATTTTGCACACTTAGCAGTGTTTATGTCTTAAGACTCGAAATTAATTTAGTTTATCTGTGGAAGTGTATTTTCGGTGATAGAGGCTTCTCTCAAATAAAAAAGGAGCTTGTGCAAGACAAGCTCCTAATCATTTACAAAATTTTATCAACTAAAATTAAGCTTTTTGATCTTCTTCATACATGTGTTGTAATGTCTTGATCATTGAGTTTGAGAATCCCCACTCATTGTCATACCAGCTTACAATCTTGAAGAAGTTTGTTGAACCTTCTAGGTTGTTTTGTAATGTAGCTTTTGAGTCATAGATTGATGTATGAGTATTGTGTACGATATCGCTTGATACGATTTCATCTGTACAATATGCTAATACGTCTTTCAAGTATGTTTCTGAAGCTTTCTTCATTGCTGCATCGATTTCTTGGATTGATGTAGCTTTCTTTGTACGTACTGTCAAGTCTACTACTGAACCTGTAGGTACTGGAACACGGAATGACATACCTGTCATTAAACCGTTAACTTCTGGAAGAACTTGACCAACTGCTTTAGCTGCACCTGTTGTTGAAGGAATAATGTTAGCTGCTGCTGCACGTCCACCTCTCCAGTCTTTTTGAGAAACACCGTCAACAGTTTTTTGTGTTGCTGTGTAAGCGTGAACTGTAGTCATCAAACCTTCTTCGATACCGAAACCTTCTTGTAGTAAAACGTGGACTAGTGGTGCCAAGCAGTTTGTTGTACATGAAGCGTTTGAAACAACATCATGTTCTGCTGATACATATTCTGAGCTATTAACACCGTTAACGATTGTCTTAACGCCACCTTTACCAGGAGCACTCAATAGAACTTTCTTAGCACCTGCCTCTAAGTGACCTGCTGCTTTTTCTTTTTGTGTGAAAGCACCTGTAGCTTCGATAACATATTCTACACCTAATTCACCCCATGGTAATTCTGCTGGAGTTCTTTGTGCAGGAACACATAGAATCTTATCACCATCAATTACTAAAACGTCATTACTTTCTTTGTCTGGTGAGCTCTTCTCTGTTGAGATTTCGCCTTGGAAAGCACCTTGAGTTGTATCATATTTCATTTGATATGCGAAGTAATCTGCATCTGTTGAGAAGTCAGCTACTGCTACCAAGTCGATTTCTTTTCCTAAAAGTCCTCTGTCGTGCATTGCGCGTACTACTAGACGTCCAATACGACCAAAACCATTAATACCAAGTTTAATTGCCATTATTTTCCTCCTACTTGACTTTTGAAAAGTCTGTTTTTACATTTGTATTTCAATACCCGTCTATTCTATACGTTTTTTTAATTATCATCAACTATTTAATTTAAATCGCCTTTAAAATTCGCAGTTTCTTAACAGTTTCTTATATTTTTATGGGGTAAAATACCTTTTTTACTAAAAATCCGAACCGTCAAAATCCTCTTGTTCTTTCACATCTTCATCTTCTGAATTCATGATTAGTTCAAGTAATTGTCTTTTACTCATGAAAGGATGTTTCCAAGCTTCACGTTTTAACTTCTTAGATACATCCATCTCTGAAATCTCTGGAGCTTGATTTCTTGTCAGTTCATAATATTGCGAATCAAAATCAACTGTTTCTAAGTTATCATTTTCTATTTCATTGCTATTTGCATCGACTCTATTAACTCTTAAATTAACTTTTGGTCTAACAGGTTCAACAATGCGTGCAGCTGTTTTTCTCGTTGAAACTTCCCCACCTTCAATTTCTAGCGACTTCTCAAAGCTCATAACCTTGTGTGGATCGACTTTTTTCGCCATGATCCTACGATTACTCCAGGCTTGGATCAATACATAAATAATTGTAGTTGTTGGTACAGCCAAAATTGTACCTACCAAACCAAAGAGCTGAGTACCACAGGTAACTGCAACCAGTACCCAGAATGAAGGCAAACCTATTTGAGATCCCATAACTCTTGGGTAAATAACATTTCCCTCTATCTGTTGAATTACTAGAATCATTAGTCCAAATAGCAAAGCATCAATGAATGATGTTTCCACCCAAATCAAAACCCCACCAATTGCGGCAGAAATAAAAGCACCAACAATAGGAATGAATGCACCTAGCATTTGCAAAACGGAAATCGTAATAGGAAATGGGAAGCGGAAGATTATCAAACCAAAGAAAGTTAAAGTACCAAAGATCAATGCCTCGATACCTTGTCCTGCAAAGAACTTAGAGAAAATCAAACTACAAAGTGAAGTAAATTGCAAAAGCTTATCCATGTAAACTTCCGGCAACAATGAATATCCTACTGATTTAAATTCTCTAAAGAGAGCTTCTTTTCTAGCTAAGAAATATATAGAGAAAATCACAGCAATAAAGAAATTAATCAAACCTGTAACTGTACCACTAATTAATCCTAACACGGTTGTAGCTAACTGAGAACTTGCACTATACAACCAGTTTATAAATTGGTTTAGTAAGTTATTAATGTTGAAAGATGAAGCCTGAAGATACGAGGCTATTTGTGGGTTTTCGTTACTAAACTTGATGAACCAGTTATTTATGCCTTGTACCGCACCCGGTAAACTCTGAAAGAACGAGACAACTGTCTTAACTATATCTGGCACAACTAAAAAGATTATCAGAGCAATTATCGTACCAGTAATTATTAAAGTTAAAAGTATACTAATTGGTCTAGATAGACGTTTGCGGTATTTCTCCTTACCAGACTTCCATGGCTTGCCAAACAAACTTCTCTCAATAGCTCGCATAGGTAAATTCAAGATAAAAGCTATTAACCCACCAACCAGAACTGGCAAAGTAACGTCAACTAGGTATCTAAATATTTTTGGGGCGCCATCAATATGTCCTATTCCCCAAGCAAGCAAAAGAGATATTGCTACTATACCAACAATTCTTTTACTTGTAGTTTTGTCAATCGTCATTTCCAGTCGGGTCACTTTCTTGTTTCAAATTTCTATACTTTTTATACATTAGATAATATCAAATATCAAAGTTAACTGCATGAAATTTCTAGTTTCTTTATTTTCTTATACTGTTATTTTTAACTGCTAAATTTATTAATATCAACTACAACTAGTTACATCTATTTCGCAGACTTATCTTGCTGCTCTCTAACTGCCATTTCCAAGTCTTTAAATAACTCCCTCAAATTAGCACTGACTAACTTCTTATTCTTCGCAGCTCCACCCCAACGAATATTACCAGCACCACTAGCAATAAACTTAATCTTGTGTTTATATTTTTCTAAATTTAATAACACTCCCAAAGCTTCCATGTTTGGGCGAAGCTCTGGACTAAACTCAAGTACTATATCTTTTCTATCTATGTATACTCTGTTCAAATGTAATTTGCGTGCTTGACTCTCGACATAGGAAATATCAGCTAGTGCATATGTCTCTTCAGGTAGCTCACCGTACCTATCCATCAACTCATCCAAGATATCGTAGTATTCGTCTATATCTTCAATATCCAATAGGCGTTTATACATGTCCATTCTTTGTCCCTCTGAAGGAATTAAAGAACTTGGTAGATATGCATCTAGTTTAATATCAATACGAGTTACGAAATCTTTGTCCAAAGACATGTTTTCTGGCAGAACTCCTGGGTGCTCAGCAGAGCTACTACTTGCAGCCCCAACGTCTGTAACACCACTTGCTACATCAACTGAATCAGCAGCTGCCTTTTCCTCTTCTACAGCCTCTTCTCTAGCCAACTGAACTTCTTCTTCTAGCATCTGTACATAGAGTTCATAGCCAATCGCTTCCATATGTCCATGTTGCTCACCACCTAGTAGGTTACCAGCACCACGAACCTCAAGGTCTCTCATAGCAATTTTCATACCAGAGCCCAGTTCCGTGAAATCTCTAATAGTTGCCAAACGTTTCTGGGCATCCTCAGTCAAAGTCTTATTACCATCATATGTTATAAAAGCATAAGCTTGTTTATTAGATCTACCTACACGACCTTTAATCTGATAAAGCTGAGCCAAGCCCAACCTATCCGCATCACGAGCGATAAGAGTATTAACATTTGGCATATCAATTCCTGATTCAATGATAGTCGTACAAACGAGCACATCAGCTTCGCCTTTAATGAAGCTATGGATAACCCCCTCAAGTTGAACTTCAGGCATTTGACCGTGCCCTATAGCTACTCTTAGACCTGGTATCTTTTCTTCTAAATGTTTCGCAATTTCTGGGATCTTTTTAACATTATTAATTAGATAGAACACCTGGCCTCCACGACCAACCTCTCTAATTATAGCTTCGTTAATAATTGCATCGTCATATTCCAGGACAAAAGTCTGAATCTCCCTTCTCTCCTGTGGTGGTTCCTCCAATAAGGAAATATCTCTAATTCCAGACAAAGACATGTGTAAAGTTCTTGGTATTGGTGTAGCACTTAGAGAGAGCACGTCTACATTGGGATATTTTTCCTTTAACTTCTCCTTGTGATCAACGCCAAACCTCTGCTCTTCATCAACCACCAGCACACCCAAGCGTTTAAATTGCACATCATCCGACAACAATCTATGCGTTCCAATAACCACATCAACCATGCCATTTTTCAGACCTTTAACAATCTCTTGTTGCTCTTTTTTGCTAGTAAACCTACTCAAGACTGCTACTTCAATAGGATAACCTTTGGCTCGCTCTTTAAAATTCTCGTAATGTTGTTGAGTTAGAACAGTTGTTGGCGAAAGCATTGCAGCCTGCATACCATTTGAAACAGCTTTAAACATAGCTCTAAAAGCAACCTCCGTTTTGCCAAAACCAACATCACCGATTAGAAGTCTATCCATGACTTTGTCAGATTGCATGTCTTCTCGTACATCTTCCATAGCTTCTAACTGGTCATCAGTTTCCTCAAACGGGAATCCCTCCGCAAACTCGTTATCCCAAACTGTATCCTCACTGAATTTATACCCCTTAATACGGTTACGTTCCGCATAAAGTTTGACAATATTTGTAGCTAACTTCTTAATGGAATCTCTAGCACGAGTTTTGAGTTTAAACCATTCGCCGCCGCCCAAGCTGGAAAGTCTAGGCTTTCTGTTGTCCATACCCACGTACTTGCTCAGCTGCTCTATAGCTTCCATTGGTAGAAATAAGCTATCACCTTTGGCATAGGAAACTTTAATATAATCTTTGCTTCCCGAAGCAGTTGTTAGAGTTTCTATACCTTCATATAGTCCTATACCATGATCCTCATGCACAACATATGAACCAATCTCAAGATCTGAGAAGAATTTAATCGTCTGTTCATTCTTCTTCCTGCGCTTATTGCGTTTATAACGTTTGCCAAAAACATTCTCTGTTCCAAAAATTGCTAGCCTGGCATCAGGCCAGACAAAACCATCGTTAAGAGCTCTTGGTACAAGTCTCTTGACCGTCGCTGGAGCATTAAGTAATAACTTTTCGTTCAAGGTATCTCTTTTGCTAGGGTCAGCTACGTATATGTATGTGAATTGGTTTTCTGCCTGACGTTCTTTTAGCATCTCATAAAACTCGTCTTCTCTAGCCCTATAATTCTCAGCAGCCAAACTTCTGAATGCGAATTTCTTTGCAGTTGGAAAACCGTTACTTGAGCCATCTAACAGAGCAAAACTCAAGACCTGGAAATTCTGATCCAAGCTCTTCATGATGCCAACTTTTCCTATGATATTTTCCGCCACTAGAATAGTGGTTTTGCCTTGGACAAGTAACTGCTTAATTTGTTGTTCTTTACCAGCTTTCCACGCATCTAAGGACTCTTGTAATTTTTTCAGCTCAAAAACCACTGCCCTACCGCATAACTCTTGGAAGTAATCGAGAATACTTGTTTTTTCAGGATAAATATATTCCAGCCAACGGTCTAAAATCTCTACGCTTAAATTATTCTCTAAGCCCTCAATGTCATAGTTACAAAGTGCTTTAAAAGCCTCAACTTCATCACGACTAGCAGCTTTTTTGTACATGTTTTTGCTCTGCTCATCTCTGAAGTCTTTAATCTTATCAACTAAAGCCGCTCGTTCTTCACTACTAATATTAATCTCTTGTGCTGGTGAAATAAGTATTTCATTAACTTCATCATACTGGCGTTGAGATTCTAGATCGTATAGTTTAACTTGTTCAATTTCGTTATCAAAGAAAGAAATCCTTATACCACTCTCATCTGCATTTATCGGCACAAGATCAACTATGTCACCTCTTTGAGAGAACTCACCAGCATTTTCCGCTACTTCAGAGTATTTATAGCCTATATTACTTAATTTAGCTGCAAGTTCGCCGGGCTCCATAATAGTATTCAGATCAATTTTTATATAACTATCCAACAGACTTGGCATGTCTGGCATACGTTGTTGCAAGGCAGCTGCAGTTATTAAGACAATTGGTCTCAGCTCCTCTTCACGTGTTTCAAGCAAGCGACTTATAACCTTAATACGCTGGTGCATTTCATTTTTGCTAGCGGATTCAATTTGGCTTAAGTTGAACTCTCTCGCTGGGAATTCTAAGATTTCGCCAGGATAAAAAGCCTTCAATGCTTCTTGCAAGCGACGCAATTGCAAAGGGTCACTTGCTACGACAAAAGCAAAGTCATTATCAGCTTTTTGCAAAAGCAGGGCAGACAAAATAAATGCTGCGTGATTCTCTATTGGACCTACAACATTTATGTGAGGTAGCTGATTACTATCAGCAGCTACTGCATCTTTATTGGCACCAAGATTCCAAACCTCTCTTAATTCATTAAATTTAGGATCTACTAATGCACTCTCGACTATCCAATTTGCTTTGCCTATTTCTTCTGTATTCATTTCTGAGTTTGCTTGCTCATTAAGCATGTTTATTTCCTAATACCTCGTTCATTGCTAATTGTAAATTCTTCTCCGCAGTTAATTCGATTAGTTCAATAGCATTATTTACTGCAACATCTAATGCCTTCATCTCTCCCGCAGAAAATCTACCCAAAACGAAACTTACCATATCTCCAAATGCTGGTTTAGGACCAATACCCAAACGAATTCTAGGGAAATCTTGGCTGCTAATTTCTTTAATAATAGATTTCATACCATTATGAGTTCCTGCACTACCAGATTCTCTCACTCGAATTTTGCCAATCTGAATGTCAATATCATCATAAGCTATAAATAGATTTTCCAGAGGGATTTTATAAAATTTAAGCAATTTTTGAACAGCAATGCCAGATAAATTCATTAGCGTTGTTGGTTTGGCTAAAATAATTTTTTTACCGGCGATATTAATCTCACTAATATCTGCAGAAAACTTTGATTTTTTCCAATTACCTTTGTGACGCAGAGCAAGTTCTTCAACAAATATAAAGCCTGCATTATGTCTAGTTTTCTCATATTCTTTACCTATGTTGCCTAATCCTACAAGTAAAATAGCATCTTGATTGTCTCCTGAATTATTCTTTTTCTTAAAAAACATCACTAAAACCTCTCCGCTTTTTATATCTTTTATAAATATACGAAAGCTGATTATAACACTTTGGATTTTATAAAGTTATAGCATAAGCTTTATTTTTATTTAAAGTCGATAGCTATCGCGGTTAACCCAACTTTCACATAAAAAAGTCAAATTTCAACTTTGGTAAAACAAGATAAACCTATGAAATATTATGTTTGTACACAAGTCAAGAACATTTCAGGCAATTAAACTTATCCACCATATCTAAAATAGAAACACAAAGAATTATCTATTTTTATGTGGATAATGTGGATAACTGTGTGGACATCAGCAATTATCGTCTTCAAAATGTTAATTAGAGATTAAATTTCACGCATGTTTTATTACATTAAAATTACATTTTAACTTATTTTTGTTACATCAGTCCCCGAGACACGGATACATATTTATATTTTTTTAAATACACTTAAATTTAAATAAAATAGAAAATATGCACAAAAACTTCGTTTAAGTGATTAAAAATAAAACAAAAATTAAGCAAAATAAAAACTCCAAGTTTTCAGAAAATCCTCTAAGAATTCCCTAATCATCGGAGTCTAAACTTATTCTAATGTTAATTGCATCAATATCTTTAGCTAGCAATAAAAACACGTTATTCATATAAATAAAATTCTTTAGCTCTCTCCTTGAAAGCATCTGCCTCTCGCTTAGTTTCTCTAATTAGTTCTTGTGTATTAGCATGCTGCCTACTTAGTTTACTGTTACCAAACAGTTTGTCTATTTTTAGTATCTGCTCATTGTTTGTAGGAATAAATAACAGATCTTTATCAACTATACGTTTAAGTTCAGAAATAATAGTTATTGTCATATCAATAGGCTTAATTTTCTTTCTCTGAGTAACATGAATCCTTACTCCCTGAATTTTTGTACCTTGGTAAATACCTTTAGTTGGAGTGAAGTAAATTGGTGTAAACCTAATACCACTAATGATAGTTTTGTTCAAATTGGCAGCCAATTGAACTCCATCTAAGAAAGGTGCTGCAATAACTTGGAAAGGTAAAGTCGTACCTTCTCCAAAAGATACATTAGTTCCCTCTAGCAAATGCAAACCGCTAGCCAAAATCAATCCATCTAAATTTGGATACTCTAGTCTTGGTATGCTCCATAAAGCATCAATATCGTCAAAAGTATCTTTGCGCTCCCAATTTCGCATTTCAATAACTTGCAAATTACAATGCAAATCATTGACTGTGTTCATCATAATCGCCAACTCACCTATGGTCATGCCATATCTAATTGGCAACGGAAACTCATCGTCATTCATATAATTGTGCTCAATAACCGGTCCTTGTACGAGCTCTCCACCTAGCGGATTCGGTCTATCCAGAATAACTACTTTTTTATCTGTGTTTCCAAGTTGTCTTAATAATCTATGAAGAGTTTCGATATAAGAATCATATCGCAATCCGGTCAAAGGAAGATCTACAAACAGAGTATCAAATGATGCTAACATCTCATGAGTAAAGTGGAAAGATCCATATCTATACAATGAAAATACTGTTAAGCCTGTCCAAATATCTTTATAACTCTCGTATCTTTCGCCTGAAGCTTTCTCACCTAACACACCAAATTCAGCGCCAAAAAGACTGGTCAAATCCATATGGTTATTAACCACTGCCAGAGTAGAGTTAAGGTGTCTATCCATTGAAGCACCTGTAGTCAACAGACCAATTCTATCCATTAAATATTCATCTTTAAACTCTATTAAACGATCTACACCATTATTAATCTTCTTTTTGATTTCCATATCTATTCAATAGGCTCCTTTTGAATGCTAAATTATCATTTTGGCATTAGATTTTCGAAAACATTTACTTTTGAAAACACTTTTTTGAAAAACCTTTCTTACAAAGTGCCCTCAAAAATCTTCTCGCCAAAACAAGTATACTAAAATTCTTCTTCAACGTAGCGTTCTGGATAAGTTCTTTGCAAGTAGTTTTCTACCGGACCACTCAAACGCTTATCCAAAGTAAATTCCAGCTCCATTTTCTCCCCAAAGTTTTCAGACAATAAATTACCGTTATCTTTAATATAAGCGTACAACGAACTTTCTTCATATGGTAGCTCTAATCTATAAGATTTTTGTCTATACGCTAAGAATTCTGCAACAATTTGTAAAACCTTATCCAAGCCTTCCCCTGTAACTGCTGAAGTCGGTACTACTCTAAATTTATCACTCTCTTTGATATGACTGAAAGCTTCGATATTCTGAGGAGTAGCAATATCCGCTTTGTTCAATAATAGAATACGAGGTTTATCTGCAGCTTCTAATCTAGATAGCTCATCTTCTACTATCTGCAATTGCTCTTTCGCCTCAGGATCTGAAACATCTAAAACTTGTAAAATTAGATCGCTATTACTTACTTCTGTAAGCGTAGACTTAAACGCTTCAACCAACTCATGTGGTAATTTACGAATAAAACCAACAGTATCTGCCAAAATAACATGACTACCATCAGGCAAGCGTAAATCTCTAAAGGCTGAGTCTAACGTTGCAAAAACCTGGTCCATCGCATACAAATCAGAATCTGTAAGTTTATTAATTAATGTAGATTTGCCAGCATTAGTATAACCAACCATGGCTACTATTGTTTGTCCCTGCTCGTCACGTTTCTCACGTTCTTTTTCACGGCGAGTTGAAACTTTCTTAAGTTCACGTCTAAGATTATTAATTCTATTCCTAATGTGACGTCTATCTCTCTCTAGCTGAGTCTCACCAGGACCTCTTGTACCAATACCACCACCAAGTCTACTCATCTCCTCGTTGATCAGGCTAACTCGACCTAATCTATAACTATATTGAGCAAGTTCAACTTGCAATTTACCTTCCTTCGTACTTGCTCTACGAGCAAAAATATCTAGAATGACTAATGTTCTATCAAGGACTCGCATTTTAGATAATTCTTGGATATTTCGAATTTGGCTACCACTCAATGGATCATCAAAGATCAAAGTGTCACATCCCATAGCTTTAGCATATTCCGCTATTTCAATAATTTTACCCTTACCTAAATATGTTGATGCACTTACATTATTTCGATTTTGATAATCTGCACCAAGAACCATGGCTCCACAGGTTTCTGCTAGTTCTTTGAGCTCGAGTAATGATCTTTGTGTTCTATCTATAGACTCAGGACCTTGGCCCAAATTCAAACCTACAAGGTAAGCAATCTCAGCTTCACCTCTTTGGCTACGACCAGACTCCTGCCCTGTTAACCCGACTGAATCATAATTGTCCTCTTGGGTAAACATGGACTCTACGTTAAAGTCTTCATCAACAAAATCCATTCTAGTAGAGCTATCTTCAGGATAAAAAGCATCGTCATCTTGTAGCTCGTCTTCTAGTGCATAATCTTCTGCATCTGCATACATATCATCCTGCAAGTCATAATTCTCTATATCTTCGGATATAAATTCATCTCTATCTGGTGTGTATATCAATCAAGCATCTCCATTCTTATATTCTTTTACTTAATTATAAAGCAAAGCGAACTTAAATGCTTTTCAATATTCACTGTTCTGCAGATATCGTACGTTTTCATCTTAAGACCTAATAAATATAGATAACAAGAATCCCAAGATTAAACCAATAGCTGATATTAATATATAGTTCGCAGAGAATTTCGACCAATTAACTTTGCCCTTACCTCTTACCATCATTACTACATAATAGGCTACTAATCCTACAACTAGAACGAATACATTCGCAGTTAAAGAGTTGTAATTATACTTGAATATTTTCATAAATATCCAAGTATATGCACCTATACCGAAAGCATAAGTCATAACGGAATAGAACCTTGGTAATTGCTCTTCTGAATTAATATTCTCTACCTTATATTCGGTAAAATTCTTCAATGTCCAGACAATGAGAACAACAGTTAAAAAGACAAAGATAAATACCATTAATAGATGCAAGTAAAAATCTTCATTAACAGTTAATGAGACGATGTTAGTAAATGGATTTAATAAGTCTAAAACTTTGTCAAAGCCCCTATGAATTACATTAGGATAAGGTATTACAATACATTCTTTAAGAATATCCCAATAAATAACTGGTAACAAGAAAGCAACAACACTATAAATAACTGCACTACCTAAATTGGTTGTACTTGTCATAATAAATGTAGTTAGAACTAAGCAAAAGAAGGCCATTAATGCTAATGCTATAATATAAATTATATACTTATGTAATGGCATTAGATCTGCTGTTAACGTCTTGACTCCCAGATAAACAATTCCCCCATTAACAATAGCGAAAATAGTATATGGTATAAGGAAAAGCCAATAAGTATTTATCACATCAAAAAAGAGCAATTTCTCTCTAGGCAAATCAACAGAAAAGTATGTATCCAAATCATTGCTGTTATAGATACTCCTCAGTGTAATTAATGGTAGTATTGAGACTATTATCAAACCTATAAATGTAAATGTTACAAAAAGAAATTTCTCATATGGATATGGATAACTTTCTGTGTAAATGTGCAATTCATTTATATTTCTGACGCCGCTCCAAATTGACAAAGTTGTGAAGGTCAAAAAGGCAATAAATATACTGAAAAACAAGGCTGCATTTTTCTTGATAAAAACTTTAAAATAATTTTTGTATTTCATTACTTCATCCCCTTTTCATATTCTTCCATTATAAGAGCATGATTTATATCTTGACCAAATATTTTGGAAAGTATTTTTACGTCATCGAAGTAGAAATTGTATTCTCGTTGCATTAATATTTCTCCATCGTTGCCGTAATATACAATTTTGACCAAAGCTTCTGAATATTCATTCTCTGGAACATCAGATTGATCCTCCCTTTCAATGGTTGTTCTTTGCTTAGTAGCTTTTATATGCAAGTCTCTAATCTGAGCAATCTCTTCTGGATTTTTAGTAACAATCCTCTTGAAGTGAGGTGTTATTCCTATACCATTAAATATTTCTGCGTACTTTTCATCTTTCACAGATTGACTTTCCTTATACACGCCGTCATAAACAACCAGTTTAACTTCTTCTATTTCTATCAAATCAGGTACTGCTAGAGCAGATTTTCTATCAATTTCCATGAATCCATAAAAGCTTGCACCAAAGGCTAGAACAGCAATCAATGTGTATGAAATTACAGTACTAAAAATCCTGGCTTTGCCATGTTTCATAAACATATTGATTATGAAGAATACGACTAAACCTCCAGTGAAGATAGATGCAATATTTAGTGCATTATCTTTAATTTTATCCAGCAAGTCTATTGAGTAATTAATGTCATTAAATACCATAGATTTAAACATGAATACCAAAACTATAACTACTGAAACAAAGACTATACTTGAGTAGAAATACTTGAACATATAGGCAGAACCTATTCTATCGACATGTCTGCGCTTATATAAAAATGCTGATAATAACAATATCAATATAGCAACTGCTACATAAACACTTATCGCTAAAGCGTGATTAACTCCGTTATCATCTTCAAAGATTCTCAGCAGCAAACCGTTAATACTGAATAAATCCAAATATGAATCTGTGTTAGTGTCCAAGCTAGGTGTATAACCTGGGAAATTATTAGTATATGACTTCACTAGTGAAATCAGCGCTACTGGCATATAGTTCAAAGCTACTGCACAAATGTACCCATTGAATGCACTTGTCGTCATAACAATAGATAAAATACTTAGTGATAATGAGAATAAACAAATTGTCAGAAGTACCACTGACCTAGATGCAATAGTTCCCAGTGTTGGTAAGATTAAATTCTTACCAGTAAAATTAAACAAGTGCCCCAAGATAATCTGTAGATAGTAAGTCAATACAGTCGGTATTGCGACAATTACCCATACAAAAAATGTATTCAGCATAAATAATTTAGTTCTAGATATAGGTAAACTCCAATATCTGTCCATTTTGTTTTTGTCATACAAGTAGCTAAATACCATAAATGGCAAAATGATCATTAAAACCCTTGAGAAATATAAAAGATTTTGATCAGCTAATCCATTTGAATAATCAACATAGCCGAAAGCTGTCGAAAATGTTCCCGAATTATTATTATTTACACTATCAGAAGTAATTATCATCATCACCCATGGTAATGTTGCTAGACCTAATAATGTAATTAGAACTCCGAAAACACTGTTCTTATGCTCTTTGAACATAAATGCAAAGTAATTCTTAAACACTTTCAGAGAATTATTTTTATCAAATTTTAAACTTACTTCATTTGCTCCCATTTTAAGCCTCCGCTTTTGAAGAAGATCCTAGCTCTGAGCTATGATCAGAACCGCTATGCTTATTATCCATCTCAGCAACAAATATCTCTTCCATTGATACTGATAATGGGTTTAGCAAGATTGGGTTTGTGCCTTTCAGTTGTTCTTCAACTTCTTCACCATGATAGATTACAGTAACCACTTTGTTATTTTGCTCTAAATATCGAAGCGGGATATTATCGAATACACCAGCTGCTGGAGCTTCTTTATAACCTAACTGAACTTTGTGATAGTTATTATTTAATTCCTCTAATGTCTGGTCAAAGACTATCTGATTATTCTCAAGCAGAGCCATAGAGTCACAAATATCTTCTAACTCACGAATATTATGTGAACTAATAATTACTAACACACCTTCATCCTCCACCAGATGAATAAGCTCACGTTTAAGTGTGAGTCTCATTTTAGGATCCAAGCCATCAAAAGACTCATCCATTAGTAGTAATTTGGGGAGTGTACTCAAACCCAAGATAATAGCACTCTGTCTCTTCAAACCTTTGGATAATTCATTAATTGGCTTAAGCTCATCAAAACTAAATTTCTTAAGCAACTCCTGATACCTCTCTTCATCAAAATTCTTATAGAAGCTCTTATAAAAATCTTTCATATCTCTTGTACTAAAGCGATTAAAATAAAAAGGTTCATCACTAACAAAGAATAGTTCACTTCTGTCAACTTTAGTAGAAACACCATTGAAAAATATTTCGCCCTCATTGTAGTTATAAACATTACTGATGCAGCGTAGTAGAGTAGATTTACCAGCGCCGTTACTACCTATTAATCCAACTATATTCCCTGAAGGCAATTCCCAATTCAGGTCAATCAAAACCTTGAAACCATTGAAATCCTTATTTAAACTATTTATCTTAAGCATGCTTTAACACCTCCATTGAAATATTTTCTAACTTTTCTTTTGTTAGACCTAGGCTTAGATATTTATTAAAAATATTATCTATTTCTTTGCGAGCATCGGACTCAACCTCTGTAGCCAAATCAACTTTTGCTACAAAAGCTCCACTCTTTGGAACTGTAACAATAATGCCTTTGTACTCTAATTCTGTATAGGCTCTAGCCACAGTATTAGCATTTACTCCAAGATCCTGAGCAAGGCTTCGTATTGATGGCAATTTCTCGCCTTCTTCCCAGACACCAGTCCCCACTAATAACACCACTTTATCTATGATCTGTTGGTAAATAGGGCGTTTATCTCTTCCATCTATATTTAACAATTAAAACACCTCCCGATTAAAAACTTCTTCAAAAATCTCTACAAAAAATCACTAAATTAAAAAATCACTGAATTAATCATTTTCTTAAAATTAACTCATCTGTACCATCTGTACTAATTGTACTACTACAGTTTTTATTTTACAAGCAGTTTAAAATTTATGTTACACTCTTAGTATTATTTTTTGTGAGGCAAGATTAATATGCGTTTTAGATATAAACCATGGGCATTGCCAGAGATTGAGGCTAGCCCATTTGTGTGTACAAATCCGGAAGATTATAAGAATAATTGGTCTAACTTTTTTGACAATCCTGAACTACCTCTAAGTTTAGAATTAGGTTGCGGCAAAGGTAAATTTTTGCTGGAGCTCTCCCAAAGTAGACCAGATTACAACTACCTTGGCATAGATATAGAAGTTCTTGCAGTGGCTAAAGCTAACCGCCTAATTGCACCTCTAGAACCTAAAAATGCCAGACTTTTGAACTATGATATTTCTAAAATATATGATTATTTTGCAGAAAATGAAGCCAGCGAAATCTTCATAAACTTCCCTAACCCTTGGCCAAAAACTCGTCATAACAAACGTCGCCTAACTCACCCTAGACAACTAATTCAATACAGAAAAATATTGAAAGACTACGGTGAAATTTGGTTTAAGACTGATGATCAAGAGCTTTATGAAAAGAGTTTAGAATACTTTGAACTGATGAATTTCAAGATTCTTAATTCAACTGAAAATTTAGTAACTGATTCCACTCAAGACCCTCGCTCTATTCTGACTGAATACGAAGAACGTTGGAGAAATGATGGTATTAATATCAAAGCTATTTATGTGCAAAAACTTCCTGGAAACGAGGAAGAACTCGCTGAAATTGCTAGAAATTACAAAGATGAAAGAGATCCAAAGTTTCGTAATTAAATAGATTTTATTAAGTACTTTTCAATAAGATTTTATTAGTTAAAACCAGAAACCCTTTAGGCACGAAGTGAAAATTTAATTTCAGCAAACTTAAAGGGTTTTTATATTTTATTTTCAGCGTTGTTCAGGATAATTTCAAAAATCTACCTACCACTTAACATGTTGAAGTCCATCAAATTATCTTCTAGCTCATTTAATTTACGCAACATAGCTTGACGTTTCTCTCTATCCATGTCATTGCTATCAATCTCTCTATCCTCAATTTCAGCAAGCATAAGCTTAATTTTGTCAATCTGTTTATCGAGAAGTGCTCTTTCTCTCAACTCATTAGCCTCACTAACTTCATGCATGTCAATCTCATCCAAGTCATTAAAGTTTAAATCAACATAAGAGTGTAAACCTGGCGTCTCAACTTTAATATCCAGTTCTGTTTGGATCAAATCTCTGAGCGGATACATCTCGTCTTCTTCACCATGAACAAGGAAGATTCTATTAGGCTTACGTTCATAACGCTTCAACCACTCCATAATAAATGCCTGGTCTGCATGAGCACTAAATCCTGGCATATTATAAATTTGAGCATTATTCGCAATCCACTCTCCAGCTAATTTAATTTTATCTATACCATCTAATATAAGTCGACCTGCAGTACCTCGTGCCTGATAACCAACAAATATGACAGCATTTTTCTCATCCCAGAGATGATGCTTCAAATGATGAACTACTCTACCACCAGTAGCCATACCACTTGCAGAGATAATTACTTTTGGTGAGCTGTCAGCATTTAGGGATTTAGATTCTTCAACAGTACTTGTGTAATACAAGTTTGGGAATGTAAAGATATTATCTCCACTTCGGATCAACTCCTGAGCCTCTTCGTGCAAAATGCTTGTATTCTCTGTGAAAACCTTTGTCGCACGAACTGCAAGAGGGCTATCTACAAAGAATTTAATTGGATTAGTCTGACCACCGTGAGTAAGTTCATAGTGCTTATTTAATTCATAAATAATCTCTTGCGTTCTTCCAACAGCAAAACTAGGAATAATTACAGTACCACCGTCTGAAGTAACTTTCTCTATTGTACTCATTAAATTCTCAAGAGAGTCACCGTAATTTGAATGCAATGTATTCCCATAAGTTGATTCCATAATTATATAATCAGCTGAATCTATATATTCTGGATCATTGATTAAGGAGTGACCTTTTACACCCAAATCTCCAGTAAAAACTAATTTAGCAGTCTTATCAGCTTCCGTTATCCAAATTTCAATAATGGCAGAACCTAATATGTGACCAGCATCTCTAAATCTGACTTTTATATTTTCACTTACTTGAAATATTTCATCATATCTGTATGTTTCAAAAAGACCCATAGTCTTGTCAACATCCGCTTGCTCGTACAACGGTTCAATCAAAGTCTGTCCTTTACGCTCACGTTTGCGATTTTCCCATTCAGCATCTGACTCTTGAATATGAGCTGAATCAGATAACATTATTTCAGCTAAATCTTTGGTTGCTGGAGTCGTATAAATTTTACCGTTGAAACCTGCTTTTACTAGCTTAGGCAACCTACCACTGTGGTCGATATGAGCATGTGACAAAATAACAAAATCAATATCACTGGCGGCAAAAGGTAGTTCATCAAAATTCAACTTTTCTTCTTGCTTAGAACCTTGGAACATTCCCATATCTAACAGAAACTTTTCCCCATCTTTAGTTTCAATTAAGTGATTAGAACCAGTTACAAATCTTGCTGCTCCATTAAAATTTATTCTCATCTAGACTACTCCTCACTTTCTGCACCTATTTCATTAGATCGCTTTCTAAACTCACTCGGTGTACTATCCATATTCTTTTTAAAAATTCTCCTGAAATATGCAGGATCTTGATATCCAACCAAATAAGAAATCTCATTAACAGATAAGTCAGTATTATCCAACAAAGAGCTAGCCTCTTCCATTCTTATGAAAGTCAAATATTCAGTAAAATTCATACCTGTAAGTTCTCGTAATTTCTCAGATGCATACGAGTCACTATACCCAACCGCACTACTTGCGGAAACAAGATCAACAGGCTCTCTAAAGTGATCTTTAATATATTCTAATAGGCTCTCCCCAGCACTAGCTTGATTATTTCCAACTGCAGTTTGAACAATATTGGCACAATTATCTTTAATGGAACTTCTTACTATACGAAGTAAATTATATAAATTTAGATACTTCCCGCAGAAGTTCTCGTAAACATCTAATCCTAGGACCCAGGAGAAGCTTTGCTCATCATATAAATTTTTTTGTCTTATCAAAAACAATGAATACAAGTTATAAGCTTCTTTAATTGTCAAAGCATTACTATCCATATTTTCAAAATCTTTGAAAGCTGCATCTATAATACTCTCGGCATTATTCAAAGAAATTGCATTGTTCATTAATGACAGCAGTGCATAGTATATATCCCCAATTCTTCGGTAAAACCAAGACAAATTATCTGGATGCGCATCTCTGTAAGTTATCTTCGGTCCTTGCTTAGTAGGACTCATGAAGTACTGCCATGATAATTTATAGGCATTCATCAACTTAAGTTTGTAGTTATCATTACGTTTATTTATCTCTTGAATTCCTATACCTTTAAGCGATTCGGAATATTTATAAGATTGGTCAAAAATCCAAGCATGATCAACAAGATATACCCAAGTACAATTGGTTAACTGCCCATACAGACTAGGCTTAAGGTCTATTTCTGCTTCAATCTCTGCCCCATTACTAACAAGAATAATAGGATTCTCGTAATTTTTTAGTTCATTACGCAATTTTTTGAGATCGTTATTTCTTATCCAATCTATGAAATTATTATTTTTTAAGACTGCTTCTTTTTCATTCTTAATTTTAAGTCTGACATCATTAAGAGCTCTAACAAATCTCTCCTTATTCAGAGGTTTCATAATTAACGCTTGTATACCTAGCTCTATGCCTTTCTTCGCATACATAAAATCTGGATGTCCTGAGATCAAAATACTTTTGGTTTTGCTTGAAAGTTCTTTAACTTTTTCTATCAACTCTAGTCCATTAAGCTCCCCTGCATGTGCATCGGTAATTAATAAATCTAATTTATGTCCCTCTTCTAAAATCTCAATCACTTCCTGAGCATCTCTTGAGAACGCCAAAAGATTTAAGCCACTAGCGTTCCAATCTATACCGTTAAGTGAGGACTTAAGACCTGATCTGTCATCACCACAAACTATTATATTAAGTAAATTTTCCATAAAGCCTCGATTTCTCTAATTGAAACTATTGACATAATTTAAATAATTAATCTAACTTTCATTAAGCCTTAACTTATGCCAATTTAATTTCTGAATACCCCTCACTAACTCTTTCTGCACTATAGGATAGTTTGCATTTATAATTAGGTACGCCAGCAAAGAATCACTACAGAATTGCAATATAGTTAATATTATACAGTATAGCGATGTCAGATTTAGATAAAACGGAAATTGATAATCCTAAAATCAAAGACAATTTTGAAGCTGATGAGCCAATATCTGGTAGTCAACTTGAGATTTAATTCAAGCCCATCTGATCTAGTATACATCAAATCAAAACAAGTTTACAGACTTCCTCTTGCAGATTTATTCTGTTAAAATATGGTTAATAAAAGATTTCCAAAGGGAGGTGGTTTTATGAGAGTGATTCACTATTGATTTTTATTACACAAAAGTTGTTTTTTGAAGATATCCGGGGGCAATTATGAAAAAAAGTGATTTATTTTTCGGTATAACTTTTATACTTTTATCAATATTATGTGCGACAGTTTTCTTTACACAAGTCAAACCAAATATGTACTTATTGATGCTATCTATAGTGTTACTAATCTCTGGACTAATTCTTCTAATAAAGTTTTTATGGAGAATATGGAGAAAAAATTAGAAAAATTATTTTTAAAATATCTATCCATTATCACCCTATTAGCAATATTGTTTTAAGTAACCTAAACATTTTGAAAGCAAGTGAACTTAATGGTGAGTACCCATACTCAGACGAAACCTCAACATTAACAATAGAGTTGATTGAAAATAGTTATTTAGATATGGTTTAGGAATTATTCATATGATTTTGAAGGAAAATAAACATAACGAAACTGACAATAACTTGACAAAGAAAGTAATCATTTCTCTATCAATGATAATATTGATTTTATTGATATTATTTGTCCCCTATACAAGTAGTATCCAGAAAACTATTCCTTCTGTACATAAAAATGCAGAAGGAATATATCAAAAAAGTTACATATACATTTCTGGCGAAGTAAAAAGCACAGTTTTTAGAAATTTATATAGTTCCATTTTTAATAAAAATTATGATAATGATCCCTATTGGTACTTCAAAGGAATAATTGCTCCAGCAGAACTTATAGATAACGAATCTGATACGATAGACTACGCAACTGATCTTCAACTTAATTCAAATGGGGAGCTATATTACTTACATATAATAGATTTTAAAGGTGGAGGTCTAAAGACAAATCACTCATTAGACATCATCTCAGATGATAATATGTCAAAAATAATAATATTTGAGAACCTTAAGCCAGTTACAAATATAGATAGAGATGTGCATAAAATTCCTTTTTGGTTAGGGCCTGAATTTAGTGAAGAAAGAGCATACGAGATTTTCAAAAAACAATACATCTCAAGTTTCCAAAACTTACTTAAACGAACCGAGTAAGAAAAAAAGAGGTAATATATGGTTGCTTATAAAAAATTTAATGGCAAAAAATTTTTAAAAATAATTTTGATAATACTCTTAATAATTATAATCTCATTAACTATATTTTGGTGGTGTTACACTCCTTCTATTAGCTCTTTTTTGTCAAACAAACCTACAGAAGTTACCATATTTCTTCACGTTTCTAAATCTACTGAGCAGTTAAAGAAAGAAAAAGCAGACTTTATGGATACAGGAATATCATTAGAACGTTATGAATTTGCTAAAAATAAAAGAGAAGAATTAGATAAACTAATTGAATTTTTTGATGATATCAATTTAAGAATTGATATATTCACAACCCTTAATAATTTTTTAGGCGCAGAAGGTAAAAATATGCCAGAAGGATTTAAATATCTAATCTATACATCGCTTGTATACCCTAACAACAAAAGTGATTTATTATTTTTGTCAAGACTAGAGTTCAAGGGTCCTGGTAAAATAAAATACAAAATAATAAATAACGATAAGATTGATGAACTAGTAGACTACATAAAGGCTAATGGGCAACTTGAAGAAAACAAGTAACTTAAATTCATATTGAGATTAAATTTCTTTTAGTAAAGAGTTAAAGAGAGGGAAGAAATTCCCTCTCTTTTTTGTCTAAAATCGTAGAGATTTCTAGACCAAACAAAAGCAGATTTATAGACTTCTGCTTGTAGATTTATTTTATTAAAATAAGGTTAGGAAATAATTACCATAAGAAGCAATTTTATGAGAGTGATCACTATTGATTTTATAAATAATTAGCGAAAGTTTAGAAAAGGATAAAAATGAAGAAAAAACTTTATATCATATAATTAATACCTCGTACTAATAGTGCTGAAAGTAGTAAATTATTAGAAAATCTCATTAATCTACAGGAGGAGCTAATTGGGAAACGTTTATAATTTAAGATTTGTAGATGCTATTGTTCTCAAGCTTTTATATACTTAGTCGCTCTTCCACTACCTACTTGTTTAATCAAGCTCCCATCTCTTAGTTCTTTTAATGCTCTCTCAATAGTTCTACTTGAAATATCTGGACAAAGTATAACGATGTCAGATTTAGATAGAGCTTCTAAGGAATTTTCAAATACCTTCATCACTCTTTCAGTAGATGTCAAAGACTTTTCTCCTATTATTTTAAATCTCTCATCACATTCACTATATGCTTTATAAATTATTGATAACATATATTTTATAAATGGCAACTCGTCATTGGTTCCAGAATGCCAATTTTTGCTTGATGCTTGTAATTCTTCGTAATACAAATCTTTCGTGTCTTCGATTATCATTTCTAATGAAATATATTTTCCCACAAAAAAACCATTTTTATAAAGAAGCAGAAGTGTTAGCAGCCTTGACATTCTACCATTTCCATCACTAAAAGGATGAATGCACAAAAAATCATGAATTACAACTGGAATTAGCAACAATGGTGGTATGTTTAATTTTACAGCTTCAGCGTAAGCACTAATCATTTTATCAATATAAGATTCTGTTTCCAAAGCCGATACAGGTTGAAATCTTATTCGTTTTTCTCCAAGTGCGTTTATTTCAACTATACTATTATCCATACTCTTAAATTTACCCTTATGACTTTCACCAGAGTAAGAATATAGTCCATTGAGTAATGTCAAAATATTATTTTTTGTAAATTCGATATTATCATAATCTTCGTGAATGATATCTAATAATTCCCTATAGCCATAAATTTCTGCTTCATTTCTATTTCTTGGTTGGCTTTTTTTCTTCATCAATTCTTTTAATCTACTATCACTTGTAGAAATTCCTTCAATTGCATTTGATGATTTTGTTGATTGGATCTTAGCAACTTCTACCATTTTTTCAAGTATATCTGAAAAATTAGCTACATATAGTTCTTGCTTTCCTTTGTATTCATATATTTTCGATATTAAATCATACAAATTTGCTGGTATATTTAAACTAATTAATTTTGAATAATTAAATTCTCTCATGAATCTTCACCACCTTTCTCGCCATTTTACTATAATTGGCGTACATAAATCAATATTGGCGAGATTAATCTCGCCATTTTTACTAAAATTGGCGTATATAAATCAGGAATGGGGAGAATTTTCCACAACATTATTGTACAAGCTTAATTACAAGACACTATTAAAAATAAATTCTTCCTTCAAACTTTCCTTACTTTGATCTTGTAAAATTCCCATAAAGAACCAGAAGAAAATTGACATGAAATTCAGCGAATATAGTAACCGTGTTTCTACTAAATCAATAATGATAAATGCTATAACTAAAGCATATATTATGATCATGGATAAATCCAAGGAATGTTTCATACTGTATTGTAAATAAAACATTCTAACAATACTTAAATTCTGCAAGAAAAAATAAATAAGAAATACTATTAATCCTAAAATACCTGAGGCTCCAACAATAGATATCAAAGAGCTATGAATTCCCCCTGCTTGAATTTCAGCCTTAGCAGTCGGAGATTTTACCGCGGCAGATACTCCTTCAACAACTCCAGAATATGAAACACCTAATAAAGGCTTATCATTCAGAAGTTTAATAGTTTCTAACCAAAACAAAATTCTGCCTCTATTTGGATCAACCAGTTGCGCAGCTGTACTCCTCTCTGGTGAAATTTTCTTCAAATCATCAGATTCAATGAAAATACCAGACTTCTTGTTCTTTATTTTTACATTCAAATTATTATCAATCTTCTCAATAGCATTATCTGTATCCACTGGTATCCTCATAATAAAAGGTCTTATTACAAAAGTACTACTGACAATCAATACAGATAAAAACATGGATAAAACTGCTGAAATCACGAACACTTTTGCCTTATTTAGCGAGAGCTTATTTTGATCTCTCTTTTCAATTTTGCCTATATTTTTTCTCATTATTTTAATCTGCAAATTATATAAAACGGCTAATAAAACAAAAAAAGCAAATACTGCTAGTCCAACCAAGGCTGATCTACTATGAGCCAACACTATGTATAAATACTGAATAATAATACTTATCACGTTAACTATCTTTGCAGTTTTACGATTCGCATAAGCAATGAAATACAAGGAAAAAGCTATACTAATTATTGCCAAGGCAGCTCCAGCATTAGGATTAAAGAAACCCCAAAGTCTGTTACTTGTGTTATCAAACCCTATCACATAAATCTGGCTTACCTGAATCCTGATACCCAAAACAAACATAATCAGACTGAGTATATTTACGACCATGGTAAAAGTGACCAGTACTGCCCCTAGCTGCTTAAATAATCTTTTCTTAAATTCTATGTTGTTCTTGTTAAAGTGATCATAAATCAAATAAAACTGCAGGAACATATACATTAAAGTCTGTAAGTTTGTACCCGTATTATATTGATGATTCAGGAATACCGATGCTAAGTTCAATACCCAGAATACAGTCAAGACTATAAGTTCTTTATCCTTAGAAAAGCTAAGCCGCCTTCTCTCATTATCCCCATAAACATTAGCTTCAGTTAACGAAAACTTACCAACAACCAAAAGTATACCAATTAAAAACACTACAACATTTATAGTGCCTGTAATAAAAGCATAATCATGTGCTTCATTTAACAATGAGCACAGCAGAAGCACCCAAAAATATAAAGAATAAATTTTAATCTCACTAAAACTTGTTTTTACATTCATGATAGATTCCAAATATTCCAACCTTTAAATAAAACAGTCAAACCTTTGAGTTAATCTCTTTTGAACAGGTCACGGGTGTAGACTTTTTCTTTGACATCAGCTAGATCTGAGCTATATCTATTTGTAACAATTATATCTGAGATCTTTTTAAATTCTTCTAAATCATCAATAATTTCATAATTGTAAATATTATCTTTTTCCTGGAGCATAGGCTCATATAATACCACTCTAATGCCTTCAGCTCTTAGTCTCTTCATGATTCCTAGAACTGAAGAGTGTCTATAGTTATCTGAACCTGATTTCATAGCTAGTTTATATATACCAACAACTTCTGGTTTATGCTTAAGAATCTGTTGGGAAATAAAGTCCTTGCGAGTTCTATTAGATAAGACAATAGCAGAAATAAGTACTTCAGGTATGTCTTTGTAATTAGCTCTGAGTTGCTTAGTATCTTTAGGCAAACAATATCCACCATAGCCAAAGGAAGGATTATTATAGAAATCACCAATTCTTGGGTCTAAGCTGACACCCTTAATAACTGCCTCTGCATCTAAGCCTTTGACCTCGGCATATGTATCTAACTCGTTAAAGTACGCTACGCGCAATGCCAGGTATGTATTGGAGAAAAGTTTAATCGACTCTGCTTCGCTAGATTCAGTAAACAATACAGGGATATCCTCATCTATGGCGCCTTCTTGCAAAAGTTCGGCAAAGCGTTTAGCTTCGTGAGTCTTACCACCAACAACGATACGAGACGGGTGCAAGTTATCGTAGAGTGCTTTTCCTTCTCGCAAAAATTCCGGAGAGAAAATTATATTATCAGCAGAATATTCTTGACGAATACGTTCTGTATAACCTACTGGTATTGTAGATTTTATTATGATTGTACTATTTGGTGCAAACTTTAGTGCTTCCTGAATAACAGCTTCAACAGATTTTGTGTTAAAGAAATCTTTATCCACATCATAGTCAGTAGGAGTTGCAATAATAACATAGTTAGCTCCTTTATAAGTTTCTGCTTTGTCCATGCTTGCTTTTAGATTTAAATTTTTGTTCTGTAGATAGTATTCAATATCTGCATCGACTATAGGTGAAATTTTCTTGTTAACCATGTCAACCTTTTCGGCCATTAAATCATTAGCAACAACTTCATTATGCTGTGCCAAAAGAACGGAAATTGATAGACCTACATATCCTAATCCTATAACTGCTATTTTCATGTTTTTCTCCATAATATACGTAATATATTTTTAGTAATTTAAATATTATACACTAGTTAATTTTATTTATTGATAAGTACTTTGTTAACTGTATTACGTCTCTCCACTATATCTATAGCATTATAAGCGCCCACTACATAGAATAATACAGAAAGAACAGCTGGATTAATTAAAACTGGTTGGAATAATCCTATGGTAAAAGCATTCATCATTGAGAAAATAAATGTTGAAATTCCAAGTAGGTATTGCTTTTTGTCCTGCTCCTGGATATCTCGCATTCTCAGAAAGAATTGCCTTATATAATTTCTAACTGGATAAAATAACAGCGTCAGGAACAATGCAAACCCCACTATACCAAAAGCCAAAACATATTCTAAGACAAAATTATGTGGCGACATCTCAAAGCTTCTATTGTCCACTGCTGAGTATCTTACATTGTACTGTTTATATCCTGGTCCAAAAATAGGCTTACTCTTTATATCATTAAGAGCTGCCTTCCATGCTTGAAATCTTGATGAGTTACTATCAGATTTGCTAGCTTTAGCCTCTTCTTCAAGTTGCTTAATAAACTCATCCTCAGGGTCCATGCCATCGTCAGGATAGTTTCCTTCAGAATGAATTAATTTTACAATTGTATAAATTGGGCTTCTGGTCAAACCATATCTTATATGAGATTTCGAGTATGAAGCTGTGATAATAAAAGTTAGTGATAATATAACTGTCAATAATAATGGGATAGTTTTTTTCCAGTTATCTAAAAGTGCGAATACAAGAAAGAGTATAAAATTCAAACTTAATAGCAAGAAATTAAGTCGTGTTCCAGAAATAATTACTGTAAAACTTGTCACAAACAGATGGAAAATAAATGTTATACCATATAGTAATTTTAGCTTTTTATTCAACTCATATTTCTGGGTATAAGCATAAATAAGATACAGCAATGGTAGTAAAATTAATAAAATATGTGTTCTAATAATATGACTCTGTGCAATTACATAGCTAAGTTTACTTGGAGCAAATGCAAGCCACATTGCAATTGCCGAGAAACACAGACTAAATATTGCAGTAGCTTTGATAATATTCTCAAATTTAGGTTTAATGAACATAAAGTATAAAACAATCCAAGATGTTACTATTACAACTCTAGGAATTAGCAAACTCTGTTTAAAAGGCGCCTTAAACAAAATTCTAAATATACTTACAAGAGCACAGTAAACAAGGAAGCTCATAACAAGCAATAATTCAACTGATTTCTCCTTCTGCAAAATATTTTTAATATTAAATCGACTTCTACTAATTTCTTTACTATTTTCCCATAAATATCGTATAAAAAGATAAATACCTACAGAATAAAAAGCTAGTCCGAGAAAATCAATACCATAGAGCATAATTACTCCACTTCTTGTAAATGGTACTTTGACATTAGACTGCCATAATACTGAAAACAAAATTAGCAGTAAAAAAGATATTTGAAAAGTATTTGAATTAGTTTTTAAATTTTGATCTTTATTCATTATTGAATTTCCTTTTCCTTAACCAGCAAGCTATATCCAAAAATAAGCGATATCATATAGCTAAATCCACCTAGGATTCTTCCTAGGACTAGTCCTATTACCCCAAACAACATCATCAAGATTACCGATGCTATAACATTTACAATACCTGAGATAGTTGACGCATTTCTCAAATAATCCCCACGTCCCTTAGCTGCAATATAGCGGTTAAAGTAATCACCTAGTCCATATAAGCTTGATGCAACGCTCAAATATACACCTAGTCCAAAAGAATTGGAATAGGCTGCCGGGAATATTTTTGGAAGTACAAATAATAATACAGCCGAATATGTTAATAAAGCAAAAATACTTATTAATATAGTTAAAACAATATTTGATTTTGGTAATTTAGCTGATTTTGCACTCTCTTTATAAAGAATATTACCCATGGTGCTTGGTATAATCTGCATTGGCGTGGCGAGACTCAGCCCTAGAGAATATACACCATACTCTCCTAGAGAAATAATCAAACCTGATATTGAGTTAATTATATACGTACTAGCAACTCCAAAAATTGAACCTATATATATATTAAATCCACTTTGTTTCCAAATAATCTCTATTTCTTTTCTGAGCTCGTGTCCTTGACCTTTAATATTTTGCCAAAAAGCCTTAAGTTCCGTAGCTGCCACAAATGTATAGGCTAAAACATGGCATCCTAATACGATGAGGAAACTAATAGAATCTCTCGCAAAATACCAAGCTATCCCTGTCAAAACAAGCATAAATAAGTTAGGACCGACTGTCTGGAATGCTAGAGAATTAATAGCATTAGCTCCCTTTAATATCTCTAAGTAAGCTGTATGCATGACTACAGTGTAGGCAAAAATTATTGAAAATACTATTAAGTAATTGGATATAACACCTACATACAATAGAATAGAAAAAACTATAATCACTACAATAGAAGAAATAATTGATATTGAGAACATCAATAAACTTGCAAAAGTAATAATTGCCTTAGTCTTTTCTTCATCATCTGTCCTGGTTAGAGCAATACTAGTTGAATGTGAAATTCCTAGCTGCAATATGACTGCCAAGATATTGTACAAATTAAAGACATAACGGTACAAGCCATAATCGTCTACAGTAAGAATATTAGTTAGTATTAATGTTAGTAGAAGATTCAAAAATATATTCATTCCACTTGCAATTAACAAAGTGAAAAACTGCTTTGTATGTTTAACTTTATTTTTCATTATCATTTCCCTAAAAATAGAGACATCTCTTCAATATAGTTATTTAAATCAAAGAATTTTTTACCAGTCTCAAAAGCATTAGTCTTCATTTCATAGTTTGGGTACTCAAAATTTCTTATGACATTCTCTAAACTGCTGACTACATCAGAAATCTCTTCACTCTCAACTACAACAGAATTGACTTTATCTTGCATATATAAATTCAAGTCACTTGTTAAATTTGCAAAAACAGGTAAGCCCAAGGTCAAACTTTCTCCAAATTTTGTTGGAAATCCAGCATTAGCATATGGTAGATCTGGTCGCAAAAGTACCATAAAATCCAATTTATATAGTTCTTCTATTAGCTCTTGGTTTGGATAAAATCCTTTAAATACTAATGTATCACTTAGTCTATCTATAACTCGTTCTTCTCCTAACTCTTCTAGAGCTTTTTGTAGACTTTCCTTAGTACTTCCGTAAATATAAAATCTACATTTTTCTAGCAAGTTAGATTCTAATCTACTCAAAGCAATAATAAAATTTGCAGTATAGTCTTTTTGGTTTTTTATACTCCCTGCATATGTAAATTTAATATAATTATCTGCCTCATAATCTTTTTTGTTTTTTAAATTTTCCAAGTACTTCTCAACAGTTCCTGAATAATTAGACATGTCAAAAACACTTGGTACCCTTATGCTGACATTATTTTTATTATCATTAAAGTATTTTTCCATTAAAGTAGAGATAACAATTGTTTTGTCAAAATTTCTTCTAACGTAAGCAATACCTAATTTCTGCAAGTAAAAATTAAGCCTACCTTGGGTATTAATATTTCCCCATTCATTTACACTCGAAATGCTCTCGAGCTGATTTTTCTTACAAAATTTATTTATACTTCTACTAAATCTCAAGGTTGTACCATAAAAAGCAATCTTACTAATTTCTGGGTTAATTCCATATATTTTCTCAAGATATTTATACAGAATTTTGCCATCACTGAAAAAACTACCTTTATTATTGCCAACTCTAATGATATATGTTTTAAAACCATCAACTTCAGTCTCAGTAATTCCTGCAGCAATATCCATATTAAAATCAGATACTGCTTCTGTTCCAACAAGAATTACTTCAAATCCTGATTTTTCAATTATTTTAGAGAGATTTTTGACTCTACCACTTGCAGCAACATGCTCAACGCTTTTTCCTTCAATATCACCTGGGTAGAAAAATAAAATTTTATTATCCATAATCTACCTCCAACTTTCATCTATTGTCTTGAAAAAGTTCAATCTTTGGTTTTGTAATTTCTTGTACTCATAATTTTGGGCAATTTCAAAATTTCTAGCACTAGCTTGTTCCATAATTTCAAGTGATTCAAGATATGCAACTGCTCTACTATAGAAACCATCAAAATCTCCTACCTCAAACATATCTTCTACTTGCAGTAATTCAGGAATACCATTCACATTAGTAGCAATACAAGGCAGACTGCAAGCCATTGCTTCAATTAAAACTCTTGGCAAACCTTCAAACTCAGTAGGAAAAATCATTAGGTCAGAATCAATATATATTTGTCTTAAAACCTCTTTATCCGATATATTACCCAAGAAATTAACATACTCACTTATTCCAAGTTCTTGCGCCTCATGCTTATAAAACTCTTTATATCTACCACCACCGACTATATCAACTTCAATATTATAAGAATTGTCTATGAGTTTCTTGCAGAGTCTCAGCAATATGCTATGCCCTTTGGTATTCTGATTTAGTGTCGACACATGTACTATCTTCCAAATCGGTTTTGCTTTTATCTCTCTTTTGAAATAGAAATCATCTTTTAAGTCAATTGAAGAATAATGACTTTTCACCTTAGCTCTCTTCGCAGGATAGACTTCTTGCAAAGCATATTTTGTAACGTAAGAAGCTGCAAAAGCTCTAGAAACAATACGCTTTGTCCAATGGCTTAGAATTTTATTCTTTAGAATTGCAGATCTAGTCATGCTCGGAGTCACTTGAGAAAGATCCGCTACACACTCGATAATAACCTTATTCTTGAGAGATTTTGGTAGCGAAAAATACACTATAGAACTTAGCAAGCTCGGCACTCTTAGTATCACTCTAGCATCCTCAACAGAATTTAGTAAAGCCTTAACATTTTTGTTTATTTCTCTGTACTTTTTGCTTAAATCTTGTAAGTTTCTAAACATGGGCAAAGGTTTAAAAATCTCTTTGCCCGTTTGAAACTTAACTTCTTTATAATTACTAAATTCGCTATTACTCTTGAGTTCTTTTTCATCGAAATTTACTGTTCTCCCTAGAAAATACACTTCAGAATAATATTGAGAATATTTCGCTAAGAAATCCTCACTCACAATCCCATTATTTAAGATTCTGCCATTAGATAACTTAACAAAGTGATTATCTAAAACTACTATTGCTTTTGACATGAATTACACTAATCCTTTAACCAAACAGTTTTGTTAACTATATCTGTATAGCTTTGAATTATTTTAATTACTTTGATTGAAACATTTTTGTCTACATAGTCATCTGGTAGCACTGTTTCTTCATGGTTTAAATACATTGCGGTAGCCAAATCTTCAGAGTGTTCTACAACCTCTGTATCAACACCACCAATGATTATAGTTCCGTGATCTAATACTTCTGGACGCTCGGTAGATGTTCTAATCAATACACCAGGGAATCCTAATAGAGCACTCTCTTCCGAGAGGGTACCACTATCTGACAATACGCAAAAAGCTTCTTTTTGAAGTTTGTTATAGTCGAAATAGCCGAAAGGTTCAAGGTTTCTAACTAACTCGTGGAATTTGAAATTTCTTCTCTCGATAAAGTTTCTTGTACGTGGGTGAGTTGAGAAAATTACAGGATATTGATATTTCTCCGCAATATTATTAATTGCAGTCATTAGACGCATAAACTTATCTTCGTTATCAATATTCTCTTCTCTATGAGCTGATACCAAGAAGTATTTTCCGGCTTCTAGACCTAATTCTTCTAAAACTTTAGATGCTTCTATAGCTTCTTTGTTATTCTCCAGAACTTCAGTCATTGGAGAACCTGTAACAAAGGTAGTCTTACCATCTATACCTTCTGACAAAAGATATCTTCTAGCATGCTCTGTGTATGGGAGGTTAACGTCACTGATATGGTCAACGATTTTTCTATTTACCATCTCAGAAACATTCCAGTCCCAGCATCTATTACCAGCCTCCATGTGGAAAATAGGTACTTTAAGACGCTTTGCTGATATTGCTGAAAGTGCTGAGTTTGTATCTCCAAGTACTAAAAGGGCATCAGGTTGCTCCTTTTGAATAATTTCATATGACTTAGCGATTATGTTGCCTATAGTTTCTCCGAGATCTTTCCCTGGACTATCTAAGTAGTAATCTGGTTCCTTCAAGCCAAAGTTATCAAAAAAAACTTGATTCAACTGATAATCATAGTTTTGACCTGTATGGACTAGGACATGGTCAAAGTACTTATCAGCTTTCTTAATAACTTCAGAAAGTCTAATAATCTCAGGCCTTGTACCTAGAATTGTCATCAATTTTAATTTTTTCATATTAACCTCTGTTTTTAAGTATTTATTTTGCTTAGCAATGCTGAAAAGTTTATAACGCTAAACGTTTTCCGGATGAGTGTCAGGATTTTCTGGGTCAAAATTCTCATTTGCCCACATGACAGTAATCAAGTCATCATCGCCTATATTGACTATATTGTGTACATATCCAGTTGGAATATCTATAACTTCCAGCTTTTCTGAACTGACTTCATAAGTTATGACTTCATCAGAGAACACCTGTCTCAAATTAACTTGAGCCTTTCCTTGTACAACTAAGTATTTCTCAACTTTGCTAGTATGCCAGTGTTCGCCCTTGCTTATTCCAGGTTTAGATATATTGACAGATACTTGACCAGCTCCATGAGATCTAAAAATCTCTGTAAAAGATCCTCTATGATCCTCATGTTGCACTAAATCATAGCTAAAGTCATCTTCTGGTATATAGCTTGTATATGTACTGTATAACTTGCTCGTTAGTGGATCAGACAGATCTGGTAACATTCGACTTTCACGCATCTCGGCAAAAGATTTAAGAGTTCTAGCTAGTTCGCCAAGACTAATAGGATACTCTGGTTCGACTGCATAATATTCACTTGCTTCTATTGAACTATCATTCTCCATAGTTTTAATCAAGGCATCTACAACATCATCAATGTAGACGAGATTTATAACATGACTTTCGTCATTAATTTGAATATCTAAGCCTCTAGCTATATTGTGGCACCAGGTAGCAACAACTGAATTGTAATTAGGTCTGCTCCATTTACCAAAGAGATTGGAGAACCTATAGATATACACCTCAACACCCTCAGATTTGGCATAGTCCAAGACATAATTCTCGCCAGCTTTCTTGCTGCGTCCATAAAGATTATCTTGTTCTGCTTGAATCGAACTAGATAACAAAAATCTAGCTTTATTATTGTATTTCTTGAGCTTACTTAAAATTTCATCTGTAAGGTCTGCATTTCCTGTTTTAAATTCTTCAACGTTCTCTGGACGATTCACCCCAGCAAGATGGAAAATGAAATCAACATCTCTACAAGCTGAGTCAAGGTCTTTTTGGGAGGAGTCTTTATCATACTCAATAATGTCAGAATAACCGCGATTCTTTAATTCTAAGCATAAATTCTTGCCAACAAAGCCTTTTGCCCCAGTAACTAGTATTTTCATTATTTCTCCTTATTCAAATAAAACTCTTTGTACCACTCCACAAACTCTCTAATTCCATCACGGAAATTAGTATGTGGTTCATAGTTGAAATCTTCTTTAAGTTTACTTACATCTGCATACGTTGTTACAACATCACCAGGCTGAGCAGCTATTAAGTCCATATTTGCTTCTAGGTCAAAATCCTCTTTCAGCAGGCCTGCCGAAACTAACTCTTCTCCTAGAATTTTGACAAAATCCATTAAATTAACTGGTTCACCATTTCCAATATTATAAATATCGTACTTAACGCCATCTTCAGTTAAATTAGGCTCAGATTGTAAAACCTTCTCAACTCCAAGAATTATATCGTCAATGTAAGTGAAGTCTCTTCTACAATTGCCATAATTAAATATCTTTATTTTTTCGCCATTGAGCAACTTGTTTGTAAAGCTGAAATACGCCATGTCAGGTCTTCCTGCTGGTCCATAAACTGTAAAGAATCTTAAACCTGTACTTGGTATTCCATAAAGTTTGCTATAAGCATGAGCCAAAAGCTCATTAGACTTCTTGGTGGCCGCATACAGAGAAACGGGATTATCAACCTTATCATCTACAGAATAAGGCACTTTATTGCTATCTCCATATACACTTGAGCTAGAAGCGTAGACTAAATGTTCTACTCCACCCTCATAGTTCTCATAAGAATGTCTACAAGCCTCCAGAATATTATAGAAACCAATTAAGTTCGATTCTACATATGCATCCGGATTGTCAATTGAATATCTGACACCTGCTTGAGCTGCTGAGTTAAAGACCAAATTAGGCTTAAAGGTTTTAAAAACTTCATTCAAAGCTTCTCTGTCAGCAATATCAACCTTCTTGAACTCAAAGTCCTCATATCCTGCTAATTTAGAAAGTCTGTAATCTTTGAGCGAGGTATCATAGTAATCGTTCAAATTATCAATTGCTAATATCTTTATGCCTGCATAATCATTTAATAACTTAACTGCTAAATTCGATCCTATAAACCCTGCTCCTCCTGTAATTAGGAGACGAGATTGACTTAGATCATGCTTAATGTCTTTCATATGAATTCGCCCCTTACTTCTTGCTTCTTATCTTTGCTACTTGCCCCTTACAACTACCTACTTCTTCCAATTCTCCAACTCTTCACGAACGTAATCAACAGTCAACAATAACTCTTTGACCTCTTCTACATTCAATCTTCTGGCGTTATCAGAATTGAACTGTTCAACAACTTGGCGAGAATCTGCCGCACCTTCTTTGAAATAAACATCATAGTTTAAGTTTCTAGTATCAGCAGGGATTCTATAATAGTCACCCATATCAATTGCCTTAGCCATCTCTTCGTTTGTAACTAAGGTTTCATACATCTTCTCACCGTGACGTTTACCAATAATCTTAATTTCGTTATCTGCATCAAATAGCTCTAATAAAGCTTGAGCTAAGTCACCAATGGTTGAAGCTGGAGCTTTTCTCACTAATAAATCACCTGGATCAGCATGTTCAAAAGCATACATAACCAAGTCAATTGCTTCTGGCAAACTCATTAAGAATCTTGTCATGAGCGGCTCTGTAATTGTAAGTGGTTGACCTGTCTTGATTTGGTTAATAAACAATGGGATTACAGATCCTCTGGATGCCATAACGTTTCCGTATCTAGTTGAGCATACTAATGTTTTGTTATCTCTATAGCTCTTGGTCTTGGCGACAACTAGTTTCTCCATAATAGCCTTGGTCATTCCCATTGCATTGATAGGATAGGCTGCCTTGTCTGTTGATAAGCAAACAATACCTTCAATACCTTCTTCTACTGCAGCATTAATAACATTATCTGCACCTAGGATATTGGTCTTAACAGCTTCAATTGGGAAAAACTCCGCACTAGGAACTTCTTTGATAGCTGCAGCATGGAAAACATAATCTACACCACGCATAGCATTTTTTACGCTATCGTATTCTCTAATGTCTCCAATGAAATAGTTAATCTTGTCACTCTTGTAATCGTGACGCATTGCGTCATGCTTTGCCTCATCTCTAGAAAAAACACGAATTTCTTTGATATCTGTATCAAGGAAACGATCTACACAGGCTCTACCAAAAGATCCTGAACCTCCTGTGATAAGCAAAACTTTATCCTTAAAAAAACTCATTAATTTACTCCTCTCTCAATTAATGTTTCTAAATAACTATATAATTTTCTCATAAATTCTTCTAAAGTAAAATGCTGCTCATAATAAGCTCTTGCATTTTTGCCCATAGTGTCTACTAAGTCTTTATCATACTCTAATCTCAAAATATTTTCAGCTAAGATGTCGCTTCTACCTTGCTCAACTGTTAGCCCTGCCTTTGACTCTTCCAAAACTGCTGAAGCTCCTGCACCTGCCATTGCAATAACTGGTTTAGCCGCAGACATATAACCTTGCAACTTCGCTGGCAAAGTATCGCCAATATAATTCTCTCTCTTCAGGGTTAAAAGAAAAGCATACGCATGCTGATAATACGCTTTTAACTTATCTTTGCTAACTCGACCATGTAGTTTCATGATGCTAGCTAAATTCTTCTGCTCAACTAAATCCTTGATTCTAGTAAATTCAGAACCGTCACCAAAAATGTCAATTTGTATCTTCCTTGATGTATCTGCATATCGTGTTTGCAAAAGCTCAGCTGCGTCTACCAAGACATCTAACATCTGCACCGCGCCAATATTACCTGCGTAGATGAAGTGCTTCTTGTCATCATTAAATGGGTTGGGCAGCTCTTCTTTGCTAAGCATATTTATTGAGTGTTGTGGCAGGTAATGCATTTCTTCTGGGTCAAGGCCATGAGTAATGTGCAGATACTCAGCAAATGGTTTGGAACTAATTAACAATTGATCCGCAGAACTATAAATATTCTTTGAGTACTTGGAAATAATTTTATAGATAGGATTAGACTCCGTCAGATTCCAAGCCTTGAGCGATTCTGGCCAAATATCAAGTACATACATTGATAAAGGTATATTAGTTTGCTTACGTAATGCTCTCGCAGCATGTGCCATAGAAATCGGCGAAAGCTGATATGAGAAAATAACATCGAAATCCTTTGGCAAATCTTTCAAGCGTTTCTTAGAGTTTATAGCAAATGAAGCGTAGTTCAAAAATCTATGGAAAATTCCATCTCTTCTCTCATGAATCTTGGTTCTATGGACTGTAACACCATTGACTGTTTCACTGATAACTTTAGGCCACTTATACGCCTCTGGGACTACTCCCTTGGGGTAGTTAGGTAAACCTGTGAGTACTTGAACATCGTGACCATCTTTAGCCATTCTAAACGTTATCTCATTGATATTAAAATCATCTGGATAGAAATTTTGGGTTATTACTAATATTTTCAAATTGGCCTCCAATAATGCTTCTAGAGGATAGTATATTCATTTTTGCGGTGGTTGTCTATTTCGTGGCATATTAACGCAACATTTTTTAGTACGCTAAACATAAAAAAACCTGCAACCATAAAGGTTACAGGCTATCTTGGCGGAGAGAGTGGGATTCGAACCCACGAAGGGTTGCCCCTTGCCGGTTTTCAAGACCGGTGCCTTCAGCCAACTCGACCATCTCTCCAAAATTTAGTGCTCTAGTATAATACTGTAACTCAAAAATATTTGCAAGTACTTATTTTTACAATGTGAGAAATCAGCGAATATGTCGCACCTAAATAATCAGCGAAAATGTCGCTTTA
>CAUPES010000004.1:0-107974 GCA_963510375.1 uncultured Fastidiosipila sp.
ATATAGACTCCTTACTTTGTTTTATTTTGACTTGACTTCATATAGTCAGTCTTAAGGAATTGTTTTATTAACCATATTATGTCACAATTTTTTTACAAAAAACAGTCTACCATTTAAAATTTATTTAAGGTATACTTGATTAAATGGGCTTAAATTATATTCCTAATTGCCTACCAAATATTGGAGATTCATCTTCGAAACCATCTTTTATTTCTGAGTCAAAAATCTCCTTTGGTTTTGATTCCTCATCTTCAAATGCATAATAGTAATAACTTTGAAGTTCTTCATCTGGATATTCTCGTTCGTCAGGCTTCGGAATACCATTTTTATAATATTTTTGTTTTGAGTTTTTATGGCTTTCATTCTCTAGATACTCGTTAGGATCCCATTCTCCAGTTTGTTCTGGCTTTCAGGTGAATTTATATGCGGTGACTGGATTTCCTCAGTTCTTAAACTTTATTTTCTTTATTTTTAGATCTAAAATAAAGATGAATTTATTAAAACATAAGTACGAGGTACATTAACTTTTTTATCTTTTAAAAATACTACTGAAAAAACCAGTTTTCTTTGTTTTTGACTTATCATTATTATTGGAATTTGATTCCATTTTTGGAAGTTGTTTTTGAAGATTTAAATGTAAAGCTTGCTCTTGTTTGATTAGTGTTTGAAGTTCTTCAATTTGCTTATTTTAGATTGAAGTTCTTGCTGGAGTAGATTCAAAAATAAGTATTATTATTTTCAGAATTAGTTATGTATAGAATATTTAAAATTAACTCTCTGGAATATTGACCAACAGAAAGATCTTATTTTTTGCTAACTTTTCTAAATTCTTATACTGTTCTGTGTCTATTCTAAAAGACACTAATTTATTACTCATTTTGCACTCCTTTTATGTAAACTCCTTATTTAAAGGGTTTTAAGCCTTCTTAATGTTTTTATGTTTACAAAAAACACTAACGATGATAACAGCGTAAACATCTAGTCCTTAGTATATAAAGCTAATTGTATACTTGTCTTCTATGGTCTATATCAACGACAAGTATTACTATCTCAGTTTGTTCTATAGGGCAGGCGATTATGTAGTCACCTGCCCTCAAACAACAATCGCTCAATTTTCCAGTTTTCCGTATTTTGCATTAAAATCCTCTTGACCATTTTTGCTAACATATGACAGTTTGATATAATCGAATTTTAAACCTTTCCTAGTATTGGTAATTAATTTGTAATTATAGAAATATTCACGGTCAGGGTCATCTTTAATTTTAACAACTACATTACAACCACCACTCTTTAAAGGATCCCAACCTGCACCAACAATTTCTATATTGTTTCTATCTGCATTTTGGTCTTCAATGAAGCCCTGTACTCTATTAATAGCAATTGCACGGAGAATAACTAATTTATATAAAAAGAAAAGTGCAATGAAAATAAGTATTATTATCGAGATTTTAAATGATGTTTTTTTTGTTTTTTTCATAACTACTCCTTAATTAGTTTATCATCTAGCAATAGTATATTTATGGTAAACACTGATTTCACTTCCTAGAGAATATGGTAAGACAATACGATAAATTGCAGTGTTTGTTACGTAATTTTTCCCAGCACCATAATAATATGCTTGCCAGACTAACTTAGAGCAATAAGTCTCATTGGTAGAAGACAAATTAGGTGAAATACAATACTTTGCTCCAGAATTATAATATGTGTTGTAAGCCCACTTAGCAGCCTCGATTCCTGCTGTTCCATTAACACATCTGTATACTTTAGTCCAAGTATTACTTTTGGCATTAGTATAGCTACTATTCCAGCTGGAAACTGATATTGGTTGAGGAGTATAATCAATGCCAGCTATATGTAAAATGTTACCATTGGTCATCATAATTCCAGAATGACCAGTTATTTGGCCAAATGTAGCATTAGTAATAAATATATCACCTGCTCTAAAATCTGAGCCCGAACCCCCGTCATGGATTACAGGGACATTAGGATCAGTAGGCAACCCCATAAGCGTATCAGAATTATCATTGGTAAACTTTCTAACTAATGTGAAATTTTCCGAATCTTCAAAAGCTTTTTCTATAAGTTTGGATTCAGTGACTAAATCTTGCCACATCTCAAATGTAACATCTTCACCCAGAACACCTTTTTCTACTAACTCCTCGTAGTAGGTATAATCATTGTTATCTTGAGCTTGTAATGTTGTGTTGGGGAATAACAAGAATGAAAACACAGCTGAAAAAATAAATGCTGAAACTAATTTTTGTCTAAATGATTTTTTCATATTTAATTTCCTCCTAAATATGAATTTTTAAAAAGTTAATGTGTAATGCAAATTAATAATCAATCACTCTCATAGAACCACCTCCTGCGGTAATCATTTATTAACCATATTTTAACAGAATAAATCTGCGAGCGGAAGTCTATAAATTTGCTTTTGTTTGATGTATACTAGATGTGGTGGGCTCGAATTATATCTTTAATTGATGGTCCAAAATCATCTAATTATCAATTTTTTTACCAAAGCTTTTACTCTAATAAGTCAATAAAGTGTCACCTGCAATCTAATTAAATTTTCATTGACTTGCAGAGGACTTAAACATAACTTTTAATGAACAATAAACCTTGAGGATAAAAAAAGTTTTCGGATATCAGATGCAATCTAATTAAATTTTCATTGACTTGCAGAGGACTTAAACATAACTTTTAATGAACAATAAACCTTGAGGATAAAAAAAGTTTTCGGATATCAGAATGTATGGAAATTTTAAACACTTACGTACATGATATATCCCCATTACAAGAAGAACAAATTGCTAAAAAAGATAAAAAATTGCCCAAAAGCATCAGAAATATTTGATCTTCTTTCTAATTAAAACTTACGGCTAAATACTTGGGCAAATTATTTATTACAAATTAAATGTAAAATCTACAAGCTCTGAAATCTCACTTCTTAGATTATGTGTAACTATTACAACTGTTAAATCAGGATCAGTCATTATGAGTTTTTCAATTTCTAATGCAGTATTTTTGTCAATTGCTGAAGTCGCTTCATCCATTAGAACAATTTTTCTATCTGCTAATAGACCTCTTGCCAGAACAAGCTTCTGTCTTTCTCCTCCTGACATATTTTTACTGTTATAGCTTATTTCTGTATTAATACCGTCTTTTCTGCTTTTTACCCATTTATCTAGGTGAACTTTTTTCAGAACTTCCTTGATTTTTTCATCAGTATATTTTTCACCCAAAGTTAAATTATTATATATTGTGTCATTAAATATGTATGGGCGTTGATCCAAATAAAGAATCTGTCGTTGTAAAGATTCCTGGTTTAATTCATTGTAATCAACACCATCGTACAAAACTTGACCTGCAATAGGACTTAGTCTTCCTAGAATAATATTTAAAATCGTTGATTTACCAGTTCCAGAATCTCCTAATATAATATGTTTTTTATTTTTCTTAAATTCCAAATTCAAATTGTCGAATAAAACTTTTTCTTCATTATCTTTCTCATACTTATAAGTAATATCTTTAAACACTATTGAGTTTTCTAACTCTTTAACTTTTTTCTCTGAGTACTTACTTGTGCATTTAGTTTTATTATTAAATTTTTCAAATATTTTATCTACGCTTTTAAATTCAATCCAATTAGCATTGATTCCGACTAAATTAGCAAAAATAAAACTACCAAAATAAGTACACGCTGAAATTATTCCAATATCTACGTTATAAGCAAATACTAAATATACAGCTTGAGCTAACAAAATCACTTGACTTAGCAAGCTGACACCATTAGAACTTGAACTTAATCCACCTGCAATCTTTGCATATTTATATTTTTCTCGTGCTACATTATTAGATCCAAGTTCTATCGCATTTTGAAAAAACTTTTTCCTATCCAATGCTGAAAGAGCATCATAACCATTTAAAACATCACTATATGAAGTAGTTAATTTCTCATTAGACTCGGTGACAGCAAGCATTTGTCCATTAAGTTTTTTTGTGAAAAATCTTGGTACTATAAACATGAGAACTGATAAAAGTAATATTGTTACAATAATAGAAAAATGAAAGTCTATAAGAATATATGCACCTAATAATATGGTAAATATCTGGTAAATGATCATGTATAAATTACCAAAACCATATTGATCAATAGTTGAAATGTCATTTATCAGCCAAGATACATAATCTGTTTCTTCATTCTCGTGGAAGTCAGCATATGAAAGACTCATAATCTTTTCGCTAATTTCAGATCTTATATTAAAGTTCATCGCTTCAATAGTTCTTCTTTCGCTAATAGCTTCAAGAAAAATCTGCAAGCTCCAAATAACTGCACTTATTAACATGATAACTATCCAGGTTTTGGACATATCTATATTCTTTTCTGAAACTGCTGTAAGTAAATTGGAACTCGCAAGACCAAAAGCTGTTGTCGCTAAAGAACCTAATAAGATCACTGACATGTGTATTAAATTCTTTTTCCACTCTGACTTGATGATACTAAATATATTCATTTCTACCTCTTATCTATCTTTTTTTTAATTTACAGAAACCCTAAGCATTCATGACCTAACATATTCTTTTTTACTTTTAATGCACAATATATCGAAAAAACCCCTCCCAAACCATTTAAGAAAGATTTATCTAAAGCATTTGAACTCAATATAAATTTAAGGTGCTTATTAATACTGCTTAATAACAAATCATTTTCCTTGAACTCATCTGAATAATAATAAATTGTATAAATAAGGCCCTCTAGGCCATGACAAATTCCTATCTTAGTTTCATCTTTTGAAATATAATTAATTTCTTGCAACTCATTACTTAAAAATTCAAATAATTTGCCAAAATGATTATTTTTAGAATTATTAAAATAGATTAATAATCCTGTTAATCCTCTACACCAGGATAACTTATGTGCCACGGAGCGATTTGAAAGACAAGATTCATAGTTTACTGAATTTACACAATCAGGGAAATCAAATTTATCATTCATAAAAATCTTATCCATTATACATTTATTAATATTTTCTATATATCTATTTATTTCCAATTTATGCTTAGGAAAAATCTTTGAAACTTGAATCAATGAATTTGCATAGCCAGTAATACCATGTGCAAAGCTTAAATCTATGAAAGGATTATCATCTAATATATTGTCATTAGGATAGATGTGATTAGTTTTATTTTTAACTATAGATACAATTTCATTAAAAGGAGTAATAAGAATCTTTTTTACTATAGCTTCAAATTTTTGGACCATTATTTTATCTTGTTTAAAAAAGTCAATATTCGATATACAACAAAATATTCCTGATATACCAAAAATGAAATCAAAATCAAAATCATTATAAGTAGATATTTCTGTAAATTTTGACCAATGATCTAAAAGCGGTCTTAAATTATTGTACAAAACTTTCTCATAATCTAAAAATTGATTTGATGTTATGTTATTAATCAAATTAACTGAGTACAACAACCCTAAAGGTCCTGTCCACAAACCCAACTGAGAAACATCTAAGCCAATAACAATTCCTTTTATTGACTTCAGTTTTTTTTCAATAATATCTATAACATCTATATCCTTAGTCAGTTGATAGTAATTACCAAGGACAAGTAAATCTCCTGCAGTTCCTGAAGATAATGAAAAATCTTCTCCTAAATCACGATTTGCAATATCAGATATAAAAAGATTTTCAAACATTATTTTCCCTCCTATAAAAAAAATATTTTATAGTTCGCATTAACTGTACTCTCATGTCCATCTCTTTATTATTATCACCATATAATCTATTAAAATGCATATGCAGTAGGCTACTTAAAAAATCAGAAATGTATTCGAATGTGAATTCATTTTCTAGTTTAATTAAAATTACTTTTATTTCATTAGAAATATCATTAGCAATATTTTTTAATTCATCATCAATTTCTAACTCCAGTAACTTATTTCTCATTAAATCAAATTTACTTTTCAATTTTTTAGATTTAACTTTTTCATTGATTAATATGTCCAAATACTTTAAATTTGGATCTATTGTTAAATATAAATATGATAAAATTTTTAAATCTATTATTTCCATGTAATATTGTTGACTATAATAATTACTTAATAATTTTGATACAAATAAAGTATCATCTTCAAAGATTTTTTCGACATCATTTATATTCTTTTTTCCACCATATCTTTCTAGCTCACGAGTATATATGTCAAAATTGTAACTTTGTATTAATCCTTTTTTTAGGAAATCATTTAATAGTAAGAAAATATTTTCTATTGATAAATTTGAGGTGTACCTGATTCGAATACGCAAATGATACCTCTCATCCTTATATCTGACCATAAACCAATTTAATTTATTAATTAAAAACGATTTATAAATGCTATTAATTATTGTATTTTGCATCCCAACTGAGCTGTATACTTTAATATACAAATACCCAAAATCTTCATTAAATAAGGAAACTTTATCTTTGTAAAAGTAGTCGAAATTATAATTTTTATTATTATTTTTTCTACTTTCATTTAAATTAAAAAAAGAAAAAACAATCTCACTATTATATGAATTCCCATCTTTATCAACAATTAAGTTTGAAGGAGCGTTTAAAATTTTATTTGTAACTACAAGATATTTATTATTTTTTATATATTCATCTATTAATATTTCATCAAGTTTTTCTTTTAGATCAAATCTTAAAACCATATCTCCATTAACAACTGAAATTTCATCCTTTTCAAAATCTGATAGTTCTCTTATATCTTTAATCTTGTAAACTTTAGGTGCTAATAGAATATTTTTATAAAGTATATCTAACTTCAAGTTATCAGCTAAAGAAATTAAAACATCAATAAAATTTTGAATATTAATCGCATTACTAGACAATTCTAAAAGAAACCTAATAATATGATTCTCAAGAGATAAATTAATCATAGACTCGTTATCAATTAAAATAGAATTTAAATTCTTATCTAAAATAACAAATTTGTTGTTTTTGTCTATCATTATTCTTATATCTGAAAAATTTATATCTGTTTTATTCTCAGAAGATTTATTTACGTTTATTTTTCTAGGATATTTTATTTTTTTAGCCGATAATTCTCTAACATTCATTTCAGAACTCCAATAATTAAGTCCGAAAATATTATTAGCTAAATTTATATCTTCATTATTTAAAAACATAAATCTTCCTGTAAAATTTTTACTAAATAAAGATGAGGCTACACTATTAATGATATAATCTACCTTTTCATTATCCACAGGTTTAAGTACTAAATCAAAACTACAAATATCATTTCTAAAATTATATAAATTATAATCTTTATTAAATATTTCTATTATATCGTCATCTGTTAAAAAGGTAAACTTTTCTTTTCTGTTTGCATTTTTATTCAAGATCTGTATAACATGATCTCTAAATTTATTTAATTTATTCAGATTTTCTATATCAATGAAATTTATTAAAAAAGGAGACCCCAGTCCAACATTCTCATCAAATAATTCTAAAATGTTTATCGGAACACAATATCCGTATTTCTCAATAATCTTATTTTTATATATATCCAATTGAATATTTTCAACAGTTGACAAATTTGTAACATTCCCCAATAAATTACCAAGTTTTTTTACATTATTTAAAGAAATATTAACAGAATGATCTTCAAATTCTACTTCTGAATCAATATTAAATAAAAATAAGTCTTCCTTTAAATTTTCTGTTTCTAAATATGTTTTAAGATCAATTTTATGATTTTTTAAAATTTCTATATTTGGATATTCTTCAAGCAAAAGAAATCTTTCTTTTAATAATTTCTTTAAATATGAAACAATTAAGTTTGAATTAACATTACTTAATTCAGTTAATTTCTTACTCTCATCTATTAAGCCTTTAACAGAAATAAATCTATACTTAGAAAGTTGAGTCACAATAAAATCCAAAAATATACTGCTGTTATATATTATTTTATCTCCATCTTTAAAAACTGGATTTTCGCCAACTATACAAAACTCATAAAAATCTCCATTAGTAAAGACGCAATTATTTAGAAATAACTTTTGATTACTAGTTTCATTCAAACCTTCTATAATTTCTTCATAATCATTAAAAATACGAGATATTTTAGGTAATAAATGTACAAACCTATTTTTAATAATTAATTTTTCATGAGGACTATTATTTGTTAATTTAAAATTAGCAACATTAGACATCAACTTATTTGGGGTTGATCTAGAATACATTCTAGTTAAATATCTAAACACACTATAATAAGAAGCTTTTAATTTTCTAGCATCCAATTTATAAGCATTTTTTAATGATTCAAAAAGATCTACACTATTAAGTCTTATGATACGGCCTAATTCACTCTCAGAAGTTCTTTTTAAAACTTCTCTCATTTCGTGCAAGTCATTAATACTATCTCTAAATAATCTTAGAGTACTCTCAAGTTCCTGTTCAGAGAACAGCGCTACCCGAATACTACACATTTCTTCAATTTCAAATTTTTGCATTATCAATCCTATAACGGTAGCTTAGATGTAATCTAAGCTACCTAAAAACAATTAGTCTAATATTACTGGCTTAGTACAACTTGGCGTTGATCCACCTGGAGTATTTCCACCAGTATGTCCACCTAAAGCATTATATTCTTTTCTAGACATCTCAGTACTAGTTGATATGCTAATACTAAAAAAATCATTATTTTCAAAAGAATTATTTAACTCTATTCTATCCATTTGATCAAATCTCCCTTCCTAGAATATAAAATAAGATATTAACTAATAAGTAACATCCTATAACAAAATATTAATATTTATAAAATTAAAATCAAACACCTCTTGAACTTTTCCATTTATAATTTCTAGTGTTGTCAAACATATGTGACAAAGCCATCTGATTTTAAATCTATGCTACTCTTGTCATATAGTCCTCTACCATTTCATTTGGCATCTTAAATCCCAGTACTCTTCTTGCTATATTATTTGTCCTTACACTATATCGTTGAAATGATTTATACATTTCCTTTTCACTTTTAAATCTTCTTCTACTGTAAAAGAGTTCATTGTCTATTTTATGGCTTCTTTCAACTACTCCATTTTGCCAAGGTGAATATGGTCTTGTTCTTATGTATTTTATTCCTAATTGTCTTAGACTCTTTTCAAATAAAGATTCTTTCCTTCTTTCCCCTGTCATTACAAAATTCGCTACCGTTACCTGTTTGCACTGTCTTTATCTTAAATCCAAATTCTTTTTCTAGACTTTTTAACATTTTTGATGTTTCATACGTGCTATTTTCGTTTACTATCTTTAATACTCTTTTCCTGCTATATAGGTCTATGGCTGTTATCTGATAGTATCTCTGGTAATTACTCTTAAATCCTATACATTCAAGCGGCACGTATTTTACATCTATTTCTACAAACTCTCCTGGATATCTTCCTTCTAACGGTTTATATTTACTTTTAGGATAACTGACATTTCTCGGTTTTTCGTATTCTTTTAGTTTCTTTATCTATTTGCACATTGACTCATAACTGCGCTTATACCCAACATCTCTGCATTTTCTATAGACTTATCCTAATCCCTCATGTTTATGATAACGATATTTTTCTCTGATAAGTTCTCTCTCATATTCGGTATGCTGCTTTGGATGACTATGGGGACGTCTTGATTTATTTGCTAAAGATATTATTGTACCATCATATTTTTTTCGCCACCTTTGTACTTGTTGCCTACTTGTATCATATCTTCGTGCTGCATCTGCATTGTTATTATGCTTTATGGCATATTCAACTACCCTCTGGCGATATTTCATTTCCTCTGTTATACTTATTTTCATAGAAAGCCTTTCTCTGATTACTATGGTTTGTAGTGAAATTTATTGTACCAGATGGCTTTCTATTTTTTGTTTTTATGTCACATATGTATTATTACCTTACACATGAATTAAAACATACATTTGCTACTTACTCTAATAAAAAATTAAACCTTGAGGATTAAAAAAAGTTTTCGGATATCAGAATGTATGGACATTTTAAACACTTACGTACATGATATATCCCCATTACAAGAAAAACAAATTGCTAAAAAAGAGATAAAGAACTTACTCAAAAAATATCTGAAATATTCGATCTTCTTTCTGATTAAAACTTACGGATAAATTCTTGGGTAAATTTGGGTCAGTTTATTAGAATATTGCAATCCTTGAATAAAAAGGATAAATCCTTGAAAGTCTGTTAAATACTCGCTTTCAAGGATTTATCTATTTAAATAAAACTACTATGGTGCGGATAACAGGGGTCGAACCTGCACGTCTATTAAACACTAGAACCTAAATCTAGCGCGTCTGCCAATTCCGCCATATCCGCATTTATTATGTTTTCAACATTTCGCTCAACTACTTAAATATAATCAAGAGTTTAAAGCCATACCATTATAATCATGCTCTCGATTAAAATCAAGCGACTTTTTCAGAACTGTGTTGTTTTGTTCTAGTGTTGTCAAACATATGTGACATAACCATCTGGTTTTAAATCTATGCTACTCTTGCCATATAGTTTTTCTACCATTTTTTATTTTTTCTCCTGACCAATCCCTAAATCATATGCCACAGCTGACACTAAAAAAGCCTGAGACTTCAACTTATAAAATCTCTTCCCACTATTATGCCAAGCATCAACAACTTCCAGATAAAAGTCCCCATTAAGATACTCTTTATACCCAACACAGAGCACCCAGTGCCAGTCAAATATATTTGCCATTAGAAGTAAGGTTATGATTTTTCCCTCATTTATAGCTTGTTTAATTTCATAAGATTTTCTAACTCGCTTGTGAACTACTGGTTTATAGTATCTATGAAAAAACTTACGTACTTTAGCTGACAATTTAGGAACAGGTCCGTTTCCAACGAATTTATGTACTCTTGCGAAGATATCAAAAGCTTTTAACTTGGAAACATTCTGACCCTCAGTAGAATTTAAATAATAAATAATCATGTTGGTAGTTGTGACTGCCCCACAATGGTTATCTGCTAAATGAGAAGTTTCTCCAGTTGTTAGCCACTCTATATAATCAAGATTTGCAAGACTATTAGATATATACCCCGAATCAGGCATATCTTCTTCTCTAATAAATCCATAATCTTTATTTCTAAATATTTTGGAATAGCTTCTCACGACTCTCCCCTCACTTTTAAATTTACAAACAACTATCTTCCTAAAAAAATAGAGTACCCTAACTAAGGGTACTCTATGAGTTATTTTACAATTTTCTTGTGACTTATCCAAGTAGATATGCAAGACATACAACTATTGCTAAAACTGTACTTATAAGTGCTAAGCTGTAAAATTGATTATTGCCTCTCTCATTGTCTTGGTTTTCATATGAACTTTTGAAATTGTCAAAGTTATCTACATCATGAAAATCACTTCTATTTGTTCTAACTAACTCTTCTCCTGGAATCATAAGCACCTCCTATACAATTCCTTATTTAAAAAATCTTTTTACTTTATATTAGCCAAAATCCGGTTAGTATTTTTGTGCAATTTGATAGTAAACCATCAACTTCATTGACTACTTTTATATAATACGCTAATATATTCGTTTTCTCAACATACTTAAAATATTTTTGCAAAGCTTAATAATCCATTTACTGATTTTCGTAACTCTTAACAAATTCACCAGTAAAATTTGGCTATTTTCACAATATTAAATTTCTAATGTAAGCACACGTCACAGATCTGAGCAACAAAAAAGCAGCAATCGGAAAAATTCAGACCACTGCTTTCACAAAATTTCATTAGAAAAGGTTTAATTTCTACTCCTCTTCCTCTAACTTGAGAACTGCCATAAATGCTTCTTGAGGAATTTCTACACTACCGACCTGACGCATACGTTTCTTACCAGCTTTTTGAGCTTCGAGGAGTTTCTTCTTACGTGAGATATCACCACCATAACACTTGGCGATAACATCTTTACGATAGGCTTTAACTGTTTCACGAGCGATAACTTTGCCACCAATAGCTGCTTGAATTGGTATCTCAAATTGGTGTCTAGGTATTTCATCTTTAAGGATCTTAACCATCTTACGACCACGAAATTCGGCTTTTTCTCTGTGGACAATCATGCTGAGGGCATCAACTTTTTCGTGATTAATTAAAATATCCAGCTTGATTAAATCAGATGGTTCATAATCTTTAATCTCGTAATTCAAGGAAGCATAGCCTTTACTGTTAGACTTCAAAACATCAAAGAAGTTATAAATAATTTCGTTCAAAGGCATGTCATAAGTTATCTCAACCAATGACTCATCCAAATAATTCATATTTACATACTCACCACGACGCTCTTGACAGAGTTTCATGATATTACCTGTATATTCAGTTGGGGTCATTATTGTTGCAGTAACAATAGGCTCCTCAATCTTCTCTCTTTGCTCGACTGGTGGTAAATTAGCAGGGTTAGAAACTTCTACCATTTCTCCTGTGTTAGTAAATACATGATAAATAACTGACGGAGCAGTTGAAATAATATCTAGGTCAAATTCACGTTCTAGACGTTCTTGAATAATTTCATAGTGCAACAAACCTAGGAATCCACAACGGAAACCAAAACCTAGTGCTGCTGACGTTTCAGGCTCGAATGTAAAAGAAGCATCATTTAATTGCAATCTTTCCATTGCATCTCTCAAATCCCCATAACGAGCATTATCTGTAGGATAAAGTCCACAGTAAACCATTTGTTGTGCTGGTTGATAACCTGGGATCGGCTCTTTTGCCGGATTCTTAACTAGTGTTACCGTATCACCAACTTGAGTGTCTTTAACATTCTTAATCGAAGCGATTATATAACCAACATCACCTGCAGATAGATCTGTTGTAGCAGCTAATTGTCCTGCCTTGAAATCCCCAACTTGAGTGACTGTAAACTCAGCTCCAGAGTGCATTAAATGGATCTCGTCACCGACTTTAACCTGACCATCTTTGATGCGTACATAAATTACAACGCCTTGATAAGTATCGTATTTAGCATCGAATATCAAGGCTCTGAGCGGAGCATCTAGATCTCCTTCAGGGGCTGGCAAATACTCAATTATGCTATCTAGAACCTGATCAATGTTGATATTTTCTTTTGCAGAAATTAAAGGCGCATGACTAGCATCTAAACCAATTACATCTTCAATTTCGTTTTTTACAAAATCTGGACGTGCTGAAGGTAGGTCAATCTTATTAATTACTGGCAATACCTCTAGATCCATTCCAACAGCTTGATAAACATTGGCTAGCGTTTGAGCTTCAATACCTTGAGCCGCATCCACGATTAAAATTGCACCATCACATGCAGCTAGAGAACGAGATACTTCATAGCTGAAGTCAACGTGTCCTGGAGTGTCTATTAGGTTGAGTTCGTATATCTCTCCGTCCTTGTATTTATAGTACATCTTGCTGGCTTGAGCCTTGATTGTGATTCCACGCTCACGCTCAATGTCCATATTGTCTAGAACTTGATTGTTCATCTCTCGTTCAGTCAAGACACCTGTATTTTGCAGTAATCTATCTGCCAAAGTAGACTTACCATGGTCTACATGGGCAATGATACTAAAATTTCTTATATATTTTTGTTTGTCATCACTCTTTGACAAATTCTTACCTCTTTCATTAATGTTTTTTAATTTATTTTAATTCAGATTTTATCAATATGCTCTAATCAACTATGCTCTAATTAATTTTTCCAAACTTATCAAATGGATAAATTCTTATCCAGACTTTGCCTTCGATTGCATCTTCTGGAACTGGTCCAAAAATCCTGGAGTCAGCTGAATTACCTCTATTATCTCCTAATACAAAGTAGTGTCCCGCAGGTATCGTAATCTCGCCTTTCCAGCCAAATGGCTCCATGGTATAGGTACCAACATTTAAGTAGTTCTCTTCTATTTCTTCGCCATTTACAATAACTTTTCCATCTTTGAAGTCCAAAGTATCTCCTGGAATAGCGATAACTCTTTTAACTAGCATACCTACATTTTCATCTTTCTTATGTGTTTTGGCACCATTTACGGTTACAATGTCACCTCTTTGTGGATGTGAAAAATGCAAACTTAACTTATCTACTATCAATTGGTCATCATTGTGTAACGTGTCTTCCATTGATCTTCCAACAACTTCACTACGTTGAATTACAAATTTACTAATTAATAGACCGAGTATTACGGCAACTAGAATATATTTTATCCAGTCAAGAATTTCTAAAATAACAACTCTTTTATCTCTTTTGGTAAAAACATCTTCTGACGCATTTAGTACTTGTTTATGTTTTTTACTGCCATTACTAGTTCCTTTTGCGTAAAGCTTCGCTTTTTCTGAACCGTTAGATTCCGAATCATTAGTCGCAAAATTTTCTCTGGCAGCATCATTCTCTATCTGCAAGTTAAATTCTTCTAAACCTTCTGAACTTGGAATATATTCTTTTCTTGGAGTCATCTGAATTTTAGCCTGGCGCACACCATATACGGAAGCAGACTCAGCGTCAAGTAATACCTCTGCCGCTTGCTCTTCTGCAGATAAATCTCTCTCATATTCAGATTGTGGCTTGTGTTTTTTGTCCATTGCAACCTCTAACGTATACTATTGAAGCTCATCTACTGTTTCTGTATCAGGTGCTTCTGCAGCTGTTTTGTCAATGATCAAACCTAATTCTTCTAATTGTTGCTCACTAACTACACCTGGAGCTTTTGTCATTAGATCAGCTGATGTTTGAACTTTAGGGAAAGCAATAACGTCACGGATATTGTTACATCCAGAAAGCAACATTATCAAACGGTCCCAACCTAAGGCAATACCACCATGAGGAGGTACACCAAATTTGAACGCATCTAGCAAGAATGAGAATTGCTCATAAGCTGATTCTTTAGTAAAGCCAAGTAGCTCGAACATCTTGTTTTGCAACTCATTATCGTGGATACGGATACTTCCTCCACCAAGCTCATAACCATTCATTACTATATCATAGGCTTTAGAGCGAACTCTACCTGGATCAGTATCTAGATATTGAATATCTTCGTCCATTGGGCTGGTGAATGGGTGGTGTACTGCAGTGTATCTGCCTTCTTCCTCGTCCCATTCGAATAGTGGGAATTCTGTAATCCAAACTAGTTTGTCATCTGCTGGATCATATAATTCTAAGTCGGCTGCTACTTTATTTCTCAAATGTCCAAGTGATTCTAAAACAATCTTATTATTCTTGTCTGCAACAATAAGCAATAAGTCACCTGTCTTTGCTGCTGTTCTTTCTAGTAATTTAGCTTCTAAATCTTCTGTAACAAATTTCAGAATGGATCCACGCCATTTTTCATCTTCAGGAGCTAACCAAGCAAGTCCGCCTGCTCTATATGTTTTAACATACTCACTTAGTGCATCTATTTCACGGCGACTCAGCTTTCCACCTGCAGGAACTGTAATTAATCTTACAGAACCACCTGCATCTAGAGCATCTTTAAATACTCTAAACTCTGAATCTGCTACTAAATCTGAAATATCGCAAATCTCTAGACCAAATCTCATGTCTGGTTTATCAGATCCGAAACGATCCATTGCTTCTTTGTAAGTTAATTTCTCAATTGCAGGAATATCTTTGCCCTTAAATTTTTTAAGAACTTCTCTTAGGTATGGTTCCATTAAGTTTTGGATATCTTCCTCTTCAACGAAACTCATTTCAATATCCACTTGGGTAAACTCAGGTTGTCTATCTGCTCTCAAGTCCTCATCTCTGAAACAACGTGCAATTTGGAAATATTTATCTACTCCACTTACCATGAGTAATTGTTTATATAATTGTGGACTTTGTGGCAAGGCGAAGAATTGTCCGTTGTAGACACGTGAAGGAACTAAGTAGTCTCTAGCACCTTCAGGAGTGCTCTTACCTAGAATTGGGGTTTCAACGTCTAAGAAACCTGCTTCATAGAAGTAATTTCTGGTGAAGTGGGCTAAGTCTGATTTTAGCTTCATAATTTTTGCCATGTCAGGTCTACGTAAATCTAGATATCTATGTTCTAGTCTGAGGCTCTCTTTAACATCACTATCTTCCTCAATGTAGAATGGTGGAGTTTCAGATTCAGATAAAATACGTAATTCTTGTACAAGTAATTCGTAATCACCTGTTGGCATATTAGGGTTTGGATCTTGACGTTTACGTAATACACCTTTTGCAGCTAAAACAAACTCTGATCTAACTTTACTTGCTTTTTCACGTACATCTTCAGGTGAGTCTTCATCAACAACTAATTGAATTAAACCTGTTCTATCTCTTAGTGTGATAAAAACAAGTCCACCTAAGTCTCTTTGTTTCTGTGTCCAACCTGTTAAAACTAACTCCTTGCCTAAGTCAGTTTCACTGATCTCAGCACAATAATTAGTGCGTTTAATACCTTTTAAACTCTCAGCCATTTTTTCTCCTCAAACAATCTAAATGAATTTACACCTTATTTTACACTTTTATCAAGCTAAGTTTTACACTTATCTCGCTTATTTAGCTACTTTTTCAAATAGTCTGCTAGAACTTCAACTTGACCTAAATCAAACTCGTGCTCAGCTTTGTCCTTCTCAACCAAACTTCTTACAGCTGCCTTGCCCTCGCTCAACTCATCTCCACCTAGAACGATTAAATTCTTGGCTCCTTGCTTACCTGCATATTTCATTTGAGCCTTAAGAGATCTTCCTGTCAATTCATATTGAGCTCTTATGCCTAAATAGCGAAGCTCTTGGCTTAATTTCTGTGCTGCTACTAAAGCTTCATCATCTAGGCTTGCAATAAATACATCAGCTACTGGTCTAGCGTTCTTAAGTACACCTTGTGCTTCTAATTCTAATAGCAACCTCTCTTCGCCTAGAGCAAAACCAATTCCTGCAGTGTCTTGACCACCCATTAATTTAATCAAACCATCATAACGGCCTCCGCCACAGATAGTACCTTGAGTTCCAACATTCTCTGAAATGAACTCAAAAACAGTTTTGCTATAGTAATCTAAACCTCTAACTATCTTGGGATTGACCTTATACTCAACTCCTAAATTATCTAATAGCTCTTGTAATTTCTTAAAGTGTGATTCACTTTCTTCATCAAGGTAATCCAGAATCAACGGAGCTGATTTTGTGATTCCATGGCAGTATTCATTTTTGCAGTCCAAGACACGTAGAGGGTTTTCTTCCATTCTCGCTTGGCAATCCTCACAAAGTTCATCTCTATGAGGTCTTAAATACCCAAGCAATGTTTCTCTATAAACTGCTCGACTCTCAGGAGTTCCTAAGCTATTGATTTCCAAGTTAATTTGTTTCAATCCTAGGACTTTAAAGAAATGCTGCAACATTGCCAGCATCTCGGCATCAATAAACGGGTCCTCAGCACCAAAAGCTTCTACACCTAATTGGTGAAATTCTCTATAACGTCCCTTCTGGACATTTTCGTATCTAAATGCAGTAATTTCGTAAAATAATTTAACTGGAAAAGCTAATGAGTTCATACCATTTTCGATAAAGCTTCTGACTATACCAGCTGTACCCTCTGGTCTTAAAGTAATTGATCTATTACCTTTATCTTCGAAAGTGTACATTTCTTTTTGGACGACGTCACTAGTCTCACCAACACCACGTGCAAAAACCTCAGTATGCTCAAATGTTGGAGTTCTAATCTCTTCATATCCGTAAAGTTGGCATATCTCTCTGAACTTATCTTCTATATGTTCCCAGGCACTGCTAATCTCTGGCAATATATCCTGAGTTCCTTTTGCTGCTGTATTCTTCATAACGCCTCCATGATTGTACAATCTAAGCCCATAACTTAGGGTAAAATCTATCTTTAAAATTATATAACAGTTAGGTAATTTTATCACGTAATCTAGTACAAACAAAGCAGAAACAAACTATAAACAAAGTCAATCGACAAAAATTCACTTTAGCCTTAGAATTAAGTACATAATCAAAATTTTTACACAAAAGAAAGTAGGTTTTATGAGCAAAAAATTTATTTCTTGGAACGTTAATGGAATTAGAGCAGTTTTGAATAAGAATTTCAATGAATTTTTTGAGGAAATCGACGCCGATATTTTTGCAATTCAAGAGACTAAATGTCAAAAGGGTCAAGTTGAGCTAGACCTGCCTGGATATTATCAATTCTGGAATTATGCAGGCAAGAAGGGCTACTCTGGTACCGCTATTTTCACAAAGAATAAACCAATTAGTTTTAGCCACGGATTAAATATTCCTGAAGAAGGAAAATTAGCTGACTTAGATGAAGTTAAAGTTTTGCATATGTCACAAGATTTTATCGCAGCTGATCATGACGAAGCTGACCACGGACTCGTAGTTGAACAAATGGAAACTGAGGGACGTGTTATTACCCTGGAATTCGCTGATTATTACTTCGTTACCGTATATACACCAAACTCACAAAACCAACTTAAACGACTAGATAATCGTCAAGTTTGGAATGAGGCCTTCAGATTATATTTAGAAAAATTAGATGCTATTAAACCTGTTGTTGCTTGTGGAGACTTAAACGTTGCTCATAAGGAAATTGACCTTAAGAATCCTGAATCAAACCATATGAATGCTGGTTTCAGCGATGAAGAGAGAGGCGATTTTACCAAACTTCTAGAAACGGGTTTCATCGATACTTTTAGATATTTCAAACCTGATGCCGAAGAGCGCTACTCCTGGTGGAGCTATAGAACCTACGCACGTAATAGGAATGCTGGCTGGCGTATAGATTATTTCTTAGTCAGCGAGAGATTCGAAAATAGATTGTTGAAAGCAGATATTTTGGATCAGGTTATGGGTTCTGATCATTGTCCAGTTTTGTTGGAAATTGTTGATGAATAAACTTTGTGAAAAGTTTTATTATTAGATTGAATTGAGACTAAGAATATTTCATGAAAATTTTTGCTGTTAATGTCTAGCCAAAATAGACATCCACCAGCTTATAAAAATTGCGAGGTTATACATGGCAAAAAAATCAATTACTTATTATTGTACAGCTTGCGGCTATGAAAGTAGCGGTTGGCTTGGGAAATGTCCAAATTGCGGTGGTTGGAATACTTTTGAAGAGAAACCTCGTGATGTTAAGCCCAAAAAAGTTGAACAAGCTGGTGTAAGTACTGGTTGGTTACAAGATTTACTTGATGAAGCAGCTGCTGAAATCGAATTAGATAATGAAGATGAAAACTCTGGTAAGTCTAACGCTAGCAACAATCTAAACTCTGGACTTGGCACTAATACCAAACAACATAAACTAGTACAAATGCAAAAAGTTGACTCTAGTAAATCTGAGTACTATAGTTCTGGAATTTCTGAATTTGATAGAGTACTTGGTGGTGGTTTTGTCCCTGGTTCTCTTGTCTTGGTAGGCGGAGATCCTGGAATAGGTAAATCTACTTTACTCCTACAAGCAGCAAGTAAATCAGATATAAAGAGTGAGTCCATACTGTATATATGCGGTGAAGAGTCCGCAGCTCAGGTGAAAAATCGTGCTGAAAGACTTGGAGTAGACAAAAGTAATATTAACCTAAGTAGTGAAATAATATTTGAAAATATTGCTGCAATAATTCAAGAACTTAAACCAAAACTCTGTATAGTTGACTCAATTCAAACTGTATACTCCGAGCAGTCCAGTTCAGCTCCGGGATCAGTCAGTCAGGTCAGAGACTGTAGTGCAGGTTTCTTGCGTATTGCCAAATCTTTAGGCACAACAATAATACTAGTTGGTCATGTTACTAAAGATGGCAATATCGCTGGTCCAAGAATACTTGAACATATGGTAGATACTGTCATCTACTTCGAAGGCGACAAATATTCAAACTTAAGACTAGTAAGAGCTGTGAAAAACAGATTTGGTGCAACCAATGAGGTCGGTATTTTTGACATGACTGGTCAAGGTCTAATTCCATTAGAAGATGCTTCTAGTAGCTTGCTTCAAGGTCGTCCTGTAAACGTGCCTGGCTCTGCTTTAACTTGTGTAATAGAAGGTACTCGCCCTATGATTATGGAGATTCAAGCACTACTAAACCCAAGTTCTTACGCTTCTCCGATTCGAGTTACTCAAGGGTTTGACCGTAATAGAGTTAGCATGCTAATCGCTCTGTTGGAGAAAAAATTAAATCTTGGCATAAGCAACATGGATGCATTTATCAATGTTGTTAATGGGTTCAAAGCAGATGACCCTTCTACAGACCTAGCCTTAATCGCTGGTATAGTTTCCAGTTTCAAAGAAAAAGCTATCAAAGACAATTTGCTTCTTGTTGGCGAAGTTGGTTTAACAGGAGAAGTCAGACCAGTTTCACACATAGAAAATAGAGTTAAAGAAGCTAATAAATTAGGGTTCAAATATATGATTGTGCCAGGAGCAAATCAAAAACAAATAAAAAAACTAAGCGACCTGGACATGGAAATTATTTACGTTGATTCTATCGGTGAAGCTATGGATGTTATTTGGTAGTTATTTTCTTATAATAAACAACAAAAATCCGGATTACTGTCCGGATTTTCTATCTATATTTACAATCTGCAGCTCAATAGCTAGCCTAATAACTACTTCACCAACTCCTGCATCTTTTCTACTAAAATTTGTAAGCCATCCTCTTCTTCCCAAGACGCTTGTCGGAGAACTTCACCATCATGGAAAAGAAACATTGTTGGCACATTTTGATACTCCAAATAATATAAAAGCCCTTCACCAGGATCGTCCTCTGCCATAACGACATTAACTGAACCTCTATATTTATGAGCAATTTCCTCTAACCATGGGATAATAACATTCATGCTTTTAAGCTTATCTTTTTTTACGCAAAGCAAAACTGGCTTCTTAGAGGAAAGTGCAAATTTTTCAAGATTTAAAATCTCTCTATACTCTAGAGTATCCCCTGCATCATCTGTACCTGGTTCAATTAATACATTCTTAGCCTGATAATTAATGCCACCCAAGATTTCATTCTCACTAGTCTTTTTATTATTGCTATCATTTCCAGAACAGGCCGTCGCCAAGACAATTACACTCAGGATAAAAACACTTATTATTTTTTTTAATTTCATTTGCCACTCCTTTACAGAGAGTCCAATTAATCTAATTTCTCTACTTCTTTGCCACAAGCAAAAACTGTGAATCCTTTTTTCTTCAATGAAGTCCAGGTATTAGGGAAAATTTCAGCTAAATATTTACCGTAAGACTCTGCTCCTTGTTTCTTACCAATAACAGCTAATAAAATTCCATCATCACTTAAGTGATCTTGGGCTTGACTGAGCAATTCATGAACTTTTTCTTTGCCAGTACGCATCGGTGGGTTAGTCAGAATAATATCGAATTTCCCATTGATTTTACTAAAGCCGTCACTCTTTATAGTACTCGTCTTAACTGCTAAATTCCTAGCAATATTCTTTTCGCTTAGAGCTAGAGCCCTTTCATTAACGTCGCTTAAGATCATGGAGCCTTTGGGGAAAAGTTTTTGGGCAGTAATACCAATTACACCGTAGCCTGTTCCTAGATCTAATTTTTTTCCAGAGCTTAATTTCTCAAATTTCGATCTATCTTCTCTCGCTAATTCTAGCATTTCTGTTTCGAATGCTTCTAACAAAAGTTTAGATCCCAAATCAATGTGATTCTTGGAGAAAACTCCGTTATCTGAGATAAAGCTTAAGCTTATCTCTCCCCAAGTAAAATCAATGATCCTTTCATCACTCTTTACATCTTGTTCTTCAGAAAAATAAAATGAATTCTTCTCTGCCATAATCTTACCTTTTACTTTAATATTAATATTAATCTTAATAATAATAATAGAGTAAATTATCTCAATAAAATCAGCAAGACAATTTACTCTATTTACTATAATTTAACTTTTCAACTAAATTTATTATCTATCAAATCTGTGTCTAGCAAAGTAAGGTTGCAATACAACATATAGAGGTAAAGCAATTACATATAAGACAAATGCTTCTGACAAAGCTAAAGATAAAATGTTTGTAATTAGCAACGTCCAGGAGAAAGCAGCATCTGAAAATACTAGTGTTAGGTATGTACCAACAATAAGAGCATTTAAAATAATTGTTGGAAGTGGTAGCAAGTACAAGGCCTTCTTTTGAGATAACTGCTTGCTTGTATAGCCAGAGTATTGCTCACTAACTTTAGTTCTATTTGCTAGTATACGAGTTAGTATTGCTGCAATTAAAGTTGCTAAACTACCAAAAACAATATCTACCCAATGTCCTGAACCAACAATATTGGCTAAAACACAACCCAAAAACACTCCAGGTATTGCTGCTGGGGTCAAAGCCGGCAACAGTGTCAATATCTCTGCTAGCCTAAATTGTATAGGTCCAAATCCTATTGGTTTAAGTGGCAAATACAACAATAGGTATAACGCAGCAATTATTGCTGCTAGAGCAATATAGCGCAAACGATTTCTATTCATAAAACATCCTTTCTTTGGTGATAAACATTCACCCGAAAATTGCAGGTCCGCTTATTTGATAATGTCAAAGGCTTGCTACCTGCAATTTTATTTTATTTTTGATAACTATTTAATTGTACAGTCAAGTTTACTATCAGTTACAGCTGTTGTAAAGCCCTACAAATACTTTACTTGACTATTTTTGTTCCAACATCAGAGCCTTAAAGAGTCCTAAAAAGTCCTAACTAGCACAGAATTTTCAACTCTTTTACTCTACCTTATGGAGCATTGGAAATTGGACTGGCTGAGATTATTCTCTTCCAGTCATTTACTCTAATATGTGGAGATAGCTCAACTTCTGCCAAGCTACGTCCATCAAAGGCTAAACGTTTAGATTCTAGCTCTGGTAAGAATTCGTAAACACCGTTCAAATAACCGTCAACTCTATCCAACGTAGTCTTGAGTCTAGCAATTAAAACACCCATTCTAGAATCAATTACTTCACTGCCTTGAGGCTTATTGTGTAAGTACCAGATTGACATTGTAAATGCTTGTAAGTCAGTTACTGCGCCAATTAGTTCTGGCAAATCGAACTCTACCAATTGTCTCAATGTAGATTTATCTCCAGCTAAATATGATGCTCTTAAAGTAGAAGTTAATATTACCTTACGTTGTAAAACATCTGCTAACTGAGCTGACTGTAAGTAGAACAATCTGTGTTGATCTGTAGTTTCAGCCGCCTTCAAGTCGAAGTAGTCTGCTAGATTTCCATAATGTTCACTCAACTCTTCTGCATAAGGATTAATATGAACATCAAAAAGACCAGTTAAAACATCACTATACAAAATATATTTACTTGGGTTATAGGTATCGAGATTATCTTTTGGAACACCTGGGACTTCATCGAACAGACGCATATTGTAATATGCTTTACCATCTCCACCAACAGTCAAGTTAAATCTTCTGATTGTCTCACTTCTTGTAGGTAATTGCTCTTGCCAGCTTGCTTCACCGAAGTATTGCGCACCTAGTAAAGCTTCAAACACGCTAGTTTCAGCACCATTATCGCCCCAAGCAGTTGTTAAGATATGTTTAACCCCTAATTTTCTACATGCTTCCAAAGCAGGTTGACTTGTTGCAAACATCTTTCCGTGATTGACTTTAATACCATTCCAGTTCCAGATACCACCAGCAAACCAAGTCTTGTTACCACCCAAGATCTTATGTCTTTCTAGCATTTTCTCGTAGATTTTCTCGTCAGAATTGTAGTAGTCCCAATATACTAGTGAAAGTTCTTTTGGAACGCTTTTTTTAATTTCTTCACTTATTTCTGTATCTAGATCGTAATAATTTTCAGTATTTGATAAGAAACGGAAGTACATATCTGACCAAATCATTGGATCATAATCAAATTCTTTGGCAATCTCCAAAACTTTTTCAATATGTTTGGCAAAAATTTCATGTGGAGGTACTGCGCCATTTTTTGTTTGATATTGTCCACGACCTAAACCAAATGTCTCATCCATACCTATGTGAATTCTACGACTTCTTACTGAATTACTTAATGTTCTTAACATAGCTCTGATAAAATCGTATGTTTTTTCCTCACCAACTAGAAGGACATCATCAGTATCTTTGATCTCATTGGCATATGGCCAAATGAAAGCATTTCTCAAGTGACCCAAGGTTTGCATACATGGAATAACTTCAATACCTAAGCTATAAGCATAGTCGTCAATTTCTTTTAGTTCTTGACTTGAATATGCTCCTCTTTGATAACCAAAGTATGGATAATCGTCAATTTCATAAGTATCTTCTATATATAAGAAAAGCGTATTATAACCCATAACAGCCAGGTAATTAGTTAGAAGCTTCAAGCTATCAACCGTTAAAACTGCGTTTCTTGAGAGATCAACCATAAACCCAAGATCTTCAAATTGTACCTTCTCGTGTACTGCCTTACCAGTTTCACGCACTTCTCTTAAGTGTGAAAGCGCTCTCGCAAAACTTCTCAAGTCGAAATATTTTATACGCATGACATTATCAATCGCATCAAACTCAACTGTAATGCTGTTGTCTGTTGATTTTTCTGTATATAGAGCAATTCCATCATTTTTGTTAATGTCTATATCCAAAACTGGGGCAACTCTCTTCAATACGTCCAACTCGTTTAAGTTCAGTTTATCTACATTCATGCAAAATTTACTGCGTGCGTTGAATCCAGAATATAAGTTGTTCATTATCAATTTCCTTTCTAGTTAAAGTTCCTTATCCAAAATTTATTTAGAATAGAAATATCCCAAATTAAAATTTCCTACTTTTATATGATAACTTTATTTTTTACTTTTGTCGTTAGCAATATGAATTTTTATCTGCAAACTCTTTCAAAATCTAATTATTATCGTTTTTATCTAAATCAACTACTACCGGATCTAAGATTTCGTCAGCGTCTTTAAGTCCTTGGAATTTCTCCGTACTTTCATTAATACTGTCTGAATCATTGGAAGCTCTTCTTTCTTGATATTTTTTAAATCTTCTTTTAGTGAGGTAGTACAACTGAACAAATGTGGAGTTAACTAAAATACCTAGTGCCATAGATAAGGCAATACCAATAGATTCCAAACCAATTGATAAAGCAGCATTTATGTCGTCTGCAATAATTTTTTCAACTGTTCTGTAGACCAAAGATCCTGGAACCAAGGGCAAAATTCCAATAACAATAATGATAATTGCTGGAGTTTTAACCTTTCGTGCACTTACCTCTCCTATCATTGCAACTGTGAAAGCAGCCATAAAACCACCTGCGAAAGAACTGCCAAAATATTTAATAATTAGTGAGTTCACTACCCAACCTGCGATTGCAGCTATCATAGAAACAGGTAACAATCTCTTCGGCAAAACATACATCTTTGAGTAGCCATATGTAGATAAGGCAACTGCTAAAATTACTACTAAACCTGAAATTAACGCTTCCATTTCCACCTACCTCAACAACATAATTGCAAGTGCCGCACCAACTGCCAGGCTAATCGCTATAAATAAACATTCAACTAGTTTATTTAAACCAGAAGTGTAATCTTTAGAGAAAACTTCTCGAATCGAAGTTGTCAGAAGCATACCAGGAACCAGTCCCATGATAATAGATATACTCGCAGTTCCTGTATTATTAATCAGACCAATCATGGCAAACAGCTCAACAAAAACATTACCAAAGAAACTAGAAGCAAGGTTATTAAAGGTAGAGTTAACTTGAGCGTTTGTCAAAAACGAATTAATTATTGCCATTAAAAATGCTGCCAAAACAGCACCAATTGCATTTCTAAAATCTCCACCAAAAATAAAGTTAAAACTAAAAGCAACTAGAAGAGTACCAATCAAGTTATTTATATTAAAGTTATATTTAAGCTCTTCAATTCTATCCAGCTCTGATTCAAAAACACTTAAAGTTTTCAGCTCACCATCACACAGATATCTGGACAAACTATTAAGTTCGTCAAACTTTGTAAAGTTATTACTTTGCGAACGAGTTCTTTTACTACTCGTATAAATATTACCTTCTTCATCTTTGAAGCTAACAATAACTATCGTAGGTATACAAAAAGCTGAAGCAGAATCTACCCCATAGGCATCAAGAATTCTCTCAATACTATCTTCGGTTCTAGCGCTCTCTGAACCAACACTATTCATCAAGCTACCAAACCTCAAGCAAAGATCCAGTAATTTAGACATCGAGCCAGATTCTGTATTATGCATTACCTGACTTATATCATTTACAGGATTAATATCAAAATTTATCTTTGCCAATTCTTACTCCTCCGCCTAAAGTATTTTATCTTAACTAAGCAAAACCACTATTGTGATTTCCTCTCCCTTATTCAATTCCCATAATCAGCTAATCAGTCAAAACTTTATCTTCGTATAAATCTTGATTTATCTCCAATTGCATATAATTTCAAATTATGTAAAGATCTTGTACAAGCTACATATAGTTTCGTCCTATCAAGTTCTGAATTATACTGCTTATCAGAAGCATTTAACAGTATAACTGCATCAAATTCAATACCTTTTGAACCAGCAATGTCACAAAGCGTTGCTGCAAACTCAGTTTCTTCTCTCAGGAACGAATTTAGTAATATATCCTTGTTAGCAGTATCAGCTGCCATTATATCCTTCAAGTTACGTTTGAATTTATTTAATTCTTGCTTGTCTTTTGCAATAACTGCAACCGTATTGTATTCCTCATCTCGCAATTTGAGCAAATCCTTATAAATAAGTTCATCTCGTTTTTGTTCCGCTTGTGCTTGAGTCGCTTCTTTAACTTCTACTATTTCAACTTCTTTACCGTCCCTACTGAGAGCTAGAATTGTATCAGATGCAATTATATCTCTCGCAAAATTTGTAATCTGAGCTGTAGATCTGTAGGATTTGTTTAAAGTAAAACTTTCCACCCTTAGTTTATCTCTACTATAAAGCCCCTCTAACTGCTCCAAGTAATTTTTATCAAGTTCATATCTTACTGCCTGATTTTCATCTCCTAATATGGTTCTAGGACAATTAAATAATAGTCGAATTGTTTCATGGTCTGTTGGTAATAGATCTTGCATTTCATCAACAATTACATGTTTTACCCAGTCTGAATCAGAAGCCCCATAGAGAAGTATTTTTAGCAAAGCTAAGATGCTTAAGTCGATTTCATCCATCTCGCTTAGGTCAAAGTAAGCACTATCAATTTGTTTTTCGCTTTCTAACCATTTAGCAAAAACCGAATAAATATTGCTCAAGTTATCTAGAACATACATTGAGTTAATCTGCTTTTGGATCTCGTCTTTTTTCTCATTAAATAAATCCTTATTGCCGATAATATCTTCAACATGTTGTAGTATGCTATTGTTCCTTGCAAACACTGGCAAAAACTTATAGTTTTGTCTAAATAAGTTATCTACCGTGCTTTGTTTGACATACACTTCTTTGTCAAGTTCAATCGCTTTTGGAGAAAAAATTGCACTTTCCAGAAAATCGGTAAATTCATAAATATAGTCTACTATTTCAAATTTAGAGAAAATCTCCATCTTTTCCCTTGAACTTGGAATAAAGTTGTAATCTGAAAACCTTGAATTAATGTCAGAAATCTCCAATTGTTCAATGGACTCCAAAGTCGCATATGAAATATTTCTCTCTCCTAAACTTGGTAACACGCTAGCTATATAATTAGCAAAAGATATACTTGGAGAAATCAATAACATATCGGCAGCTTCAATATTAGGCATTAGATAAATTAAATAGGCTGCTCTGTGCAATGCAATAGAAGTTTTTCCCGAACCTGCTACACCTTGTACTATCAATGTCCTATTAGGCTCAGCTCTTATAATTTTATTTTGCTCAGCTTGAATAGTTTCTACAATATTTTTCATGGTAGCAGATCCCATTTTGCTTAAGGCTATCTGCAATACTTCATCATTAATTTGCTCAGATGTATCCAAGATATTTATTAACTTAGCTTTTTCAATAAGCAACTGATATTTAGCTACAAGTTCTCCTTTTATTTCTTGATCTGTAGACATAAAACTGACAGGACCTAGTTCTTTGTAATTATAGTAAAGGTCAGCAATTGGAGCTCTCCAGTCGACCGAATATTGTTGAAAATTATCAAGATCGATAATATCTTTGAGCCCAATATAAATTGGTTCAGCTTCATCCTCATTCTCAAATTTGAAATCTATATGTGCAAAATAAGGTCTTTTATATAGATTTTGTAATTCTAAACTCTCAGACCTTTGCGCTGAGATGACTTCTGCTTGCTGTCTTAACTCATTCTGAACCATAGATGAATCAAAATGACCGTTTCCATCTTCTTCTTTAAGCTCCAAACCTTCAGCGTAAGCTTCACGCATCAGCTCTCGTGATTCATTTTCTCGTCTTTCGTTGTTTTGCAACAAATACTCCAAACGTTGCTCAATATAGGCTAAAGTTTCATTTAAATAATTCAACTCATCTTGAAAAAGTTTATCCATAGTTACCTCATTTACTTTGACTTAGCTTACTCAGCGAATAGTTCTTTAATATCATCCATGTTCATCTTATTGATATAAGTAGCACCTGCAGACACTATATCATCTAATAATTTCTGCTTAGCCTCTTGCATCTCTTGAATTTTCTCTTCAATAGAGCCAATTGTCACTAATCTAAATACTTGAACATGCTTCTCTTGACCAATACGGTGAGCTCGGTCTGTAGCTTGATCCTCAACTGCCGGATTCCACCATGGATCATAGTGAATGACTACATCCGCTCCTGTCAAGTTCAGTCCAGTACCACCAGCTTTCAATGAGATTAGGAACACTTCACCTTCGCCTGCATTGAAGTCATCGACTAATTGCACACGTTTGTCAGAAGGAACTTGACCATCAATATAGAAAATTTTCCTGCCTAAAGCTTCCTGTCTTTCTTTAATAATTTCAAGCATGCTTGTAAATTGTGAGAAAAGCAAGATCCTATGACCACCAGAAATCAAGTTATCTAGTAGATCTTCCAATACTTCTAATTTTCCACTTCCACCTTCATAATCTGGCATAAATAACTTTGGATCACAGCATATCTGTCTGAGTCTGGTTAGCTCACCTAAGATATTCATACGCTCACGGTTTTGGACACGACCTTCACTCTGCTCATAAGTAAATATTTGTGCTCTAGCTCTAGCAAGATGATCACGATACACTCTTTGCTGCTCTGGAGTCATAGGGCAAGGAATGTTAGTTGTAATCTTCTCTGGTAGTTCTTTTAAAACATCAGTTTTTAGTCGACGTAAGATAAATGGAGAAACCAATTGTCTCAAACTCTCTCTAGTTTTTTGTTCTACCAGCTGATTAGTATCAAGGATAGAGTCATCATCGTCGCTAACTTTCTCGTCCTTTTCAGAATCAGCCTTGATCTTCATCTCTTCTAACTCAGCTTGACTATAATTTGCACTAGAAGCTTTAAACAGAACTCCAAACCTATCTTGAAAGTCTGAATAAGTAAACAGGAATCCTGGCATAATAAAGTCAAAGATAGACCACAGTTCGCCAATGTGGTTCTCTAAAGGAGTACCTGTCATGGCAAATCTACGCTCACCGTGCAGTGCTTTTACAGCCCTAGCAGTTTTGGTCATTGGGTTTTTAATATACTGCGCTTCATCCAAGACTATATAATTAAAGTTGAATTTAGATAAGGTTCTTCTATCTTGTCTTACCAAACCGTAAGAAACGATCATTAGACCATCATTTTTTTCAAACTCTGCATACACATCTTCTCTATCACTCTTATTTCCAAAAGCAACAAAAGTAGGTAACTCTGGTACAAATCGTTCAGCTTCCCTTTGCCAGTTGTACAGTAAAGATGTAGGTGCAACAATTAGCATTCGACCGCCTTCTTCTTTATACCTAGACCAGATGAAAGTTAGCATTTGTAAAGTTTTACCAAGACCCATCTCATCTGCTAGAATACCGCCCAAGCCATAACGATCTAAGAAAGACAGCCAGTGATAACCTTCTACCTGATATGGGCGTAACTGTGCCTGAATTTCTGCTGGAACTTCTGGACCTCTTAAGCTAGGATCATCTAGATCGCGCTTTAAATTTTCCCACTGCTCATTAATTTCCTTGAGATCAGAGTTTATCTCGATACCCTTGGTGCTTAGTGCACTTATCAATGATAGGCTTCTAATTCTTGGTACGTAGAAAACATTCTCTTCCCATGAAACTTCCCAGGAATTCAGAGTTTTAACAATATTTTGTAAATCTTGTAAATCCTTAGCCCACTCTTTCCTATCTGATGACAGATTAATATAAGTTTTATGGTCTGATCTGACATAAGGCTTGTCTGCCAAGAATGCTTCAATTATCTTCCCTGAAACCTCTTTTGAGTAGCCTTCGACATTTACCTCAACTTTTATTTCATTTTTATCATCACTTAAACCTAGACTTACACTAGCCTTACCTGGTTCCAATAACCTAATTTCTTTAAAATTAGGAGTCAGATAAAGACGAGCATTTTCTGCCAACCTCTGCATATTTGTATTTATAAAATTAAATATATCTTTACTATGCTTCAAATAATACTGATGAATCATTTGGCTGCCTTTTTTGCCCTTTACCACCATAGGTAATTCAGATTTATCCAGGGCAACCTCATCAAAATTCATCTCGTTTAAAAGTCTAATCTGAGCTTTCTCAGCAGGTAAGTCTCTTATGATTAAAGCTTCGTAGTCTTTGTGCTTACTTAGCAATCCATATTGAGCATAACCTGGTCGGAAATTATAATCCCCATAATTAAAGAAGACTGACATGTTAATTTTCTTACCATCAAAGTCTATGAAAATTCTGGTATCTAATTTTTCTTTAATAATCTTAGATTGCAGCTTTTTACCTAAGGTTAAAAAACCACCTTTTTCCCAAACACTAGCCTTCATACCAAGCACATAAGATGCTTGTTCTGCAGTCACATCAATTGTATTCGTTTTTGCATCTGCCAAAAGTGACATCACTGCATAAAACAATCTACTCTCTGGAGTCTTGCAACGATAAAATACTTTATCTAAAAGTACTACGTCCAACATAGGCAAAATAATTAAAGAATTGTAGAGATCTTTGCGCCCTATATCATCCTTTAGATTATGAACCTCAATATTTCGATTTTTGAAACTTATTCCAAGTCTAGCAATCTTTGGCTTATCAGTTTCTGAATCTTCATCATGTTTCTTAGTTTCGCTGGCTTCATTAGTTCTCGTTTCACCATTCTCTTCTAGTTCAGAAATCAAATCTAAATTCAAATTCAATTCTTCTGGATAAGTATCCCTCCATACAAGTGGAAAATCTTGCCCTCCTGCATTTACCTTAACTATAAATTCTTCACTTTCTTCCAAGTCAAGTTCAAAGAAAGATCTTAGCTGCTCCATAGTTAAAGATAAAAATTTACCGTCAATAACATATTCTCCACTAAGTAATTCATTTGAATCTAAATACGCACGCAAACGTCTCTTAGTTTCAATATAGTTATTTTCTAACCATTCCAAAAACTTAGCCTGATCTGCTGTTAAAGACTGTTTCTTATGCCAAGTGAAACGCACACCAAACTCAATGAAGTCACGACTATTTATTTGGTCAATGAATTCACCTAATTTATTAATTACATAAAGCTGCTCGTTATTACCTACTCGCAAAGAAATTTCTACATCTTGGCCACTTCCCGGGTTAAGATTTAAAGTTATTTCAAAAATAACTAGCCTATCTAATTGTAGAATTCTATCCAAAGTGTTGGCTCTATTTTCCTCTTTTGTATTCCAAACTTTAACTTGTTTTACTAAATCTTCACCGTCTGGCTCATAAATTCTTCTTTTAATAATTTGGGTTCCGTCAGCTTGAGTTTCTAGAATCAGGTTCTCCATATTAGAAAAGCTACCAGGGTTCAACTTAACATATCCTGTTTCATTGCTATTTTCATCATCTGAATTTGTAACAGTCTCATCTCTAAGGAGTCCTTGAACATCACTTGCAGAAGAATTAACTAAATTTATTGAATTCTCCTCAGCTTTATTTTTTATATTTCTAATTTTTCTACGTAGGCTCTTATTTTTCTCATCCGGATTAGTAATTCTCTCAAGCACATCGAATGAAAGTATCGCCTGCTTGAGCACCGGCACACCTTTTAGAGGATTAGTATCAGGTAATTCTTGAGGTATAACATCTTCATCCGGAAATTCCTTTGATTGAAGAGAAAACAACAAGGCTACAACATGTTTACAAGGACCTTTGAACACACCAAAAGACCCACAGCTACAACCTGCACCTGCAACAGTACCATTATTATTAAGTTGAATAAAAGTATCATAAATATTCCCAGAAAAACTACTGACCTTCGCAGATATGAGTTGTTTCCTAGAATCATAATAGAATGGTCCAACACGCTCTTTGGCGTTATATAAGTTGCGGCCACGCATATAAATTTTGCTGCTAGGTGTTAATGATTTAATTGTTTCTTCATCTATTAAAATCTTCAAATTAAATAACCTCTTTATTTACCAAATTCTAAAATTAAAATAAAACAATAGCTCCAAAAGTTTTCCGCCAAGTTCACTCGGAATTAAGCGACTTGGCAGATAAAAACAATTTCACTATGTACTTCAGTTCTATTGTGCGACTATGCAATTAAACTTCTATAATTTTATTTTTTTGCATTTTTAGCAGTTTTCTAAAACCAGCTCTTGCTTAGCTTAGTTTCAGCTGAAATTATAAGTTCTTAATTGAAATTCTTTGGGCAACTTCTTCGTAACCAGCTGACTCTGCAGTCTTTTGGGCTAATTCTGTTTCAGCAACTGGCCAATATACGTCCATTGATTCTGCATTTGCCACAGCTAAGAGTGCTTTTGCCAAGCTACTTCCAACTCCTTGTTTACGTCGGGAAGATAGGACATACAGATCATCAACTACGAGAACATCATAGGCGCCATACATACTTGTTATGTAGCCAATCAATTTTCCATCTTCATCGAAGTAACCTAAGATTTTTCCTAATTCGTCTTTGACTATAAAGGAGAAAACTTGACCTAAATCCATAATTCCTCTGGTTTCTGTCTGGAAGAAGTTTCTAGCAGTCTTCTCATCATTCGCATTTAACAAACGAATTGTTCCTGGAATCTCGGCACCAAACTCACTAGGTTCGAAGCTATCTTTTAGCTCACCTGCACCTTTATGGTAGTAGCTCTTAATTGGTTCAGAAACATCATAGTACTCTTGATATCTAAAAGATCCTGGGTTCATACCAGTTACATTCATGATTACACTAAATTCAGATCCTTGTCTGGCTAGCCAGTCTTCGAATGCCTTTAGGTCGAAATCATCGGATAAAGGCATTGACCAAATTTCTCTAGTCTCACCAGGATTTACCATAATAGCATTATCGTCTGATAAATAATATTCAGCTTCATCATCAAACAATAGATCTTCTAGTTCTTCTCTTTCATCATAAAAACGTAAAGGTTTCTCTTCCAAAAATTGCTCAATATCAGCACCTTTTACCTTTGAAAACATAATCCACTCCTTATATAGATAATTTCTTTTTATATAATAATTCCTAATAAAAATATTTTTAACAGTCTAAATATTTTAACACAGATACGCCCAAGATAAATAAGCAATTAAATACTATTTGTCACAAATGTCATCCAAGTCTGCCAAATCGTTCAGATCATGACTTTCATTAAGATCATTTGCCAAAAAGACACTTGTTTCTCCAAATTTAAACTGCAACTCATTTAGCAATTTCTCTATATCCTTAGAAGTTACTTTTTTGTTTTCTTCTATATCGCTCGCAACGAGCATTAAATCTTCTAAATCCATCTGCTGAGGTTGGTTCTTATCTTCTAGTTTATCTGCTGTAATGCCCAATAAACGGATAGCTCCTATGTCTTGAAAATGTTCTTGAAACAGGCTGAGAGCTGCTTTTTCTAATTCCGCTTTAGTCGAAATTGATCTTTCTAACGCTTTTTGACGAGTGTAATTACTAAATTTATTATCTCTAACATATATCCTGAGAGTTCTAGTACGCATATTTTCAGCAGCAAGTCTAGCCTCAACTTCGCCTGCCAGCAGTGAAAACAGCTCAGTTATCTCTTCCAGATTGGATAAATCTTTACTAGTAGTTCGCATCGCCCCAATAGATTTCGCAGGTCCTTGTTCAGCCTGACTTAGAACTGGATCTTCATCTTCTCCTCTAGCATTTTTTACTAGACTTATACCATGCTTGCCAAGATATTTACTGATATAAACTGGATCAACTTTTGCTAACTCACCAATTGTATCTATTCCAATAGTCTTAAGTCGTTCTGCAGTTTTACTCCCTACAAATAAGAAAGACTCAACTGGCAAAGGCCACAAAACTTCCTGATAATTATTCTCATCAATTACGGTTATGGCAAAAGGTTTCTTGTAATCACTGCCCATTTTTGCAAAAGTCTTATTCCAAGAAACACCAACAGAAACTGTTAATCCAAGTTCATTAAGAATTCTATTTTGTATAGTTTTTGCTAGCTCTAAACCACTCTCTGGTCTATGAGTGACATCTATCCAGGCTTCATCAGGGCCGAAACTCTGAACTTTATCGCTATATTTTAAATATATTGCTTTCGCCTTGCGTGAATACTCTCTATAGAGATCATGATGTGAAGGTAAAACTACTAAATTGGGACATTTTTTGCGAGCTTGATAAAGTGTTTCTGCAGTTTTGATTCCATATTTTTTTGCTACTTCATTTTTTGCCAAGACTATACCATGACGGCTAGACTCATCTCCACCAACAATGACAGGTTTATTTCGTAGCTCCGGCTTATCTAGTAACTCTACTGAAGCATAAAAATTATTCATATCAACATGTAAAATCTTCCTCTGCATATTAACTAGAATAGCTGATATTCAAGTATTTTTAAATATTTTTATCACTTTCATCTATAATTGAACTAAATACTTTTATTGAGGAGTGAGATATGGACTTTTCTGGATATGATAATCATGAATTAAACAAAGCATTTCATTTGCAAGTGGATGATATTCACAAAATTTACATTGAAGATGTTGGTAATCTTGAGGGTATACCTGTAATTTTCTTACACGGTGGGCCTGGTGGTGGTATCAATGAAAAATCCCGCTCATTTTTCCACCCTAATTCATTTCATACGATACTATTTGACCAAAGAGGAGTTGGAAAAAGCGAACCGTTTCTTTGCTTAGAAAACAATACTGTATTAGACAGTGTGGCTGATATTGAAAAGATAAGGGAGTACTATGGTTTTGAATCTTGGGTAGTATTTGGAGGTAGTTATGGATCTACCTTAGCTCTTGCCTATGCAATTCATCATCCCGAAAGAGTCCGCTCTTTAATATTACGAGGAATTTTCTTAGGTAGAAAAGCTGATATTGACTGGCTTTACAACGGTGGAGCTGCTCAATTTTTCCCAGAAGAATTCGCACGTTTCAAAAATTACATTCCAGAAGGCGAGCAAAATGACCTTGTTGATGCTTACTACAAATTAATGATGAGATCTGACATTTCTCGAGCTGAAGCATGTAAGCGCTGGAGTGATTGGGAAACTGCAGTTAGTACTCTATTGCCTAAAGAAATTGACTATGCAGCTGCAGTAACAGATGGTGAGTTATCTCTAGGTTTAATGGAAGCTCATTATTTTGCCAACCGCATGTTCTGGTATGAAGATAATTATCTTTTGAACCGAGCTGATAGATTAGCAAAGATTCCAATGCATATTTTCCATGGACGCTATGACATTAATTGTAGACCTATAGGAGCTTACGAATTACAACAAGCTTGTCCTCATGCTAAGTTGCACTTTGTAGAAGCTAGTGGTCACAGTTCTTTTGAAACTGCTATTCACGAAGCTTTGGTCAACCAAATGGATGAGTTGTGGTAAAACTTTCTGTACAAATTCACAGAATTAGGGATGTTTAAAGCACAGATACTTAAAACCCCCTATCTATAATGATTTTAATGCTAATGAGGAGGAATAAATGCTTAATAACGCAAAGATATTTTTATACAATAAACGCACTTGGGTTTACTTTCTGCAGTACGTTCTACTGTCTTTGGTTCTCTTGACCGCAGTCTTACTAGTAGATACCAGTGAAACTATTGATCATAAATATTTACCAGAAATAATTTTCACTTCTGCCGAGAGTGCGCAGTCTGTTTTATCATCACTTTCTTCAGCGCTCTTATCAATAGCCACATTCACTTTCACTACTATAATTTCTGTTTTAACTTTTTATAGTAGTAGCTTTACCCCACGTGTAGTTGAGAATTTTGCCAGCAAAAAAATCACAATGAAAGTCCTTGGAGCTTTTATTGGAGGATTTATTTACAGTATTATAGCACTTAACTTTACCAAAACTTACAACTCTGAAACTCCTGTAATTGCAGGTAACATTGGAGTTTTATATGGTCTACTTTGCGTTTTATATTTAACAATTTTCTTCCAAGAGACTATTAAAAGTCTACAAGTTACTAATTTAATTACTGAAATCTCTGAAATCACCTCAAAAGTTATTGATGAGGACCTAGAAGATAGAGACCGTGAATACAATGTTGGAGACCTTGAGGAGCGTCAATATATTTCAGTATTAAGCAAAAAATCTGGGTATCTTGAAGCTATTAATTATACGGAAGCAGAAGATATCTTTAAAAATTTCAGTGGGCTGGTATACCTCTCTCATAAGAGAGGAGAATTCGTCGTAGAATCTGAGGAGTTAGCTAGAATTTACACTAAAAAAGACTCAGAACTTATAAGTGATAAAGTTATTAAAGAAATTTATGATATTTTCCATATTCAAGAAAATAAAATTAGTATAACTGATTACCGTTACGGTCTTGATAAGCTTACTGAGATTACTATAAGTGCATTATCTTCTGACGTAAGAGATCCATCAACTGCCACTCACTGTATTAGAAAGCTAAGTTTGTTGATGAGTAAACTCTCTAAAGTTGATAGTAATCACTACGTCAAAAACGTTGGGGATAATGGTTTAATCTATTACTTTACTCAATCATTTGAGCAAGATTTCTATGATACTTTCGTCCATATTTATAATCATGCTGGTGAAACTTCTGAGATTATGAACACACTTTATGATGCATTTACTATTTTAGCAACATCTGCCAGTGACAAGAACAAGGCTTTCTTAGCAGAAGCTGTTAAAGATATGCATGAAAATGTTATTGATAAGTTCAGTCTAACTTGTGATCGAGAAAACTTCGAGAAAAAATATCAACGTTTTGTCGCTATTGCTGCTAGATAGGACTGACTTTAAAACTTATTCAGATAAAAGTAACGAGCTTTTTATCTCTACGTAGTATAATGTTTGTAACGATGTATTTATGGAGGTCAAGATTATGACAAAGAAAAAAACTTTATTCACATACAATTTGAACGCAAGTAATGATGGAACTCACAAAATCCATGAATATATTTGCCCACACACACCAGAGAATGCAAACTGTGTAACGTTGGATTTTTTCAAGGATGTTGATGATGCAATGAAATTTGCTAAAACAAAATATAAAGACTTGAAATTTGATATTTGCGATCATTGTTGCAAAAAAGAAGATAAATAATTAAGAAAGATAAATTAGCACTTTTTACAGGTGCTAATTTTTTGTGCGAAAAATTTGTTGAAAAGAGAGCTTGCAATGAATAGTTTTCGAGAAAAACTTATTAATAAGATTAACCAAAAACAAGATGAGATGATTGAAATTAGACATTATCTTCATCAATACCCAGAAGTTTCTTGGCAAGAGCATGAAACCGAAAAATACATTTACAATTATTACAAAAATCTCGATTGTGAAATTACCAGAAACGTTGGTGACGGTCTAGGTTTAACTGTTTTAATTGATTCTGGAAACCCTGGCAAAACTCTAGCCTTGAGAGCAGACTTTGATGCTTTAGCAATCCAAGAAAAAACTGACGTGCCGTATATATCTCAAAATCCTGGTGTTATGCATGCTTGTGGGCACGATGTACATACTGCTTATTTAATGGTTTTAGCAAAATCCCTGATTGAATTAAAATCTGAGTTTAACGGCAAGGTTCTGATCATCCACCAAAATGCTGAAGAGGTCACTCCTGGTGGCGCCATTGGAATGGTCAACAGTAATGTTATGGCTGGGGTTGATGCTGTTTTTGGTGCACACGTTATGACCAATGGGAAATTAGGAGAAGTCAAACTTTGCCCTGGAAATGCTCAGACAGGGCGTGGAAACTTCAAACTAATAATTACAGGTACAGCTGGACATGCTTCCACTCCTCAATTAGCTAACGATGCAATTTTGGCTTCTGCGTATTTTATCACAGAAGTTCAATCAGTAATTTCTAGAAGAATAGATCCATTCGAAATGGCAACTATCTCAATAAATTCCATAGATGGTCGTGGCCCAGTAAATGCAGTAAACGATCACGTAGAAATTATTGCAGATCTACGAGCTATGAGTCCTGAAACACAAGAAAAAGTTGAAACAGAAATCAAAAGAATCCTTGAAGGTATTAAAGTAGGGTTTGCTATTGATTATGAAATAAATTTCACTTATGACTACCCTGTATTGCACAATAATGAGGAACTTTGTCAGATGATGGATAAAGTCATGCAAGAAGCTAAAATACCAGAATTAAAAGATTACAGTCACTGTAGTCCACAAGCTCCTTCAGAGGATTTTGCAGAATTTGCACTTAAAGCTCCTGGGCTTTTCTTCTATGTTGGTTGTACTCCAGAAGGAAATAAAGAAACTCCGCATCATAACCCATATTTTTACTGTGATGACGGTGCATTGATTATTGCAGCAAAAACCATGGCAAATTTAGTCGATGAATATTTAAATGGTATTAAGTAATCTCGCCTTTCAGATATTTCTCTATACAGATTTACTTTACATAAATTACCAGAACAAATTACAAAAGCAGGATAATTAATAATTATCCTGCTTTATTATCAATTAATTTCACAGTCGATCCTGTCCGTAAACAAAAGCCAAGAATCTATATTCTTCTCAAGACCCCACCCGGAAGTCTAAGTGTTCTTAGATATTTTTTCGTTTCGTCCTCTATTCTGCGGCTGTCAATTGCTTTTTGGATAGCTTGGTTATGAGTTTTAGTATCTAGTTTATAGTTTTGTAATACTGATATGCTTGCTTCATATTGCTTACACAAAGCTTCTGCAATAAACCAAGCCTTCATCATTTCTACATAGTATTCATCGCTCTTAACATTCACTACCCAGTCTATATACTCTGGAGAAAATTCTTCATTCAGGAAATGATCTTTTAAAATCTTAATTGCATACCTAATTTTATATGGCAAAATATTTGGATCTACTGCAAGCCATTTTTTTACCTGTTTTAAAGTAAACTTTCTATTCTGGAGAATAACTTTTGGCGAAGCATAATCAGATACAGCCCAGTTACTTACATATGGTAAGAATTTATCTAGATCTTCAAAAACTAAGTTTATATCCTTTTCTTTTTCCAATATCATCATATGAAGAACTTCGCCCTCATGATATTTGTATGGGAAGCTCTTCATAAATTCGGTCTTAGTCTTTGTAGAATTGAGAATTTTATCTTTTGCGAATTTTCTCAAAACAGGGATACGAACACCTAATATCCTTTCACTTGAGATATTAGGGATAATTTTGGCTTGAAATTCTTTATATTCTGGTTCTCTTAACTCTTCTAATTCATCTTTAAGTTCTTTTAGCATAAATGCTCCAATAATTTCTCCAATATTAAATAGTACAGATTCTCAACCGGACGACATATATTCTCACATGTGTTTGTAAAAAATTCTTTAACCTACTATTAATAAGGCTTGGTAATTTAATTAAATTTCCACACTATTACTCGGTGCGTAAAGCATTAAGTGGCGATAACTTCATTGCTCGAATGGCAGGAATTAAACCAGAAATAGTGCCTATCAAAGTGGAAAAAATAATTGCCATTATTGCTAATTGAGGACTTATAACTGATATTTTTCTCACCTCTTCTGCTGCCTCTGCAAATTCAAAACCGCCTCCTGAGCTAGCTATATTATTAATCAGCATCGATATTCCTGAACTAATTATTACTCCGAGAACACCTCCAACAAATCCAATAAATGCAGATTCTAATAAGAACAAATAAGAAATATCCCTCAGTCTACAACCTAAAACCTTGAATATTCCAATTTCTTTCGTACGTTCATAAATTGACATCATCATAGTGTTGGCAATCCCGATAGCGGCTACTAAGAAAGCTACACCACCAATTCCACCAAGAACTAATTGCATAGTACGCATATTTTCACGCATACTTTTAACAAATTCTAAGTTACTGTTACATTCATAACCGGCGGCTCTTAAATCTTTTAGGAGTGCTTCTGTATCTTCAATACTGTTACTTATTACTTTTAAGCTATTATAGTTGATTGCGCCTATAGCTTTTCCATCTTTATTAGAAGGTTGGTTAGGCCAGGCTTTGCCCTTATACGCTTGATTCATAAAAGCCTTAAAAGCTTCAATCTCTGTAATAAGGCCAGACTTAAGCTCAAAATCAGTCTTAGTATCATGAATGGCATCAACTTGGACAAGGTATTTCTTAGGTGGTATAGTCACTCCGTTCTCTTCCCTTGCTTCCTGAACAGTAACAAAAATAGCTTCATTATATAAATCTACTTTTTCAGAGGAAGTCTCTTTGCCAAAAAAATCATCATATTCATAAGCGCCTCCATTTTTTCCATGAGGATCATAAAACTGCTCTTGCACATCTTTTCCAGCACTAAGAGGTAAAATCGAACGTGGACTAGTGCCAGGCTTAGGGAAAGCACCTTTAAGATAATCTAATTTCAAATCTTTAATATATTCATATGGATACGCAATTAAATTAAGGTAGGCTTCACTACCAGTTGCAGTTTTAGCATTCATATAATGGTTTAAAACAGGATAGACTTTTTTAACTTTTGACCAAGATTTTAGCTCCTCAATTTCTTTGTCAGTTAAACCAGTACCCTCTTTAGTAAGACCATTAGAGCCAGGTCCAGAAGGTTTTTTGTTAGGGTCCTTATAGCTGCTTACATCAATCTCAGTCAAGCCTCTACTCGACTCAATCTGTTTCAACAGCATTTGTTCTTGACCCGCAGCAATAGAAAGCATAACCACAATTGAAGCACAGCCTATTATTACCCCCAAAACGGTAAGGCTGGTTCTTAATTTACGTCTACCTAAGTTAGCTAGCGCTAATCTTAACAAATCAGAGAATCTCATCTATATCCTCAATCTCTTCCAACTCTTCTGCTTTGCGTTTTTTAGCTTGTCTTCTAAGTAATAAGGTAATAAGCAGGACAATTAAAGCTATAACAGCTACCAGTATCACAATTGGCCAAAATCTGAATTTAGTTTCTGGTTCAGGTTCTTCTGGAGTATTTGGATCATCCCAACTTGGCTCTGGCATAGCTTCAATAATATTTGCATCAATCTCTTTTTTGATAGTGGTTTTCTTGCCTAACTCATCCTCAAAAGTCAATGTAACAACAGCTTTACCATCCTTGCTCATCTTAACAGGAGTAATCATGGTATCTACGTTCTTACTCTCCGCTGGAGCTATATTACCTAGGTAAGTCTCTTGTGCACTTAAGACTCCATCTTTTTCAACACCAAAGGTTGCATTATACAAAGTACTTTTACCTTTATTAATTACTGTCATTGTGATGTTCGCTGGAGTATTAATGGTCATAGGGCTTGGCAAAATTTGCACTCCAGTAAATTCGACTATAGGCTCTTGGTATACCTGTAAGGTCACACTCTCATTCGTGCTAAACGATGCACCATTAGCATCTTCATATTCAATGGTTACAGTAATTGGGTAAGATTTTTGCTCCATTAAAGGCGAGGCTTTTAAACCTATAGGTACCTCTAAGGTACTATTTGCATTAATTTGCTCAACAAAGACAGAAGATGATCCTGACAGTGGTATAAAACTAGATTTATCATCCCCTAAGCCTAACACCAAACGAATATTTCTGACCAGGGTTGTCTTTGATGTATTTCTCAATTGCAATTTAAGGGTGAAATTCTCTCCCCCTTTAATCTTGTCTGGTGCAGTCGTGAAACCAGAAACCATAACTCTCGGAGTCGATGTTTTGCCTGGTTCTTCGCCGCCACCACCTGGAGCTGGATCAGGATTACCTGGTTCTGGCAAGCTTGGAACAAAACCTCCATCATTTGGTGGGAGCTGGTCTTCTGGTCTTGGGGCTTTACCATCATCTATAGCTCCATCACCTTGAACTTTTATGAAATAATATCTAACTACTTCTTTTGCTTCATTTGAACCATCATTATAGTAATAAATTTTCAAAGGAATTCTATAGTATCCACTCTTCAAATTTCCTCTCACTGTAAGCTCGCCAAAATCAGCATATTTAGTCTTAGCTTCGACTTCTTCATGACTATATTTATCAATAGTTTCTAGTTCGGATTTAATATTAGCTAGATACTCACTTTTCTCAATCTCAAATGGAAAATCTTCAGCTTTTTCTGCAAGGTCTAGCCTTACTTTAATATTCTTGGCATTTTTGGCACCCCAGTTGACCAGCGGAACTCTCAACTTAAGTTTAGCGCCAGCCTCAAGCTTTGCTATTTCTTGATCGGCTATTAGGATAAAGCTTCCGCCATCCACATAGGATGGTCTTGGAATACTTTCTGTCTCACTTGAGTTTGTTGTTTCACTAGCATCAGATTCTTGCCCAGAACTTTCATCGCTTGTAATTCTATTTTTCTCACCATTGTTAGCGGATAATACCATTGCTGGTACGAGCATGTTTAACATCAGGGATGCACCCATAACCAAGCTTAAAGCTACAAGCTTATTCTTTATATTTCTGCTCATTTTTACTCCCCCTGTTCGGTTAGTTCAGTTTTTTCTGTTTGTATTGTTTGTTCAGTTTGTTCAGTTTGTTCAATTCCTGTAATTTCTTCCCTCTCAGACTCTACGTTCTGCTGAGTTGTTTTAATATTTTCGTTTTGTTCTGCTTCTTTAGGGAAGTTATTACTTTTTTCCGTTAGCTCAGACTTCTCGTCCATACGCTCCGTGGCAATCTCAGGTTCATTCTTGTCACTGTTTATTAACTCATATCTTTTAGAACCTTGTTCGATACCTATAATTTTGCCGTCACTAATTCTAAAAATCCTATCTGCATATTGCGCCAAGTTGTCATCATGTGTGACCATAATTAAAGTCTGATTCTGTTTCTTAACAATTTTTCGAATAAGTTCCATTGTCGCCATACTAGTCTTAGAGTCTAAGTTTCCCGTCGGCTCATCAGCGAAAATAATTTCAGGTTTAACTGCCAAAGCTCTTGCTATACCGACACGCTGCTGCTGACCACCAGAGAGTTCATTGGCTTTGTGATAACGATGTTCATAAAGTCCTAAACTCTTGAGGATTCTTACTGCAATTTTTTCACGCTTATCTCGACTTTCTCCTCTAAAAGTTAAAGGCAAAGCCACATTCTCAATGCAGTTCATAGTTTGAATTAGGTTAAAAGATTGAAAAATAAACCCAACATTTTCTCTTCTGAATTTAACTAGCTCACTTTCGTTAAGACCAACTAAAGCCTTATTTCCAATGATAATTTCGCCTTTGCTCGGTGGTTCTAAACCAGCTAGCATATTCAGCAAAGTAGATTTACCAGAACCACTAGTTCCGACAATTGCGCAAAACTCACCACGTTCAACTTCGAAATTAACCCCAGCCAAAGCGTGAACATATTGCGTACCAACTTTATAAAGTTTATGCAGGTTTTTAACTTTAATAATTGTATTATCAGATTGGTCAAGCATTTCTCAAACACCCCTGTTAAAATCTAACTTGACTTTGTTTGCAAAGACTAATAATTAGAATCAGCTTTTACATTCAAGTTAAAATAATTTTACATCACTATAACTCAAAAATACATTATCTAATTGTAAAATTTTTACGATGCCTATGGTGCATTTTTCTTCTTTAGGCAAAGCTAAGAAACAAGAAACTTCTCACGATTAATTTTATTGGATACAAATATTAATAAGGCTATATCAATCAAAAGCAAAACTCCTGCCAAAATTATCTGCATCTCAAGCCCAAAATAGAATACACCACTTACTTGAGAAATTACTAATGCCAATATTGGAAATGCAATTAAACTCGATATTGACTGAGCTGCTCTAGCAGTTTTTACTTTGAAAGATACGAGAATAATTATCAATATACTAAGAACGGTCACTGCAGGAACTAGCAATATTGTCATAACTAACCAGTTAAGGTTTAAACTAATAGCATAGCCTAGAAAATATCTAGTAGCTGAATTAACTATGACAGCATAAATTACAATGCTCAAGGCTGTTATCAATATTGAGGGCACAAAGCTACCTAAAGCTTTGGCAATAATAAGTTCTGTATTAGTAACTGGGGTATACATTAGGCCTTCAAGAGTTTTGTTTTCTTTTTCGCCTATGAAACTATATGATGCAATTACTGATGCTATCATCACTGGAATCATCAAAAATATAGGTGCTAATAATATTGTTAAAGTAACTACAAGCATTTTAATTTCAGTACTTCCGACATCAGGCAAAACTTCATTTGGTAAAATACTCAAGAGTTTGTTCAAATCGCTACCATTATTTACCTCACCACTAAACTTGAAAATAATTATCAGCAATAATGGCATAAAGACTGAAATTATTAGTGGCAACAAAGTTATAGCGAGCATTGATTCTTTATCACTTATAACGTCTAAAATATCTTTTCTGGCTACAGCATATATTCTTTTATAATTCATTAGCACTCTCCTTCTTTAGCTGAGATGTCTTTGTACGATCTAAGTCAGCATCTTTTATCTTAGCGAAGTAAAGGTCATTTAAACTTCTTTCAATATGTTTAACTTCATAAATCTCAATACCAGCTCGTACAAGTTTGTTTACCAGATCAGCTATTGCTGTTTCATTATCTAATTTAACTCTTGCTTCATTCATAGATATGAATTCATAATCATAATCACTCAATATCGATGCAATAATTGGAGTTTCTGCAAATTTTATTACTACATCTTTGTTAGGAAATTCTTCCTGTATTAGCTCTTTTACTGAACCTTGAGCAATAATCTCTCCTGATCTAATAATAGCCACATCATCAATAAGTAGCTCCAGTCCAAAAAGCTGATGTGTACACAAGAATATGCTCACTGACTCTTCTCTTACCAAATGAACTAAATAATCAATAATCTTGGCATTACTCTCTGGGTCTAAGCCAGAAGTTGGTTCATCCAAGATCAGGAACTTAGGCTTCGCTAAAACTGCACGTGCTAGAAGCAGTTTCTGTTTCATACCTTTACTCAGAGAAGCTACTTTTGATTTTGCTCTATCTGCAAGATCAAAGAAATCAAGGAGATCATTGATTCGTATTTGGAGTTCATGTTTAGGGATCTCATAAATTTGCCCCCAAATATTCAGGTTTTCAAATACTGATAAACGCTCATATAGGCTACCGTCATTTTGTACTCCAATTCGGCTCCTGGCCTCATCACAATATGTTTTTGTAAGCTCTTCACCAAAAAGTCTGACTACACCTGAATCGGCTTTATACAACCCTGTCAACAAACGAACAGTGGTTGTCTTGCCTGCGCCATTTGGGCCCAGTAAGGCAAAAGTTCTTCCTTTTCTTATCTCGAGAGACAAATTTTTGATAATAGGTCTATCGTCTATGGTTTTGTTAAGCTTATAAGCGGAGGCTATAATTTCAGGTGTAGTTTTGTCGTTTGTGTTTTTTGCGCTCATTTTTTGTTCTCCTTAAATCTGCCCAATTCTAAACTAACCAACATTCCCCTTAACTTAAGCTCACACTATAGTTAAGTTTATTAAATAGTTTTATTTTAAATATATTATATGATACGAGTTTTTATTCTTCAAAAATATGGTAAAAAGAGCTTGACCTTTCAGTCTGTTGTATTAGAATTAATTTAATAGATTTAGTAATTATATGAGACTTAATATTTTATAAGATTTAATACTTTATGAGATTATAAGATTTTTTGAAAGGAGATCACACGATGTTCCAAACAATTTACATCTGGCAAAGCTGGCGTAGCATGTGAGATGACTTTAAACGGTTAGGCTCACTATTATTCATGGATAAATGAGGAGTCTATGCCGGGTGTGATCTTAGTATTACCGCATAGAAGATATGCGGTTTTTTTATACCTGATTTCTAGGCTCCAGTAGGACAAGACAGCAAATATAAGGAGCTTAAGAAAATGGAAAACAAAAAGGGTTTTTATGGCAAATTTGGTGGAAGTTATGTTCCAGAGGCAATACAAAAAGAATTAGATAGAATAGCAGAGTATTATGAGGCGCTAAAAGATGATAAAGACTTTAGAGCAGAATTAGATTACTATCTCCGAGATTATGTCGGGCGCAAATCTCCACTGTATTTCGCAGAAGGTTTAACAAAGAAATTAGGCGGCGCCAAAATTTACCTCAAGCGTGAGGACTTAAACCACCTAGGTGCACATAAGATTAATAATGCTATTGGTCAAGTCTTACTAGCTAAGAGAATGGGCAAAACTAGGCTAATCGCTGAAACAGGAGCTGGGCAACACGGTGTAGCCACTGCAGCAGTTGCAGCAAAATTCGGAATGGATTGCACCGTTTATATGGGCAAAAAAGATGTGAAACGCCAAAAACTCAATGTCTTCCGCATGGAATTAATGGGCACCAAAGTTGTATCAGTAGAAAAAGGTGGACAATCTTTAACAGAAGCTGTCGATTGTGCTTTCGAAGATCTTACAGAAAATCTTGATAACACCTTCTATTTAATTGGATCAGCAGTTGGCCCTCATCCTTACCCGGCAATGGTCAAAGATTTCCAATCTGTAATTAGCAAAGAAATGAAAGAGCAAATCTTAGAAAAAGAAGGTCGCTTACCAGATGCTGTCGTAGCCTGTGTAGGTGGTGGGTCTAATTCCATTGGAGCATTTGCGAATTTCATTGAGGACGAGTCTGTTCAATTATATGGTGCTGAAGGCGGCGGAAAAGGTACTAACACTCTCGAAACCTCCGCAACTTTATCCGTTGGGAAAGTCATGATAGAACATGGTATGAACACTTACGTAATCGCTGACGGAGAAGGCAACATGCGTCCTACCTACTCTATCTCTGCTGGACTAGACTATGTAGCTGTCGGTCCTGAGCATGCTTACTTGAAAGACACTAATAGAGCCCAATATCTTGCTATAACTGATGATGAAGCTCTCGAAGCTTTCCAAATTCTCTGTGCAACAGAAGGTATAATTCCTGCTCTAGAGTCATCACACGCTTTAGCATTGGCTATTAAATTAGCACCTACTATGAAAAAAGATAAGATTATTATTGTCAATCTATCTGGTCGTGGTGATAAAGATGTTGCACAGGTTTTAGATATTCTGAAGGATAAGGGGAAAAGTAGTAAAGGTTAAGAATATAATAAAGCCCTTTGCCAATAGAAATTTGGTAAAGGACTTTGTACTTTTTGCTCAGATGAGATAAAAATATCTAATTAAGTAACAGCATAAATTTTCAAAAAATATAATTAAAATCTTATTCTATTTTTAATCAATTTACTATCAAAGCTATCGAACTGACTAAAATCATTTTTTTGTGTAGTGTCAATTGCATAATCATGTTTATCTCTTACACCTATAAATTATCTTTATACAAATTAAGTTTAAATCACTTTTCTACACATCACGCGAAACAATTTTCAACAATTTCCAACATTTGTCCCCAAACATTTTCCATTTCTTTAACTAATTTAAATTGAGTTCTACATCTATCTAAGTTGTGCTGTGGTCTATCCTTGCTCACATTGAAATAAATATCACCATCGAGGTAGTCTGTCAAAAATCTAATTCCACATTCAAGTGTCATTAACTTTGCACCCCAAGGCAAGGATTTAATCTCAGCCTCGTTAAGCGTTCCCTTACTACTCTCAGCATAACCTCCGGTATATACTTCGAATAAATTGAGAGCAAATTTAACTTTAGATAAATCTTGTTCATCCTCCGCTGCCGTATTGGCACCAAATCTTATAGAATCGCCAAAATCATAAGCACATAAACCTGGCATTACCGTATCAAGATCAATGACACAAATACCTTTGTCAGTTGTTTTATCAAATAAAATATTATTTAATTTTGTGTCATTATGAGTAACCTTTAAAGGCAAAGTTCCATTTTCTAATTGCTCAAGCAACACACTACAGTCTGCAACACGCTCTTCTACGAAACTCAATTCTGCTACAACATCTTTAACCCTATCCAGTTTGTCTGCTTCTACAGATTTTTGCAAATTGTTCAAACGATCAACTGTATTGTGGAAATTTTTTATTGTCTCGTAAAGTTCTCCTGCTGGAAAGTCTGCCAGCAGTGCTTGGAATCTCCCAAAAGTTCTCGCACTTTCGTAAAACTGATCCTCACTCTCAACTTTAGATAGACAATATGTACCTTCAACGAAATCGTACAATCTCCAATTCTCGAAATTAGAATCTGTGAAATAGAGTTGGCCTGATCTTGTACATATAAGCTTCATTGCTTCTCTGCTTGCATCTCCAGCATTTGCTTTTACTTTTTTCTGTAGAAAAGATGTCACTTTACTTATATTTAGCATAAGTTCATCAGTGTTTTTGAAAGCTACAGAGCTTATTCTTTGAAGTATATATCGTTTGGCTTCGCCAGAGTCCAATTGTGTATATACACAAAAAGTATCGTTTATATGCCCATCACCGTATCTTAAAACTCTGACCAATTTGCCCTCCAGAGGGAAAGCCTCCAGCGCTTCATTTAAGTTAGTTTCCGCTTCAACTCTCATATTTCTCACCTTATTAACTTTGTCCTCTAAATCCCTTAATTTTGTAGTACTATTTTATTGACTCTAATATTCTTGCATTCAATTTTAGCATTGTCATAATTCACATGTGCATAATATTCAAATTCAAGCTATTTTATCCTGCTTGTGCAAAAACTAAATATCCTTACTTACTTGCATATTACTTAGATTTTCATATATAATTAGCTGAAATTTATTCTGATTAACTTTCGGATTAAAGGGTCAACAGGTATTTACATGAGGGAATGCACTTAATTAGTAATTGTATAGTTTTAGGAGCAAGTATGATTAAGCTAAAAAATGTGTCAGTACATTTTCCCAAAGCATTAAATGATTCTCATAATGAGAATGATAGAATTTTGCACGCAGTTAATGATGTTAACTTGGATATTGAAGCTGGCGAAATCTACGGAATTATTGGTTATTCTGGAGCGGGCAAAAGCACACTTCTACGTGTGATTAATCAGCTGCAAAAACAAAATTCAGGACAAGTTTTTATTAATGGTACAGAAATTTCTAATTTAAGTAATAAAGACCTGAATCAAGTCCGCAAAAAAATAGGAATGATTTTTCAACATTTTAATCTCCTTAAACAACTAACAGTGGCTGAAAATATAGCTTTCCCACTAAAACAAAGCAAAATGAGTGCTGCAGAAATCAACAGAAAAGTTGATGAATTATTGGATCTTGTAGGTCTAAGCAGTCATAAAAATTATTATCCAGTTCAACTTTCTGGTGGGCAAAGACAAAGAGTATCTATAGCAAGAGCTTTAGCAAATAATCCTGAAATACTTCTATCTGATGAAGCAACCAGTGCTTTGGACCCTAGAACTACTGAGTCAATTCTAAATCTACTCAAAGAAATCAACAAAAAAACTGGTATCACTATTGTTTTAATTACTCACGAGATGTCTGTCATTAAAGATATTTGTGACAGAGTGGCTGTTATGCAAAACGGGGAAATCATAGAAGAGGGTAAAGTCTTTGATGTCTTTACCAACCCTCAAACTGCTTTAAGCAAGGAGTTCATCCAGTCAGCAAGTTCTACCGAACAAGGTTTAGCTAAGTTACTGTCGAGGCCGGAAACTATTAACATCAACCCTAATGACAAGTTAATCCGCATAGATTTCGCTGGTGAAAGCGCTCAAGAACCTTTGATTGCGAATTTAGCAAGTAAGTATAATGTCACACTTAGTATCCTCTTTGGCAACATTGAAATTATTCAGGATAAGCCTGTAGGTACTTTACTCGTGTCACTTTCTGGTTCCACTAATAACCTTGACAACGCTTTAAAGTATTTTGTCTCTGAGAATATTAGTTTTAAAGAAATTAATTTACATTGATAAAATAGTTTTAACCCAGCTTTTAACCGACTGACAAGGAGAAAATTAAATGCAAAACCTGCAAAAATTTTTGGAACAAATTATCCCAAATGTATTAACAATACCTGGCGAATTTATCCAAGCAAGTTTGGAAACTATCTTTATGACTTTCGTTACAGCACTAATTGCCTTCCCTTTAGGCCTTGGTCTTGGTGTATTGTTAATCTTAACCATGCCTGGAGGGTTGAAGGATAATCCTAGACTGTATAAATTTTTAGACAAAGTTGTAAATATATTTCGTTCTATACCCTTTGTTATTTTAATAGCACTTTTGGTCGGTGTAACTAGATTTGTAGTTGGAAGATCTACAGGAACTTCGGCAACAATAGTCCCTCTAGTAGTTTCTACAATTCCTTTCTATGCCAGACAAATTCAGAATACTTTAATTCTCCTGGATAAAAATGTTATAGAAGCAGCTCAAAGTATGGGGCTTGGTACAAACCAAATCGTGTTTAAAGTTTATATTAAAGAAGCCTTGCCAGATATTATCAGGGTCTCTGCTGTTTCTTTAATTAGCGTTATTGGTCTTACGGCGATGGCTGGTACTGTTGCTGGTGGAGGTCTAGGAGATTTAGCAATTACCAGAGGTTACAACAGACATAATCATGATGTTACAATTGTCGCAACTATTCTGATTTTATTGATTGTTTTTGTAATTCAAGTTTTAGCTGACAAAATAGCTGATAAAATTGATCATTCAAAAAATAAAAAGTGATAAAAGGACAACAGGAGGTAACGCAAGTGAAAAAAACTATCAAGAAATTTACAATTTATGCATTAACAATAGTTAGTGCAATCACATTAGTAGCCTGCCAAAACAGCAGTAAGAAAACCTTTACTATTGGCGTTGTTGGTGATGTCGAACGTGAAGTCTGGGAAGATGTTGAGAAGCGTCTAGAAGCTGATGGAGAGGATATCAAGTTAGAAGTCTTTTCTGATTATGTCATGCCTAACCAAGCTTTAGCCGATGGTAGTATAGATATGAATGCTTTCCAACATGTTGCTTATTTAGTAGATTATGTAAAAGCTAATAAGTCAGAACTTGTGCCTGTAGGTTATACATACATCTCTCCTATGGCTGCTTATTCTGAGAAAATAAAAAACCTAAATGAACTTAAAGATGGTGACGAAGTCATTATTCCTAACGACCCTACAAATGGTGGACGTGCTTTACTATTGCTAGAACAAGCCGGCGTTCTAGAGATAGATGATAAAGCTGGCATTACTCCAAGCACTTCCGATATAGTCAGCAATCCAAAAAACATTAAAATAACAAGTATTGATGCTGCTCAAATCTTTATTGGTATCAAAGATGTAGCTGCTGTCGTAGCTAACACAAATTTTGCAGTTGATGCAGGTCTAAATCCTTATAAAGATGGTATCTTTGTAGATACTGATAATATTGCTGCTGTTGCCAGCCAATATAAAAACGTAATGGCCGTTAAAGCAAAAGATAAAGACAGCGAAATTGTTGCCAAAATTGTTGCAGCTTATCAATCTGCAGCCACGGAAGCAAAAATAAAGGAAGTCTCAGCAGGAGCCGACCAAAAAGCTTGGTCAGATAAAGATGACATAGCTGCAGATTTTAAAACTGTTTTAAATCAGAAATAGTTATTTATCATATAAAAAATAACTATATAAATTCCAAGCTCCATTAACTTTTAAGTTTACGGAGCTTTTTTCTTCTAGGTTAGCAACTATTTTTCCATATTGTCTTATATAAATTAATTTCATTTCAAAGATCCAATATTTTACTATTTTTTTCAATAAAACTTGTCAAGTTCAACAAATTTTCTAAAATCTTCAAAAAACATTATCGTTCGTAATTTGCTTATGTTATAGTGTCACTTGTTAGTTAATTGTTCGTCATTAAGGCGTATTTTAGAAAGGGATTTGCATGAAAGTTCGTAATTTCAAAAAGGCAACAGCTATAATTTTAGCTTTATCACTAAGTGTATTAGGTTTGAGTTCCTGCCAAAACCAAAATACTCGTGACAGTAAGGAATCTGATTCATCAACAAGTACTGAGGTAAGTAAGAGTACTGAAGCAAGTTCCAATGAAAAAGAAAGCTCAGAAACAACTGCAGATAATTCAGAAGAAACTTCTAGACCAATTGTTGTTATTGGCCCTATGGAATCTGAATATGCAATTTTAGAGGCTGCTTTAGAAAATCCTAAAGAAACATTAATTGGTCCATATAAATTTGTTCGTGGTACAATTTCTGGTCAAGATGTTGTTACACTTCGCTCTTACGTAGGTATGACAAATGCTGCTATAGTTACAACTCTAGCAATCCAAGAGTTCAACCCAAGTGCAGTTATTTTCCAAGGTACATCAGGTGGACATAACCCAGAATACCATCAAGGAGATATAGTTCTTGGTGAAAACATCATTAATATAGGTGCATACAACTCACCTCACAGAGATGCAGGTGAAGGTATTGACTTCAAAGATTGGGAAATGCCTGGAATTCAAATGAAATCTAATACTCCAGGTGAGTTTGAAGATGTAGAAGTTCTACATAGTGATGCAAAACTTCTAGCAATTGCTAAATCTGTAGCTTACGAACACGGTAATGTATATACCGGTACAATTAGTTCAGGTGATATCTGGAACAAAGAAATCGATAGAATTAACTACCTACACGAAAAATACGGTTCTGATACAGAAGAAATGGAAGGACACGCAGTAGCACAAGTTTGCTACCAATTTGATGTTCCAGTATTAGGTATAAGAATCCTAAGCAACAGTGAACTTCACACAGAGGAAGAGTTCGACCACATCTTCGGAGAGTACTGCCAAAAATTCAGTATAGATGTTATCAAGGCTATTGCGGCAGCAAATCAAGTTAAATAATTTAAAGTCTTAATTTAATTGATTATATTAATAAAGGCATTCAATCTCGAGATTGAATGCCTTTTACATTGCTTGAAATAATTAAAAATTATATTTTAATATTTTTGATGTTTTTATACTTTAATACAAATTAGTGTTCATTAGGATCGTTCTTTGCATCCTCATGTGTATCATGAACTGTTCCTGGAACATGATCAGGTTTTGCATAAATTGTGTACAACTTCATGACTTCATCACCAGTATTAACTATTTGATGCCAAGTTCCTGCTGGTACTAAAATAGCACTTTCAGGTTCAATCTTTTCTTCAAAAGTTAAATTGTCTTCAGCATCTCCCATTTTACAAACACCTGTTCCTTGTTCAATTCTTAGGAACTGGTCGCTTTCATTATGAACTTCTAGATCTATATCATCTCCTGGTTGAATAGCTTGTACTGTTAGCTGGAAATTCTCACCTGTCCAGACAGCTACACGATATTTATCATTATCTAATGTCCACGCTTCCATATTTTCAACTAGACCTTGTTTGCCTCTATCTGTATATCTTTTATCCATTCTTAGTACCTCCTATATACTTAATTTCTAGTAGTTCACCACTACTTTAGACTACAGTCTAATATTATCATCTAAATGAAAAATTGTTGAACTAGTGTAACGTCTATCCAATATTTTTGATTTGTTTATTATTTTTATAAACAAATTAAAACGGAGCGTTCTCAGCTATAATTTCTGTAGCGCTCCGTTTTTACTATTTAATTAGTTCAAGCTTTCGCCATAAGATGTTCTTCTTGATAAGCTTTTACTATTTCTTCCTATTTAGCTTCCTTCTTACAACTACAATCACAAATGCTGTTGTTAAAAGAATTATTGCTAAGAAGTATGGAACATAGTTCACTTTAACACCGGTTCTTGTTGCACCACTCTTACTTGATTGCTTGCTGTTTCCTTTGTCTGGAGAAGCTTTATCAGTATTTGATGTGCTTGGTTTGGTATTATTTTGACCACTTGGCTTACTTTCAGTTCCTGCATCAGGTTTATTCTTATCAGGGTTTACTGAATGATCACCTTGTCCTGGAACATTAGGTTTACCTGGTACATTTGGTTTACCTGGTTCAAATGGTCTACCTGGCTCAAATGGTTTACCAGCTGCTTTAACACCTAGACCAAAGTTTGAGAAGCCATCTGTTGTAAAGCTAATTCTGTTACCTTCTTTTTTGAAGCTCAACTCTACTAATCCAGATTTAGTTTCATGTACCAAAACTGTCTTGTCTGATACATTTGTCTTTGGAGTAAATGCTAATTTAACTGTTCCATTAACCTTAATCTCTTCACCTTTATCATTCTCTAACTTGATATCATAGATTTCATTGAAGGTGTACTTATCGGTCTTAATTGCATTATTTGCTTTTTCTTTAAATACAATATTTACATCTTGATCCATCTTCAAGTTATTTTCTAAGATCTCTACATTTAACATCTTAGCCAAAGCGCCCTTGACAGTTAATTCAAATTTAACTTTTTCCAATTTAGCTATAGCATCATTTAATCTAGCTACAGCTTCATCTAGTTCTTCTTGGGCAGCTGCATTATCATTTAGAAGTTTTTCTGCTTTAGCAATCTCGTCTGTCAACCTCGCAAAGCTTTCTTTTGTGTACTTCTCAGCTTTAAGTTCTTTAGCTTTATCTACCAAGTTTCTTAACTCTGTGTAGTCAGTCAACTTCTCCCATTCTGCTACTAAAACAATGTCTTTATTAACCACTTCATCGCCTTTTAGTCCCAAACCGTTTAGTGTCCATCTTAAGAATTTATAACCGTTACGGCTTGGCTCTTCTGGGAGAGCGTCATTCAAGAGACTATTATTAGCAACTTTTTTGCTTGCAATTGCTGGAGCATTCTCATAATTTAGATCAAATTCTATATTTCTAACCAGAACAAGTGCTGATTCCATAGCTTCTAATTTACGTAGTTCGTTGTCTACATGAACTTGATCTATCTCACTTGAATCTAATACTTCTTTAGCACTTGCCAAAGCTGCATCAAGCATTCTCAAGCTATCTGCTGTGTACTTACTTCTATCAAGAGCACTTAACTCATTATACTTATTCTGTAAGTTTTCTTTTTCTACAGTTTTTTCAACTGAGCCAAACAATTCAAATTCTTGGAGTCTTATTGCTCTTCCACCATCGCCACCTGTACCTGAGTCCAGAATGTTTACTCTAATGTAACGGGCTTTGCGTTGTGCGTTTGCTTTTAAATCTAACTCAACAACATCTTCTTCATTATCCGTAAATTTAGCTATTTCTTCCCAGTTATCAGGGTTACTAGCTACAGTTTCATCTGTTAATGTATTAGGATCTACACCTTCACGTAAAATTTCTACTGTAGCTGCTGCTGTGTTTATTCCTTTATCCTCATTCCACAACGTTTCGTAAGGATAAGCATTATGGAATTTAGCCAAGTCTAATATGTACTCTTGACCTAAGTCCAGAACAAACCAACCTGAAGCTGTAATTTCACCTGGGCACCATTTTGTATTTAGTTTTCCATCAACTACTTTGTCAATTTCTTCCCCTGGAGCTTCATATTTATTAGACTCGTTGTTTTCGTTATAAGCATTGTAAGCTAATACTTTTTTATTCAAAGCTATATTATCTTCACTGGCAACAGCAGTTCTTTCCAAGTTGTTGATAGCCTCAGCAAGATTCTTAACTTGCTTTTCAACTTCTTCTTGAGAAGCACTTGGTAAATTAAATATTGCTTCAGCTTCTGCTATAGCTTGTTTTAGGTTCTTAATTGATTCAGCTGTATATCCTTTTTCTGGAATAGCTTTAGCTTTTTCTATAACCTTCGAAAGTTGATCTTTGTTAACATCAACTCTTGGAGTTACATAAACTGTAATGTCAACAGTCTTTACACTTTGGTCAGTGAAAGTAAGTTCCAGTTGAGCAGTATATTTACCAATTTTATTAGTATTTACGTTTTCTGATTTACTTACAATCTTAGTTCCAGCAGGCAAGTCTGCCTTATTAACCAAACCTTGCTCTAAATCTAGTTTCTCGCCCTCTTTGATGATAACATCTTGAGTCTTAGCTTTAAATTTAGCTTGTAAAGAACTATCTCTAACACCAACAATCTTCAATTCAGAAATTACACCAGCATTCCATCCTGCTGCTTCAGTCACTACAAATCTATAGTAACGATTTGTCAGTTTATCTAAATCTTTAGTTACTTGGAATTCTTTGTTTTCACTAAACTCTGCAACTGTCTTCCAATTTTCATCATTAGCCAAGAAGTTTTTATCCTTCAATTGTGCTTCTGTAGCTTCAACATTCAATACCTCAAGACGACCAGATCTTATGTTTTGGGCATAGAATTCTTCATCTTCTTCTCTATCAGAGTAGAGTATCCATTTATCTGCAACTGGACTCTCCCCTATATCAAAGGCTAGCCATAGTTTTTCGCGGTAACTACCACCAAAAGCTTCATATTGTGTTGTTATATCACCATCAAAAGCTTTGCTATACTCACCATCTTTGCTTGATCCTAAAATTTTCGCATTAAGAGCCAGGTTCTCTTTTACTTCTTTGCCTTCACCTATTATGTAATTTGTTTTACCAACTAATTTACCTTCTGGATCAAAGTAATGAACAACAAAGGTTTCTGGCTCGGAAGCAGAGATTGGGTTTTTAACCATTGCTGTACTTGAGTCATAAATCTTAGCTGTATATTTAGAATAATCACTCAAATTATCTTCTAAGATGAAGTCTGGAGCAATTACATCTTGTCCATCTATTTTCAATCCCTTTAGATCAAGATAGTTATTCTCACGAACCGTCTTATCACCCTTTAATGCTTTTAATACATCGTAGGTAGTGCCTTCAGAAACTTCATATTTAAGCTCTTCTGGAACTTTCGGATCGTTATAAGCAAGAGGTCTTTGCATATTGAATTTCAAGTTGTCTGATAAATCAGCATTATTACTTTGTAAAATACCTTTTGCAGTATCGAGAAGTTTTCTTTCAGCAGTATTCTCCATTAAGTCTAATTTGTTGCTTGATATATCAAAATATTTTAGATTCTTAGAATCTGCTATATCTTTGAAATTAATCTTCTCTAAGGCTAGATCTGATATATCTAGATGCTCTAGTTCAGGAAGTTTACCTAATTCTATATTTCTTATAGATTTAGGAAGTTTTTCTACTTTCTTAAGTTTAGGATTTTCCCCTAATTTCAAAGTTGAAAGCTCTTTAAATTTATCCATACCAGTTAAGTCTTGAACATCTAAGCCTACTAGGTCCAATTCACCTTTATAGGTCTTTAATAGCTCACGGTATTTTCCGACTTGTGATTTAACAGCTTTTAATAGCTCTGGATCAGGGAAGTCTGTCTCATCAATGAAGTCTTTCAACTCAGTTATAGTATTATCCTTTATTTGTACAAGTAGAGGTTCTGATCTATTAGCTGAGTAATCAGTTAAGACAATCTGTACTAGACCTTCTTTCTTAGGTAAAGTCAATGGAGTCTTATTAGGGAAGTTTGCAGATTTTGCTCTTTCAAATACTTCAACTGGTTTTGTGAGATCTTCGAAATAGTATTCTAATTTATCCCAATCCTCAGTAATTGGTGAGTGTAGGTATAATTGATTTCCTTTTTCTAATTCCATTTCTTTAGCAGAATATGGTCTTGCATAGCTATCATTTAATCTACCTCTATAGCTTGCTGAGGCTACACTTTGTCCTCCTACTATACTCTCAATAGTTAAATCGTATCTATAACCTTCTTTCAATGGAATATCTAGAGATTCACTTACAGAACTGCCATCTACATTAAATTCAAATTTAGTTTCTTTCTCTGCGCCTTTAGGAACATAGAGTGCATTAACTGTTATTTTATAAGAATCAGGATTTCCGGCAGCTGGACTATTCCAAGACACATTAATCTTACCTTTTTCATCTGCCATCTGAACTTTATTTTCTCTCAAGACTTCTTTAACTTGAATATTTTGAACAGCCTGGCTTGTCGATAGACTAATCTCTGCTGGTGCACTATATTCACCATTTTTACCTATAGCGAAAAGTTGTAAAGTAATGTCACCACTTAATCCATTTAAGTTCTTAACATAAATATTCTCATTATAATTACCACCTAAGAATACTTGTCTGCCTGATGAATCTTTAGCATAAACTTCGTACATATTGACTTCATCAAAACTTCCTAGTTCCCATGACAAGTGTAATTGTCCATCGTGGTAATGTTTATCAATATTAAATTTTGTTGGAGTAGCAGGAGCTTGATTACTATTGCTAATAGCTACTCGTCCAATGTTCATTTGATAGTTATCTGATTGACCATCAATTTGTAAGCTAATTTTGGCAATCTTTCTGCCTGCATAAGCAGATAGGTCAACCTTCTCACTAGTCCAATCACCAGCAGCTTGAGAATTCTTCAATTCTATAAGTTCTACTGCATCAGCTGCATCTTCAAATTGAAGTGCTAAGCTCATCTTTGCACTATCGTTTGATACTTTTCTATAAGTAATATTAAGTTCACTAGAATTATCTACAGTAATATCAGTTTTGAATAAATTGACTTTATTACTTTGATTTAATTTTCCGTACATTACAAGGGAGCTACCACCGTTATAAGCTCCTACTTGCTCATATCCTAAACTCATTGTTTGGTTATTAATATCAAATCTTACATCTGATTTACCATAGTCGTAATCTACAGAAAGTTTATCTCCTGCGCTCTCGACCCACCATTGCCATGAAGGTAAAATTGATTGCAATGAGATATTAGTCCATAACTCATCTTTTGAGACTTGACCATTTAAGAAATACTGGCGGCCTTTTCCTGTATTAAAGTCTGAGTAGAAATTGCTTCCACTAATTACTGATCTAGCTGGAGCAAAGTCAGCAACACCAGCCCAACCACCTGCATTATTTACAGCAACATCTGGTCTACTGAATCCAGATTTTCTTCCTGTGTCAGTTGGATCGGATTTAACACCGGAGAAGTACATTCTTTCACGTTCTTCTACCATCCATTGGAATTGTGGTAATTGATAATCAGGATACTCTCCTTTACTGCCTTCAACTTTAACACCTCTTTGATACATGTCAGATGGAGTAAATAGTGCTAGGGATGTAAGTGGACTCTTCTTGCCAGCGCTTGCGTCTTCATACAAGGTTTCAACTTTAGTTGAATCATGGTTACCACCAAAGCCACCTTGGTTAGCTTCTACACCCATAAATACTTGTTTGTATGGATCATAGTTATTCTTAACAGCATAATCATGACTTGATTTATCATACCAACCATAGTTAACAAAAACACTGTCAGAATGATTTAAATGTGCAGCTTTGCTTGCGTCAAATGAACTATTGGTATCATAGTAGTTTACATACATGCCTTGTTGACGCAATTGATTGTTAAAGCCGTCCCAGTCTTTTTTATTACTATATTCTTCTGAGTTAATGAACCAACCATCAAATCCGTAATAGTTAGCCATCTTGACCATGTTATCAGCAATAATATAGCGACCATTTTTGTCTTTGATAAAGAATTCATCAACAGTTTGTCCTGGACGGAAAGAAGGGTCAACATAGAGGATCGCAATGGATTTAACACCATTTCTATGTGCAGCATCAGTATATGCTGGGTTAGGTATATTTAATAAACCAAATTCAAATCCACGACTTCTCCAATCACTGGTTTTTGGATCATATAAAGCTGATGGAACCTCTGCAGTAGCAGCACCATGCCATGGTGACCAATAATCTACATATTGCCAGAATTGCAAAACATTCTCAGCATATGTATTGTTCAAAGTTGTACTATTGAAGAATGAATTTCCATAGTCAGCTTGCATTAACATAATTTCAGATTTTCCATCCAAATCAGGATTAATCTGTGTATTTTTGTTATGTTCAATTCTCTTCTGCAAAGGTACTCTTGAACGTAACATGTCAGCATAAGGATCTGTTTCTGGACTCCAGTTCAACATGGAAACTGCCCTATATCCGACAAAATGTGGCTGAGCACTTCCCATATCTAGTGGCCAGTTGTCAGCCCCTAATTTAATAAAAAATCCGAAAGCTAAAAAGAACGCCAAAGTAAATAGTGTTAGCCTTTTAGCTTTGCGTTTTTTACTAATACTTTCTCTCATAAAACGCCCTCCATCTGTGCAAATGATATTTTTCTGCTTTGCACACAGTTCAATAAATTAAACTTATACCTAATCATCAACATTGTCAATAAATTATGCGATATTGTTGTTTAATTTCAACAGTACTTTTTATTATCAGTTATTTATTTAACTTTTGCGCTGTGCAATTATGTGTAAGCACTAAATAAATCTCTAAACCTTTATGCTTTTATACAAGAAAACGTTAAAACCAATAATGATTTTAACGTTTTAATATTAGCTAATTTACTTTTTACTATATTTAAAGGCAAGAAATTAAAAATACTCCATTAAACCTTTCTACCCTTTAATAATATCCGCACTAATCGGGTAGTGATCTGATGGATAAATACCATTTTTAGAAAATCTCTCCAATTTAACATTCTTCAATGACCAAGGTTTACTAACAAAAATATGGTCAATTGGGGTACCTTCAATCTCTCCCTTAAAACCATGGAAACTCAAAGAATTATGTTGTTCTTCGTTCGTCATACTAGCAAATGAATTATTGAGCTCTGGATTATCTAATAAGCCTTTAATATCGTCCAAATCTGGCGTAGCGTTAAAATCACCTGTCAAAACTGACTCAAGGCCTTGGAAATGATAGGACTCAATAATCTGACTCATAAGCAAGGATGCATTGATTCTGGCTTCAACTCCTGCATGGTCAAAGTGAGTATTCAAGAACACAAAAGACTGCATATCTACTTTACCTTCAAGAATAAAGAAACTTGCAATACGTTCCAGGTCGCCATCCCAACCTTTTGAATATTTGATATCAGGGGTTTCAGACAACATAAAACTATGTTCATATAAAACATTAAATCTATCTTTCTTGGCTAAGACAGGGGTCGCTTCGGTTCCCTCTTCCAGAGATCTTGGTTCGCCAAAGATAAAGTAAGTATCACTAAGCTCTTCTTTCACATCATTAAACATATGCTCTTGAGCTTCTTGTAAACCGATTAAGTCAGGGTTCACCTCTCTAATCAAGTCAAAAGCAACTGCTTTTCTTTCTGACCAGACGTATGGATCATCTGGATTATCCATACGCAAGTTATAACTCAAAACTTTTATTGTATTCACACATTGTCTATTACTTGTGCATGTGCCATTTAAATTCTCACTCATACTATCACCTTTTCTCTAGAAATATTCTTTCAACAGAAAACCCCAGGTATCTAATCAATTCTGTTATTTCAGTTTGATTTGTAATACTGGGGTCATAAATTAATTTTTCCTAATTTTCGTTTTCTAATTTCTTAAGCTTTCAGATTAATTAAGTTTTGCTTCAAGATTTTCTAAAAACTCTAAATCACCTTGAGGGTTGTGTACGACACTTTTACCATCAATTAAAGCCTTGAACATTGCTTCAGAAACTGTGTCAACGCTGATAAATTCAGGAATAAGTTCTAATGACTTTCCTTCTGCTTCTAAAGCTCTAACGTAATCTTGGCTAGCCAAATACACATTGAAATATTGCGCTTGTGTAGCATCTAGGTAAATAAACTTTGGCATGTGTCCAACTGTTTCACCATCAGCATAATGTGCATATTCTGGTCTACGTGTATGCTCTACAAAATATTCTTTTGCTGCTGAAATATTCTCTAATAATCTCTTGTGTGCATCTGCAGAATTTAACTCTTCAGTTTGTGTTTCTAAATGTACAATGCTCTTCAATAGAACATCGATTTTTACTTTTTCCTGCATAGCTAGTGTACGCTTAACATTAGGTGCTGTTTCATAGTGATTTCTCATCTTAACTAAAATATCACCTACAGTATATGTCTCAAATTCTTCTACAGGGAATTCATTTTCTTGCAAAACAGCTTCCTCAGCGTGCAAAGCTGATTTCAATTCATTCAATTCTTTCTCTACTAAATTTAAGTAAGTCATACATTACCCTTTCTATTAAGTACTATTCTTCTTTAGCACTAAACTTTTAAAATTTAGATTACCTTCTACATATTATACTAAATTTGATTTATTTTCTTGACTTAATTGGTAATTCTTTAGCATCTAGGTAAACTTGTGTATTCTCTTCAACTGATTTGGTAATAAAAGTACCACCACCGATAATTACTCCATCACCTATAACCGTATCTCCACCCAAAATCGTAGCGTTGGCATAAATAACCACCCTATTTCCAATGGTCGGATGACGTTTCACCGAACGCAAATCTCTCCCCTCTTTCAAGGATAATGCGCCTAAAGTCACACCTTGATAGATTTTTACGTTATCTCCTATCACTGCACTCTCTCCAATAACAATTCCTGTACCATGATCGATGAAAAAGTTCTTACCAATTTGAGCACCAGGATGGATATCTACACCAGTTAGTTTGTGCGCATATTCCGACATTAACTTTGGGATTATAGGAACACCTGCTTCATAAAATGGATGTGCTAACCTGTAAATTACTATAGCCTGATAAGAGAGATATGATATCGCAATTTCCATACGAGATTCTGCTGCCGGATCACCTTCATAAATAGCGTCAAGGTCACCTAGCAGAAGCTCCAATATTTCTGGCAGTTGAGCTAGATAATCATTTAAAATTCTTTTAGCTTCTTTGTGTCGCTCTGCTCTTTCTAGCTTTTTCAATTCTGGTTTCAAGTTAAGACTTCTGCATATCTCAACTTCCATTATCTCAACAAATTGAGCCAGCTCTGCCGACATATCCAAATGTTCTTTGTTAGAGAATACTGGAAAGATAATAGATCGGATAAGCTCCAGAGCTTTCTCAACTTGAGCAATCTCTGGTATAGCTTCTGAACTCTCTTCGTTCAAATTATTTCTCTGACAAACTAAATCTAGTTCACTTAATACATTCTGATATCTATGCATAAATATCTCCGATATGACTATTCTTTTACTGTTCCAAAAGTATCTGTTGATAAGTATCTATCGCCTGAATCTGGTAAGGCTGTAACAACTGTTTTACCTGCAAACTCAGGATTTTCTAGAACCTTTCTTGAAGCTACCAAAGCAGCGCCACTTGAGATACCTACTAATAGTCCTTCTATTCTTGCTAACTCTCTACTTGCTTCTTTTGCAGCATCTGTATCAACTTGGATTACTCCATCTAGCAAATTCTTGTCTAAGTTGTCTGGAACAAATCCTGCTCCAATTCCTTGAATACCATGCTTCCCTGGTTTATCTCCTGATATAACTGCCGAAGTATTAGGTTCTACAGCAAAAATTTTAATATCTGGATTTTGCTCTTTTAGGTATTTACCTGCACCTGAAATTGTACCACCTGTACCTACACCAGCTACAAGAATATCTACCTTCCCAGCAGTTTGTTCCCAAATCTCTACACCCGTTGTAGCATCATGATAAGCTGGGTTTGATGGATTTTTGAACTGTGATGGGATAATTGAGTTTTCTATCTCTTCATTTAGTTCTTTCGCTTTGGCTATTGCACCATTCATACCATCTGCTCCTGGGGTCAAAACTAATTTCGCACCATAAGCACTGATCATTTTTCTTCTTTCTTCTGTCATAGAATCTGGCATTGTAAAAATTGCTTTATATCCTCGTGCAGCTGCTACTGCTGCTAAGCTAACAGCCATATTTCCTGAACTAGCCTCAATAATTGTTGAGCCTTCTTTAAGCTCTCCAGCTTTTTCTAAGGCTAAAATCATTCCTAAAGCAGTTCTATCTTTAACTGAACCACTAGGATTCTGTGCTTCCAATTTAAAAGCAAACTCACTATTTTCTAAACCATGTGATTTGAGCCATTTATTAGGTTTAAATAAAGGTGTTTTGCCAATCAATTCTTCCATACTGTTTACTATATTCTTTTGCATAAAAATCTCCTTTTAAAATCTAATAAAAAATGATACTAGACTAGAACTGTAACATCCTATATGCCACCGAGCTCATACGCTCTTTCACCTAATCTAATATCATTATAAAATTAATTATTTTCTATAAAGTAACAAGCCTACTTGTTAAAAATTTCTTTTCTGTTTATTCCATTAATGGTTCTGGGAATAAAGTGAAACTCCTAGGGCGGCACCACTAAAAACTTGCTCGTCCACACCTGCCTGAATGATCTCTTTGACTCTTGAGAATGCTTCGCTAATTTTTTACTCCAAAACCAATTTTCAAATTTAAAATTCCTCCAGAAATTTCCATCTAGAAAATAGCACTAAATTTCGCTTAAACAAAACCTATTTGAACAAAACCTATTTGAACAAAATGTTAGAACCAACGTCTCTTAGCTCTTTTAGCTCTTTTTACATCTTTGCCAATTTCTTTATAATCTAAGTAATATAGTACAAAGTAAATTCCTGTTACTACTAAAAATGTCTTCGCAACTGCTTTAACTGTTTTTAATGTTTGCATTGTATTTCCCTCCAATACTTATTTTTACGTTTATATATATTCTAACGCAAATCGCAAATCCAAAAGGTATATTTATTCCACTTTACCAAATTCATGTCAGATCAAATTTTCTTATTACAAGAAAACCCCAATCTTTGCAGATCAAGGTTAACCTTAAATAACTTATTTAAAACCCAGTTATGATTTAGTCAAAGTCAAAATCAAAGTCAAAATCAAAGAATTTATCGTTATCAACTTCCAACTTATAAACTTCCCCAGATTTAGCATCAATCTCTACATCATACTCTTTGCTATCAGAGCGAACTTCCGCCTCATATTTAACTACATTATCATCTTCATCTAGTTCAATTGAGTGTACAAAAGGATTAGTGAAGCTTGAGTTAGCTTTGATTTTCTCAACAGCTTCTTCGATTGACATAACTCCTGCTGTTTTAGCTTTGATTTTTTCATAATCATTGCTCTTCTCTTGATTATGTTTTAAGATCTCACCATTTTCTGCATTTATTTCAATCTCATGTTCTACTCCTGGTGCTTCAACCTTGATCTCATATTTGTAAACATTTCGGTCTTTATCCAATTCAATTTTGGTTACTACAGCTTCATTACCAGCTAATTCCAAAGCTTTTTTATTTACATCTATTATATTCATGATTTTTACAGTTGTAGCTTTATCCACAGAAGATTTAGTACTGCTTTCACTAGACTTTGTATCATCTGATTTGTCAGCTTCAACTATATTGCTTGTAGTTGTATTCTGAGATTTTGCAGCTCCTACTTCTGTAGGTCTTGTATTAGTTCCACAAGCAGCTAAAGTAAGTGCCAAAACTAGACTTAATCCTATACTTAATAATTTTTTCATGCGTTTTCCTCCATTAATTATTTCTACCCTTATTGTTTCTAATATTTTTTCCAACCTTTAGAAACTCACATTAAATTATAAAGGGTAATTATGAACAGCCCATGACCTCAACATAAATATTGTAAATAGAACTGCGCAAATCAATATAATCAGTTAAGCAAAGCAAAAATTATATGAAACGATCTTCTTTGGGCGAGATATTGTTCTCAAAAATAATATCTGGATGCACTGTTTTTTCGTACTCAAAAACAGGCTCATCAGCGGCATGTAATGGATACCAAACTTGGGCTAAGAACTTATTGACTTTAGCTCTATTACCATAATTCCAACTTTTATTCTCACATTCAGGGCATCCGTGTCCAGCATGCAAAATCAACCTTGGTGAAGCACTAAATTCATGTCCAAAGGCACATCGCATCTCTAGCTTATTTTGCCAATTACCAGTTTGCATTGACTTAGACAAGAGCTCGCCACCTCTAAATTCTACAGCAGATTTAACATCTTCATAAGTTAATTCAGATTCAGGCTTGGTATCATCGTATCCGTGATCAATTTCAACAACATCATAGAGATTAAGTGGTCTAAACAATTCGTCTGGCAGTTCAGCATATGAACTTGGAAGTGAATCCCAATAAGCTTTGCTACCCCAATATGCAGCAATATAGGGATCTCCTAATTGTTTAATACCTCTAATTGTTCCGCCATTCCTCTTACCTAAACCTCTAAACAGCTTACGAATAATCCACGCTATAGTTTTTTGTATGCCAGCCCAATTACGCATCTTATAAATCCATTTTGCAGACCTACCAATGCGTTTCGCATACTTTTTATAAAAATAATCCAAACTATTAGTTCTAAATTTAAACTGTTCCTCAAGTTTATAAGAGTCTAAAAAATACTGTCCATGAAAGTTATTTGAGGCAATGACTTTTGGCTCTAAAGCTTCTCTAACTCTATGAAAACCAACGATAGCAAAAACTCTCTCATAAAGCTCAATACCACTTGCCCTGTTAGTATCGCCACCACCCATGTTGTAGCAATGCTGCCAAAAATCTTCAGGGATTTCATTTTCTTTTATCTGGCGACAAAAACTTCTTAAAAGCTCAGCTGAGTCACTATCTGATATATACTCCAAAACATTATTCAAGGGATTATGCAAAATTATTGGTTCAAAAATCTTAGTCATGCCACTACCAACAATACCTGTTTGTCTGAAGCTCACCCAGTATTTCAAACCTGACTCTATAACTGCTCTCTCCGCTGCGACTTTACTGACGGCATAATAATCATAAATACTTGGTTTAATTGGATCGCCAATTCTTCCCCAATGTATAGGTGGTAAGCGATCTCCTGTTTCTGCAACTGTTCCAATATAAAGGAATTTAATATCCTTATCCTTTTTCTCTTCTTTGATTGCGTGTAATAAATTGTAAGTAGACCCAAGATTGACTTCCATAGCAAGTTGCGGATGCTTATCTGCCAAAGGAGAAACTAAAGCTGCTAAATGCAAGACTATATCTACATTACGTACTGCTCTTCTACAATCATAGTAACTGGTCAAATCCCCCCAGATTACTTCTAAACCACTCCCTAAATATTCGTTATATTTTGCAATTATTGATCTGTCTCTCTCACTATCTAAAGCAAAAACAACAATATCTTGAATATCTATATCTTTAATTAAAGCTGCTAAAGTCTCCTCTCCCATAGAGCCGGTGGCACCAGTCAGCAAAACTCTTTGTTTTCTCATCGAAACTCGCCCCTTCCCGTTAGCATAGATTATAGATAGTTCATGCTTATTTATCTATTCAGCTTGTAATAATCGCAGAATAGACACACTTATTAGATTAGCACATTTTCGTTGGATATTTACTGTGGTTTTGCTGGTTTTTGGTATGTAAATTTAAGCAATATCAACATCACGAAGTAACATCGTAATTGCAGTACTTTTGCATTACCTTTCTTGATTTCAACCAAATTATTAAAAATGCAAAAGCCTGCAAACCACGAAGGTTGCAAGCTTTAAACCTGGTGGGCAATACTGGGCTCGAACCAGCGCCCTCATGCATGTGAAGCATGCGCTCTAACCAACTGAGCTAATTGTCCATGTCATTTATTTAGACAATTTTACTCTTTTTATAACGATATTTCCAACAAAAACATAATTAGCGAAGATTTGTTAACTATACTAAACCTTATTCAAAATAAACTCTGCAATATCTTTAGCAGAATCGGCATTTGTATTTGCAGTCTGAGCTTTGCGCATAGTTGTAGCAGCTACTTTATCGTTAATTAATTTGAATGCTAGTTCTGCGAAGCCTTCTGCGTTATCTGCAGTCGCACTCATACCTTTTTTTATAAAATATTCTAAATTATCTGTTTCAAGACCAGGTATGGCACGAGTATGTACCAATGGAATATTTGCTACACATGCTTCAGTACTACTTAAACCTCCTGGTTTTGTAAGCAAAACATCTCCGGCTCGCATGTATAAATGGACTTTATCTGTGAAGCCTAAAGCAATTACATTATCTTTACCTGAATATTCTTCTTCAAATTCTGCTTTAAGTTTAGAGTTATTACCGGTGAAAACGACAATATAAGCTTTTGGTGACTTTTTCAAAATACTGTCTGTTAGTTCATTCGCATTCCCAAATCCTGTTCCACCCATCATGATTAGGTAGACGTCACCTTCTACTGGCAAGTCTAATTGCTTTCTTGCTTTTTCTTTACTTAGGTCTGCACTAAATTTAGCTGAAACAGGAATTCCTGAAACAATAATCCTTTCTTCAGAGAAATCGTGCTCAAGAAAAGCTTCTTTGACCTCCTGGCAAGATACAAAATAATAATCAACATCAGTTTTTGCCACAAATGGGTACATTGCATAGTCGGTAATTACTGCAAAAGTTGGGATTTTTAAGTAACCTTCTCTTTTTAGCTTAGTAACTGTTTCCATAGAGAACATATGCGTACAAACAACTGCATCATATTTTTCTTTCTTGATATGCTCATACAATTTTTTGGCATATGTACTATTAAACCAGTAAGTTGGCGCAAAGAAAGAAATCTTATCAGTTATTTCTGCGGTTCTATAGAGGATACCCCATCCCTCTGCCATACTATTAACTGCACCATTGTACATATTAATGATTGTCTCTCTGGCTTTCTCGCTGAAAAAGCTTAAAATATCATACATTTTGCATTCCATACCTTTAGCTTCCCAGGCTTCAATAATAGCTTCAGCCGCTCTATTGTGCCCACTACCTGTACCACTAGACAAGATTAAAATTTTCTTTTTTGCTTTATTTTCCAATTGCTTTTCCCTTAACTAATTAATTAAAATCGTCTTGATTATTAACACTGCTAGAATTTGTATTCGCATTAGCATTTGATTTTGTGTTCGTATTATCAGTATTATCATGTCCTCTAAAGAACTTGTAGGCAAAGAAAGCCACAATCAGAGCAACAAGAATTAACCCTGGAGAAACTATCCATTTAGAAATAAAATTAAATACTCCCCTTATGAACCATAGACCCAATACAACTACTACAAAAATACCACTTGCTTTTAATAAGCTTTAAAATCCATATTTATTCCTTCTCTCTAAAATTCAATTTACTCATCACACAATCAATTTGGCAAATTAATTATATTCTATTTTGCATACATTCTATCAAATATATTCTAAATCAGTACCAAAAATAAAAGCCACGTAGCTTAGATCTGCCACGTAGCTTTATAACTTGAATTAATTAATGAACCTTAATTCAAAATCTAAGATCAATGTCTTACATCAATGATTTGTATAATTCTAGAATTTCATCTAATTTTGCTTCTCTTGGGTTTCCTGGTGTACAAACATCTGCCAAAGCATCTTTTGCAATCTCTGGCAAGTCTTCTTCTTTTACGCCTAGATCTGACAATTTTTCTGTCATTTCTACATCTTTGGCAATTTGTAGAACTGCATCACAAGCTGCATCTCTTGCTTCTTCAATTGACATAGATTCTGTGTTTTCTACACCTAATACTTTTGCAATGTCTCTGTATTTTTCACCAGTAAAGTCTTTGTTATAACGCATTACTGTTGGAAGTAAGATTGCATTTGCTTGACCGTGAGCAATTCCATACCATGCACTTAGTGGGTGACTCATACCGTGAACTAGACCTAATCCTACGTTTGAATATCCCATAGCTGCTATATATTGACCTGTTGCCATATTTTCTCTAGCTTTAGGATCACCTTTTACAGCCGCTCTAATGTTTGCACCAATCATTTCAATTGCCTTGATGTGAACCATGTCACTCATTTCCCATGCACCTGGTGTGATGTAACCTTCGATAGCGTGTGTCAAAGCATCCATACCTGTCGCAGCAGCTAACTTAGCTGGCATTGACATCATCATATTGCTATCTACAAATGCGATATCAGGTATATCATTAGGGTCAACACAAACGAATTTACGTTTATTAGCTGTATCAGTAATAACGTAGTTAATTGTAACCTCTGCACCTGTACCTGCTGTTGTAGGAACTGCAAAAGTCATCATAGCCTTGTGTTTAGTATCAGCAACACCTTCTAGACTGACAACGTCTGCAAATTCAGGGTTTTCAATAATTATACCAACTGCTTTAGCTGTATCCATTGAAGAACCACCACCAATAGCGATTATGCAATCTGCATTTGATTTTTTAACAAATTCTACACCTGCTTTAACATTGTCAACTGATGGGTTCGGATTAACTTCGTCGAAAATTTCATAGTCAATATTTTCTCTATCTAAAATAGCTGTAACATTATCTACTACACCAGCTTTTAACAAACCTTTGTCAGTGATAACAACTGCCTTCTTCAATCCACGACCCTTAAACTCTACTGGAATATTCTCAATTGCTCCTGCACCAAAGTAAGAGCGTTCATTCAAAATCATTCTATATGCCATAACAACCTCCCTCTAGCGTTCTTGCCCAAAAGCAACAGCGACTATTTATCTATTAGCATTTTGTTCACACTTAATAATAACACCTTATGAATAAAATTTATTACTTATTTTGTAAACAAGCCAGGATTTAACGCTTTTCTAGTCCAAGCGTAAAATCTATTTACTCTTAAGATCAATCACAAAAACCATGCCACTAGAACTTGCTTTAAAATCATAACTGAAACCATAAAGTTCTAAAATATTTTTGACCACATAAAGACCCAAGCCATTTCCTTCTTGTGGTAAATTTTTGTCTTTAATTTCACTTCTATAGAAAATCTCGAAAACCTTTTTCAATTCACTTTCATTTAGCACTTTTCCAGTATTTTCCACATAAAGCTTTTGCTGATCTGTATAAATATGAATACTACCTGATTCTTCAGTGTATTTAACAGCATTACTAATTAGATTAGAAAAAACTTTTTTGAGTGCAGCTTTAGCTATGTATATTTTCTCCCCATCTAATTCCACACAAAGATTAATAAATTTAGCTTTTATCAGAACCTTATATTCTGCTATAACCTCATTCAATACTTCTTCCAGGTCTAAGGTCTCACTTGGACTGTTGATCTCTTGTAACTTAGAAACATTAAGTATCTCTCTCATGAGCTCAGTCATTCTATCTACTTCATTAATGCTTTCTGCCAGATATTTGTCTCTATCTGCATACTTACCAATATTAAGTTGCATGTTCTCAAGCATTATTCTGAGACTCGCTAATGGAGTTTTTAGTTCATGTGACGTACTTCGCAAAAAATCCACTTTCTGCTTCTCTATATTGAGCATGTATTCATTCTTCTCTTGGAGTTCAGAGATAATTTGTAGCAATTGATCATAGACACTATTTACTTGGGACTTAAACTCACCGATTTCATCTTCAGAATCGACTTCAAAGAAGGCGTCCTCTTCTAATTGCTTCATACGTCTAGTGACTGATTTTATATCTAGAAGTGGTTTTGTGATTTTTCGTGCATAAATATATGAAAGTATAGCTGCAGAAATTAAACATACAACCAAGGAATACGGCAAAATATCTAAGGTTAATTCTTTGGCCTCGTGAAAAAGTTCTTGTGAGGATATAAGTTGGATAGTTAAATCTAAACCTTCTGCACTTTCTATCTTCCTATCTTCGATGAAAAGTGAATTTTTGTCACTTCCAGGCATCCTACCAATATCATCATCAATAGGCACTTCTAATTTGCCAGAATTAGGCTTCTTAGGATCTTTTATACTAACGGTAATATCATTACTACGATTAAAAAGATTAATTGATTTTTCTATCTCGGATTTACTTAACCCGTATAGGTTCTTTGCCAAAAGATCAGCTTGCACACTAAGATCATTTTTTCTATTTTCTAAATATAAGGCTGGAAAAACTAGATATATCGTTAGATGAGCTATTAGTACAATTGCTACTAAGATACTCAAAGTGTAGATAAAAGTTTTTGGAAGAATTTTTAGTTTACGCATCTTAACCTCAGCTAATTACTTTCGTTGCAACACATAACCTACATTTTTTATAGTTTTAATGCAATCTAAATTTAGTTTTTTGCGTAATTCTTTTATATAGGCATCGACAATTCTATCTATAGGAGCATCATCTACATCTTCCCAAATATGATCCAATATCTGTCCTCGGCTCAAAACTTGATTCTCATTTTTGCAAAGCAAGCGTAAAACTTCAAACTCTTTGGTTGTTAATTTTACTACTTGACCCTTATATGTTGCCTCGTAGGCTGAGAAATTCACTCTAACATCTTCATAAATCCATAGATCAGTATCTGTATAGTAACGCTTCTTTACAGCTTCTACTCTCTTGCCTAGGACTGCTAGCGAAAATGGTTTGGTTAAATAACCATCAACCAGGAGGTCAAAACTTTTAATCATGGTTTCATCATCTCCAAGAGCAGTCAACATTAAGACTGGTATATCACTACTTTCTCTAACTATTTTTAGAACTTCTAAACCATTTTTTATAGGGAGCATAACGTCAAGGAGCAACAAGTCTATCTTGTTGTCTTGAAACTTCTCGATTGCCATTTGACCATCAGAAGCTTTGATGCAAATATACCCTAGACTTTCTAAATATTCACAAATTCCGTCCAGAATAATTTTCTCATCTTCAACGACTAAGATATTCATTGTTGCTCACTTTCGTTAAATATTTATTTTTCACTTAGAACTTAAACAATAAGTATACACTACTTGATATCAGTCAATAGTTCAATTGCTCTACTCTTCATTATTTTATAACTTGCAAACAAGACTGCCAATACCAAGACTACAACACCTATAAGAACTACATAAATCATGTGGCTCGGATCTACTGCAACATTAAGCTCACTTATTGTTTTGTTGAACCCTTCAGCTTCAGCACCTCCACCTAAATTAGATTGAGCTGCTGCTTGACCTAGTTTCTTGGCGATTGATTTTGTTGCGTGGCGAATTGCACCATTGGCGAATCCATTGACTGTATATTTAGACAAGAAGTATGCTCCTGTGAAACTGAATACACTAATAATTAGCACCTCTGAAATAAATTGTCCAATAATTTGCAACTTACTTCTTCCTATACTCAATAGAACTGCAACTTCTTTCTTACGAGCATTCAGCCACAAGAATAAGATCAAGGTTATAACTAAACCTGAGAAAATCAAGGATCCTACAAACATAGTTCTAGCAAAGCCATAAATACCATTGATTGACTCTTGCAATACTGGGAAGTTACTTTCACTCTTAAATAAGGTATAGCTATCCCAATTAATATCTTGCTTCTTAGCTTCTGACATTACCTTATCTAAGTTTTCTCCACCCTTTAAGAAGAATGTAGCATCCATGTAATTAGCTGATTCCGCGTCTGTATTATACAGAGTGTTACTGGTTTTTAAATCTGAAATAACAATATTGTCATTCAACTCTAAAGCGTAAGTTACTTGTCCCTGATTATCTCCACCAAAAACACCAATTATAGTTACTTCTGTAGTTTCTGAAGATTGGTTAACATTGTCAGCATCGTAAGGGTTACCTTTAAGCTTAATTTTGTCACCTAATTTAAGATTATTTTTCTTCATTAAGCTTTCATGTAGTAGAACAACGTTCTTGTCTTCTGGTGTTATATGGCGACCTTCCTTAAGTTGTAATGCTCCAGAATTAAATTTGTCTTCTACTGAAGAGTCATTAACACCTGTAACCATTACTGATTGGCCAAAGTATTTTCTCTTGTGCTCATCAAGATTTTCTAAAGTCTGTTCAGTTTCAACTCTTTCTAGATCTACCAAGTCGGCTACTGCACTCATACGGCGTAGGTGTTTCTCAACCCCAGGCAGGTTAGCGATTTTATCAATATCACCCGACTTTAAGTTTCCGGCACCTCTTGGTGTACCTTGATTTGTTCTTCTATTAATCTGCATGCTAAAACTATTACTAATATTTTTAAAAGTCTCTTTTGCAGCTTCATCAGTAGCTGATTTTATGGATAAACCTGTCAAGCATAAAGTTGCCATCAACATAATTATCAAGAACAATACTAATGTTTTTACTTTTTTTCTTATTACATACGCAAATGCATTCTTAAACATATTAAACCTCTTAAACCTCGCAATATCTAATTAAAATTTAGGCAAATATTAATCTTCTAATTCTCTAACAAATTTAAGTTTCTTAGATTTCAATTGCAAAACTGCATCTGCCATTTCTGTCAAGCTGAAACTGTGCGTTACCACGATTACACATTTATTCATTTCTAATGCGTATTTCTTAAGCAAGGCAATTATCTCGTTCGCAGTATCTTCGTCCAAGTTACCAGTAGGCTCATCGGCTAAAATAATAGGTGCTTCAGATACCAAAGCTCTAGCAATTGCGACCCTTTGCTGTTGTCCACCTGATAGTTTCAAGACATTTCTATTAATTTCTTCTTCACTCAAACCTAAATCCAATAGAATTTGAGGATTAGCATCTTTATTCACTAAGCGAATATTTTCTAGTGGGGTCAAATAATCTATTAAGTTGTAACTTTGGAAAACTAAGGCTATATTAGATTTTCTATGGTTTGTATAACCTGCCTCAGCAATATCCTTTCCCTGCACTTTAATATAACCTTGATCAGGACTATCCAAACCTGCTAACAATGAAAGCAAGGTTGATTTACCCGCACCTGATTTACCAATAATTGCATAAAATTTACCTGGCAAAAATTCAGCATCGATATCATTAAGAACTAAATTTTTTGTACCATTATATGCGTAACTTACGTTTTCTATATTTAAAATTCCCATTTCTTCACCTCTTATATTCTTATACTTTTATATTCTTATCTATAAACTTTTATATTTTATCTTTTAAATGATTTCATCTAACAATTCTCTTGGTTTCTTCTTTAATATGAAGAATGAACTTAATAACACTGCAATTACAACTATCAAACTCAAAATTCCATAAGTTACTAATGCATTCAGCCATATATTATTTCCTAAGCCTGCGTTCATAATAGTTTCACTAGCAGAAACCTCATCAGCGATAAACATCTTCCACATCCATTGAGTTGTAAAGGCTGAAAGAACTGTACTTATGATTATTGTTGGTATGGATAAAACAAATAATTCCATTAAGAATTGAGCAATAATCTCGCCTTTACCCTTGCCTACACTTAATAAAATAGCTACTTCATGAATTCGCTCACGCAACCATAACAACAGGAGTAAGCTTAGCACTAGGATACCACCAAAGAAAATTGCTAAAGTCATAATCAAAACAATTTGCTCAACTACAGCTATAGAATCTAATACTTCTGATATGCTGTTAATGTCTTTAGCTAGCTTAATATTTTTATTATCTTTCAAAGCTGCTTGAACTTTCGCATATAAACTATCTAATTCTGCCGCATCTTTAGCAAAAATTCTTACGCTACTTGCTCGCTCCCCTTCAGATGAATTGCTATTTAATTTTTGAGCTGATTTAAAATCAGTGAACACGTGGTTTTGACTAATATCAGCAGATGTACCTGTGAAATTTTCTAACGTTTCCCCCGTAAAAATCCCTACAATTTCATATTCAATCTGCTCAGCAGCCTTTGCATTTTGCTTCTGAGACTCTTTATTGTTATACAATTCTACCCCGTCGTCTTTATTTCTTTCAGGGTACATCTGCTCCTGGTTAAACTCTGCCTTGCTTAACTTAACTTTATCTCCTAATTTAAGGTTATTAAGCTTCGCAAATTCCTCATGTACGAGAATTTTGTTTTGGTCAGTTTCATTAATGTGTCTACCTTGTACCAGTTTGAAACTTTCAGCAATGAAACTTCTATGGTCGTCTGTCTTTTGTACTGCTGATACTTTTAGCACATTAGATTTGCCACTATTTTTATCGCCATCTAGAATTACACCATTTTCTGTCGAGACAACTTGCATGCCTTTCAAGCTAGCAAAACCTTCAAGTTGTAAATTAGTTTTTGAAATTTTGTTTTTGATTTCTTCTGTTTGCAAAAACTTAAGATCTTCAAGTGTCATGCTTCCATTTGTACTCTCCAAGCTAAATGAAGAATTCGTATTATATTGCAAACTGTGTTTAAGTGATTTCACCGAGTTGTGAATAGAAACACTAGAAAACAAAGTTATTGTTATCAATGTCATCAGCAAAAACATAATGATGCTTCGACTAGTTTTTCTTGATAAATATTTTAAAGCTCTATTATTTATTGACATATTTGCTCTCTCCTTCTTGAGTGATAAAAATATATCAAGTCAATATGAGATGTATATGAAATGAAAACTCACATTGAAATTTTTTCACAAAAAAAGGCTCAGCAGTACATGTACTGTTGAGTCTTTTAGCGTCTCTATCTGTAATTTATAAAGTTTACACTATCTGAATATTCTACTCTGCCACTGGAATCCTACGTACTCTTTCACCATGTTTATAATCTTCTAAAACGAAGTCATCTACAGTGAAATCGTAAAAATCTTTAACCTCTGGGTTAATCCACAACTTAGGTGCTGGATATTGCTCTCTTTGAATGACTTCCTCGACAATCTCGAAATGCCTATCATAAATATGCGCATCTGAAATAACATGTACCAACTCTCCTGCCTCAAGACCACTTACCTGAGCAAACATATGCAACAAGGTTGCGTATTGCACAACATTCCAACCATTAGCAACCAGCATATCTTGAGATCTTTGTTGCAGAATACCGTTAAGCTTATTTCCAAAAACATTAAACATCATACCATAGGCACATGGGTATAAAGCCATCTCATTGAGGTCATCAAAATTATACATTGAAGTCAGAATTCTTCTACTATTAGGATCATTTTTTAGTTGGTACAAAACCCTATCCACTTGATCAAATTCACCTTCTGGATATTTATGGACTCGACCTAATTGGTAACCATAAGCTTTACCAATGGTTCCGTCTGCTTGCTCCCATTGATTCCAAATTTTACTATTTAATTCAGCTACCACATTAGATTTTTTCTGCCAAATCCATAAGATTTCATCAATAGCAGCCTTATAGTTAATTGGTCTAATAGTTTGGATTGGGAATTCTTCTTGTAAGTTATACCTATTAACTACAGAGCAAATTTTCTTGGTATAAGCTGGTGAACCATCATCTGCCCAGTGTGCTCTAGTTTCACCTGTTTTTTGCTCATAGCCTTCATCGAGAATTCGCCTACAATCTCTAACAAATATTTCATCTGCCCTACTCATCTCGTACACCTCAAAAAAATAATTAGTACATCTATACTACCCTAAGTTAGCTAAAGCTTCATCCAAGATTTTCTTATCAAAACCGAAATTATCATAGCCGGCTTTACATACTTCTATGTATTCATCTGTAGGCCTAGCCGGGACTCTGTCCTCTTGCATAACATAAGTATATGCAGTTATAGCATCTCCTTGTTTGAAAACTTTGGTAAATTCAGGGAAAACCTCATCAAGATTCACCTTATAAGCTGTTTTATAATAAAGCTCAGGATAATCTTCATATTCATCTAAAGCAAGTTCGTCTTCAGCACTGATTAACCACACCGCTAAAGGCAAGCTTCCTCCCGCTCTCATTGGCAACTGCTTAATTGTAAGATACGCTCTCCCTACCGAACCTCTATATTCTAGACAGTGGTCTGTGAGCGTTGCTGTGCCTAGCAATTTTGCATCTTTACAGCGTTCCTGCATTTTTTCAATATGCAGATTACTACCATAAGCTATATAAAATTTTTTACCTTTAAATTCATCGACTAACATTTTGTCTCCTAGGTATTAGGTATATGTTCTGCACATTTTTGACAGAAAACTTACTTGAACGAGCTAATTTTAACTTTCTCAAATAACTCTTTGTGAGCAATTGGATTACCTGCAACTATACTACTTTCTCCTAAAGGTCTGATTTTATTGCCCTTAATATCTGTTACAACTGCTCCAGCCTCTTCACAGATTAAATAACCTGCTCCATAATCCCAGGCTTGCATTGTTAACTCTACAAAGGCAGAGAATCTACCACAGGCTACATAACAAAAATCTAAAGCAGCAGCACCCATTCTTCTAACATCGCAATGTTCCAAAATTGCTTCAATCATATTTAGGGTTCCTGTTCTTAGATCTTCATTATAAGGTGATGTACCTACTGCACAAAGACTACCATCCAAAGGTCTTTCTGGTGCATAAATTCTCTCGCCATTCAGATAAGCACCCTTACCTTTCTCAGCTGTAAACAATTCATCAGTGAAGAAGTTATAGACAACTCCTTGAACAGTTTCTTGGTTTTCAACTACTGCAACACTTATTGCTGAATTAGGAACTCCATACATGAAATTGCTGGTTCCATCTATTGGGTCAACTATAAAAGCTGGCTTATCTGTCAGTTGTTTAGCTATAGGTTCTTCTTCGCCAATGAAATTATATTCTGGCCAACGCTTAGCAAATACTTCTGACTAGCGAGGTCATATTTTGTTACAAAATTAACATGACCTGATTTCTCGTGGACATCAGAGCTCTTTAGAACTGCTGATTTTAAAAACTCGCCATCTTTTTTTACTATTTCTATTAATTCATTTATGTCTAACATTTTGTCTTTTCCTTTTTCCTTTTTTGTTTTTTCTTTTTTGTTGTCTTTCTAGTTATAGTATAGTATCAAATTTTTACTTTGGTCGTTTACGTTCTTCAGTCTCGAAATGCTTATTAGAATCCCATTTCCCAGTTTGTTATGTTTTCCCAATAAACTCGTATGCTATGACTGAATTTCCTCGCTTATTAAATTTTATTTTCTTTATTTTTAAGCTCTCAAAATAACCAAAGAGATTCATTAACGTATAACTGTTGCTGCTTTTTTCTATATACCTGATCTGAGCAACCTTATCTACTAAATTCTCTATAACGTCAGCAAATTTTTTTATGTACTACTGTCTAACTTCACATTGATACTATATTTTAATCATGTGATATTTTGCTATTTCTTTTAAAATCAAAGAGAGAGTTCCTGTATTCCTAAACATATATTATTGGTAAAAAAAGAGAGGGAATAAATTCCCTCTCTTAAACTCTCCCTCTTTTGAGGTTTGAAACCTATGAGAAATAACACACCTCTCAAACGATTATTATGCCATTCCAGGCATAGCTTTTTGTTTTAAGGAGAAATGTGTAGGCGCAGGAAGAATTGTTACACCCCCATTTAACGAGGTAACTGTACCAGTTACAGATATATAACAAATAGTATTATCTGATGATAATGAATAAGAAAGGTTACTCAACGAATAAACTAGCCTAGAAGAATTTGAGCTAGTATAAGTTTTATACATATACGAGTCTCTAATGCTAATGGAATCTTCTGAACTACCTACAGATAGCGGTCTAATTTCGTTATAATCGTAAAAGCTATATTTGACATCGAATTTATTAATCGATTGGAATACGTATCGTCCTCCAGGCATTCCACGTACGGTAGCATGTAATCTTAAGATTGTATGATAACCTAAGTCAAAATTATATATAGCTTCAAAGGATGAACCTATGTAACTTGTGTCAGCGTTTTGTGTAACTATTTCTATAGAACTTGCTTGGTTTACATCAATAGTGTTGTTGTCCATAGCTTGCAGTGAATTGGAGTGACCTATTAATATTATTATTCCAAGCATTATACTTATTAATTTTATTATATAGTTGTGTTTTTGGTTCGTTTTTTTCATAAACTATCTCCTTTGACTTCTTAAAACAAATGTTAAATCTTTATTGCCAAAGCTAATATCTCCATTTGAATTGGTAATAGATGTTTTTAAAAATATTGTAATTTCTTCCCCAGCATTTTTTATTATATAGTCGTAAAAGTCTAATACTTCTTCATTTAGGCTATACTGTTCATGCTTTAAAGGAATAACATTATTATTGTTGTTTTTATCTATATCTAAATCTAAAGTGAAATTGTTAATATTTTTCAGAATTTTTTCTTTATTACCAGATACATATTTTATGTAATCTATACCTTCTATTTTGTTTGATTTTTTGATCAATTTTATGAGGAAATATTTATTCTCACTTAGTTCAAAACGATATAGTTCCATTGAACCAACTTTGTTTTCAACTGAAGGTAAACCCTCTTTTTTGATGTCATTCGGGAATTGTATGTTGCTTGGTTGATATGCTATAAGTAAACAAAATAAAAAAGCAATAAATAATTTCTTAAGTGTATCCATTCATATACCTCCTATATTTTTATTTACTAGTAAAAGTCAATAGTTTATCACTCTCATAAAACCACCTCCTATGGAACTCTTTTCTTAACCATATTATAGCATAAAACTAGAATCCATAATATTTTTAACTGAATCTAGCCGATGAATACTAACATTTACAGAGTTTCATATATTAAAAATCATATATCTTGAAATTCTTATGTTAAGGCTCTTCTTCTGTATATTTTCTTTCTTCTGGCTTTGACATACCATTTTTGTAAAATTTTTATTTTGATTTATTAAGTAAATAACTTTAATTTAAGGTTCATGTGAATAATTTAGCATCAAATATCTGAAATCAAATGTTTTGCTTGCTGGTAATTCCTGAATTAATTAAATTAACCAAGTTAATCTGCAAGAGCTAAAAATATTTGTCATTATCATCGTTTGAAGATATCTGATAAAAGTAGTATACTAGGCACAACAAATTGAGAGGTAAAAAATATGGACAATTGCGACCCCTATCGAAGTTGTAGCTTAGTTAGAAGTTTTTTCGGTAACCAAAATTTAAATATAAGTTGCAATTGCTCTCTCGAATAGAACAATTCAATTCTGTATTTCATGTGCTGGTACCGCAAAGACTTGATCTTAGGCGGTATTTTTTATTAAGGAGGCATATGAAATGGAAAATTCAACATACACTGCAGAGTCACTAAAAGAACTACAGGCTCATATTAACACCATGGACCCTGTTGACTTGGCTGAAGAATTCCGTGATTTAACCATGACAGAAATTGCTGTCAGAATGAAAATCATGAATAAAGATCTTTTAGCCGATACATTTGCGATTTTACCATCCGAACAAAAACAAGAGATAATCGAATCTTTATCTGATGAGAAAACAATGTCTCTTATCCAAGATTTGGATGAAGATGAACTTGTTGATACCCTACAAGAGTTACCCGCAAACATGGTTCGAAGGATCATGAACTACTTGGTAGATGACGTTCGTAGACCAGTCATTAACAAATTATTGGGCTATCCAGAAGATAGCGTTGGCTCAATAATGTCTGTTAACTTCATGGCTGTGAAGAAAAACGTTTCCCCTAAACAGGCACTTCATAAAATCATGAGTTCAGATTTAGACGCTAACCGCTTGGAGCAAATTTGGATCACAGACGAATCCTTGGTTCTTATTGGATATGTTTATTTAGCAGACCTATTGCGAAATCAAGACGCTAACATAGTAGATTTCTTAAATACATTTCCTGCGAGTGTTTTGGCAACAGATGACCAAGAAGATGCAGCAAAGATTGCGCAAAAATATGATATTTCTGAGATCCCTGTTACTGACTCCGAAGGTAGATTGGTCGGTTTCATTCCTGCTGAGTGGGCTATCGACATCTTGCACGAAGAGTATGAAGAAGATATGGCTAACATACATGGTATTCAAGAATCCGATGATAGCCCTGTACCATATCTAGAGAAATCAAGTTTCCGTATGGCTAAAGATAGAACAACTTGGTTGATTATCTGTTTAGTAACAGCAACATTTACTGGATTCATCATTCATCGCTATGAAGACTTACTTTCAGCTGCTGTTGTGCTCACAACTTATATACCAATGCTTATGGACTCTGGTGGTAATGCCGGAACTCAAGCGTCTACAACCGTTATTAGAGCCTTGTACGCTGGAGAAGTTGGTTTCAAAGATACCCTTAAAGTAATCCTAAAGGAGTCTAGTATTGGATTGATGACTGGTGGTGCACTTGTTGTTGTTAATATTATACGTATGCTAATTATAGAAGATGTTAATCTAGCTGTTAACTTAACAGTTGGAATTACACTATTAATTACAATAGTTTTCTCAAAAATCATCGGTGGTATCATGCCTCTAATCGCTGATAAATTAAAAATTGACCCAACAGTTATGGCTGGTCCAATCATTACAACCATAGTTGATACCATGGTTCTATTTATCTACTTCGAAGTTGCTAGCTTCTTGATTTTTTAGGAATATAGTTTAATTGATTTGCTGAATTGCCGAATTGTTTATTACCGTCAGATTTAGAATTTAAAATTTATAATAAGTATAAAGAATGGCTACTCAAGATTAATCTTGAGTAGCCATATTTTTGCTCGGAGCTTATTTCCTACAATGCTATTAGTTATTATTCTTCGTCTTTCTTGCGTCTTACGACTAATACTCCTGCTATAGCTATGCTTATTAAACCTGCTGTCATTGTTATGTAGCTTGCTTCACCAGTCTTAGAGACTTTGTTTTCTGTTGGCTTACCTGCTGAAGTTGTTGGTTTTTCAACTCTACTTGACTCAGCTGGCTTGCTACTTTGACTTGGTGCTTCAGGTGTTGGCTCTGGGTTAACCACAGCTGCTTTCTTCCACTGTGCTACAAACGTATGATCTTCTACTGCTGTATATTTATCTCCTGGTTGATATTCTGATCCCTTCCAGTATAGGAATTCGTATCCTGCTCTTTCTGGTGCCTTAATAATATCAATGACTGTACCTTTGTCTACAACTAGAACTTTGTCCTCTGCTGAACCATCTGACCATTTACCTTCATTAACTTTAAATGTTATTTTTACTTCTTCAGCTTTTGGCTCTGGACTTGGTTCAGGCTGAGGTGTTGGTTTTGGAGTTGGCTGAGGTGTTGGCTCTGGTGTTGGCTCAGGTGTTGGTTTTGGAGTTGGCTCTGGTGTTGGCTGAGGTGTTGGCTCTGGTGTTGGCTCAGGTGTTGGAGTTACTTTCACAGCTTCAGCTTTGGCAATAAAGCTTGTGTCCTTAGTAATTTCAATGTCCCAAGGAGCTGTTGTAGGAGCTTTATCCATATCCTTATACCAAGCTGGTTTCTCGTAGCCATCTTTGGCACTATTCTCTAAGTTAGGGAATTTGTCTTGTGCCAACTTGTCATTTGGTTTAACAGCATAAGTCTTCTCTTCAACTGTATTTTCTTTTATTGACTCTGCATCTTGTTTTACAGTTACCTTCAACCAACCTTCTGGGATTGGATCATTTTCGTTAATCTCAGAACCACTCTTGATAAAGTAAGCTGTATAGATATTGCCTGCTTTTGCTAAACCTAATTCTGGGTCCCATTTTGTGAATCCGTAATCAGCTGCTGGTACTGGCATGATATCTTTGACAGTAGTTAGATCTGTATCTGGTGCAACTTTTGCTCTTACTTCTACACCTTCCTTATCTCCAACTTTTACTTTACCCTTAGCTGCATCCTCTGATTTGAATGTTACTGTGATGTAGTTCTTAGGTATGTCTTTTCCGTCATTGCCTTTGTCTGGTTCTTCCTCATCTGGTAGGTATGGGATGATCTTATCTGCTGTGAATTTTTCCCATATCCAGGTACCTGTGAACACATTTTCATCAGATTTAATAGATAATACTTTGCTTTCAGGTGCCCATGCTTTGAACTTCCATGATCCTTCGCCATCTTCGACTGAAGTAAATTCTATTTCTGGGGCTTTAATTGTATCTCCTGCATTTCCTTTTTTAATCAAAGCTTGATTGTTAAGTTGATCCATTACACCCTTTGGTAGGTTTTTGTCAGCTGTTCCACTTACAAATTTATAACTTATATCAACTTCGACAACTTTGTATCTTGCTATAATTTCTAGATCTGCATTTAGGGTCTCATTATATTCAGTTAATTCTTTTGAATACTCTTTTCCACTGATATTCCAGCCACTAAATTCACCACCAATATTTTGAACGGCTGGTATTTCTATGACTTTAACTTTTTCATCTTTAACTTTGTATTCTTCAATATTTAGAGCATCAGCAAATTTAGTACCCTTGAGTACCCAATATGAAATTTCTGTCTTATCTTGGTCAAACTTACCTTTTTCTGTAGATTTGAAAGTAACCTTGACATAGCGATCATCATTTGGATTTTCTTTTTTGATGATTTCTTTTGCTTCGAAAGTCAGGTCTCTATTAATTGCTTCACTATCTAATTCACTAATATCTTTGCCGTCTAACCATTCGACAGTCTTTTCATCTTTTGCGACCCATTTGTAGTTATTAGCAGCATCCAAAATATCGTTGTTTACTAAATCAGCAATCTTGAAGAATTTATTTGGAATAATATTTTTAATATTCTTGTTCCAAGCTTCATTGTTTTTAACTTTCTTCTCTACCAATGCAGAGAATGGCAAGGTAGGATTTTGATCTCCTATATTAATAGCTCCTGCATCACCTTTTTCGAATTTAACTGTTCTAACTATCTCATATCTTGGATAGTTGGTTACAGTTTCTACATACGATTTTGGATCACTTAACGTATCTTTACTTGATACACTTGCACCGTATGCAAATCCGTTAGCAGCATAGATATATCCATCTTTGGCTGCGGTGACATTTTCTTCAGTATCGCTTACTACTGGAACCTTAAATATCGCCAGCTTACTTGGATCAATTTGTCCTGAAACAAGTTTGATCTGGAACATCTTAACTGCAGACCAGTCATTAATTTCACTCTCTGCTACGAAGTTTGCTTGCAAGTTTGTTTCAAGGTTTCCTGGTTCAGCTGTTGAATAAGTGATCTCAAATTTAGCATCCTTATTACTTGTAAACTGTTTAGAAGCAGTATCAACAGTAACAGGACCAGTCAACATTAGTCTAGTTCCACTATTACGTTCTTGTCCTGATATCTGCATCTTATCATTTTTATGAGCTAGAACATCTACTATTCTCATGCTCTTTATAGGACCGTCTAATTTGTTTTCAATACCTAGACCCAAATTATGCTTAGCACCTAATGGATAAACATTAGAAATATTATGTTTTAAATTATAGTAGTCGTCTTCTACTACTTTTCCATTTTTCTCATCATGTCTTAGAGATGCTGCTGAACCAAATACCTTAAAGGTTGATCCATATTCGACGTTATATTTACCCCATAAGAATTTTTCATTAGTCTTACCATTTTGGTTTAAATCGCCTCTATCATCATGCTCAAGGTGACCATCAAAACTTGCATAGTTAACAAAGGCATTATTGCCATAGTTATCATATACTAGATGATAATCAAGGAAGAACAATCCTGTAGGACGTTTTTCGTCTTTAAATGTTACATCATATTGAATTCTAAATTCATCTATAAATTCAGCTAAATTCTCATCATCAAGTGGTACAACATAAAATAATTTACCACCACGATTTTCCTTGCTTATGTTTACATTTTTATACTCTTGGTCAGTTCCATATTTATTAGATCTCACCTTAATCGAAACATCTAAAGTATCTTCGAATCCTGGAACCTCTATTAAAAGTTTCGGATTTTTAAGATACTGTCTTTGACCTAAGGCTCTTAGATTATTTTTTAGCTCTTCTTTATCTTTTACATAAAGATTGAAATAAACATCTATATTCATGCGAACAGTATCACCTGTATTGGCAACTACTTTTTTGTTTTTGTCTACAAACTCATCGCTATCCTTTAATTTATGGGCATAACTAGGGTGTTGGTCCATATTAACCCGACCTAATAGAGCTTGGATTACCAATTCAGACATATCCGACGTCTTAAAGTCACTGGAATATTTTACATATCTATCAACTCTTTCTTCTTTACTTGTATTTGTATAGAAGTATCCAGCTATAGCTATATTTAATTTTCTATCTGTTAATTTAGTCTTTCCGTATTGGATGTCATATTTATCAACTTTATCAGCTTGTTTCCAATTCTTATAGTTATCGTAGTTATCATAGTCTTGGGAGAATACCTTCGTTGAAAGGTTCATTGTTAAAGATTCACCTTGAGGAATTGTTATTGCCTTACTAAATACAACTTTTGGTCTTACATATTTCTCTGGTTCAAAAGTAACTTCTTCATGTAAGGTTTTAGTTCCCAAATCAACAACCTTACCACTATCTACATCAATTGCAGTAAGCTTATATGTGATATCTCCGTCTAACTCGCTTAACTTACTTGTATCAAAACTTAACTTTGTAAGATAGAAGTTTTTTTCCATTTGGAAATTATCAATATTACCTAAATATAAATTCAATTCTGGTTTCTTGCTGTAATTATTATCATTTTTTATTTCTAAAGTCCAATTTGTTTCTTTTTCTTTATTGTTGTTATAGTAATAATCTCCAGAATTCTTTAGTGTAACTTTAGATCTCAAATCGAGTTTATTATCTGGACGAGATGGTCTTTCTTTTTCTATATAGTAGCTAGCAGAATAAGTAACTGTTTTTGATTGAGTTTCTGCTATCTCTTTATCATTTTCATCTACCAAAACTACTGATACATCAAATACATCATGACTCTTAGCTACCTCATATCCTGGTAGCTTGATGCTAACACTTGTATTAGCGTCTACATATTCAGTTGTACTTTGATTTTTAATTGTAGGTATTACGTATTTATAATAAGAACCATCATTAGCTTTTGTCCATGATGAATCTGTTATCTTAACCTCACCTTGGTCAAGAGTTTTTGGAGTCAATTTAACCTTAACTTTATCTGGTAAATAAACTCCTGTGTCTGTATGAGATCTTGCTTGCCAGAAATAAGTATCTCTAACATTTATGTAATAAGTTAAATCTTTTAGTATATTCTCATCTTCAACAAGATTTTTCTTGTCTGCCTTTATTTGAGCGTCATCTTCTTTTAGATACCTACTATATGAGTAACTTCTTGATTCCGCTACATAATTGGATTTTGCATGAATCTTCAAACCATAAACTTCATCAGAAATTTTTTGATTGTTTTCGTCATACAAAATACCCTTTACATCTATGGTAGATCCATGTTTAATTTTTGGATTTACTAATTGATCATTAACATAATGAGGTAACTTAACTTTTACTCTAACTTGAAAAGCTAATATTGATCCGACCTCAAGTTCATCACTTGATACTTTGAGATAAATATTGTCTTTATCTGCATGAGCATCTATTGTTAAATTATTGCCACCTAATATTTGATAGCCTTTCTTAGAAAAATAATCTTCCTCTAAATATTTTCTTGGAATTGTAATATCAGCATGCAGACCCTTTATTACATCATCATCTTTTGCATTTCCCTTGTTCTATGCCTGTAACTTAATATTGATATCAGCAATAGCACCTGTAGGAATCCAACCTTCTTCAGCTTTATTTTCAGGCTTGTTAGATTGATCAACTATGCTTGTACTAATAGCAAGTGATCCTTCAACATCTTCACTTGAAGTATTTTTTGCCTGTCTCAACTGATTAGCTTGGATATTTGAAATATCATCCGTGCTATCTTCAATTTGTTGGTCTCGCTTGTTATCGCTTGACTTCTCTTCTCCGTTTAAATCTTCACTAGTTTGCTTAACCTCAGTATTCTGAGTAACTTCATCAAGATTATTTGCAAATACTAGATTAAGTGGATATAAACTTGGTGCAATTAAACCTAGCATCACAAATACTAATAAAGTAAATGTTAGCAATTTACGTCGTCTCATCTTAGCCCCTCCTACCTTGCCTAAATAATAGATATTTATACCTTACTATTACAAGATGATTAAATTCTGATACCCATTTCACATGGGATTCATATTTAAAAATTAGCACTTTCAACAAGCAAAGTCAAAAATTAAGGGGTTTACAGTGCATTTTCCAGGAAATTTACATAGCCTTCCTGGTAAATTCCCTCTTTTTTTAGTTCATTGTCAATAATAATGAACATTCCAGTTATTGCCGCAAACTTGTCAAAAAAATTTCCGGCACTTGCTTCAATCATGAATTGTCTTTGTTTTTCTGGATTTGTTTCCTTGAGGGCCAGATTAAGCTTCGCAAGATTACGTTCATAATGTTCTTCTCTATACTCTTGATAATTAGCTTTTAAAATATCATCAACACTTAAATAGTGGGCAAAGCCTTCATCAAATACTAATTGTAAAAGTTCATTTCGATAGGACGCATTAGCATCTATGTCAGCTATGTCAGCTTTATTCGCCTCCGCACCTTGCTTATTTTTTAAATCTTTGGCATACAACGCGTGGAAAAGTTCATGAGTTACTAACCGCCTAATACTCATAATTAAGTTATCAGGATCTGAACTATTAATTCTATTGAGGTCAAAGATTATAACTTGTTCACCGTCTTTGATTCTAGTCATTGCATCAAAAGGATAAGGACAACCCACGATCAACCTAATTTTCAAGTCATTTTCAAAAGTGTCTCTCCAATCTGGAAATACTTCAGCAAAAAATTCTTGATTTAAAGGTTGAAAATTTAACAGATTAGCTTTGACCAATTCATTAAGATCCATGAGTTCATATCTTGATATTTCAGGTTTGGCAAACTTATGCTCACCTGGAATTAAATTATAAAAAATCCAATCCTGTGAAATATCTTGTTCACTCAGGTAGTCCAAAATTAAACTATCATCTATATGCATGGCGAATCCTACTTTCTTCTTATAGTAATCCAATAAATTAAAGGCTTAAATTCTAAACTAATCTACTCGTCTACTGGAAACTTTTGCAAAATCCAAGCAAAAATTGCTTGTTTAACTTCTGGACTCCAGAAGTTATTTTCGTGAACTGCACCATCAACATAGTAGGCTTTCACATCTGCATTAACATCTTTGAGAGCTACATACATTTTCTCCATATGCTCAACTGGAACTACAAGATCTTCTGTACCACTTAACAATAGAAACGGAATTTTACTATTACCTAAACTTACTAGATTAACTGGGCTCAAAGCTTTCAGCTGTTCAATCCATGTACTCTCATCTTTTCCGAGAGCCATTTTTAGCAATTCTGAAACTTCCGTATCTCCAGCTAGGTTCTCAAAAATATTAGTCATATCTGTTGGTCCAAAGCATTCTGCTACAGCACGTACTGCATCACTTTGCTCGGGATATTCATCTGTCTTATATTGTTCCTCATCACCCGTTAAACCAACTAAAAGTGCTGTATTACCACCTGAAGAAGTACCATATATCATTATCCTATCTGGATCAATATTGTATTGTTCTGCATTAGCTCGCAAAAATCTAATCGCACACTTAACATCTTTGAGAAAGGTTGGTAATTTATAACCAGCTTGATAACTTCTATGTGAAACGGTTGCGACAATATAACCAGCCTCCGCATATTCAGACAACATCGGAATTTGGAAATTCAAATTAGGAGTAGTCCAGCCACTACCTTGTACGAAAACAATAACTGGTCTCGGGCTAATCTGCTCACGAGCTTGATTAACTGCCCATGGCATTATTAACGTTAAACACTGACCAGATTTACTATATTGAATATCAGGGAATATTTCTGCCTGCCCTTGCAAAGTTGGATTATTTGGTAAGTGCTCTATTTCTGAAAACATATGATTCTCCTTTTTATTTTGACTTGTCTTTTACGCTGAAATGCTTTTATTTTGGCATATTAGCTTGGATAAACTCCTCGACTTTTGCCCAATATGCTGAATAATCTGCATATATAGCTTCTGCGTGCCCTGCCGTTTTCGAAATGAATTTATCTTTAAAACCTTCTGACTTGGCATTATATAACTCATCTAACATGTAGAAAGAAGCGGCTTAAACACATTGTTCAAGTCGCTTGCTTCGGTTAAATTTTATTTTTAAACTAAACTGCTTTTTGGTCGTACAAGCTTTCGCCTAATTCATTCAATCGCTTTTCCCATTCTGCTTCGGATAAATCGTGTTGAAGTACGTAGCGATTTCTCTTATCACGTCTACATTCTGGACTACAGGATCTTAGATATTTCTCCTCGTTAGCTTCGCTCATGAAAGTCTGTCGATTACAGTCCGGATTGGCACAGTTGATATAGCGATCGCAAGGAGTACCATCGAAGTGGTCTCTACCGGTAATTGTTGGGTTTACGTGATTAATTGGTACGGAAACTCTGCTATCAAATACGTACATGCTACCTTCCCAGAACTCACCTTGAACCTCTGGATCTTTACCATAAGTATCGATTCCACCGTGTAATTGTCCAACTTGGTCTGAAATTCCTTCTCTCAACATCCATCCAGAGAACTTCTCACAACGGACACCACCAGTACAGTACATGGCGACTTTTTTGTCCTTAAACAACTCCTCATTATCCTTGATCCATTGAGGTAATTCCTTGAAAGTCTTAATATCTGGTCTAATAGCACCACGGAAATGACCTAGGTCGTATTCATAGTCGTTTCTAGTGTCTAAAATTACAGTATTCTCATCTAGAATTGCTTCCTTAAATTCTTGCGGACTCAAGTATTGTCCTGTTGTCTCAGTTGGAGAAAAGTCATTCTCCAAGTGCAATGTAACAATCTCATCTCTGAATTTAACTGACATTCTCGGGTGGGTAAATCCATCTGCCTCATCAACCTTGAACCAGACATCTTCGAAACCTTCTAAGCTGTGCAAGAAATCTTTGTACTGATCTGTTTGCTCTACAGTACCAGAAACAGTTCCGTTGATACCTTCATAGCCTACGATGATACGGCCTTTTAGTCCGATACTGTTGCAAAATTCTAAATGCTCATCTCTGAATTTTTCTGGATCTTCAATATGTGTATATTTGTAATATAGTAAAACTCTGTAATCTTTTGCCATGTGGTTCTCCTTTGGATTGGTGATTTATTGTGTTTGTTAAAGATTTTTGTTTTTTCTTATCCTTATTGCTGCTAATTATAAAACAGGAAAGAGGATTTTTAAAGGATTGTACTTTCTCAATTCTGTGGAATTTCTATTCTTCTGTTATTTCTTTATATAATTTTATCAACTCAGCTACAATATCTGCTTCAGTCATATTTCTCCAGTCAAATCCATATGCTTCCATTACGGCCCTGTCATTTTCTTGATGAGCTTTTCTTAGTTCTGGTGGCATAGTGAATTCATCATACAAATCAGCTAAAGAAGAATCGGGATATAACGATCTAGTATTTAATATTTCTTGTGCTGTTTTTTCGATTAAACTTTTACTATTATTATTTATCTTAGGCCATGGAAACGTATTGTATACAAGCGTATTTGAATATCTATAATCTCGTTTTAGCCTACCAGCAAATATTCTCATCCAAGACATATGAACATTCGATGTTAATATACCAAATTCATAAACGTTAGCATCATCAATATAAAATAAGGCATTTGTGTATACGACCTTATCTGGCATAAAATCCATAGGTATATATCTTCTATTTTCAGAAGAAACAACAGGAACAACTATATTTGTTTTCTTTGGGACTTGTGTTTGAAAAAATAGTGTTGGTTTATCTGCTAATTTCCGAGTTGTTTCTGCTTCACTTTTTTCTCTAAATTCTTGTACTTTCTTTACTCTATCTTTTACTAGGCTATTATTGTTTATTATATCGGGAGGACAATCTTTTAAATATAAGCAATATTCTTTTTCGTCATTTCTCTTTTTATTTATAAAATTTCTAGAATTTAAATATTCGTATATATACGGTTTAATTTTTGGATCTTTTTTAATAAAATTTTCTCTCTCTTCAAAAGTTAATCTGAAATTATCTCCATCAATTAACTGAGCTCCTTTAGTCATTTTAGAAGAATTTGATATAGGTTTAGAAGTTCTCCTCATCACTATAAATTCCCCCTCAAACAAATAAGGATTAATCTTAGAAACAATTCCTTGAACTCCATTTTTGAATAAAATCTTTTTATTAGTTCCTTCATATGAAAAGCCTATAATTACACAGAATACTGAAGCTTTATCATTTGCTTCACTAGACCAAATAAAATTTTGGTGTGCAAAATCAATTTCAAATTTATAATTATTGTAAAGTTGTTCCCACATATTTTGTATTGCTTCACCTTGAGTAATAGAATTAGTTGAAACAAAAGCACACCTAACTTTACTGTCTTGAATAAATTTTAAACTTTTACTATACCACCCTGCAACATAATCAATTGATCTCATATTTATAAATAAAGACTTTAATTCCATTTTTTGAGATTTACTCAATTGTTTATATCCAACAAACGGCGGATTCCCCATAATATAATCCAACTCGTCTTTAGAAACTACATTTTCCCAATCAATCCTCAAGGCATTCGCTTCAACGATGTTTGAATAAGTTTTTAGTGGTAGGAAATCTAAGTTCATATTGACTATGTCTTCAGTTTCTTTCATCATTTGCGAATCAGCTATCCACAATGCTGTTCTTGCTACTGAAACTGCAAAGTCATTAATTTCAATACCATAGAATTGTGAGATTGATACTTTAATAGGGTTGTGAATATCCCCCATAATTATTTGAGAGCCTAACAACTCTTTAAGAATTTTATTCTCTAACTTTCTTAATGAAATATAAGTTTCAGTCAAAAAGTTTCCACTTCCAGCAGCTGGGTCTAGGAATTTCAGAGATGCAATCTTATCATGCAATTCTTCTAATTTTCTTCTTTTTAGATTTATGGTCTTTAAAGAAATTGCTTCATTAAATTCTTCATTAAGAGCATCCATGAATAATGGATCAATAACTTTATGAATGTTCTCTATGGAAGTATAGTGCATACCACCAGAACGCCTTGTTTCAGGGTTCAAGGTAGATTCAAATACCCCCCAAATATAGTTGGACTAATTTTTGACCAGTCAAAGTTGGCAGAGGCTTTGTTCAAAATAATATCAATAATTTCTTCATTAACTCTTGGAACTACCAGGTTTTCATTTTCGAATAATCCACCATTAACATATGGGAAAGCCAGAATCTCATCTGACAAATATGGATCTCTTTCGTACTCTTCTTGGTCCAAAACCTTAAATAATTTTATTAGAGCATCTCTGAAGCTAGAAGGATTGTTACTGTATGTTTTTAAATAGTCATGGAACATGTTATGCCTACCAAATAGACCAGCATCTTCTGCGTAGAAACAGAAAACTAAACGAACACATAAGATATTTAGATCTCTTAGGGTATTTTCATCTTGAGGGTTATTATATTGTTTAAATAGTGCATCATATAATGTACCTACCAGTTCACCTGCTTGGATAGATACTTCAACTGATCTCTTAATGTACTCATCTTCTTCATCAACTAAAAAATTAAGTCTATAGTAATCTTCCTCTAAATCCTTCAAGTAAACAACTTCTGGATCTGACTGTGGTTTGTTCATATCATAAATATGAAATTCTTTAAAGTTACTTAAAACTATCCATCTTGGTCTGTCATCATAAGGAAGCTCTATTGAGTACCTTTTCGCCTGTTGGAAAGGAGAGAGATAAGAACCATCTGACTGTCTTATCTCTTTGCTTAAATCTTTATCCATGGATTTTTGTTCAATTAGGACATGGGTAGAAGGGATAAATCCATCAATAAAACTAGTATGATCCAGCATAACTCTATCTTCAAAACGAATATATTCAGCTGGTCTGTCAACTCCATATACTTCATTTAAAAGAGACATCCAGAATCTAGCTGAATCTCCCTTTTCGTAGCCTACACCATCCCATTTTTCAGCAAACTCTCTTGCTGCTTTTCTTATCTCTCGTTGTGTTCGCATTTATTTACCTCATGAAATATCTAAGTTTTCAAAGCTTGATTTAATTTCGCACTGAACAATTCAAATTCCATAACAATTCAAATATTGTTTCAGAATGCAAAAATATTTACAGATATCCTACCAAAATAGTGCAAAAATATACTTATATTAATTCTACCATTATCTTGTCTAAAATCTCTAAATCTAATGGCAGATATAAATAACAGATATAAATCACTGGTATAAAAATGTTAAGAGCTATTTTTTCGAGAAATTTATTCGCACACAAAAACCTCGTTTTCTCAAATGAGATCACGAGGTCTTTGAGTTTTTATTTTAGCTTTACTCTTACATGCTGATTTTAAGCGTGAATTGGAAATTGCTTAATAAAGTCTTACTACCTCTCATCATCCAACTTAGTTTTGTAACCAGCATTTCTGTCAGGTCTATAAGCATTTGGATATTGTTGGTCAGTTGTAACATCGAGAGCATTTTTCTTAATTAACTTGTATAAGTCATAAGGCTTCTCAACGCCAATCAACTTGAAACCACTTTCAACATAACTGCTGTCGCCATCAGAATAGGTACGATCTGGTGTTAAAGAAATTGTACCTCTATTCATCATTTTACCTAGCAGACCAACATTAACGTTTAATTTGTCTATTTCTCTATACTCAATATTTTGGATATCCTTGCCGATTATACCTGACTCAATATAAATTCTTAGGTCGGTCACGTAATATTTAACCTTGAACGACTCAATAATTTTCTTTATTGGTATGAATACAAAAATAATAAACATTACAAAAAGTATTATATATGGGATTAATGCATATATATCAAAGGATCTGCCGAAAGGATTTGCTTCTGAAATTTTACCAAACTCTCTTGACATGAAGAAACTTTTACTTGATATAAAAAGCATCACACCTGCCCAAATAATCAAAAATATAACATTAAACAAATTAAATCCACTAAAGAAATACATCAGCTTGCTTGGTCTACCTTCCCAAAGGATTTTCTCGTTATCGTCTATAAAATAAGGTTTCATAATTACCTCCTTAACATTATTTACCCCTTCGATACTCAGAATTATACAACTAAAATGCATAAGGTGGTATGCTTATTTTATCCAAACTGATAATATATCCTGTCTCGGCAAAACTTAGTGAAAAAGTGAAAAAGTGAAAAAGTGCAGAAATTCTAAAGGAGGTATTAATTCATGAAAGATAATTCTTTAGCAATTTTAGGAATTGCATTTTTATTATTTGCAAATCTTCTAGGGAAAGGATTGATTCCCATAATAATTGGAGTGTTGGCACTAGTAATAATATTCTGGGGCTTGTTGTCTGATGGCGAAGACGCAGAGACGAAAGATACAGAAAACATCAAAGATATTGAGGGCAAAGAATAAACGGAAGAGAAAAGAGACAAGAACTATCCATTGATAATTGAAGCGAGGTGATTAACAGTGAAACTACTTAAAGCTATATTAACAATACTACTCTCACTAATTTTGGCAGCTTGCGGCACAGCAAACATAGAGACCGCAAAACCTCAACCACCTGAAGCAGAAAAAGCAACAAAGTCTACAACAGTGGCAATAGCATCAGGCCATGAATCAGCAAAAATTTCCGGAAGCTTCTCTGGAACTATCATAGATTTTTATCCAGACTATGTAGCGGATGATGTAACTATAAAGAAGGCTCTAATCCAAATTCCTCAACAAGGATTATTTCTATTAAACATTGACAAGAATTTAAATCCAGAGCAAATTGAAAAGAATAGTAAATCATATAGATTTACTATTCAAGAATACGACTTGAAAGATGATCAACTATCCGTCGTATTAAACAACAAAGACTTTTTCTCAAGAGCAGGCTGTAGTACTTTGCTAAGCATGTTTAGCAAAGAGATTGTCATTGATGCTGTTGAAGAAGATGCTGATAATAGCTGGGAGAATAATGTGAAAATTTTGATTGAATAGATAGTCTATTGGGTAGTTTTTGTTTAGATTATTATTAAAAATCAGTGGCGATGTTTATTATAAAAAAGGATATGTTAGGTCTAATCAGAAATGATTATTTTTTTTAATTTCAAATACCCAGTTAATGTTTAAATTCAAACATAATTCCTGTATTTGTGGAATTTTCATTCCTGTATTTGTAGATTTTCTATTCCTGTATTTGTAGCATTTCCATTGCTGGCCTTGTGTTATTTTTATCTTTATATTAAAAAGGACGTGTTATTCACAACACGTCCTTGAATACACTTAACTCTTTTAACCAATTAATTTTACATATAAAATTATATATTCTTCACCGGCATTGTCGTATGTAAGGTAAACACTATTATAATAGTCTCTAACTTCATCATATCGTGGATCAGCCATTAACTCTAGTACATTAAGGTACTTATTTATAATTATAGAACTCCCTACTCGTCCAACATCAACTTACCTTTTTTAGCCTTATCCTTTAGACGCTTCATCTGTTCTTTTTCTATCTGTTGAATACTTTTTTCAGGCACAGGTAAATCTTCTGGCATAGTTCCACCAATTTTTTCAATAGCACTCCTAACTTCTTTTCCTACCGAGTAGTGAACTTTTGTTGCTGCTTCTGCACATTCTATCTTATCTTTTCTTAGCTTTTCTTCTGTTTGAGATATTCTAAATAGATTAGCAATGAGTTCGGTGCTTCCCATATAATCCAAAATTTTTTGTTTCGCAGTTAAGCCTTTTCTGTCATGTATATCTTCTACATCTAATCCACCATACAATCCCATATAACCTGCATTCTGGAATATGGCAAATTCTTCATTTGTTATAACGCCTGCATCATGTGCTGTTTCTACCAAAAGTTGATTCCATTGTTTTATATCACCACGAACAACAAGCCTTCTTCTATCTTCATCAAGCTGATTAAAATGGTCTGCTATTTCCTGACGGTATGTCTGTATGGCAAAATATGTTTGTCCGAGTGCAATCACTTCTTTTCTCGGATCTCCGTTTTGAACAATCAAATAGCAAGCATATCTCGTAAGCTCATAATCTTTGATAGACTTACTTGTAGCACCTGCTTCCACGATTTTGCTAACCTCAGCAAAATCGTACTCTATTTCATGACCGCTGTTTTCACAGGCAATCATTGCTCTATCAATAACATTTTGAAAGTTTCGCCATTGAGAATAATCAAGTGCATCAGCAAGTTCTCTTGCACTCCAATACTCACTTCCGTCTTTTCGAACATATTTTATATCTTCAAATTTTTTATATTCTTTTGCTTTTAAATTTGGCATACTATAACAACTCCTTATTTAGTACATTATAAACAAAAGAAACATTACTCTACACAAATTTATGGCTCAAACGATAATTTACGCTACTATTCAATGGTTGCTTTATCGTTCATGCGCATTGGCAATAGCTAATTCACGAAGGCTCGAAAGCTCATCATTTTCAGTATTTCTTCTATGAGTTTCAGTAATGTATTGATCTTGTTTTAAAAAATCTCATCATCTAGAACAAAAACGGGGGGGTTCACTACACTCACACCTCCTCTCTTTTTAATTTTTTTCATAAGAAAAGACTATAGATGTTTTACTTTCTATCGTCCTATATCTTCAGTATTTAATTTTATTAAGCTCTTCAAACTGGGATTTATCTATCATTATCCTTAATAATATGGATTATACTAGTACTGTTCAATATTTCCAGTTTTAGTAATATGATATTATTTTTTGAATAAATACTTTTCCATACAAATCCCAATAATGTCATCACATTTTTTTACTTTGCTTCTATCTGGTATATTTCTGCTTTTTTTAGTTTCAAAAGAATACATAGCATAAGCAGAATTAGCATCAACTTCTTCCAACTTCTTATATGCAGTCGCTAGAATTGAATTATCATCAATTTTATCTAAATACCGTCCTGTGAATTTATCATTATCAAATTCATAATATCTGGTTTTATCATTGGGATTATATTCATTATTGCTACCTTTCTCGTATCGACTTTCATGATTTAAGTTATACCATCCATATCCATATCCAGAAGATGGAATCACGAGTATCGGAACTCCAAATATTCTTTTAACACCATCTTTCTCCTCAAAAGCTGTACAAAACACAATCATATCTTGCCATTGCAGGAATGATTCAGCTCTATATCTATTCATAACAGTATCTTTAATATTATCACTTAAAATTTCAAATATATTTTTTCCTTCCGTTAATTCCTCCGAAATATCATTATAATTTTCTACAATTTCAGATACTAATTCATTAAAAATATTCTTTGGCCCTTCGATACTTGAAGGTGCCCATAATGCCTCAGGATATTTTTCTTTGTCTACTTGAAATACATTATTTGCACTTCCGCATAAGTAAAGTTCAATATCCCTATAAAGACCATACCATATATATGCTGATTTAATTATATTTTCTGGTCTAAACTCTGCAATACGTCCATGAAAAACTGGAAAACGAGTATAGAAATATCCTTTTTTATTTACTTCGGTTATCTTCTTACCTTCTTCTTTTATCTTTTCCAAGTTATCTTTGATAGTCGAAATTTCTGAGCTTTTGTCATAAGATTCCCAATCTTTAACCCCTAACTCTTTAGAGGAAGAATTTTCTGACTCTATAAATATTAAATTATTTCCTATCTTACCTTTCATAGAGTCAATATTTCGCATAACACTACCTCTTTCATGATTACTTGATACTTTTTGCTTAATATTAAAAGTATCTAATAAAAGATTGTAATGTGTTTTTGAAAAATAAAGTGGCGTTTCACCATCTTTAAATAATATATCATTGAGTGTTTCCTCTGATTTCTTTTGTGATTCGTAATATATTTTAGCTGCCTTTTTCGCCTTGAAATAATCAAATATATAATCAAACATTTTATTGGTATCTCCTTTATCACAACATTGTCTATAGTTTCTTTTTTGGTATAAATTCAATTCGCTTTGATTGATATTCTTTATAATATTTTTTATAGAATATTTGTTTCTCCACAAATTTTAATTTATCTAAACCGCTTTAATCTTCTTATTTATGAATTCAATGAATGCTATCACAGTTGCCCCCGTCATCAGAAGGCCATAAGGACTAAATATGAAACCTTGCCCTTGAACTCTGGAACTATTGCTTTGTACTCTGAAACTTTTATTTTGAGCATAGAAAAAGACAGTATTGCTACCGTCTATAAAAAACATATAAATCTTAATGAAATTCTCTATCTTCTAGTGTATCACTCATATCTGTCTCAGCATCAATTTTTGAAATAAGATCATTCTCCGCTTCCAAAATATCCAATTCTATAGCAACTTTACTTGCAAAATTACAAGACGAGAAATCTATATTCGAATTATTTAATATACCAAAATAGAACTCATATATATCTGGATCTTTTAAAATCCAAGAAACTTGACTATTTTCCTCTGCACATTTACATAACTCTTCAATCTGAACTTCAGTCCAGCCTGAATATTTATTAAGCATTGCAATTATACCGTGAGTGGATAAGAAACTAGAACTTTCTTTTAATTTCTCTATTAGTTTTTGCTTTTCGTTCTCTGTTTCTAATACAATATCATGCTCATTCAGAAAATCTACTAAATGTGTATAAAATTTAATCTTCCCATGTTTTCTTCTCTCCCATTCTTTCTCCAAAAATGGATTCACTCTTTTATCATCAATCACTGAGCGATAATCCTTATCAGCACTTACAATAAAAATATCTTGATTATTAGGAACAGACTTCAAAAGAGCTTCCCAATTTATCGCATCTCCATATTTATTATCTTTTCCAGGAGGATTTCCGATTCTATATCGATTGTACGCTAAATCAATAAATTCATCACAAGGAATCATATCTTTTTCATTAAAAAACTCGGCAATTGTTTTATCTGCAGGCAAATTTTCACTAGCAATGTCATATTCAATTTTTTTAAGCCATTTTTTATACCTTGATTCTATATCTCTCATATCCTCACTGAAACAAGCAAATTCTTCATACCCCTTTGCAAAGACTGGATATGCTGGTACTTTAACCACAAATTCCCTCATAGCAGTTTTGATTTTATTTTCCCTATTCCTAATGATTTCATCATATATTTGTCTTGGTCTAAATAAATTTATACTTGTACCTAAACAATCCTTTAATTTTTCAAATTGAGATAAATCATCTTTTGTAAAATGATATAATGACAACCATATATTGGTATCAATAAATAAATTTTTCATTTCTTCACCTTATATAATTCTATCCTTTTTATATATTATACCTTCTATAACAATTCTTATAAAGCACAAAAAGACACCTTGTTGCTTCCTGTAAAGTGCAACATAAACTGAAGTTGTTTTTTTGTACAATGTTAATTGTTTACGCTATGGCTAAATACTTACCATTTGCATTATTTCCTTCCAATATCTTTCTCGGGTAACTATTTATAAATTCCTCTAATTTATTAATTTCTTTCTGTGGTATATCTTTTAGCTTTGTACCTTTAGGAATAAAATATCGGATAAATCCATTTGGATTTTCATTGCTTCCTCGCTCCCAAGATGAGTACGCATGCGCATAATAAACACTTGTTCTATATTTTTGACTATATATAGACTTTTCCATGCTTTTCCTGTCTTGAAACTCTGCTCCATTATCTACTGTTATACTCTTAAACTTTTCTTTAAATGCTCTTGCTCCTAGTTTTTTTCTATACTATTAAGTTTTTTCACTACAGATTCTTATCTTTGCGTATTTATCTTTAAAATAATACATTCTCTTGTGTAACGATCCACAAGTGTCAACAAACAAGTTCTATCTCCCTTACCTGACTCTATACAATCGATCTCCCAGTGTCCTGCTTCTGTACGTTCTTCTATAGCTTTTGGTCTATGGTTTATTCTCTTCTTATCTGGTGGAGATAAGCGTTTTTCTATAAAGCGTTTTCTTTGTCTAGGTTTATTGCCTTTACGTGGAAGGTCTTTTATTGTGACTTCTAGGAATACTTCTTTTTCTATATAGTTGTAAATAGTTCTGGTACAAAGTTTTTTATCTGTTGGCCAACCAACTTTATCGAAATACATTGTTATTGCTGCCGGAGAAAATTTCAGCTTATTTATGTTATTCATCTCTTTTCCTATTAACATGTTTTCTATTATTCTGGCTAATGTATGGTCGTTACTAATCTTTAAAGTTGGTCCTTTATTACTCCAAGTCTTTTCTACGGTTTTCTGGCTACTACAGAGGAGTATGCTGTGTATTCTTTTAGAATAGAATTCTTTTGCTGTACTTTCCACGTTTGAGTTCTCTAAATAGAGTTGCTTCACTCCAACCTAATATCTTTGCTAATTCTTTTTGATTTAATTTATCATTTTTAGACCGTTTCAAATTATTGTACAGGATTGTTTGAGCCTTTTATAATTTCAGTTTATTTTACAGTTCGCCCTTTTTTACGAGAACGCATTAATCCTTCGTCACCGAATGCTTTGTATACATAAATCCAATTGTGTAGCTGTTTGCTAGAGCCAATTTCATGTTTTTTTGAAAGATATTCCGTTTCACCTTTGCCATCCAAATATTCTAAAACAACTTTCTTCTTAAATTCAAAACTATATTTTGTCATAAAAATACTAACCTCCCATTCGTTAGATTTTGGTCTAACTTTTTTTTGAGGGGTCGGTACATTCATCAGAAAATGAAGCCTGGGAATTATTTAAAACTTACTACATAGATCCTGATAGATATCCCTTAAATATAAATGGGTTTAAAGCTAGAAATGGAGTAGAGTGCACTGCCGATGCTATTATTTCGATTAATAGAATATATAGTCATGAGGGTTTTAATCAGAAATTCATATATGTTCCCTAGAGAACGAGGAGGAATTAATACCTCTAGATACTCTATATTTGGTGACAGGATATATCACACTTTATTTGATTTAAAACAATACTTTGAAAATAAGGAGTGTAAGTTGAATAAAGCCTATCAGTTACCCAGGACTAAATTGTGGCTAGATTCATTTAATAACTTTCAAGAATTGATAACTTATATGAAAATAGATGGAATTTTCACTGATGCAAATAATGAAATTTATGATTTGGAAAAGAGTAATAATGAAATAACAAATTCATATTGCGATTACTATAATAAAAAATGGTCTGAAGGATAACATAAAAACACAAAAGATAAAATAAATATTTTCAACCAAAAATTTTATCAATAAAGTTTATCTTATTATCACTTAAATTTCTCTGAACAAATCTATTTTATTCCCGTTTTTATCTTTCCATTCAGTCCAGCCATTATTAGGCCGTCCTATGACAATCCATCCTGCAGTCGAAGGAGAGCTACAAACAACATCTTCCATTAAGATATTATTTTCAATCTTAGCATTTCGTCTTATTGCTGGTACAAAGCCTGCTTTAGTTGGAGCACAGATACTTCCTTTTAAAACTTTAAACACACCATCTTCAACAACAGCTTTGCCACTAGTTTTTCCAAAACCTCTAATATTTCTATCTAAATAATAGGTGCCATCTGGAATAAAACCTGCATCTGATTTTATTTCCAATTCTTTTACAGCATCATCAAATATTTTTTCTTTGCTCTTTTCTTTTGGATAAACCACAACCCCCTCAAATGAAGAAAGTAAGTTTATTACTAAGTCGATATCTAATGCGAACAGCTCAGTATTAGGGACTTTGCTTTTTCTAAATATTTCATCAAGTAGATTTTCTTTCTCATCATAATCTTCTACTTCTATTGCAAAGTTACGCTTCAATCCTGTGACATTGGAATATCCATTTCTTTCTAAATTGTACATGCGAGATTCAAAGTTATCACTACCTGTTTTTCCAATTTTTATAAGACCAGGCACAACTGTGGTCATTACATAAATTATCCCTCTAGCCATTTTTTACCTCTAATTTTTTAATAATTCATAATATTAGTTCAAACTCTATTTTACCAATTCAACAAACATTTATTTAGAAAAAAACACACAAAGCAATTAGCAAATACAAAGTTTAAACTATCTATAGGAGAGGAGAAATTACTAGTCCTATTATTAATCGATTTGGAATTCAATAATTTTCATATAGAATGGAACGAAATGAGAAAAAACATTATAACGGCGAAATCATAGGTGAAAAGTTTGAGGATTGGAAACTGTCTTATCCGAAAAAATCAAGATTTTTAAAGAATCATAGGTAATCCTATTATCAATTGCAGAGTATTAAATGATTATAGAATTACGAAATATATGGAGTGAATAAGTTAATGGATGCTGATAGAAAAAATTTTACCTTTGATAATTGGTATAAAGAAATTTATAAAATTAAAAATAATTATAATATTACTTTAAATGATATTTTTGATTTTGACAAAATAATTCAATACAATGGCAATAATATGATTTGTCCTCGTACAATTGAAGAGATAGAAAAAAATAACTCACTATCCTCAAAAAAAAAGAAAAATATAAAAAGACTTATAGAATGTAGCAAAAATTTGGAAAATAACGGGTTTTATCCATTTAGGTTGAGTGGCGATGCAGATTATGAACTAAAACTTGATAAAGAAAAAGCTAAAGAAATGCACTATCTACTGAATTTTTCATTAATACCTGTAACCTGTAATTTAAATATTGTTAAGGGACAACGCCAATTATTTGATTTTCTCAACAATGATTTGGGCGATTATTATATAAATAAAGATATCAATCATATACCTTATCGAAAGTGGGGTAAGCAGTATAAAGATGAAAAGAAAAACTTTAAAAAAATGGATTTAGAAAAGAAAGCTTTGAAAGCTTATTTGGATATTTTTGATAGCATTGAAGAATATTGTAAAGTAGTTTACTTGGTAGAAAAAAATACACTTAGTAGCTTAAATGCAAAAGGATATTGGAAAGAAAGAAAAGAAATTACTAAAACTAAAATAAAAGAAGATCTTCTATGTATTGATATTTCAGCAGAATGTTATAAATAGCTTTTTGAGAAACATAGAAAGTAAAATATCCCAGCCTTTTTTACTCTAAGTTTGTCTAAATAATATTTGCATGAATGTCTACTTACTAATCAACACAAAAAGACCGTAACAACTAAGCTACGGTCTAATTTTTTATATTCAATTGCAAGCCACTTTGAACAATACTTGAGATTATTCTTTCTGAAATCTTTAATCAATTTTGCCCCAGTTGCTCACTCTAATAGGCTATAAACCTTGAGAATAAGCCATTTTCGATAAAATATCTACTATTCCCATTCTTCTTTCTCAAACGTCAGATATATCCCAATTTATTCAAAATACTGCATTTTATTTTTACAGTATCACTAAATCCACCTAATTATAGGACGTTTTCAGATTTTTAGTCCCGTCCCAGTCCCAGTACCGGACAAATGAATAAACTTTATATACCAAATTTGTTTATTCAACCTTAGCCATTAAATCCATTACTCTAGCCTTTATATTTTCTAATTCAATTGATAATTGCTTTTTAGCTGTTGGTGTTATAATTGAAGTATGACCAACTGCATCTCTAACAGGTTTATATATGTCAGATGAGCGACTCAACGCAGGATCTTTATTTTTATCTGATGCCTTATCGATAAAATTTGACAAATATTTCATATCAAGATAGTAAATATCTTCCATTGATTCTCTTATATCATAACTAATATTTGCTATTCCTTTGTTCTCTTTTTCTCTTTCCTTCCATTTACTAGCTTCTTTTGTTGCTTCATCGGATAAATCCATTTTATTATAAACTATATATTTTCTTAAGAGATTCTCAGCTATAAAACATTCTACATAAGATGGAATATTATATTCCGATTCAGTAGATAAAGATTTAACCCACTCATCAACAAGTTGATCTTTCTTAACTTTTTTATAATCACTATTTTGCTTATGAGTTTCTTTCATTTCCTTGATAGTTGTATTAAATAATTCCTGAGCTTTTCTCTTCTTAGGTGTAATCTTCATATTATCAGGATCGCCATCATCTCCTTTTTCACGTCTTAAATCATCCCAATCATCAATTATGTTTTTAAATAATCTTTCCACTTCATTAAGTAGTAGTTTATAATTTTGACTATCAGAAATGATTCCTTCTCTACTGCTTGTAAATATATCTTTTGTATTACCTGACTCCAGATCATCAAAATGAATTTGACCGTATACATAATTTTCAACGATTCTAGAAGTTGGCGTATGTCTCAGTATATCTTTTTCCCTTAATCTTCCGTTTACAAAAAGATCAATCGTTAACTTTTCTTGTGTACCACGAATTTTAAGTTTTGATGGTTTGTTAACTGATGCAATATAACCTTTAATATTAATATCTGATTTTAATATTTTTTTCTCTATATCTGAAGGTAATTGATTAATGAATGAATCTTCTATATTATTTATTATCCAAATAAACTGTGTGTCTTTTGCAAATTCCTTCAACATTTTCTCATCAATTTTTTCGTCATTAACATATATATTAAAATTTTTATCTAATAACGAAAATCTAAAGTATAATGCTATTGATTTTTTTATATAATCAACAGTATTAGTTATTCCTTCGTTAACATTTTCAAATAAAATATAAGTTCCTTTTTCTAATTTATTTAGTGATGGTATATCATCAGATGTAAGTTTCTCAAGTACATATTCCTGCGAATTTAAATCATCGTTAATTGCTTCATCTAACCTAGAATTATCAATAATACCTCCTACAATATCTGTTTCCTTTGTTTTAGATGCTACGTGAATTCTCTGAGCACAAGATAATAAAGCCAACTTTCCTATACCTTTTCTTCCTATAAAAGGTCTCCCATTTTCTGTCTTATACTCACCATTTTTCCTTTTTGAATAGCCAATTTTCAAAAATTTATTTTGAAAATCTTCGTATGTCATGCCAATACCATCATCTATAATTTCCATAGAATTATTATTTTTATCGATATTTATCCACACATTTTTAGCATCTGCATCCCATGAATTTGATATGGCTTCACCTAAAATTGTTATAATATTTCTATATAAATTTCTACCTAAATGATTTAATACACTTAATGAAATGTTAAAAGTAAAATTATTCTCCATTTAATTTTCTCACTTTCTTTTTTCATAACTTGATCTTATACTCAAGCCTATAATTTCTCCTAATCTGGGTGGAACAGCGTTCCCTATGTGTCTAGCTATATTTTTTAATATAACCTTACTATCTTTGGGAACAAATGAATATGAATTAGGAAAAGTTTGTAATATTGATCCTTCTCTAAGTGTTAATGCTCTATCTTGCTCTGGATGACCAAATCTTCCAGTGCCATATCCTATAAATTGTGTTGTAATAGTCGGTGATACTTCATCCCATTTCATCCTACCATAAACAGAAGAATAAGAACGACCGGTTTCTTTTTTATGGCAATTCAATATTAAATTTTGAGGCCAATCTCTCCAAGTTCCACCAGGAATAGAGTGTTGAATTCTTTGTAGATTTTTTTCGGATAGGGCTGATGTTACGTGTAAATTATCAGCATTGTTAATTTCACCGGCTCCAATTTTAGGTAGATTATATATTGCATCCCTAACTGTAACAGGAATTTTATGAGTAGGTTCAATAAATTTAATCTTCATCCCTCTTGAAGCTATAAGCAATAATCTTTTTCTTCGTTGAGGAACACCATAATCTGCAGCGTTAACAATTTTATAATCAATATTATAATTACAATTTTTTAATGTATCTATAAAGTCATTAAAGACTTCTTCTTTTAGTAACTCGGGCACATTTTCCATAGAAACTATATCAGGTTTAACTTCATTAATTAAACGGCCAAATTGATAAAGTAAGCTCCAATCCTTATGTTTTTTTCTATTACTTTTATCCTTTTGATGCATAGAAAAAGGCTGACACGGAGCACATCCAGCTAATATTTTTATATCATATCCAAAAAATAATTCTTCTATCTCTTTTGCAGTTATATCTTCTATGTTCTTATTAATAAATTTTGCGTTATTATTATGTGTATATGAATATTCACATGTTTTATCTAGATCAAATCCAGCAATTACATTAATACCAGATTTTTCAAGACCGCATGTCAATCCTCCTATACCACAAAATAAATCAATAGCTCCATATCTCATAAATACCTCCTTATTTTTAAAAACACACTTATATTTATAGTATTTAATAAGGAATTATTACTTCCACTTACAGTCTATAGAAATGATAGTGGTAGGCATACCTATTATTTGTATGTCAAACTTCAAGCTTGTTTCTACTTTTGTTGATGCATTGTGTATTCTGAAGCTAAATTGCCAACCCCTATCAAGGTATAGTTCCAAGGTACTTTTGCTACCTGGTCTAAATTCAAGACTAACAATTCTTGTAGGTAGCGAAGCTATCGGCAACTTGACACTTCTTTTGCGTTTTATACCTTCTTTATTCAAAGTACCTCTTAGGTTGTAGCTTTGAACTTGTGTCATTTGTTTACTGTCAATACCAATTACTTTATAAAAATCGAACTCTCCAAGAAGATACTCAACCATTAATTTTGGAATATCTTTACCATAAATATTGTTTTGCCTATCTATTTCATCCTTAAAAGCATTTAGAAGTGGTAAATAAACATCATCTTCTTTGCTAGGAAGATCTCTCCATTTAGATCCTTTTGCCATTTCATCTTCTAAATAATCAAAAATAGGCTTTATATCTTCCCAATATTTATCAGAGCATTTTATTCCATACCATTTTTCACCAAAGTCTAATCCTTTAGATAATCTACTGTGTTTAACGGCAAAATGATTATGCTTTACACTCAGACCAATCTCCCATTCTATGCCTTTTCTAATGATTAAAACATCCCTTACATCTCCATCTTTGCCCTTATGATCAGTCTGAATTTTTAATTCTAACTCATCATCTCCATCGTCTAAGATTAAAGGTTCTAATTCTAAAATTGCGTTAGTACCTGCCAAAGCACTTACTTTATACATATCTTTTTCAGATTCTTCTAAAGTATTCCACGCCTTTTCAGCAGCTTTATAGCTTGAGTTTTTTTCAATTTTTGAGACTCTATATTTCGATATTTCTTCATGTAAAGTATTTAAATATGCAAATTCATAAGCTCTACCTTGGTTATTACTTTTGTTACTCATAACACACCTCTAAATCATTTGTAATTGTTTAGGATAAGAAAATATACTAGGTTTATTAAGTGCTAAATCAATGGCTTTAGCCATTTCATAAGCAAGGTTTACTGGAACTGCATTGCCTATCATCTTATAGGCATCATTTAGATTTGTATAATAGAATTTAAAATCATCTGGAAATCCTTGTATCCTTGCACATTCT
>CAUPES010000005.1:0-104331 GCA_963510375.1 uncultured Fastidiosipila sp.
TTTGTAGCACAGTGGAAGAAAGCAGCTGTGGTTAACCCAGAGCCAACACCTGAAGAACCAAGTCAAAGTAGCAAACCAACTGAGACAAGTCAGGTTGAGAAACCAACAACTTCAGTAAGTAAGCCAACAGAAAACAAGGTCACTAAGACAGGTGAAGCAAGCTACATAACAATGACAACAGGCTTAATAAGCATAGCTATAGCAGGAATATTAGTCGTAAATCGAAAGAGGAACGAAGAATAATATTCTTAAAACTTATATACAAAGAAGAAATATTTACCCTCTTTGCTGGATAAAACAGTAAAGAGGGATTTTTATTTTGGAAAAATTCAGTTGATATGAAATGCTTTTGTATACTAGAAAATAATTTGAATAAAAAAGACGACTCAGAATGTATCCTGAAAGTCGTCTTGGAATGGCTGCCAATGTAGGATTCGAACCTACAAGTACGGAGTCAGAGTCCGTTGTGTTACCATTACACTAATTGGCAATTTGAATTTTGTTTGATTTTTGAGTTTAGCCTAAACGGCAATTAGTTTTTTAAACTCCAAATCAATGATAAACATTATACTCTTCAGATAGATTTTTGCAAAAAAATAGTTTAAAAACAGAAAAAGGTTAGGCTTACACGTCCTAACCTTCATCTTTATATGATAACTAAATAAATCAAACGCAATCTAAACATTCCTTAGATACATCCTAGCCTCATAAGGTTTCAGAGTATTAGTGTTTTCAATGTCATAGTTTGCTAACACTAGTTCTGAGTCACCGATGAGCTCTTCTAACTCACGCTCTATTGTATTGCCGTAGAAGTTACAAATTACTAAAAGTTCTTGTTCATCTGTGCTACGTTTGTAGGCAAATACTTCCTCATCATTTGAAAGCAATAATTCATAATAACCATTTAGGAAAATATCATTGTCTTTACGTAATTGAATTAATTTTTTGTAATGGTTGAAGATTGAATTAGGCTCATTTACTTCTGATGCAACATTAACTTCTTTATAGTTATCTGTGACGTCTATCCATGGTGTACCCTTGGTGAAACCAGCGTTTTTGCTAGCGTCCCATTGCATTGGAGTTCTAGCGTTATCACGAGATTTAGCCTCAAGAGCGTCAAAGACATCTTCCAGACTTCTGCCTTTAGCTTCTCGTTGATTAATCAAATTAAAAGCTTCAATATCTCTATATTTATCAGCATCACGCCAATGATGATTTGTCATGCCTATTTCCTGACCCTGATATATGAAAGGAGTACCTTGCATGCCGAGTAGGAGAGTTGCAAACATTTTGGCGGATTCAACTCTAAATTCTTTATCATTTGCCCAACGAGAGACGATACGTGGAAGGTCGTGATTTTCCCAAACTAATGAGCTCCAGCCTTCGTCTCTAAGTTCAGTTTGCCATTTACTCATTGTTTGTTTGAGTTTTAGCAGATTGAGAGGAACAATATCATATTTGTCGGCAGGATCTTGGTCTAATAGAGAATGCTCCAATTGGAAGACCATTGATAATTGGGAACCGTCTGGATTGCTCCAATGTTTGGCGCGTTCGGGATTGGCACTCCAAACTTCTCCAACTGTAAATATATCTTTGTTGTTATGATTTTCTGCTTGGAAACAATTCGCTGATAATTTTTCAATTAAATCATATATCTCAGGGTATCTAACGATTTCTTTATTTGGAATATCTTTGGCAATTTCATCAATAACATCTAGCCTGAAACCGGCTATCCCTCTATCAATCCAGCGATTAATAATCTCGTAAAGATTTTGTCGCATATCCAGGTTGTTCCAGTTAAGATCCGGTTGTTTCACGCTATAGTGATGGTAATACCATTGGTTTAAGTGTGGGACATATGTCCAAGATGGACCACCAAAAGACGATTCAATGTCATTAGGGATCTGATCTGGTCCGTTGTCACTCCAGATATAATAATCATGATAAGGGTTGTCTTTGCTCTTCAAGGCTTCTTGAAACCAGTAATTCTCATCTGAAGTATAGTTGAGAACCATGTCCATAATGATTTTTATGCCACGTTTTTCTGCCTCGGATATTAATTTATTCAAATCCCCCATATCTCCAAAGATTGGATCGACATCATCGTAATTGGCAATATCATAGCCGTTATCAGCTTGAGGAGAAGTGTAAATAGGAGATAACCAAATTCCTCCTATGCCTAAATTTTGTAGATAATCTAATTTACTAATAATTCCAGGTATATCACCGATACCATCTCCATTACTGTCTTTAAAACTCTTTGGATATATTTGGTAAAAGACTGTTTCTTGCCACCAGTGCTTCATTGCAAGACCTCCGTAATTTATTTGTTGCTATCATTTTAGCTAAATTCTTAGAAAAAGACTTGCTTTTTTGAGTTACAGGTCGTGTAATGGTTTGACTTTTGGTTTGGCTATAAAAGCTGAAAAAACAGCTTACTTGAAAATAAAAAATCCAGTCGTATTTCAGACTGGATTTAAAAACTAATGAAACTTAACTAAGTAAATAACTATTTGTTCAACAAATACATTCTAGCTTCGTAAGGTTTCAATGTATTAATATCTTCAATATCATAGTTTGCTAACACTAGTTCTGAATCTCCAACGAGATCTTCTAGTTCACGTTCTATTGTATTACCGTAGAAATTACAGATTACTAATAACTCTTGCTCGTCTGTGCCACGTTTGTAAGCAAATACTTCCTCATCGTCTTCCAGCAATAATTCATAAGAACCATTTAGGAAGACATCATTGTTTTTACGCAATTTAATTAATTTCTTGTAATGGTTAAAGATTGAATTAGGGTCGTTAACTTCAGAAGCTACATTAACATCTTTATAGTTATCTGTGACATCTATCCATGGTGTACCTGTAGTGAAACCAGCGTTCTTGCTATCATCCCATTGCATTGGAGTTCTAGCGTTGTCTCGACTCTTAACCTCTAGTGAGTCGTAAACTTCAGCTTCTGTATAACCATTTTGAGTTCTTTCGTTAAACAAGTTAATAGCCTCAACGTCATCATACTTACTAATATCTCTCCAGTGATGGTTAGTCATACCAATTTCTTGTCCTTGGTAAATGTAAGGGGTACCACGTAAACCTAGATAAAGTGTTGCAAACATTTTTGCAGATTCGGTTCTTAACTCTTTATCATTTCCCCAACGAGAAACAACACGTGGAAGATCATGATTTTCCCAGACTAATGAGCCCCAGCCTTGCTCCTGCAATTCAGTTTGCCATTTGGAGAAAGTTTTCTTGAGTTCTAAGAAGTTTAAAGGTTTGAGATCATACTTGTTTTCACGTTGGTCTAGTAGGGAATGTTCTAGTTGGAAAACCATTGATAGGAGAGAGCCATCTTCTTTACTCCAACGTTTAGCACGTTCTGGATTGGCACTCCAAACTTCACCAACTGTTACTACATCAACATCATCTCTTTGGAAACAGTTAGCGGATAATTCTTCTATTAGATCGTAGATTTCTGGATATCTAACTATTTCCTTGTTTGGAATATCTTTGGCAATCTCATCAATAACATCTAATCTGAAACCACCGACACCTCTATCAATCCAGCGGTTAATCATTGCGTAAATTTCTTGACGCATTTTTGGATTGGTCCAGTCTAGATCTGGTTGCTTGACATCATAGTGATGATAGTACCATTGCTCTAAGTGTGGCACGTACTTCCAGGTAGGGCCGCCGAATGCAGATTCAATATCATTAGGTAAGTCATCTGGCCCATTATCGCTCCATATGTAGTAATCGTGATAAGGATTATCTTTGCTCTTCAAGGCTTCTTGGAACCAGTAATGCTCATCTGAAGTGTGGTTCAAAACTAAGTCTAAAACTATTTTAATACCACGTTTATCAGCTTCTGCAATTAATTCATCAAGATCCTCAAGTGTTCCGAACATAGGATCTACGTCCTCGTAGTCAGCGACGTCGTAACCGTTATCTGCTTGTGGTGATGTGAAAATAGGTGATAACCATATAGCACCAATACCTAAGTCTTGTAGGTAGTCTAACTCTTCAATGATTCCAGGTAAATCTCCTATACCGTCACCATTTGTATCTTTGTAACTTTTAGGATAAATCTGGTAAAAAACTTCATCCTGCCACCAGTGTTTCATATTAAACCTCCGAAATTTATTTTGCTAATTTACATAATAAACAATTTAATAGATTAATACAGATGATTTTGAAAAGTTTGTCTTAGTTAAAAAGCAAAAACCAGTTTATTAGTTAACTTTGTTAATCATAAAGTTGGGTGTTTTATTCAAATGCAACCATTTTAGCTGTTAAAATGCACAATTGACAATACAAAAACTTGTACGTAATGTAGAATAACTGTTTTATTAGTTAACTCAGTTGACGAATGAGGCGTGTAAGTTTAGAATGAATGCATGAATACGAATCAAGATAAAAATGTTGTAAATAAATTTGATCTGCAGAATATGAATAGAGGCAGAATCATGCAATTGGTATATAAGAATCCGGGCATCACTAGAGCTCAAATTTCTAGCTATACAGGTTTGACAGGTGCGGCGATTTCTAAAATAACCAATAAGCTAATTGAACTTGATTTGTTGAAAAGCGTTGGCAGAGTTTCCGGCAAAATGGGAAGAAAAGCAGAGGGCCTGGAAGTTAATGTTTCTGAGTTTAATGTTTTAGCGATTAAGTTAAGCAGAAGAGAATTAAGAATTGGTATCTTTTCTTTATCAAGTGAACTAATAAGTCAAAAAATAATTGATATTAGTAAGCTAAAACCTGATACAGAACTTGTAGAATTAATCTCCAATAAAATTCTGGAATATGTAAATTCAGATAAAAAAATTGCTGCAGTGGGTGTAGCTGTTCCTGGACCTTTCGATAACGAAGCTAACAAAATTATTGGTTTAACAGACCTTGACTCATTTAACGAAGTTAACTTATCTGGACTTCTAGAATTAGATATAAATGTTCCAGTTTATTTAATACATGATGCTAATTCTGGAGTTATGGCTGAATGGCTAACAAGTGAAGACCAATATGCAGATAATAAAACAATAGCTTATTACTTAGTTGGCGAAGGTGTTGGTGCAGGTATTATTTCTGATGGAAAAATGCTTCTCGGTAAGAACGGCACTGCTGCAGAAATAGGTCATATTAGCATTAATTTTGATGGTGAAAAATGTAGATGCGGGAACTATGGCTGTCTTGAACTATATTGTTCATCACTGCAATTTGTAAGAAAAGCAGAGCAGCTATTGCATAAATTCCCTAACTCAGCTTTGAATTTTATTGAAAATTTTAAAGCTCAAGATATTTTCGAAAATGCTGCTAAAGGTGATGACTTATGTGTATCTCTTGCGAAAGAGGTAGCTGAATATATGGGCTATGGCGTGGTAAACCTTGTTAATGCTTACGCACCAGACGAAATAATTATTGGAGATGTAATGTCAAATGGTGGTGACTTGGTCCTTGATAAGATTAGGAACGTAGTTAGCGAAAGAGCTTTTAACGGTAACGAAGAACATGTAATCATCAGATATGCAGATAAAAGTGTTGACAGGATACTTCTAGGGGCGGCAAGTGTTGCAATAGATAATCTATTAAGAAATACTCATTTGCTTAGCCAAATAATAAATAATTAAGTTTTTAATTTTTAATAATTAAAAAAGAATTTGGAGGAATTGTTATGAATAAGAAAATAGGAAGTTTTCTTTTGGCGGGTGTAATGGCGCTAGGTTTAGTAGCTTGTAGTGCACCAAATGAAGGCTCAGGAACTTCAGGTGAATCTGGAAAGTCAGGTTCAACAGGAGACAAAGTAAGAATTTCAATCTTGAACTCTAAAGCTGAGATCCAACCACAAATGGAAAAAATGGCAGAAGAGTATGGTAAGAAACATAATATCGAATTTGAAATTTTAGTTACAGGAGTTGACTCTCCATCTCAAGAAATTTCAAGACGCTATGCTTCAGGTGAAGCGCCTACTTTATTCATGGGAGACGTTCAAGACATTTATATGTTAGAGGAAAAAACTCTAGACTTATCTAATGAAAAATGGACAGAGATTTCCGGAGCTAAAGAATATGGTGTAGTAAATGATAATGGTCAAGTAATTGCTTTCCCATTTTGTATTGAAGCAAGAGGCTTGATGTACAATAAGACAGCTATTGAAAAGGTAACTGGTGAAAAATTTGATCCTGAAAGCGTAAATACTATGGATCAGTTAGCTGAAATTTTAGAAAAATTAGTCGCTGGAGGAATGGAATCACCTGTTGCTTTAAATAAAGAAGATTGGTCTTTAGGTGGACACTACTTATGCTCAGTATATGAGCAAGTTGGTAAAGATGTAGAAGATGCTTCAAAATTCATCGACGAATTAAAAGCTGGTAAAGCCAATTTAGCTGAGAATGCAAGATATAATTCTCTAATGGATACTTTTGACTTATTAGCAAAATACAATATGAATAAAGAAGATCCTATGGCAGCTGATTATGATAGAAACGCTATTGCATTAGCTGAAGGTGAAGTTGGTTTCTGGTTTAATGGAAACTGGGCTTGGGCTGAGATGAAAGATGCTGCATCAGATAAATTTGAGTATGGAGTTATGCCAATTCCACAAAATAACACTGAAAATGGTGTAGCAGATAAATTAACTGGTAGTGCAAGTAAGAGAATAATGATTGACAAAGAGTTCAGTTCAGAAGCTCAAAGAAAAGCAGCTTTAGAATGGTTAAATTGGCTTGTTTACGATGAAGAAGGCCAAAAATTCATAGTGGATGAATGTCAATTAGTACCAGCATTTAGCAATAATACATTAGAAGTAACAAACCCATTAAGTGCTTCAGTTCAGAAATACGCACAAAATAATGCTTTGATTGATGGATATCCTTTCTACCCAGGTGACCACTGGAAAGAAATGGGAGCAGAATTCCAAAAATACTTGGCAAAAAATATTGATAGAAACGAATTTGCTAAAGCGATAGAAGCTTACTGGCAAAAACAAAAATAATAAAGTATTTATTGCCTCATATTATTTAATATGGGGCAATATTATAGGAATATAGATATGAAAAAAAACAAAAAAAGATTTGAAAGTTTTATTGAATTTATAAGCTTTGCAGGTCCAGCAGTATTTTTATTCACAATGGTTGTTTTAGTACCTTTTATCTTTGGTATATTTTTGACATTTACAAACTGGGATGGAATCAGCAATCATTATAATTTAGTTGGTTTGCAAAACTATAAAGACATGATTGCAGACAAGAGCTTCTGGATATCAATGGGAAGAACTGTAAGATTTGCATTTTGGTCAGTTCTACTATCTAACATCTTAGGTTTTCTACTAGCATTGTTAGTTTCAGTACCATTTAGGGGACGTAATGCATTTAGGACAACTTTCTTCACACCTAACTTAATTGGTGGTATTGTATTAGGTTATATTTGGCAGTTTGTTTTTAAGAATGCTTTACCAGCTATAGGACAGACATTTGGAATTGAAGTATTGAAGAAATCTTGGTTGTCGAATCCTGATACAGCTATGTGGGCTTTAATTATAGTAACAGTATGGCAACTTTCAGGATATCTAATGATTATTTATGCTGCAGGTTTAACTTCAGTACCTGAAGAGCTAAAAGAAGCCTCATTAATCGATGGATGTAATAAGACTGATACTTTATTTAGGATTACAATTCCTATGATGGTAGGAACATTTACAATTTGTATATTCCTTGCTATTACTAGATGTTTTGTTACATACGATGTCAACTTGTCCTTGACAGAAGGTGGACCATTTGGTGAAACCAAGCTTGCTCCGATGTATGTTTATGACCAAGCTTTCTCAGCTAAGAAATATGGTTTAGGCCAAACTGAAGCGTTTACGTTATTTGCCTTAGTTGCAATAGTCGCTTTGACTCACGCTAAAATAGGACAGAAGATGGAGGTTAAAGCATAATGAAAAATAAAAATACTATAGTAAGAAATGTTTTAACTTTATTAGTGTTATTGATACTTTTAGCGATATTTATTTATCCAATTTATGTAATTTTAATTAACTCATTTAAGGTAAGAAGAGATATAGTTGCTGAGCCATTATCGTTTATAGGTAGTCAAGGTTGGTCGACTAGAAACTATACGGAAGCTTTCAGGAAAATGATTTTCCCTAGAACATTCTTGAATTCCTTAATTATTACAGTTTCAAGTGTTTGCTTGATAATATTAACTTCATCATTGGCTGCGTATATATTTGCTAGAAAACAATGGAAAGTTAATAAGTTTTTCTACTCATTAATGCTAGCCTCAATGGTAATTCCTTTCCAAGTTCTAATGATTCCTTTGGTATCAGTTTATGGAGCTCAGTTGAACTTGCTAAATAGAAGAATTACATTAATCTTGATGCATACAGGTTTTTCAGTATCTATGGCGATATTTATGTTTAGAAGTTATATAGCTACTAGTGTTCCAGTATCACTGGAAGAAGCTGCAACTATAGATGGTGCTAACATTTATCAAACATTCTTTAGAATTGTTTTACCATTATTAAAACCTATCACTGCAACTGTAGCTACACTATATTCTGTAAGTATATGGAATGATTATCTATTGCCAACATTAGTCTTGACTAGAAAAGGTCTATGGACATTGCCAATTGCAACACAACAGTTCTATGGTACATATTCATCAGACTTAGGATTAATCATGGGTGCTTTAGTTATGGTAGCAATTCCTGTTATAGTGCTTTACTTATTATTGCAAAAGCAAGTCTTGTCTGGAGTTGTTGCAGGTGCAGTTAAAGGATAGTAAATGAAAGTTTGCTAGCGTAATTAAATAAAAAAGTAAATTTATACTTTTATAATGATTGTTTAGAGGTAAGAAATGACAAAATTAATCACATACCCAGACTCTTTGGGTGGAAATTTAAAAGAGTTAGAACAAGTTTTAGAAGAAGATTTTAAAGGGATCTTCTCTGGAGTGCATATTTTGCCACCATATCCTTCCTCAGGAGATAGAGGATTTGCTCCAATCGATTACAAACAAATAGATCCAAGATTTGGAAATTGGGACGATATAAGCAGAATCGCTGAAAAATATGATTTGACCTTAGATTTTATGGTTAATCATGTCTCAGCTCAATCAAAGATGTTTAAAGATTACTTAGAGAATGGTGACGACTCTGAGTACAAGGACTTTTTCTTAACTCCAGAAAAAATCTTTGGCAAAAATGAGCCTAGTGAAGAGGATATAAAAAATCTTGTGCTTAGAAGGAAACGTCCATGGTCTGATTATCAATTAGCAAATGGCGAGACAGTAAGGATATGGACCACCTTTGGTGGACAAGATCCATCAGAGCAGTTAGATGTTGATATAAATACAGATATTGTAAGAAATTATTACAAAGATCTATTCCAGTTCTTTGCTTCTAAAGGATTAAAAGAGCTAAGAATGGATGCTATAGCCTATGCAGTTAAAAAACCAGGAACTTCATGTTTCTTCGTCGAACCTGAAATATATGACTTTATGAATTGGATTGAAGCTGAAGCAAATAAGACTGGTATCAAGATACTGCACGAAATTCATGCACCGTTGAAAGATATGAGAAAGCTAGCTCAAAAGAAATATCAAAACTATGACTTCTTAATCTCATATGCGATTTTAGAAGCATTATTACTGAAAGATGCAAAACTCCTAGTTAAGTTACTAGAGGATCCAGACAGACCAGATGATTGGGTAACACTAATTGATTGCCATGATGGTATTCCAGTTCAACCAGATATGAACGGAATCTTGAATGAAGCAGATATGGTGGAAGTGGTTAATATCACTGAGAGAAATGGGGCTAAATTTACAGAGCTGCACTCAACAGAGAAGGCTTATGAAAATGCTCCAAACGTACATCAAATCTGTGGAACTCTTTACTCGCTATTAGGTGAAGATGATGATTCATTTGTATTAGCAAGAGCAATTCAATTATTTGTTCCAGGAATACCACAAGTCTACTATGAAGGTATCTTCGGTGGTGTTCATGACTATCCTGAATATGAAAGAACAGGTGATGGTCGTGAACTAAATAGAAGAAACTATAGTAGAGAAGATATACGTGAAGCTTTACAAAGAGAAAGAACCCAAAGAATTCTAAAATTGATTGAGTTTAGGAATAAGAATAAGTTCTTTGAAGGAAACTTCAGTGTTGCCTATTCTGAAAATAAACTGGAATTAATTTGGACAAATATTTCTGACGAATATGATACTAAGTTGGAAATTGACTTGACTAGTTTAGAAGCTAGTGTGGTTACAACTAAATCAGAAAAAGAAGAAAGATTCACAATCTAATTCATAATTTCATAATTATAAGAAAATGGGGATGTTAGTTATACGAACTAGCATCCCTCTTTAAATTTTATTTTTTTCTCTCCATTCAGTAGGACTACATTTATTGATATTTCTAAAAGCTTTAGAAAAAGCTAATTGATTAGAATAACCTATTTGTTCAGAAATTTCATTTATTAAAAGGTTAGAATTTTCTAATAAAGTTTTTGCTTTTTTCATTCTATAATCGATTAAGAAAGAGTGAGGGCTAACTCCGATAACCTTTTTAAACAATTTACTAAAGTAAGAAGAATTAAGTCCACATGCACTAGAAATATCTTCTACAGAAATAGGCTCAGAATAATGTCGAGAAATGTAATTTATAGCTTCGCTAATATAGTAATCTTGAAGTGACTTATCTGATTTTTGGATATGTTTAATTGAAGTTTCGCATAGAGTATCTAAGAAAATATATGCTTTGCCTATTAAGTGTAGAGTAGTTTTACCAGAATTATCAACAATATCCATGATAGAATTTTCAAGAGCTTTACTTTCTTTAACAGTTCTAGCTTGATAAATAGGAGATTTTTCTCTTAGTCCAGAAAGATTTAAAATTTCTTTAACTAATAAACCCGAAAATTCAATCCAACTGTACTCCCACGGGTCTTGTTCATCAGCGTAATACGAAGTTATTAAGTTAGGATAAATTAGAAAACCTTCATTTTGTTTAATGGTAAATTCATAAGATTCGTAAGGGGAAATATCAATCTTAAAATATCCTTTTCCTTTTGAGACATAATGAAATAAAAAGTGGTTACGTCTATATGGACCAAAGGATTGAAGAGGTTCACAACGTTCCCAACCGAATTGATGAATTTTAAGATCAATAAAATTTTCATCCGGAAATACATAAAATTTAAATTTGTTATTTTTTTCCATGTTTTTCTTTCTAAAATACATATGTTAAAAAAAGTTTTTATATGTCATAAACAGTATATTAGTTAGATAATGACATATTAAGTATTGCTTAATAACATTTTAACATATATTTATCTTTTATATAATAAATAGTGTAAATAAATGCATGGAGTAAGTTAAAGTGCACAATGAGATCTTTAGTAATTGTTGATTACTCACTAATTTTAAAAAAAGTTGTGTAATATTATTAGAAAGGATAAGTTTACATGTTAGGGAAAAACAAAATGAAGAGATTAATTGAACAAAAATATTTATTTCTCCTTCTTTTACCAGCTTTAATCTGGGTTATTTTTATATGTTATGCGCCTATGACTGGATTGTACATGGCATTTATCAATTATACGCCTAGAGGTGAGGGATATTTCAAAGATATGATAAATTCTAAATTTGTAGGATTTGATTGGTTTAGATATTTCTTCGAAACAGATTTTTCAAAGATTATGAGAAATACAGTTATAACGAGTGTATTTACAATAATTTTTTCATTTCCATTACCTATTATTTTAGCTATAAGTTTACAAGAAATTAAAAATATTAAATTAAAAAGTTTTGTACAAACAGTTTCATATTTACCTTATTTCATTTCATGGGTTATAGCGTCTAATATTTTCATTTCTTTTTTATCAACTGATGGTGTAATAAATGATATTTTTGTAGGATTAGGAGTTATTTCAGATCCAATTCCATTCTTTCAAAGAGGACCATATTTCTGGGTTATCATAGCAATAGCAAACACTTGGAAAAATTTCGGTTATAGTGCAATTATATACTTAGCTTCTATAGCTAATATAGATAAAGAATTATATGAGGCAGCTTGGGTAGAAGGAGCAAATAGATGGCAGAGAATTAAATATATTACATTGCCAGGTTTAAAGTCAGTGACACTTCTAATGTTAATAATAGCTGTTGGGAATGTATTGAATACAGGATTTGAGCAGCATTTGCTGATGGGGAATGATTCAATATTAGATTATTCTGATGTGTTGGACACATATTCATATAGATATGGTTTGAAAAATGGTATGTACTCTTATGGTACAGCTGTTGGATTATTTAAGTCTGTATTTTCCTTCGTCTTAGTAATTATAGCCAATAGAATTACAAAATATTTCAGTGATGATGGTGAGGCTTTGTTCTAAAAGAAAGTGAGGATAAAATTATGGATGTTAAAAATAATAATAAAATTAAAAGGAATTCATCGATTTCCGATTGCATTTTGACTTTAATTGTTGTGTTAATAAGTATAGTTGTTGTAATAATATGTTTGTATCCATTTTTAAATATTGCGGCTATTTCAATAAATGATGCTCAAGATGCAATGCGAGGTGGAATTTACCTATGGCCAAGAAAAATAAGCTTTGAAAGTTATAAAGATATTCTTTCACGTTCCACTTTTATGCATGCTTCTTTAGTAACATTAATAAGAACATTAATTGGTACTCCATTAGCAGTTATTTGTACAACAGCATTCGCGTATGTTTTATCAAGAAAGGATTTAGTTGGAAGACGATTTTGGACAGTTTTATTTATCTTTACAATGTATTTTGGTGGCGGACAAGTACCTTATTATATGGTTCTAAAAAATATAAATTTACTTGATAACTTCTGGGTATTTATTTTTCCAAATCTAATTAGTGTTTATAATATGATACTTATAAGAAACTATATTAATAACATGCCAAAAACAATTTTTGAAGCTTCAAAAATTGATGGAGCGAATGATCTTCAATTATTCTTCAAGATTGTATTACCATTGGCAAAACCTGTTGTTATGGCAGTTGCTTTATTTGTAGCTATAATGCATTGGAATTCATGGTTTGATGCCTATTTATATACAAATAAACAAGAATTAAAGACAATGCAATCTATTTTGGTGGAAATTTTAAATCAGTACCAAACAAGCGGTGCTAATCAGACATTGATTAGAGGAGAGCAATCTATAACTCCGGATAGTATAAGAATGGCAGCTACAATGGTTGCAACTATTCCAATTATTCTTGCATATCCATTTATTCAAAAATACTTTGTAGGTGGAATGATGTCAGGTGCAGTAAAAGGTTAACAAAATGCAGATATGCATTAAATAAAAATTTGTATAGAGAGAGGAGTATATACGAATGAAAAACAAAAAACTATTTGGTAAAGTTGCGATAGCATTATCGTTAGTAATAGGATTGAGTTCCTGTGCACAAGGAGGTTCAAATAAAGGACAGAGTAAATCTGGTAGTAACGAACAAGGATCAAATGAAAAAGTTACAATTTCATTTTTCGACAAGAATTCAGGTAGCAAGACTTTTGATGATGATATTGCAAAAGAAATTATGAAGAAGACTGGTGTTGAAATAAAAGTTGAAAATCCATCAGGTGATCCTACTGAAAAACTAAATTTAATGTTAACAGGTCAAAATTATCCAGATATTGTTTTAATGGATAGAGGAGATCAAATCGTAAACAGATATATTGAAGCAGATGCTTTAATTCCGCTAAATGATTTGATAGATCAACATTCAGAACATATTAAGCCAATGTACGGTGAAGTTCTAAATAAAAGTAGACACACAGATGGTAAAAATTATTATTTGAATAACTGGTATGGAGTAGACCCAGATGCTTCCGCTGGTGTATTGATGAGAAAAGACTTGCTTTCTGAGATTGTAGGGGAAGAAAGAGCAAATGATCCAAGCCCGTTCACACAAAATGAATATATTGATATTCTAAAACAATTTAAGGCAAGACATCCAGAAATTAATGGTAAAGAATCAATAGCCTTAACACTTGATGCAGACAGTAAGAATTACGAGGGGACTCTTTTTGGGATGTATGGTTTGAAAGTGTATGACAAACTAGAAGACGGGACTTTACAATTCAAAGAAAAAACCCCAGAATATAAAAAAGCTATAAGCTTTCTAAATGGGTTATTTAATGATGGGTTGTTGGACCGAAAATGGGCATCAATGAATAAAGAGCAATGGACTCAAGAATTATCGTCTGGTCATGTTTTTTCAACATTTGCATCATATTGGGATACAGATGCAGTAAATACAGCTTTATCAAGTACTATAGGTGAAAATGCAAAATTTTACAGCTACAAAGTAGTACCGGAAGGAGTTTCTGCAGACAAAACGACTTACAACGGTAGATCGACATTAGGTTGGGATGCAATTGCGATAACAAAAAATTGTAAGAATCCAGAAGCTGCTATTAAATTAATTGATTTCTTGGTTAGTGAAGAAGGTCAATACTTGATGATGTGGGGAATAGAGAAAAAACATTGGACATATGATGAAAATAATGTTCATGTTCCTAATGAAGATATTGTTAAAGGATTCCAAGACGATTTTAATGGAACGAGTTTAGAAACTGGAATTAGAAAATGGACTTGGTTCATTAAGAATGGAAAAGGCTCAGATGGAACACCATATGATATGGCTACAAAATATCATTTACAACCAACTGCCGAATTTGCAAACAAAGTCTTTAGTGAAAGCGATTTCTATGATACAGCTGATTATGCAGGATTAGAACCTGCAGGAAGTTCTCCAGAAGGCTTGAAATATCAGAGACTTTTAGACATTAGAACAAAAACTTTTCCTAATTTAGTGAATTCAGATGGATCAAAACTAGAGAGTTTATACCAAAACATGATTCAAGAAATGAATGCATCAGGATTAGAAGAAATTGAGAAATTAATTTCTAATAAGTATCAAGAGCGTATGGAGATGTGGAAAAAATAAATATTATTCACTAATCAACCTAGGGAATGCTTTAAAAATTAATGTATTCCCTAGATTATTTTAAAGAAGACAAGGAGAGAATATGAAGGTTATAAACAACCCTCGACATATAATTTTTAATGAAAAAGATAGCACTTTCACAATTAACTCAAATAAAAGTACTTATCAAATGAAAGTAGATGAAAATAAGTCTTTGTCACATACATGGTATGGAAAGAGAACAGTAGGTTCAGATTATTCTTATATTTTCACTCACATGGATGTAGGGTTTTCAGGTAATCCTGGAGATAGGAGTACTGACAAGACTTATTCATTTGATACCTTACCTCAGGAGTTTCCTCAATATGGAACTGGTGATTTTAGAATTAATGCTTTGGACGTACTTTGGGAAAATGGCACTAGAGGGACAGATTTTAGATATTCTTCGCATGAGTTTTACTCAGGAAAGTATAATTTAGAAGGTCAACCTCACTTTTGGAGTCGTGAAGATAATGAAGCAGAAACATTAGTAATAACTCTTAAGGACAGATTTTCTGAATTAAAATTAGAATTATATTATTCAGTATTTCCAGAGTTTGATTTAATTACTAGATCAGCAAAGTTGATTAATGAAACTAGTGAAACCGTTTTTATTAAGAACTTTGCTTCTGCTGCCCTTGACTTTGTATATTCTGATTTCGAAGTTTTGCATTTACCAGGACAACACACAGGTGAGAGAAACGCAGAGATTACTGAGCTAGGTAGAAATATTTTCCAAGTGAGAAGTACTAGAGGTACATCAAGTCATCAGCACAACCCAAGTATAATACTTCAGGGTAAAGATACTACAGAGCTTGTTGGTGAAGCCTATGGTATCAGTTTGGTTTATAGTGGTGGATTTAATATATCTTGCGAAAAAGATCAGCTTGGACAGATAAGAGTAGTCGCAGGTATAGATGATAGTAACTTTAACTGGAAGCTAAAAGCAGGAGAAAGTTTTGAAACTCCAGAATTAGCTCTTTCATATAGCAGTAATGGTAGAGGTGAACTAAGCAGGAACTTACATAATGCTGTAAATAACAACTTAATCAAGAGTAATTGGGTTAACAAACGTAGACCTGTATTAGTAAACAACTGGGAAGCTACATACTTTGATTTTACTAAAGATAAAATTCTAGAGATTGTAAGAAAAGCTAAAGAATTGAACTTTGATCTTTTTGTCTTAGATGATGGTTGGTTTGGCAAGCGTGATTTAGATATATCAGGTCTAGGTGACTGGATCCCTAATGAAGCTAAACTAGGTGGTACTTTAGGAGATTTGGCTAAAGAGGTTAATGAACTTGGTTTAGATTTTGGTATTTGGATGGAACCAGAGATGGTTAATGAGGATAGTGATTTGTACAGAACACATCCTGAGTGGGCATTAGCGATACCAGGAAAGTCCCCAGTGCGTGCGAGAACACAGTTGGTGTTAGATTTTAGTAGAAAAGATGTGCAAGATTTTGCTATAGAGGCATTAGATAATGTACTTCAATCAGGTAATATTTCATATTTGAAATGGGATATGAATAGATCATTATTTGATTTATATAGTGCGGTATTACCAGCAGATAGACAGGGAGAGGTGTCACATCAATATGTACTTGGTGTATACCGTGTATTCCAGCATTTATTGGATAACTATCCTGATTTATTGGTTGAAGGCTGCAGTGGTGGTGGTGGAAGATTTGACCTAGGTATGTTGTACTATACACCTCAGATATGGACAAGTGATAATACTGATGCAATAGATAGAACTAGAATTCAACATGGAACTTCATTCTTCTATCCTTTATCAACTATTTCTGCACATGTTTCTGCTGTTCCTAATCACCAGAACCAGAGAGTTGTGCCAATTAGTACAAGAGCTGCTACAGCATTGCAGGGTGCATTTGGTTATGAGCTAGATCTGAATACTCTCACTGAGGCGGAGCAAGAATTTACCAAGAAGTTTATTAGTTTTTATAACGAATACTGGGAAACAGTTCAAAAGGGTGATTATTACAGAATTATTGATCCGTATGTGGATAAATACATAACTGCGTGGGAGATGGTAGATAAGAGCAAAAACAATGCTATCTTAGTAGTTGTTTATAAGGATTTAATGACAGGCAGACTGCCAAAGTTAATTAGATGGCAAGGCTTAGATAGAAACGCGACCTACAAACTAACTTTATATAATGGAGAAGGTAGACAAGTTCTAGGAGAGTATAAAGCTGCTGATCTAGAAACAGCTGGGTTAAAGATTGAACAAGCAAGTAGAAATTATGATGCAGTTTGGTACGTAGCAGAAAAGATGTAATTGATGCTGCTAAATATATGAGATAAATAACGGCTTGAAGATTTTAATCTTCAAGCCGTTATTTAATGTTGTAAATTATAATGTTAGTTTTTAGAGAAACCTAAAATATCAATTTTAAACATTATAAAACTCATTAAACTCCTCACTACTTGGAATACTTGGAATTCCGCCGTGTTTTAGAGTTGATAATCCAGCAAATTTATTTGCGAAATCGAGGTGGTTTTCCAGGTCCTTGAAGTCTAGAATCCACTCTTGGAAGTTTTCTCTGTTAGTAGTTTTATTATATTGGTCTAAGTTTAAACTGCTTAAGAACGCACCAGTAAAAATATCTCCAGCTCCAGTTGTATCAACAGCGTTAATCTCAAATTCATTTTTTCTGAAAACGAAACGCAAGTCATTTGTTACTTGATCGTAATAGTAAGCTTTAGAGCCTTCTTTACCTGAGGTATAGAGTATCAACTTAATATCAGTATGACTAAAGAGATCTCTTATATAATTTTCTGGAAGTATATCAGTTAGACAATTTAGGTCGTCATCGCTTAATTTAACTATATCAGCGTTTTTGAAACCCCAATGAACTTGGTCCAAAAGATTTTTCTGACTATCCCAGAGATCCAATCTTATATTTGGATCAAAGCTAATCACAGCACCATTATCTTTAGCTGTTTTTAAAGCGAGTCTAGTTGCTTCACGACTTTGCTCAGTAATTAGAGAGATGCTGCCAAAATGGAAGAAATTAGTATTAGTTAGTGCATTTTTGCTATCTTCGTTAAGTCTAATAAACATATCTGCACCAGGTTTTCTTGCAAAGCTAAACTCTCGATCACCGTTTTGGTCCAATGATACGAAAGCTAGGGTAGTGAATGCTTCTTCAGTCTTTTGAATTAAAGAAGTATCAATATTTATTGTTTGAAGTGTATTTATAAGAACTTCACCAAAATGATCAGCACCCACAGATCCTATAAATGCTGTGCTTAATCCTAGTTTCTGAGCACAGGCAACTACGTTTGCAGGAGCACCACCAGGATTGGCTGCATAAATTTCGGTTTCAGGGTTTGCATTACCTTTAATCTCATTTGATATTGTAAAGTCAATTAATAACTCACCTAACGTAATTAAATCGTATTTTTTTGACATATCACACATCCTTTTTTAATTCATTTTTGCTAAATTCTCAACAGATATTGAAGGTTTAAATGTATCTAATTCAGTGAACTTAGCTTTTGTATTCTCTGAAATCTTAGCCTTATTTAAGGGAGATTTAGGATAGATTGTGCTAGTGAAAACATTAGCACCATTTTCAGCATATATCTCTAATAGATGGCTATCCAAGAAAATAAAATAATTACTTGGTTCATTTAGTTTTTGATCGGCTTTATGAATCTTGAAAAAGTCTTCTTGGAAAGCTTCGTGATTAATATTTTCTAAAGCTTTTGATCTATCTAAAATCAATTCAGTACCTTCTTTACTGAAACTAAGAGTTTCACCACTATTATTATACAATTCAAGTTCGAAATTAGCATCTGAATTAAGATTAAATTCGATTAATAAAGGCTTATTACTTAATTCAGCATATATATTGCCTTCTGAAGAATGTGTTCTTAATTCACTTGAATTTATAGTATCAGGCAAAGCAACAGGTTTGAACCCAAGGCTTAAATTACCTGAAATATCCTCAAACAAGAATGGAATTCTTGGTGCACTTAGTTGTCCGCAGTATCCATATTTTGGAGTTGCAGGAGCATAATATCCATTTTGTGCCCAAGTGATCATTATTCTTTCTTCTGTATCTGAGAAACTTGTTATAGCATAATTATCTAGACCTGAATCAATGAAACGAATATTATTGCTAGATTCTAATGGTGTGAAGTTTTTACCATCAAAATCACCAATGAAGTATTGAGTTCTTGTGCTGCCTTCTCCAGGTTTTGGACCAACAGAGAGTATTAATACCCAGTAGGTCTTATCGTTAAATTGCAGAGGGAAGAGATCAGGACACTCCCAAACTCCGTTGATGACAGATTTAGTTGAAAATGTGTTGATTAAGTTCCAGTCAAGTAAATTGGTAGATTCAAAAATCTCAATGTGATCAAAGACTGAAATAATCATTTTCCAGGCATTATCTGGTTCATAATAAAATACTTTTGGGTCACGAAAATCCCTATACTCACTATGCTCTAAAATAGGATTGCCTTCGTATTTCTCAAAGTTGAATCCATCCAAAGAATAAGCTATACATTGACTTTCGGATTCGCCATTAAGATCAGCTGTGTAGAATAAGAGAAGCGGAGCAATACCATCTTTTCCTAAACCACTTACGTTATCATGATCAACTATTGCTGAACCAGAAAAACAGGTACCGTTCTCATCAGGATATAATGCTATAGGTAAGTGTTCCCAATGATATAAGTCATCACTGATTACATGCCCCCAATGCATTGGCCCCCATTTATGTTCATATGGATGATGTTGATAAAAAACATGATACTTTCCTTGATAATAAACTAAACCATTAGGATCATTTATCCAATTTTTCCAAGCAGTAATATGATAGCTTGGCCAATTATTTTCAACCATAAAAACTCCTTTTTCTCATGCGTTAACTCAGTTAACTAATGAAGTAAATAAATTACCTATATTATAACTGAAAATAAGTATTTGTGCAGCTATTAATTGCCGGGAACGCTAGAAAAACTAATTATTTATTAACTCAGTGAATGAATGAAATTATCTTATAGTAATCATAGGATATATTTTTATTTTTGATAAGGAATATTGCTTGTCTAATTTATTATTTTTTAAAATAAGTAAGACTACTATTAAAATAATTATAATTATAGCTAGTGTAAAGAGTAATATGTCCGCAATCTTATTCATGATATTCCTTCTATAAAGTAAATTGTTTAATACCCTTCCCTTGAATTAGAAAACTAAAGGCGTATACTATTTTGGAAAACGTATAAATTATTAATCGATTGCAGTTCTAACTAAATTATTAAACTGATACAGAGACCTATGAAGCTTGAAAACTAAATACGAGTGACGTAGTCTTTTTTGTTGTGGTAAACATTTGTTAGTCAAGAATATAGCAATTTAGAAAAGAGGAAAGATGATAGTATCATTAGCGATAGTGCTATTGTTGGGAATAGCATTGTCAACTTTGTGTAGAACTTTGAAAATACCTCATATAATGGGCTTATTGCTGACAGGTATTTTATTAGGCCCATTCGTTTGGGATTTGATTTCAGGAGATTTATTACATTTATCGCCTGAGCTTAGAGAAATAGCCTTGGTTATTATTCTTCTGAGAGCAGGCTTGTCTTTAGATTTGAAAGATTTGAAGAAGGTTGGAACAGCGTCAATACTTTTAGCTTTTGTCCCAGCTACGTTTGAAATTATTGCTTTTGTAATTTTTGCACCATTGTTATTGCATGTAACTGCTCTAGAAGGTGCAATTATGGGTAGTGTAATGGCAGCGGTTTCTCCGGCAATTGTAGTTCCAAAAATGGTTAAATTAATTGATGAAACATATGGTGTAGAGAGAAGTGTACCCCAATTAATAATTGCAGGATCTTCATTAGATGACATCTTTGCAATTGTTTTGTTTACCTGCTTCGCTGGAATGGAAAAGAGTGGACAAGTTAACTATTTGCAATTATTTGATATTCCAATTTCTATCGCTACAGGTTTGGCAGCAGGTGTATTGTTTGCAATCGTTTTGAATTTTGTTTTCAATACCGCACGTAATTTAGGATATGATTTTAGAAGTAGTCAGAAAATGCTTTTAGTATTGGGTGTTTCTTTCTTACTCATGGCTATTGAGTCTGCACTTGAGGGCAAAATTGCTTTTTCTGGATTGCTAGCAATAATATCTATGGCGGTAGGTTTAAGGACTATTGCGAAGAGAAGTACAGTTGATCATCTGAATAGTAAGTTTGGTAAAACCTGGGTTGGTGCAGAAATACTTTTATTCGTTCTAGTTGGTGCTGCTGTTGATATTAATTATATTGCTGAGGCAGGTCTTGCAGCAGTTTTACTTATTATAATAGCTCTTGTTATTAGATGTGTAGGTGTCTTTGCCAGCTTAATTACAACTAAACTCAATATGAAAGAGAAATTCTTCTGCGCCTTAGCTTATTTGCCAAAAGCAACAGTGCAAGCGGCTATTGGTTCAGTGCCACTAAGTATGGGATTGAGCTGTGGTAACTTAGTTTTGTCCGTTGCTGTTTTAGGAATCTTGATTACAGCTCCGTTAGGTGCTCTTGCAATTGATCTGAGTTACAAGAAGCTTTTGCAACCATCTGAGAATGCTGAAATAGAGGCAAAAGAAAAAGCCAGAGTTAATCTCTTGAAAGCAGTTGATAAAGCAAAAAAATAATAGATTAATATTTCAAATAAAATATGGAGTCTAGCTTTGAATTTTTTTAGGCTAGACTTTTTTGAATAAAAATGTAAAAAAACTTATACTTATACCACCATGACAACTTAAGAAATGGTTATAAAATAGTGGATATGAAATCCTAGATAAAAAAGACTAAAAAGGTTGATTATAATGAGTATAAAATTAGTGAAAATTCCTGCAGGCGAGTTTATGATGGGAGCAAGTACCAGAGATGGTCATCCATTTGATAAGGAATTACCTCAGGTAAAAGTTAAAGTTAAAGAATTTGAAATCTCTGAAACTACAGTAACAAATGCCCAGTTTAAAGAGTTTGTAGATGCAACAGGTTATGTTACCGAAGCTGAAAAATATAACGCTTCTTTTGTTTTCTATAGATTGTTAAATAAGGACGACTCGATAACTTACAAAGAAGTTGAGCATTTACCTTGGTGGCTATATGTACAAGGTGCAGATTGGCAACATCCGACTGGACCTAACTCAAGTATTGGAAATATTATGGATCATCCAGTAGTGCATGTGTCTTATATTGATGCTTTAGCATTTTGTGAGTGGGGTAATTATAGGTTACCAAGCGAAGCTGAGTGGGAATATGCAGCTCGTGCAGGATCTGAAAGCAAATGGCCTTGGGGAGATGAGTTTACACCAAATGGTAAATACATGGCTAATATTTGGCAAGGAGAATTTCCATATGAAAATACTCTAGAAGACGGTTTCCTCTCAACTTGCCCAGCAAAGTATTATGAGCCTAATAGATTCGGTTTATATAACGTTATAGGTAATGTTTGGGAGTGGTGCTCGAATCCGAGAAGAATTGATCTGCACGAATTTGTGGAAAATGATTTTATAGCGAAACCTCCATATGACTTGAAGAGTATTGATGGCAATGAAGAGATAGCTGTAAAAGGTGGATCATTCCTCTGTCACAATAGCTATTGTAATCGTTATAGATTAGGTGCAAGAAATGGTAATACTGCTAACTCAACTGCAAGTAATTGTGGATTTAGAGTGTGTAGATAAGATTGCTAATAACTATGTCATACCACTCGATGTACGGTACTAATTAGATAAGAAAAACTGCTTTGATTAAGTTCAAAGCAGTTTATTTTTGCTCAATTGCTAAAAATATTTTATTAAAAAGTTATTTGTTAGAATTCTCTACATCTTCTTTCCAAGCTTGGAAATGCTCATCTAATTCTTTAGCTTTCTTTTCATTTTCTTTAATTAAGTTATTTTCTTCAGTTTCATTTATGTTTTTACTGATGTTAAACAGCTCTTTTCCGTAGCCGATTACAGCGTGTTCTACTTTAAGTAGACCTTCTCTAGCACTATCAGATTCTTCTCCATCAGTTCGAATCAATTTCCAATCCTTATCTTGAACAGCGTATTGGAAACCAGTGTCGAAGAATAATCTTTCGTGGCCACCTTCAGCTCCTAGCAATGTAGGTAAGAGGCTTATACCATCGACTTTATTGGCTGCTGGAGCATCAGCTCCTGCCAGGTATGAGAAAGTTTCCAAGAAGTCCAAGCTAGACGATAAGTTTTGAGAAATTGAGTTTTCGGCAACTGTTCCAGGCCAGGATGCGATAAATGGAACTCTGATACCACCTTCATATAATGTGTATTTGGTACCGGTCAAAGGTACGTTATTACCATAGTTGCATGGAGAGCCACCGTTATCAGTGATATAGATGATTAAGGTATTATCTCTTTGACCTAATTCTTCAATAGTGTCTAAAATCTCACCTATCTTCATATCCATTAATTCTAATTGAGCTAGATAATATTCGCGTCCGTGGGGTAGGTTAGGAGTAATTACTCCGTCATACCAGTCTAAATACTCAACTTCATCAGGATCGAAGTCATCATACTTAGGTAGGCCGCGTTTTTCTAATTCTTCTTCAGGTAATTGCCAAGTGAAATTGTGAACGGCGTTAAATGCAGTCATACAGAAGTAAGGAGTGTTGTTTTCAGCAGAGTTGCGGATGAAGTTCATAGTTCTATCAGCAAATTCATATGTTAAAAAGTTATCGCACTCTACCGGTTTGCCGTTTTCGTATAAGGCAAACATATTATGTACTCTGGCAGCTTCACCATATTTTTCTTCTGCATCAAATTCATGTTTCAAATAGTGAAGACGACCATATCCTAGAGCTGCGAGACCATAGAAAGATTCATCGAATCCATGTTGATCTGGGTTGGATCTATCTCCTGGTCTATCTGGTCCATAATGAACTTTACCAAAATAACCTGTGTGATATCCTACTGTTTTTAGAATTTCAGGTATAGTTTGGTATTGATCTGGTGCGAACCTTGCTGTACCAAAGTATTTAGCTCCCCAGCGTTCTTGATAGGCACCAACGATCATACCTGCTCTAGATGGAGAGCATACTGGTGCACTGACATATCCTCTCTCGAGTAACATACCAGATTTTCTCAATCTATCTAAGTTTGGTGTATGGACATCATCATGTGCTTCTCTAAATGATAAATCACCATATCCATGATCATCAGAAACAATTAATAGAATATTTGGCTTACTAGAGTGTAAATTTTTGAGTTGTGACTCAATATTATTCATTTGAAATACCTCCTGCTATTGCAGTAACAAGTTTATATACACCTATTATAACGTAAAAATACAGTCGAATTTGCTATAGTAGAATTATATAATAAGTATAGGCTACAAAAGTATATAGACAGCAAAGCAAAAATGTTTCGTGAGCAAATGTTTTGTACATAAATAGGTAAGGTTGATATGAGCACTGAAAATATGAAAAAACCTAATGTAATTTTAATAATGGCAGATCAATGGCGTGGAGACTTTCTTGGTTACACAGGCAATCAATTTGTCGAAACTCCTTATCTCAATGATCTAGCAAGGAAGGGAATAACATTTAATTCAGCATACTCTCCCGTTCCTACATGTATACCAGCAAGAGCAAATCTGTTTACTGGTATGAAGCAAGAGAATACTGGTAGGGTAGGTTATCAAGATGGAGTTGATTGGCAATATCCTAATTATTTAGCAGGCGAGTTTTCAAAAAATAACTATCAAACTCAAGCAATTGGAAAAATGCATGTATATCCCTCAAGATTTAGAGCTGGATTTGATAATGTTATTTTGCACGACGGTTTCTTGCACAGTCAACGTAAGCTTACACAAACTGTTTCAGAAACTACAGATTATGTAGATGATTATGTTGCCTGGGCAAAAAGAGAATTAGGCAATCGTTTCGATATCATGGACATGGGCTTGGAATGTAATTCATTCGTTGCGCATCCTTGGATATATCCAGAATACACTCATCCTACTAACTGGGTAGCAGAAATGGCTAGAGATTTCTTTAGAAAAAAAGACCCTACCGTTCCATATTTCTTGTATTTAAGTTTTCATAGACCGCATGCACCATATGATCCACCACAATCGTATATGAATATTTATGAAAATAAAAATCTACCAGAACCGCCTGTAGGAGATTTCGCAAAACCTGATCCTGATGGTGAGGGCTGGTTTGTAGAAACACAAGTAGGTATTGTACAACATGATGCAGTCGTGAGAGCACGTAAAGCCTATTCAGCTGCAGTTACTCATATAGATCATCAAATCGGTAGAATAATTTCACATTTAGTTGATACCGGCGAAGCAGATAATACGATAATTGTATTTACCTCAGATCATGGTGACTTATTGGGCGATCATAACTTGTGGAGAAAATCCAGCCCACTGGAAGGCTCCTCAAGAGTACCTTTAATTATTTATGATCCAACAGGTAGATTAAATTATAAACCAGGAACTATATCAGATGAGTTAGTGAGTCTGTGGGATATCATGCCAACTATATTAGATTTAGCTGGTATCGAAATTCCTGAAACTGTAGATGGCAAATCAATTGTGAAGTTATTAAATAACGAAATTGAATCATATGAATATATCCATGGGGAGCATAGTCATGGTAACAGAAGTTATCACATGATTAGAACTCAGGATAAATGGAAATATTCGTGGTTTGATCAGACAGGCGAAGAGTGGCTATTTGACTTGAATAAAGACCCAGAAGAACTGCATAATTTAGTTTATGTTGCTGCACAAGATGATGCTAATAGTAAATTAAATAAAAAATTAACGGAACTCAGAAACATATTAATAGAAGAGTTAAAGGATAGAGAAGAAAGCTATATTGTAGATGGTGAACTGCAGTTAGGAAGACCTATTTTGACAAGTTTGAAAAATAGCTATATTAACGGAGAAAGGGAATAAAAGGTGTTTTATGAATAAATCGCGTGAAAATTTAAAGCTAAAAAATCAAAAAGCTTTTATTATAAAAGTTGCAATAGTATTTGTGGCAGCTTTAATACTGCTAAACTTCAATAATATTCTCGTATTCTTGGGAAATCTGCTCGGAATGCTTATGCCTTTCCTTTTGGGTATAGCATTAGCTTATATTTGGAACTTAATTCTAAATTTAATAGAAAAATATCTTTTCCCTAATTCGGAGAATAAATGGATTAACAAACTTAGACGCCCAGTATCAATGATTATGTCTATTCTTATTATAGTAGGTATCATTGTTGGAGTTACTTATATAATAATTCCTCAATTATACGAATCAACTAGAATTATTATTGACGCTGTGCCAACCTTAGCGGAGAAGAGCAAGAATTGGTTCTTACGGGTTACTGAAGGCTTAGATTGGACTGAGAATTTACGAAATAATATCCAAAATATGAATGTAAATTGGCAAGCGATTGGCTCCAAATTTATGGGACTGTTTAGTAGTAGTATAGGTGGTGTGTTAGGATCTACCTTAGGCTTGCTTGGCAGTGTTTTTGGTTTCTTTATAACAATTTTGACTGCAATAATATTTGCAACATATCTTATTACAGGAAAAGAAGACTTAGCCAGACAAGGCAAAAAAATAACAACCGCATATTGGTCTAAGAGCTTTAATAATAAGTTTTATCATGTAATGGATGTTGTAGATGATACCTTTACCAACTTTATTAAAGGTCAGTGTTTATCTGCGCTAAGCCTATTTATACTAGTTACAGTAAGTATGTTAATTTTTAGAATTCCATATGCCTTAACAGTTGGTGTAGTCTCAATGATTACTGCATTTATACCAATTTTGGGTGCTTTCTTAGGTGCTGCCATTGGATTTTTAATGTTGGCTGTAGTGAACTTTAACCAAGCCTTAATTTTCTTAATAATTTTCTTAGTATGCCAGCAAATTCAAGGAAACTTAATTTATCCTAAGATTGTTGGAGATTCTATTGGTTTACCTGGTATTTGGACATTTGTAGCTGTTATTCTGGGTGGGTCATTGTTTGGAACTATGGGTATGATCCTTGCAGTTCCTATACTTGCGACCTTTTATAAGTTGTTTAAAGAGAGAACTGATAAGATTTTGCAGATTAAAGAGCAGAAAACAGAGAGAAAAAAGTTCAATAAAGATCAAGAAATAACATTAAAAAAAGATCAAAAGAAAATGCTTAAACAACAATTAAAACAAGAGAAAATAAGCAAGAAAAAATTGCAAAATAAAGAAAAAAATAACATTAAGAATGTTTAAGGTGTTTAAATGAATATACTTGTAACGTTTGAAGAAAACTATGCAGCTCCATTTAAGACTATGCTAAAGTCACTAGCTATAAATAATACTAGTGAAGATCTTGTAGTTTATCTTTTGTATTCCGAAGCTGACATTAAGCTAGATACAATTGGATAATCTATTAAAAAACATAATAAATCTTCAATAGAATAATGTTTGGAAGTCAAATTTAACGGAAAAGGAAAATCCTTTGGAGGAGGGAAATATGCTGGAACTACGTAATATTACCAAAACTTATAAGACAGGCTCTTATGATGTAGAGGCTCTTCGAGGAGTTAGCTTATCATTTAGAGAACAGGAATTTGTTGCAATTTTGGGCCCATCAGGATGCGGGAAGACAACCATGCTTAATATTATCGGTGGACTAGACAATTACACTTCTGGAGATTTAGTGATTAATGGTCACAGTACCAAAAACTATAGCGATAAAGATTGGGATCAATATAGAAATCACTCAATTGGTTTCGTATTTCAGAGCTATAACCTTATTCCTCATCAAAACATTTTACAAAACGTAGATTTAGCAAATCAAATTTCTGATGTGCCTAGCTCAGAAGGTAAAGAGAGATCAATAAAAGCACTCGAAAGTGTTGGTTTAGGTGATGAAATTAATAAAAGGCCTAATCAGATTTCCGGTGGACAATCTCAAAGAGTTGCAATTTCTAGAGCACTTGTTACTAATCCAGATATTATTTTAGCCGACGAACCTACCGGTGCTTTGGATAGTGAGAGTTCGAAGCAGGTTATGGATATTATTAAGGAACTAGCCAAAGACCGTCTGGTTATTATGGTCACTCATGATGCCGAATTGGCAGAAAAATATGCTGATAGAATAGTAAAGATGAAAGATGGCTTAGTTATTTCTGATACCAATCCATATAATCCTGAGAAGACAGAAGTTAAACCAAAGAAAACTAACAAAGCTAAGATGAAGCTGTTAACTGCATTTAGATTATCTTTGAACAATCTCTGGGCAAAGAAAGGTAGAACAATTTTAACTGCACTTGCAGGTTCTATAGGGATTATAGGAATAGCTTTGATATTTGCTCTTTCATATGGAATTCAAAATTATATAAATGATGTACAGGAAGAAACTTTGTCTGCGTATCCTATAACTATTGAAAAAGAAGCCATGGATGCCACAGCGTTTATTGAAAACTTAGCACAACGGAATAATGACGATTTAAAGGCAAATGATAAAAACAAGATCTATTCACAAAATCTAATGTTTGATTTTATGCAGGGAATGTCATCCACATCAAGTATAAGTAACAATATGGGTAAATTTAAAAAGTTCCTAGAAAACAATAAAGATATGCAAGAATATGTCACCAATATACATTATTCCTATGCTATAGATTTACCAGTTTATACGAGAGCAAAAGATAATAAAATTTATTATGTTAATTTGATGGACTTAATGTCATCTGCTTTTGCTACTGACAATTACCAAAATGCAATGTTGTCACAATTTACTCTGGCTGGTGAAGTTGACTTGTTCCAAGAATTAGTACCTGATAATAATGGTGAAAAATTTGCATCTATGTATGATGATCAATATGAATTAGTAACAGGGCATATGCCAGAAAAATATAATGAGATTGTTATGATACTTGATAAGAACAATCAAGTCGCGGATATAACTTTGTACGCTTTAGGTATGCGTGATAGAGATGAACTAAGCACCATGATGAACAAAATCTTAAATAATGAAGATGTAGATACTAAAAAGAGTGAGTCAGAAGAGTTTAGTTTTGATGATTTTTTGAACCTTGAACTTAAAGTAATTTTACCAAGTAAGACTTTTGCTAAGAATGAAAGTAATGGCACTTGGACAGATGTTTCTGCAACTGAGACAGGAAAAGATTTCTTGTACGATTCAGATTCATCTGCAATTCCTCTAAAAGTAGTTGGAATTATAAAAGAAAAAGCAGATGCGCAAATTCATGGTATTAGAAGCGCTTTTGCCTATACCGAAGCTTTGACAAATTATATTATTGAAAATACGAAAAAAACTGAAATTATTAAGGACCAACTTGATAATCCTGAAGTAGACGTATTTAGCGGTTTGCCTTTTATTACGGGTGATTGGAAAGAACCAAGTTCTGCGAAAAAGGCTGAGGATATACAAGCTTTTGCCAAAGATAAAAGTGTAGAAGAACAAGCAAAATTCTATGCTTGGATGGTAACAGAACCTGATAAAGATAGTGTTGAGCAAGCAGTATCTAATCAATTATCAAGCTTGAGTAGAGCCGAGATTCAAGCACAAGTAAGTGCGACCTATGCTAAACAAATGAAAATCGAAGCTGCACAAGTTGAGAAATTTTTAAATGAGATGAGTGATGAAGAATTATTTAGTGCAGTTAAAGATGTAATGAAAGAACAATATGTAGCTAAATACAAAGAAATGGCAATGAAAGAAGTTGAGCAGATTCCAGTAGAACAAAAAGCGGCTTTGTTTAAACAAGGGAATTTTACAGAAGCTCAATGGGTGAGTCTTTATGATAAATTCATGCCAGCAACAGTTTCAGAAAAAAGTCTAAAAGAGAATCTGGAAAAGTTAGGCTATAGAGATCCTGAAGTCCCAGAGACAATATATATCTATTCTAAAACTTTCGAAGCTAAAGACGGTATTGCAGATATTATCTCTTCTTATAATGAGCAGCAGAAAGAGGATGACAAGATTCAATATACAGATTATATTGCTCTATTAATGTCTAGTATAACTGCCATAATTAACGGTATCAGTTACGTGCTTATAGCGTTTGTTGCGATTTCATTGATAGTTTCTTCAGTAATGATTGGAATTATAACTTACATTTCTGTTATAGAGCGAACCAAAGAAATTGGTATTTTGAGAGCTCTGGGTGCATCTAAAAATAATATAACAACAGTGTTTAATGTAGAGACTTTTGTGGAAGGTTTAATCTCAGGTGTCTTAGGTATTCTGATAAGTATTGTCCTATTGATACCAATTAATGCTGTAATAAGAAATCTTACAGGTATCAAAGAAATTACTGCAGCGGTACCAGTATCTGTAGGTATAGGATTAATAGTAATCTCAGTCCTGTTAACATTAATAGCAGGAGCAATTCCAGCAAGATTAGCGGCGAAATTAGATCCAGTAGATGCGCTAAGAGTTGAGTAGATATTTAGCAAAGTATTAAATGAAAAATAAAAAGAAAAACGAGATAATTATGAGCGAGATAACAGCGGTATTTTTTGATGTTGATGGCACTATATTGAACTCTGAGCATCGAATGTTAGAATCAACCAAATTAGTTTTAAGAAAGTTAGAAGAGAAAGGTATTCCGTATGCAATAGCTTCTGCGAGGGGACCAGCTTCTATATTGCCGCTGTTTGAGCAATTTGATTTCCGAGCACCTATGGTTGCTTTTAACGGAGCGCTAGTTTATGACATTGATGAAAATATTATAAAGTCGACAGGCATGGATAAGGAAGAGGCAGCGGAGGTAATTGACTTTATCGAAGAGCATTCTCCAGAAGTATTATTAAATTACTACTCCTATTCCAATTGGATGGTCAAAGATGCCGAGCATCCACGAATAAAAGCAGAAGAAGGTATTGCAGGCGAAAAAGCTATTAGTATGACAATTGCTGAAAGTAACTTTGATGAATTTCATCAGATCTATTGTTTAGGAAGTCCAGAAGATATTGATGACCTGGAAAAAGCTCTAGTACTTAAATATCCGGACTTGTACATAGCCAAATCTTCCCCAGTAGATGTTTTGATTAATAGGAGAGGATTATCAAAAGCTAGAGGTATGGAAATCCTTGCAGAAAATTTAGGCTGGGATAGTAGTAATGCTGTAGCTTTTGGTGATGGGTTTAATGACAAAGAGATGCTTGAGCATGCTAAATATTCTTTCGCTATGGGGAATGCTCCAGAGAAATTGAAACAGTATGCTAAGGCTGTGACAGATACCAATGATAATGATGGAATTTATAAAGCGATGAAGAGTTTAGGACTTTTTGATTAATTTATGGGTGACGTATTTGCTTGACACTTATGCATGACAATTTTGCCTGAAAACAACACCATAAGCAACAAACGCTTGACTTAAAAATAAAATAAGAATATATTTAGCTCGTGTTATTTGCGAATCCTTTGCAATTATTTTAGGAAAGAGGACAGATATGCAAAAGGTTATGAAAAAAATTGCGAGCTTTTCTTTAGCCCTTATAATGTTATTTAGTTTTACTGCATGTAAGGCAAATGGACAGGGTCAAGAGAACAAGAGCAACAGTAAAATTAAAAGTGAAGAATCTAGTACAGGCTCTGAAACTTCAACCAAAGATGAAGGAAAATTGAAGATATATACTTCTTTTTATCCTATGTATGAATGGACGAAGAAAATTGTCGGCGACACAGCTGATGTTGTAAATATTATGCCTCCAGGAAGTTCATCTCATGGTTGGATTCCAACAGCTCAAATGGTTAAAGATTTGAGTCAGGCTGATGTTTTGGTTTACCAAGGTGCAAATATGGAGGAATGGTTTGATTCTGTTAAAGAAACACTGGATGCTGAAGGTAGTAAGTTAACTTATATTAAGGCAAGTGAGGGTATAGAACTACACAAAGGTTTCAATTGTGGTTGTGACCCTAATGATCCTAATCAAGTTGTTGTAGATATAGAAGAGTATGGTTACTCGACTTTCCACAAGGACCATTTCCATTGGTATCCAGGCCATGTTCCAGCTCATGCTAAGATCAGCGATAGATTATTAACTGATAAAAATGGTGAAGTTGTAAGTGAACATGATGCAGGTCAGGTTGTAAAAATTGGTGACGATTACTTCTTTAAAGCAAAAGACAAAAAGTCTGACAAGATAAAAGACATTGGTTCACTAGAAGACTTAGGACTTAATTTATTTAATCCCAATGCACAAGAGTTTGACCCACATGTATGGCTAAGTCCAAGACAAGCAATCAAAATGCTAGGTAATATCTATACAAAATTGGTTGAAATTTCTCCTGAATACGTCGATTTGTACACTAAAAACTATGAAAGTTATGTAAAAGAACTCCAAGAATTGGATGCGAAGTTTAGTGAGCTAAATGAGAAAGGTGTAGATAGCTTTATGATTACTCACCAAGCTTTGGGATACTTGGCCAAAGACTATGGATTGATTCAATATGGTCTAACAGGTATGGGTACAGAGCAAGATCCTAATCCGGAAAAAATGGCAGAGTTTGTAAAAATTATTAAAAGTCATGGCTGGAAAGCTATTTTCTATGATGATGCTGGAAGTGATAAAGTTGCAAAAATTTTAGCAGCAGAAGTAGGAAATTTAGAAGTATTACCTTTGACAACATTGCATTCACCAACAGAAGCTCAAATGGCAGAAGGTATTGATTATATCAAGGCAATGGAACGAAACTTAAAAAATTTGATGGCTAATGCCAAATAATATTTATCGAGTCAAGATTCGATTGGCAGCTAAGGAAACTTGGCTGCCTTTTTTATGTATTAAAAATGAATGCGAATAGAAATTGTTTGCGAATGGTTCTTGACAAGAAAGAAAGAAAACTGTATTATTTTATCAAATGCGAACGATTTGCAAATGACACAATGAAAATGCAATTAAGAAAATTTAAAAGAAGGAGACTCGTATGAGGAAGCTATTTAAAAAGGCAAGCAGCTTTGCACTAGCAACAATAATTGCTTTAACTGCAACCGCTTGTAATATGTTTAACAATGATAATTCTGAGAAGCAGGCTACAAGCAGTACGAATCAAAAAATAGAATCTGCTGTAGAAAAAGATAAAAAGTCTAAACTTAATAAGAAAGATAATAAAGCAGAAGCAAGAAAAAAAGCTAAGGCAATAGCAGAAAAAGCTAAAGCTAAAGTTGAAAAGAACACTGTATCTAATAAGAAAATAGAAGCTGAGAAATTAAAAGCAGAACAAACAATTAAAAGAGTAGAGCGATTGACACGCCACGATTTATCTAAGATGAGTGCCAGTGAACTTTTAAAACTTCTTTATGCTTTGCCTCAATCTCAAAGACATACTGAGTCTGATGGTTTGGTATTTGACCCTGCTGAAATATCTCAAGATACTGGTAGAGGTTTTGTAATTCCTCATGGCGACCACTACCACTTGATCCCTTATAATACTTTATCTGAATTAGAGTTAATGGCAGCTAAAGCAGTTCTAGCTGAAAAATCAGGCCAAGCTTCAAATTCAGGAACAACTAAGAGAGTTTATCCAAAAGATCCTTTAGCAAAGCCAGGAAAATCTTGTACAGGACCTAATTGTGGAACTAAAAATAAACCAAGTGAAAAACAAAATAATAATCACAAGCAAAATCAAAATAATAAACAAAAAAATACTCATAAAGGTAATTCACAAATAGTATTTTCTCCAGAAGAAATTAGAAAAGCTAAAGCTGCAGGCAAATATACTACAGATGATGGTTATATCTTTAGCCCATATGACATAATTGAAGATCTTGGAAATGGTTACATGGTTCCTCATATGAACCACTTACACTTTATTCCTAAAAAGGATTTAAGTAAGGCTGAATTAGCAGCAGCAGAGGCATATTGGTCAGGAAAAGGTAAAACAGAATCAAGACCACAAAAGGAAAATAATAAACAGAATCCAACAGAGCCTAAAAAACCTGAAAATCCACAAACAGAAAAACCAAATCAGAAAAAACCAAATGCTCCTGAGAAAAATATCCCAGAAAAAAATAAACCTGATGAGCAAAAAACTAATGCAAAAGAATTATTGAAAAAATTGTACGCTTTGCCAGTATCTAAAAGATATAAAGAGTCAGATGGACTAGTATTTGATCCACAATTTGCAAAAGAGGTTAAAGTAGCTGGCAAATTAATTGGCTATAGGATTCCACATGGAGATCATGAACACGTAGTAATGCTAAGCTCACTTACTGAGTTGGAAATAGAGACTACGAAAGCAGTTTTAGCTGAAAAAGCTGCAGGTACAGCAAAAGATTATCCTCAAGACCCTTATTTTAAATCGAATGGCTATGATAAACTAAAACCAGATTGGAATAAGTCAGGAAGTAAGGACGAAACTAATCCAGATAAAAAGGACAATGAAAAGAATAAGAGTCTGGCAGATTTAATTCCAGAACCAGGAAAAATTAAGAAAGTTCCTAAAGGAATGGATGGAAAAGCATATGATACTGATGATGGTTATACCTTTACCGCTAAATCCATTACCTCAGTTACCATAGATGGATTGATAACAGAACATCATGGTCACTCTCATTATGTACCATTTAATGAATTAGAAGATTTTGAGTTGATTGCTGCGAAAAAATATGTAAGTGAAAATCTTGATAAAGTCAGTGATCAAACAAAAACAGAATTGAGCGAAGAAGAAATTCAGGCAAGACTAGATATGGCATCACTTATTAATGCCACACCTAAGAAGAACTTAATTCTCAAAGGTAATATGTTAATTGTACCTCATGGTGATCACTCTCATAGTCGTGACATTAGAGATATTAAGATGGTATATAAAATGAGTGACTTCGAAGATGAAGATGAGTATGAATCACATGTTATAACTTTTAAAATGAATAAAGTTAAACAAAAGTACGATTTTGATCCTAAAGTAGAAGTTTTCAATATTGGTTCAGTTATATATGTGTTCAAGGATAACCAAACTCTAGAAAAAATAAGTTTGAATGACATTGATTTGCCAAGTAATATCATGCCAGAAAAACTAGAATTTAAGGATACTAGAACTGCAAAAAGAAAAGAAGCTGATGATAAGAAATTTAAATTAGCAGAACATTATGGAGTCACATTTAATCGAGTTAATAGTAGTTTCTTGTTCATAGATAATATGTATAGAATTAAGTTGGCAGATGGTTCAGAGATAAAGGTTAGATATGAAGATGTTTTCCCGGATCATGATAAAAATAATGGAAAAGACGAAAATAAAGTGACCGAAGAGAATAAAAAAACTGAGGAAAATAACGGAACTGAAAAAAACAAAGAGCCTGAAGAAAACAAAGAACCTGAAAAAAACAAAGAGAACACTGATAAAAGCAACAAAAAGGGACTTGAGGGACTTGAGGGACTTTTTGGAATAAACTAGAGACTAGAACAAAGAAATTATTTGCCTATAAATAGACATATTAAAGAAACATTTATATCATAGTGGCTCGCTTCCAGGGGTAAATACTTAAACCAATATTGACTGATAAAGTCGTGTAGAGTAGAATAGTATTAATAACTATTGGAGGCGAGTTGCTATGTAAATACAACTCGATTGCGGTAATAAAAACCGTATAACACACATTAATGTAAACAAAAGGAGTTACACAAAATGATTATTGGTGTACCAAAAGAAATTAAGGCACAAGAAGGTCGTGTTTCAGCAACACCAGCAGTTGTTCATCAACTAGTAGGTGCTGGCCACACAGTTTTAGTAGAAAAAGATGCAGGTCTTCTTTCAACATTTACAAATGAAGAATATAAAGAAGCAGGTGCAGAAGTTTTAGATTCAGCTGCAGAGGTTTGGGAAAAGGCAGACTTAATTTATAAGGTTAAAGAACCACTAGAAGAAGAATTCAAATACTTCCGTGAAGGCTTATTAATTTACACATACCTACACTTAGCATCAGCTCCAGAGCTAACAAAAGCATTGGTAGATAATAAAGTAACAGGTATCGCATATGAAACAGTACAAATCGGTCGTGCTACTCCATTACTAAAACCAATGAGTGAAGTTGCTGGTCGTATGGCAATTCAAGAAGGTGCATTACACTTGAAACAAACACAAGGTGGTTTAGGTATCTTACTAGGTGGTGTTCCAGGTGTTACTCCAGCTAACGTAGTAGTTGTTGGTGGTGGTGTCGTTGGTACAGCAGCAGTTAGAATTGCAGTTGGTATGGGTGCTAGAGTTACAGTATTAGATAATAACCTACCACGTTTGGCAGAGTTAGTTGACATTTTCGGTAATAGAATTGAAACACTATACTCAAACAGCTTGAATTTAGCTAACGCTACAAAAGACGCTGATATGGTAGTTTCAACAGTACTAATCCCAGGTCACAAAGCTCCACAATTGATTACAGAGGAAATGGTTAAGAACATGAAAGAAGGTTCAGTAATCGTTGACGTTGCTATTGACCAAGGTGGTTCAACAGACTTGACAGCAAAACATGGTCCAACAACTCACCAAGATCCAGTATTCGTAGAACATGGTGTAATCAACTATGCAGTTGCTAATATCCCAGGCGCAGTTCCAAGAACATCAACACAAGCCTTGTCAAATGCTACAAGTGCTTACTTACTACAAATTGCTAACAAGGGTCTAGAAGCAGCTACTGAAAGATTCCCAGAATTAGCACTAGGTGTAAACACAATTAACGGTAAAGTTACAAACAAAGCTGTTGCAGCTGACCTAGGTTATGACTACGTAGAATATAAAGATGCAAAATAATTAAATATTGCAAATAAGATTATTGAGGAGAGTCTCAAAAGAGGCTCTCTTCTTTTGTTTAAAGGAAATTAGCTGATTTGCGATTTGACTAATTTTTAATATGTAGTGAAATTAAGTATAATGTCTATTAGCGGTTCAATAGTTAATTTAAAACCCAGGAGGAAAAATGCAAGTAAGATTAGAGAGAATTACTCAGGAAGAATTAGCGGAGTTTTTGCAAGAATGCAATACTAGATATTTTTATTCTCAATCTGATAAATATATAAATGTATGTGAAGCTATGGATAGATCCTATGATATCCTGGCATTGAAAAATCAGCAAGAAATTCTGGCAACAGGCATAGTATTTAAATATAGATTCAAGAAAATATTCCAAAAAGCTGAATTAGTATTTGGGCCGATAGTCAGAGACACTAATACAGATTATTTGATTGAGTTTATGAAGCAACTAGTAGCGTTTTACAAAAGGAATTTACGTGTTATTTCACTAGAAGTAGTGCCATTAATACTCGACAGATATTTTGATGATGTTGAAATAATAGGTGAAAATGTTGACGCTAAGCTAATTAAGAAAGCGCTAACAAGAATAGGCTTCAAGCACATAGATAGAGATTTTAGTGAAGCACCGTATAACACACAGGTTAGATATATCTATGTCAAAAATATTAAAGATAAAGATTTTAAAGAAGTAGAAAAAACATTTGTAGCAGAGTTGCGTAGAAGGATGAAAAAGGCCAAAGAGCTAGATGTTAAGGTGAGATTCCTCAAGCCTGATGAATTAGACATTATGGAAGAAATATTTGCTGAAACATCAGATAGAGTTCATTACCAAGTAAACTTAAAAACTACTAAATACGTTGCCCAAAATTATGATGAAGCATATTTCCCAGTTGCTTATATTGATGTTCTTGAAAGCTTAAAAAGTCTAAATGAAAATCTAGAAGATACTGAAGCAGAAATTGAAAAAATTAATAAGAATAACGAAGAGTTTGGTGAAAATAAAAAACGTATTAATAGATTAAAAAATGCCAATAATTTGAAAAATATAATAATTAATAAAATTGCAAATGTAAAAGAGTTGGGTGAGAAATATGGCAATATAATTTATATGTCATCTGGTTCTTTTTACGTTACTCCCTCTGATATGGTATATCTTCAAGGAGGTATGAGAAGAGAATTTGAAGACTATTATCCTAACCATGCTTTGTTAGAACATATGATGAAGCTAGCAATTGAGAAAAAATGCCAGTATTTTAATTTCTTTGGAATTTCAGCAGCTAGTCTAGTAGATGAGAATGCTAGTGATTATGGAGTTCTGCAGTTTAAGCGTAATTTTGTCGGTGAAGTACAAGAATTTATTGGCACTTATGAGTATAATTATTTACCTTTTTTGTAATATTTACTAAATAAAGAGACAAAAAACATAAGAGAAATGAGATTAGAAAGGCAAGTTAATGAAATTTGAGTTTAAGTCTATAAATAAAACTGAGTATGCTAATTTTCTGAAAAATTGTAACGCTAGGTATTTTTATTCACAATCTGCTGAATATACAAAAGTGTGTGAAGCCATGGGAAGAGCATATGAAATTCTGGCTTTACTTGATGCAGGTGAAATAGTCGCTGCAGCTATTGTATTTAAGTTTAGGCATCATAAGATATTTCAAAAAGCAGAACTTATTTATGGACCTATAGTAAAAGATGAAAACGTTGAATATTTTAACGAGTATATTAGAGCCTTAAAAGAGCATTTCAGAAAAGAACTTAGGGTTGTTAGCTTGCAGATAAGTCCTCTGATACAGGATAAGCTTTTTGATGATGTAGAGGTAGTGGCGGAAAACCCTGATGCAAAAATTGCTAAAAAAACTCTAAATGCTGCAGGATACAAATTGATTGATAAAGATTTTGCTGAGGATAGGTCTATACAAGTACAACATGTCTATGTCAAAGATATAGAGGGGCAAAAATTTGAAGAATTGCAAAAAAGTTTTACTTATAATTTAAGAAATGAGTTCAAGAAAGCAAGAGAATTAGGTATTCAGGTTAGATTTTTGCAAGCTGATGAGATGCATATTTTTGATGATATTATTGCGAACACCTCAGAACGCCTGGAACACGATATTAGCTTGGTGAACACCAATTATATTGCGGAAAATTTTTCAGAAGCTTACTATCCGGTATCATATATTGATGTAAATTATAGCCTAAAAGTTCTAAGTGAAAATTTAGAGAGCGCGCAAGCACAGGTACAAAAACTTAAAGATGATATAGAAGAATTTGGAGAAAGCAAGAAGCGTTTAAATAAATTAAATGATGCTAATATAATTCTGAAAAAAGCAAAAGAAAAGCTTGAAACGATATCTAATTTGGCAAAAAAATATGGCGAAGTTATCTACATGTCAACAGGATCATTTTATTGTTCGCCATCAGGTATGGTGTATTTACAAGGTGGTATGAAAAGAGAGTTTGAAGCTTTTTATCCTAATCATGCCTTGCTGGAGAAGATGATTAAGCTAGCTATAGAAAAGGACTGTAAATATTTCAATTTCTTTGGTGTGTCAGCAGCTAGTTTAGTTGATGAAAAAGCTGCCGATTATGGAGTTTTGCAATTTAAACGCAATTTTGCTGGAGAAGTACAACAGTTCTTAGGGACATATAAGCATACCTACATACCTTTTATTTAATTTAGACAATGGAGTAATTATTAGATGAGTGAAATTAAAGAGAAAAAATGGTTTAAAACTATTCAAGGAATAGTTAATAGATTTTCAGAGTTTGAGATACCAACTGCTGCTGCAGCATCTAGTTATTACTTTTTGTTTTCTATTTTTCCATTGATACTATTTACTATTAGTTTATTTAATTTAATTAATCCTGAATTGCCAGAATTGGTAAAAAACTCTCTTCCAGATATGAAGCTAATTATCCCAGAACCTGTTATGAATATTTTAATTAATTTTGTTGAGACTGCGGGGATGACTAGTAGAGTTTCAGTTTTATCTTTCGCAGGTATAGGTCTGCTGTGGTCTGCTTCAGGGGCAATAGGTAATACTATAAGTACGCTAAATACTATATATAGAAGAGAAAGTACAAGTTTAAATGCAGTTTTAACTAGAGCGCTAGGTATGCTGTTTGGCTTGCTTTTTGGAATATTGCTAGTATTGATCTTATTAATTTTGAGTTTCAGTCAAGCTGTAATAAATTTCATAGAAACATTTTTGCCTTTGCCAAATTTCTTTAAAGCGGGTGGATTTAATCTTTCTGCGTATTTTATTTCATTTTTTGTTTTGGTACTAGTTTTTCTGCTTATCTATGGAGTAATGTCCAAGAATAAGGGCGGATTTTTGATGACTCTTATATCAGCGACATTCACATCTTTAGCTTGGTTGATTATATCTTTTTCCATGTCAAATATTATGGTCAATAATAGCCGTTATGACCTAATTTATGGGAGTCTTTCAAGTATAATTTTTTTAATGCTATGGATGTATTTGGCAGTTATTTCAGCCCTAATTGGAGCATTCATTCATACCGAGTTAATTAGGTATCGTCAGATTAGACAAATGCGAAAAGAGACTGTTAAATCAGGTGAAAGTAATGATAGAAATACTGATGTGAATAGTGATGATAAAGACGATAAACCTGATAAAGAGAGTTGCTAAAGAAACTGCTTTAGAATAAGAGGAGTATTACAGTGCAAGATATAGATAATGAAAATACAAATGCAGAAATACATAAATTAGAAAATGATCCTCGTAGATTTTTTGCTATGGTCAAAAGTGAAGTAAAAGAATTAGATCAAGAGGAGAATTTACTGAATTTGACAAGGTACGATTTGATGCAAGCTGCGTTAGAACAAGAGATTGCCGACTATCGAGAGAATTCTTTGAAGTGGCGTGCAAAGAGTTATGGATTTTTGTTTGAGATTTTGCTTATTCTTTTGCTCTTGGCAATTATTGTTTTGTTTATTTATCTTAATATTAAGTTGATCGCCATAATTTTTGCAGTGATGTTACTAGCTTTTCTAATAGTTGCCAATGTTAGTAGTATGCGTAAAAATTCAATGCAAGAAAAGATTGGTTTTATAATTTTAGCAAAGTTTAAAAATCCTGATGAAATAAAGTTTAAAGATGAAGAGTTAGTCAAGGAACTTGAAAATATTAAAGATAAACAAAAGAGTTTAAGAATCGACTTTGCTAAGGTAATTGCAAAAAGCGAATACTTGAAATATATCCCCGAAGAATTTCTGAATTTATACAGTATTAACAGCTTATATAATATAGCAAGAGCTAAAGAAGCTGATACAATAACTGATGTATATAAGAAACTACGTGTGCAAATAGAGAATGAAGAGAGGTCAGAATAAGGTATGTTTTGGTTAGAAGTAATTGGTTTTTTGCTGTTAATTTTTCTCGTATTTGCTGCAGTATTATACTTACTAGCATTTATTTTATATAAATTTGCATTTAAACGTTTTGAGAGCGGACCAGATGTGAATAAGTATTATGATGCCATTATAAAAAACTATAAGATGGAAAAATTTAAAGTTCAATCTAACGATAATACTTTACAAGGTTATATATATAATAAGCTTGATGAAGGTGCTGATAAAAAAGAAGGTTTAGTAATTTTTGTTCACGGTTTATGGGCTGAGCATAAGTCCTACATTAATGAAGTACTATATTTAGTAGAGGCTGGTTGGGAAGTCTTAACTTATGATGCTACCGGTTGTGGAGAAAGTGCAGGTAGATCTACAGTTGGATTGGTTCAATCTGCCTTAGACTTGAAGTCAGTCTTAGAGTATGTTGATAGTCAAGAGAGATTTGCTGATACTGAGATAGTACTTGTTGGACATAGCTGGGGCGGATATGCAGTTGCTAGTTCAATGAAGTTTTCTGACAAAATTAAAGCGGTGGTTTCTATCTCTGGTTATGCCTACCCAGTAAAGATGTTAGTAGAAGTTATATCTAAAGAAATGGGATCACTAGCATATTTGCTATATCCATTTGTTTATTTTGAGAACTATAGGCACTTCAAAGAATGGCATAAGCTAAATGCAATTGACATGATTAATTCAACTGATATACCGACATTAATTTTGCATGGCGAAAATGACAAAATAATATCTATTAAAGGTGCAGCTATTTACGCTTATAAAGAAAGAATTAAAAGAGATAAAGTTTATTTTGTAAAATGGAGAGAGGCAGGGCATATAGGTATTTTGGGTAAGAATGATGTAGAAGGAGATCTAATTAACGTTGCCCGAGAAACTGTTAGAGCTAATTTGCACGAAATAGTTGAAGACTTGATATCAGGTGATAGTAATCAAGCTGATAATAAAAAATCAAATGATGATATAATCGAATTTGAGCAAGATCCTTACAGAAAAGATGTAAGTGATATGTACAAAAATATCAATGAAGATCTGATGATTATCGTTGATAAATTTATAGATATATATCTAAATGGTCAAAGTAAAGAAGAAAGCTTAAGCGACGAAGGCTTAGATGAAGAGAGTTTAAACGAAGAAATTTAGACGAAGAGAGTTTAAACGAAGAAGTTTAGACGAAGAAAATTTAAACAAAAAAAGTTCAAACGAAAAGAAAAAGAAAGAGAATTATTATGAAAATTGAAAAGTTTAAAGGGATTTTCCCAGCATTTTATGCATGTTACGAAGATAATGGGGAAATCAGTATAGAGAGAAGTAAGTTACTTTTGGAGTATCTAATTGAAGCTGGAGTTCATGGTGTATATGTTGGTGGATCTTCAGGTGAATGTATTTATCAAAGTGTAGAAGAGAGAAAAGCAGTTTTAGAAGCTGTTATTGAGCAAAATGCTGGAAAAATTAAGGTGATTGCTCATGTTGCATGTAACAACACAGCAGATAGTCAAGAACTAGCTGCACATGCAGAAAGTTTAGGAGTTGATGCTATAGCTGCAATTCCACCTATTTACTTTAAACTTCCTGAAGCAGCTATTGCACAATATTGGAATGATATAAGTGCAGCGGCTCCAAATACAGACTTTATTATTTACAATATTCCACAATTAGCAGGTGTTTCTTTAACAATTCCTTTATTTAACGAAATGCTAAAAAACAAGAGAGTTATTGGAGTAAAAAATTCCTCAATGCCTGTTCAAGATATTCAAATGTTTAGAACATGCACAAATTATGCAGAAACAAGATCTGAGGCACCAATTGTATTCAATGGTCCAGATGAACAGCTGTTTAGTGGATTAGTTGCAGGAGCTTGTGGAGGTATTGGAGGAACTTATGCCTTGATGCCAGAATTATATTTAGCAATATATGAAGCATATAAAAATGGCGATACTGCACGTGGCTTAGCTTTACAAGATAAAGCTTGTGAGATTATTTATTTAATTACTAGTAGTAAAGGAAATATGTATGCCATTATCAAGGCAATATTGGCTAAAACTGGTTTGAATTTAGGATCTGTAAGGAAGCCACTTGTTGCAGTTAGCGATATCGATACAAGAGTTATTGAAGAAGCTTATAAATTAGTGCAGAATGTTAAGAAAGAACTAAAATAAATTAGGGGAGTTATGAGGAAAGAGGAAAGTATGAGTAGAATTTATGAAATTTACCCATTACCACAAAATCTGAAGTACAGAAATGAAAGCATTTCAGTACCAAAAGAGATTAAAATAGAAACGAATTTTGAATTAGAGTCAGCAAGCCTAGCAAGATTAAATGAAACTTTGGCAACACAAGGTAGTAGTTTAGTTGAAGTCGCTGATTTCGTATTGAGTATCTCTCTAGATGAGAGCTTGAGTGATAAGTTTGATTATTACACACTAGAAATTTTAAAGTCAGAGATTAGAATTCAGGCAAATTCAAGAAGTTCAGTTTTTTATGGAATTACAACTTTGTATCATATTTTCAAACAGGCTGATGAAGAATTGGAACTATTGAAGATTGAAGACTATTCAGAAATGAAACTTCGTGGAATGATTGAAGGCTATTATGGGATCCCATATACAAATGCTAAACGTAAATCTATCATGGAGTTTGGCTCATACTTTAAGATGAATGTTTATGCTTTTGCACCAAAAGATGATCCATATCATAGAGATTTATGGTGGGAACTTTATCCTGAATCAGAATTGAATGAGATTGCTGATTTGGCTAAGTTTGGAGAAGAACATTATAATCACTATACTTGGACAATTGCCCCATTTAAACCAGATTCAAACCCAATTACAAATGAAAATCGTGAGGAAGGTTTAGACAAGATTATAAAGAAGTTCGAACAACTTTATGAGGTTGGAGTACGTCAATTTGGTGTCTTAGGCGATGACGTTGGTGACTTACCATACGAAACAGTAGTTTATGTAATGAATAAATTAAATGCTTGGCGTAAAGCAAAAGGTGATATTAACGATTTGATTTTCTGTCCTCAAGGTTACAACATGGACGATTGGGCTTTTAGAGATGGTACAGAAGCAAATATTATTGATGATGGTTTTGATCCTGATATTCACATTTTCTACACTGGTATAACTACATGTAATGTTGTAAGTAGAGAAGCTATAGATAGATGGAAGACAGAGAAGGTAGATAGAGAAGGTCGTATCCGCCGTGATCCATTGTTCTGGATGAACTGGCCAGTTAATGATATTGACCGTGACGAATGGCGTAGAGTTTTCCTTGGTAAAGGTGAAGTCTATGAACAAGGCGTGAGCGATATGATTGGTGTATTAACAAACCCAATGGATGAAGCAGAGGCTTCAAAAGTAGCGTTGTTTGCAACTTTAGACTATGGCTGGAATCCAAATGCTTTTGATGCAGATAAGTCTTGGACAGATTCATTTAAATATATAGAACCAGATGCGGCAGCAGAATTGCACGAAATTGCTAAGCATATGTCTAACATTAGAAATGGTGCCAAAGCTGATGCAGAAGAGTCAGTTGAATTAAGTGAAAAAGTAGAAGCATTTAAGGAAGCTGTCGACTCTGGAGTAAATGAAGTGATACTAGTTACTGCAAATAATTTACATGAGGCTTATGTAAATATTATTAATGCAGTAGATGGTTTCACAAATAAGAGTAAGAATGATCAGCTTTTAGATGAATTAAAAGCTTACAATGCTAGTTTAAGAGATAAAGCGCAAGCCGCCACATTATATTTAGATGTTTATATTGCATATATCAAAGCTTTGTTACATAAAGGTGTTGAAGCTGCTGGACAAGAGAAAGCAGTTGCAGAATATAAACTGAATGAAGCCAAAAAGTTAACTGATAATTTGAAACAACACATTGTTGTGACCAGAACTGCGGAATTCCCTACAAGAGAATTAGTAGCAACAGCAGGTCAAGTTGTAATTGAACCAAATATTGAATATCTTGAGGAATTGCTTAAATAATTTCCAAAGGAGTATATTATGGATACGAGTGTAGGGTCGGTAAAAAAATATTACAAACTACGTTTGAGCATTTTGACTATAGTGTCATTAGTGTTAGGAGTGGTGCTATTAATTAATCCAAAATCCAGTTTGAATATATTAGCAATTGTTATTGCGATAATTTTGTTTGCCTTGGCAGCAGCTGCAATCCTACAATTTTTCCTTGGAGATGAGTCCAGAAAGATTTATGAACATCAGTTTGTGCTGGCTGCTTTGGCTATAGCATCTGCAGTGTTTTTGCTAAAAAATACAGGGTTAATGTGGTCACTTTTGGGAATATTAAATGCTGGTATATTTATGGCTATGGCTGGATATCAGATACAAATTACTTTTGTACAGTTAAAGAAGTCATTCCAAAACTGGTGGTTGGCTTTAATATTTGCTTTGCTATTTATCGGATTTGGGATTTACACATTGACATTGCCGGGTGAAGCAAGTCGAGATTATGTCCATATATATGGAACATTATTGATCATTGCAGCGGTAATTAATGCAGGTAGCTTTTTTACTTTTAACTCTACAAGTGAAGGGGAATAGCTGATAAAATATAAATAAGGTAAGTGAAGTTTAATGCAAAAAGAAGATAAAAAAGACATTGATGTAATAGATAAAAATAGTTCAGAAAAAGTAGATAGTCCCAATGCTGCTAATCTGGGCATTGAATATGCTAATTTGACTGATTTAACATTAGAGCAACGCTATGATGAAATTTTAGAAGAGGAAGTTAGTCATGAAACTGATATGCAGGCTTTAGCTGAAAGAATGTTTGCTTTATATGGTGAAACTTTTGCTGCTTGGCATAAAGAGAAACATGATCTTTTCAATGGACAGAATTTAGCTCAATTTTTGCAAAGTTTATCCAATGAAGATTTATTGGACTTTACCTTTGCGTTTGTAAGAAAATCTGACTTTGATCTGCCTGAACAATTGAAACAAAGTTTAGCAAATCTGGATATAAGTGATAGAGATAAAGTTTTGCAAGAATTATTGGAAACTTCTATTGAAAAGAAGGACTTTGCAAATGTAGATGAAGAGATAGCATTAAGATATGGTACAGCTAGGTTATTAAATATTTTAGCTCAATGGGAAAACCCTAAATATTCTGAATCAATTTTGAAATGGTTGTTGAATAGCAAAAATCCAGATGAGAGATTACAAGATGATGTTGTTGTTTATTTTGAGAAAAATGCTGAACATAGTTTTGACCTATTGAAAGAAGCTTTGGAAGAGGAACTTAATTCTACTGAAAACAAGCAGGATAAGAAGCTTAATTCCATAACAGATATTTTGATATTAGCACTTACAAAAATTGGTCAAAAAAATGAAAAGTTTAAAGATGAAGCATATAAAGTACTGCGAAAGGTGTTTAAAGAAGTTAAGGACAAAACATTAGTAGTTATGAATCTAGGTGATCTAGGATCAGCGAGAGCTATACCTTTGTTGAGATCTTATATAGAGGATAATTATGATGAAATGCCAGAAGAACTTTATGCTGATTTTTATGTTGCTATCAAAAAGTTAGGTGGAAACACTGACGATCTTCCAACTATTAGCAAAAAAGGTTGGAACTGGGAATTCTGATAGTGAGGATAAGGAGTAGATATGGCTTCTGTAACATTAAGAGATATAATAGATGAATTTAGTTTGGAAGAGTTGACATCTTTTGGTAATACTGAAGATATTTTGATAACAGTAGCAGATGTTACTAGACCAGGTTTGCAATTATCAGGTTCTTATGAACATTTCGGATCTGATCGTATTCAGTTATTGGGTAATATGGAGATGGCTTATTTAGCTACTGAATCAGCGGAGTCTAGAATGCAAAAACTTGATGCTCTTATGTCAACAGGAATTCCTTGCTTAGTTATTTCTAGACACCATCAGCCTTTCCCAGAAATGATTGAATGTTCCAATAGATATTCAGTGCCGCTACTTAGAACTCCAGAGGTAACTTCTGTTTTTATGAGTTCTTTAGTTAAATATCTAAACGTAGAATTAGCTCCTGAGACTACTTTGCACGGTGTTTTGGTTGAGATTTACGGTGAAGGTATGTTAATTATTGGTGAAAGTGGTGTTGGTAAATCTGAAACAGCTATGGAGCTGGTAAATAGAGGACACAGACTTATTGCTGATGATTTAGTTGAAGTTAGAAGAGTTTCAGATACAACATTATTAGGTAGAGCTCCAGAAATTATCCGCCACTTGATTGAGATAAGAGGTTTGGGAATAATGGACGTTAAAGAATTATTTGGTGTTCAATCTGTTAAACAAGAAGAATCTATAGATTTTGCCATTAACTTAGAACTTTGGGATGATAGAAAATCTTATGAAAGACTAGGAATTGCTGAAGAAACAACAGATATTCTTGGTATTCAAATTCCATCAATTACCATTCCTGTTAGACCAGGTAGAAACTTAGCTATTATAGTTGAGGTTGCTGCGATTAACTTTAGACAAAGACGAATGGGTTATAATGCTGCACAAGCTCTAACGGAAAGATTGTTTGGCAAAAACGAGTAGAATTTTACACAGTCTCTTTAGATACAAAGAGACTTTTAGTTTGGAGATGTAATGGAAAATATAGAAGAGAAAATCATTCTTAGTGATGAAAATGCTAATAAGGATCCCAAAGCAGCTCTTAGCTCATTAATTGAGAAAGGTATTAATATTCGCCTAAACGAAGAGATGAGTCAACACTGTACCTACAGAGTAGGTGGTCCAGCAGATTTCTTTTATCTCGCAGATAATTTAGAAGATCTAAAAGAGGTTTTAGAATGGGCAAAAGAATTTACAATTGAAGTGACCATTATTGGTTTGGGTTCGAATCTCTTGATATCTGACAAGGGAATAAGAGGGCTTGTAATCGTATTTGCTGAGAACTTTAGCAAAATGGGATTTTTAAGAGCCTTGCCTAGTCCTGATTTTGATGGTTTGATTTCTGCTCAAGCTAATTTAATTGAAAATGCGGATGTTTTGAATTTGGAAAATGATGATGAAGATGTTTATATTTATAGTGAAGCTGGAGCAGCGCTAAAAGAATTATCAAAATTTGCTACAAATAATTCTATGACTGGGCTTGAGTATAGCTGCGGAATACCAGGATCAGTAGGTGGTGGAGTTTATATGAATGCTGGTGCTTATGGTCGTATGACTGCAGATACTTGTGTGCAGACATATTATCTTTCACCAGAATTAGAACTTAAAGTTGCCAGAGGAGAAGAGCAAGAATTTGCCTATAGAGAAAGTATCTTCCATAAAGAACATGGTATTATTCTGGCTTCTATCTTTAAAGTTAATAAAGGCGAACAAGAATTAATCAACTCTATGGTAGCTGATTTTACTAATCGAAGAAATGCCTCACAGCCTTTAGAATATCCAAGTTGTGGATCAGTATTTAAGAGACCAGAAGGTTACTTCGCCGGTAAATTGATTATGGATAGTAATCTTAAGGGCTATAGAGTAGGCGGAGCAGAGGTTTCTGAGAAGCATGCTGGTTTTATTATAAATGTTGATAACGCTAAGGCCGCTGATGTTTTAGCTGTCATTAAGCATGTACAAGAAACTGTAAAGAAAGATCATGGTGTTGATCTTGAAACTGAAGTCAGAATCATTGGAGAATGGTAATAAATGAGCAGGAGTGAAAGCTTTTCACAAAAAGTAAAAAAAGAATTGTGTTTAGTAGAGCAGGAAGATATATCTGATAAAAGCTTACATTTAGCTTTTTCCTTAGCCAGCTCAGCTAGTTTTCGCTCTAACAAAATTATTTTTAAATGTTATAACTCCAATTATATTGAAGTAATAAAAAAATATATTGAAGAGGTCTTAGACGTTGATTACAAATTAGACGAGAAGAAAACCCAGAGCAATTTCGAGTTTTCAAGCAAGTCATCAGTAAGTGCTGTTTTTGACCTTTTAGAAACTGAATTGAATTTCAATTGGGTAAGAGGACAGATAAATAGAGATATTACTGACTTTAATGAAAAAGAAAAAATTGATATATTACGTTCTGCTTTCTTAATGAATGGATCAATGGCTTGCCCAGAACAAAGTTATCAATTAGAGTTAGCGCTCAAAAGATTATCTGTAAAGAATTTTCTCAATGAACTATTGTTGGAAGAAGATATAGAGGTATCTAGCGGTAGTAATGCTTTCTTTTTATATTTAAGAACAGGAGATGATATAGCAGAGTTTCTGGGGTTAATAGGAGCACATAGATCTTTGTTAGAATTCGAAAATATAAGGGTTAAAAAGAAAGTCAATGAAGATGTAAATAGAATTGTAAATTTTGATAATGCTAATTTGCAAAGAGTTGCAGACTCAACAGCTAGACAAATACTGGCTTTAAAGAAATTAAATGATATAGGTGCTTATAACATGTTACCCGAAGACTTAAAAGCAGTTGCAAATTTAAGACTTAAGTTTCCGGGATATTCACTTAGTGATTTAGCAGCAGAGATGGAACCTAATATTTCTAAAAGTGGAATGTATCATCGTTTAGCAAAATTAGAGAAATGGATAAATGATTATCTTAAATCAAATGCGGATTAACTAGCTTGGTGTTATAATTTGAAAATATAAGTAGATAGCTTATTAGGAGGAATAGTATGTTAGATATTCAATTAATTAGAGAAAATCCTGAATATGTACAAAAAGCTTTAGCGAAAAGGGGTTTGAATGTAGATTTCAAAGACCTTCTTGAAATTGACGTTAAAAGACGTGAGGCTATGACTGAGGTTGAAGCTCTTAAAGCAAAGAGAAATAGGGCTTCCGCAGAAGTTGGGCAGCTAAAGAGAAATGGTGAAAATGCAGACCATGTTTTAGCAGAGCTCAAAGAACTATCTGATGAAATTAAAGCGAAAGATGACCTAGTATCTGAATTAAATGCTGAACAAGAAGAGTTTTTGATAGGCTTACCAAATATGCCGGCTGAAGAAGTAAGAGCAGGTGGCAAAGAAAATAATCAAGTCGAAAAGATGTATGGTGAACAACCTAAATTTAGTTTTGAACCAAAGAGTCATATCGAACTAGAAGAAAACTTGGATTTAATTGATTACGAACGAGGTGCTAAGTTATCAGGAGCGGGATTCTGGCTCTATAAAGATGACGGCGCTCGTTTAGAGTGGGCTTTGTTAAATTATTTTGTAGACGCTCATATAGCTGACGAATATAAGATGTTATTAGTACCACATATTCTAAACTCAGCTTCCGGATTTACAGCAGGACAATTCCCTAAATTTAAAGAAGACGTATTCTGGTTGGATTCAGAGGAGAATGTACAAGAAGAAAATAGACAATTTTTATTACCTACAGCAGAAACAGCAGTAGTCAACTTGTTTAGAGATGAAATCTTGACCGAAGCTGATTTGCCTAAAAAATATTTTGCCTACTCACCTTGCTATAGAAAAGAAGCTGGTACATATGGATCAAGTGAAAGAGGCATGATCAGAGGCCACCAATTCAACAAGATCGAAATGTTCCAATTCACAAAACCAGAAGATTCAGACAAAGCTTTTGAAGAGTTAGTTGAAAAAGCAAGTAAACTAGTAAGTGATTTGGGCTTACATTTCAGAGTCAGTAGTCTAGCCGCAGGTGACTGTAGTGCTTCAATGTCAAAGACCTGGGATATCGAAGTGTGGATCCCGAGCATGAATGAGTATAAAGAAGTAAGTTCTGTATCTAACGCTAAAGATTACCAAGCTAGAAGAGGTAACATGCGTTATAGATCAGAGAGTGATAATAAAATTAAATATCTACATACATTAAATGGCTCAGGATTAGCAACATCAAGATTATTCCCTGCAATCTTAGAGCAAAATCAACAAGAAGATGGTTCAGTTTTAATTCCAGCCGTATTGACTAAATACATGGGTGGTCAACGCTATCTAAAACCAAGAGAGAAGTAATTGTATAAACTATCTTTTTGAAATTTCTTTGAATATAATCTACTGATAAAAAAATATTCAAAGAAACATTATTAATGTAAAAAGTTTCAGCATTAAACCCATTTATGGTGTATTATTCATCGTTGTGAAATTATTTTTGCCAAATCTTTGACTTGATGATATAATTTCTCGGTGCGAAAATGCACGAATGGGTTTATTGTGTTTAATAAACTTAAATAAGAAAAAAGGAGGTGTATTGATGCCAACAACCAATCAGTTGATTAGAAAAGGTCGCCAGACAAAGAAGGAGAAATCTAAATCACCAGCTTTGCATTACAATATGAACACAATTCATAAGAAGCCAAGCAAGGTAATTAGCCCACAAAAACGTGGTGTATGTACAGTAGTTAAAACTACAACTCCTAAGAAACCTAACTCAGCTATGCGTAAAGTCGCTCGTGTTCGTCTTAACTCAGGTATGGAAGTTACTGCATATATTCCAGGAATCGGTCATAACCTACAAGAGCACTCTGTTGTATTGATCAGAGGTGGTCGTGTTAAAGACTTGCCAGGTGTACGTTACCATATTGTTAGGGGTGCGTTAGATACTGCTGGTGTTAACGACAGAAAACAAGGTAGATCTAAGTACGGTACCAAGAAACCAAAAGAAGCAAAAGTTAAAAAATAGATTAGGTTGAAATTGCTCAGTACATCTTGCCAATAATTAATTTAATTAGATTTTTAAATGGCAAGGCGCTGACAGAACTTGAAAACAAGTATTGAGTACCTAATGATACAGGATTAAATTCCTAGTTTTATCATATAAAGGAGGGAAGCGAAAGTGCCAAGAAAAGGTCATGTCCCAAAAAGAGATATTCTCCCTGATCCACTATATAACGACAAGAAAGTAAGTAAACTTATTAACGTTGTTATGCTAGATGGTAAAAAGGGAGTTGCACAATCCATAGTTTATGGAGCTTTTGATATTATCAAAGAAAAAACAGAACTAGAAGGATTGGAAGTATTCGAAAAGGCATTGGAAAATGTAATGCCTTTACTAGAAGTTAAAGCACGTAGAGTCGGTGGTGCAAACTATCAAGTACCAGTTGAAGTTCGTCCAGACAGAAGACAGACTTTAGCATTGCGTTGGATCGTTGGTTTCTCAAGAAAGAGAAGCGAACGTACAATGAAAGAGCGTTTAGCTAATGAATTAATCGATGCAATGAATGAAACAGGTAGTTCATATCGTCGTAAAGAAGAGATGCATAAAGCTGCTGAATCTAACCGTGCATTTGCCCACTACAGATGGTAGTAGTATAAAAGGAGAGACGCATGCCAAGAGATTATTCATTAAAAGATACTAGAAATATCGGTATTATGGCTCACATTGATGCTGGTAAAACAACAACAACTGAACGTATCCTTTACTATACTGGTAAGATTCATAAAATTGGCGAAACCCACGATGGTGGTGCAACCATGGACTACATGGAGCAAGAACAAGAACGTGGTATTACAATTACCTCTGCTGCTACTACAGCTGCATGGAAAGGTCACCGTATTAATATCATTGATACTCCGGGACACGTTGACTTCACAGTTGAAGTTGAGCGTTCATTGAGAGTCCTTGACGGTGCAGTTACAGTTCTAGATGCTAAGAGTGGTGTTGAACCTCAAACTGAAACAGTTTGGCGTCAAGCTGATAACTACGGAGTTCCTCGTATCGTTTACATCAACAAGATGGACGTTACAGGTGCTGACTTCTTACAATCAGTTGAAACAATTACAAGGAGATTAGGTGCTAATGCAGTACCTATCCAATTGCCAATTGGTGCAGAAGATAGTTTTGAAGGTATTATTGACCTGATGATCATGGAAGCTGAAATTTACAAAGATGACGCAACAGGTAAAACTTACTCATCAACAGAAATTCCAGCAGAATATATGGATCAAGCAAAAGAATACCGTGCCAAAATGGTTGAAGCAATCTGCGAAACTGATGAAGAACTATTAGAAAAATTCTTAATGGAAGAAGAAATTCCTGTAGAAGATTTAGTAAAAGCTTTACGTAAAGCAACAATTAACTTGGATATTATTCCAGTTGTTTGTGGTTCTTCATATAAGAATAAAGGTGTTCAATTGCTATTAGACGCAGTTGTAGCATACTTACCATCACCATTGGATATTCCTGCAATTAAAGGTACTAACCCAGACACTGGTGAAGAAGAAACAAGACCATCAGAAGATGAAGGTCCAGTTGCAGCTTTAGCATTTAAAGTTATCACAGACCCATTTGTAGGTAAATTATGTTTCTTCCGTATGTACTCAGGTATTTTACAATCAGGTACATACGTACAAAACACAAGTAAAGGTAAACGTGAAAGAGTTGGTCGTATCCTATTGATGCACGCAAACCACCGTGAAGAAGTAGCTGAAGTATACTCAGGTGATATTGCAGCAGCAGTTGGTTTGAAAGATACATCAACAGGTGACACACTTTGTGATGCTGATGCACCAATTATCTTGGAGTCAATGGAATTCCCAGATCCAGTTATTAGTGTTGCTATCGAGCCAAAAACAAAAGCATCACAAGATAAAATGCTTATTGCATTACAAAAACTTGCAGAAGAAGATCCAACCTTCAGAACTCACACAGATGAAGACACAGGTCAAACAATTATTTCAGGTATGGGTGAACTACACTTGGATATTATCGTTGACCGTCTATTGAGAGAATTTAAGGTTGAGGCTAACGTAGGTAACCCACAAGTTGCTTACAAGGAAACAATCACAGCAGCTGCTACAGCAGAAGGAAAATTCGTACGTCAGTCAGGTGGTCGTGGTCAATATGGTCACGTTGTCATTAACGTAGAACCTTTAGATCCAAACGCTGAAACTGAATATGAATTCAATAACAAAACTGTTGGTGGTTCAGTTCCTAAAGAATTCGTTGAACCTACAAACAAAGGTATTCAAGAAGCTATGGAAAGCGGTATTTTAGCCGGATACAAAGTTGTCGGTGTAAAAGTTGACTTGATTGATGGTTCTAGCCACGAAGTTGACTCTTCTGAAATGGCTTTCCAAATCGCTGGTTCTATGGCTTTCAAAGAAGCTATGCGTAAAGCATCACCAGTATTGCTAGAGCCAATAATGCAAGTAGACGTAATTACTCCAGAAGACTATCTAGGTGACGTTATGGGTGATCTAAGCTCAAGACGTGGTACAATTGCCGGTATGGAAGCACAAGGTAACGCTCAAAAGATTGATGCAAAAGTTCCACTATCTGAAATGTTTGGTTATGCAACCACACTTAGATCAAGTACTCAAGGTCGTGGTACATTTACAATGCAACCATCACACTTTGAACCAGTACCTAAGAGCATTCAGGACGAAATTACATCAAAATAATATAAAAGTTAAAAAGATACTTTTATCTAAAAAGTAAATTATAAGTTGGCATCTTGCACTTTATCCTATTTAGTGTAAAATATTAGCAAGGTGTCAACCTAAATTAAGAAACTATAGCCCCCTACAGGGGATCCACAAGGAGGAAAATAATGGCTAAGAAACATTTTGAAAGAACCAAGCCACACGTAAACATTGGTACTTTAGGTCACGTTGACCACGGTAAAACAACAACAACAGCAGCTATTACTAAAGTTTTAGCACTTTTAGGTGATGCTGAATATTCATCATATGATAATATCGATAAAGCTCCAGAAGAGAGAGCGCGTGGTATTACAATTAATACTTCACACGTTGAGTATCAAACAGAAAATCGTCACTACGCACACGTTGACTGCCCAGGACACGCTGACTATGTTAAGAACATGATCACAGGTGCAGCACAAATGGACGGTGCTATTCTAGTTGTTTCAGCAGCTGATGGTGTTATGCCACAAACACGTGAGCACATCTTGCTAGCACGTCAGGTTGGTGTTCCTAAAGTTGTAGTTTACTTGAACAAAGTAGACCAAGTTGATGACCCAGAACTATTAGACTTAGTTGAAATGGAAGTTCGTGAGCTATTAGATGAGTATGAATTTGATGGTGATGACTGCCCAGTTGTTAAAGGTTCATCATTAGCAGTTCTAGAGAGCGAAAGCACAGACCCAGATGCTCCAGAATATGCTCCAATCAGAGAATTAATGAACGCTGTAGACGAATACATTCCTACACCAGAAAGACCAACAGACAAACCATTCTTACTACCAGTAGAAGACGTATTCACAATCTCAGGTCGTGGTACTGTTGCTACAGGTCGTATCGAACGTGGTACAATCAACGTTGGTGACCAAGCTGAAATCGTTGGTTTAGTAGAAAGCAGCCGTACAACAACAATTACAGGTCTAGAAATGTTCCGTAAATTGTTAGACTCAGCAGTTGCTGGTGATAACGTTGGTGCATTGCTACGTGGTGTTGAAAGATCAGATATCGAGCGTGGACAAGTTCTTGCTAAACCAGGAACAATTACACCTCACTCAGAATTCAAAGGACAAATCTATGTTCTAACAGAATCAGAAGGTGGTCGTCATAAACCATTCTTCTCAGGTTACCGTCCACAATTCTTCTTCAGAACAACAGACGTTACAGGTATCATGAACCTAGAAGAGGGTGTAGACATGGTTATGCCTGGTGATAACGTTGAGATTGAAGTTGAGTTAATCAAACCAGTTGCTATGGAAAAAGGTATGCGTTTTGCTATCCGTGAAGGTGGTAGAACAGTTGGTGCTGGTACAGTTACAGAAATCGAACAATAATTTGATTTATTAGTTTAGATTATAAAGCCTCGGAACTTTCCGAGGCTTTTTTATTTTCGCTTTAACATAAAGGTATAAGGATTATTTCCAATTTTTAATGATTGCTATGTGTTAAAATTATGGTAATTGTTTAATGAAAAATTCAGAGGTGAAGAATATTACAGAAATAGTAAAAAAAGACTCATTTATATCTTTAGAAAAAGAAGCCTGGTTTGAACAAGAGATAAAAAAATCAGTATTTATTGCACATGCTAAACCAGTTAAATCTGTTGAAGAAGCTGAAGTTTTTATTGCAAACGAATGGGATAAATATAAAGATGCAACTCATATTGTATATGCTTGGTCTGTGGGAAAAGAATTAGGTAACATTCAGCAAAGATTCAGTGATAATGGTGAGCCTCAAGGTACTTCTGGTCCACCCGTTTTTGATGTGTTAGACAAAAATAGCATTCATGACGCTATAATTACTGTTACTAGATATTATGGTGGAACTTTACTAGGGACGGGAGGCTTAGTTAAAGCTTATGGATCTTCAGCTACGGGAGTAGTTAAGAATGCAGGTTTAGTGCAACTGGTTCCGGGAATAGAGCTTGTTGTTAACATGCCCTACTCTTTTAATGATAGTTTTAACTATCGCTTGGATCTTGCTTCAAATCAAGTGAACGTTTTAGATAGAGAATATACCAGCTCTGTTTTTGTAAAGTGTATTGTGGATCTGAATTTTTATGAGGAATTCATAGATATTGTTAATGAAATTTCAAGTAGGACAGCAGAGATTGATGTTGGAGATCATACTTATCAGGCTAAGCCTTTAGACTACTTGGAGGAGGAATAGATGCAAACAAATGAAGACAAAAAGTTAGCAGTTTTAATAGATGCGGATAATGTTTCGTATCATTATATTAGTGCAATGATGGATGAAATTGCTATTTACGGTATTCCAACAGTTAAGAGGATTTATGGAGACTGGACTAGACAGAATATGAATGGCTGGAAGAGTGTTATTTTAGATTATGCTATCTCTCCAGTGCAGCAGTTTAATTATACTACTGGCAAAAATTCTACAGACTCAGCTCTAATAATTGATGCAATGGATATCTTGTATACATATGATATTGATGGTTTTTGCTTGATCAGTAGCGATAGTGATTTTACAAAATTAGCAATTCGACTAAGAGAGTCAGGTAAATTGGTATTAGGTTTTGGTGAACAAAAAACTCCTAATGCATTTATTGCAGCTTGTAACAGGTTTATTTTCTTGGAAATTTTGGAAGATAACTATGTAGAAACTGAAGAAAATAATAACACTAATGATGATCAATACAATAGCAATACCATTAAAACAAATAAAGGTCTTAAGACTTTAGATAACAAGGCAAAACGCATGATAGCTAACGTTATTGAAGCTATTGCTGATGATAGTGGTTGGGCATTCTTAGCAGATGTAGGTAATGTAATTTCTAAGACGGAACCATCTTTTGACTCTAGAAACTATGGTTATTCTAAACTCAGTCATTTGATTGAAGATATTCCAGAGATAGAAATAGATGAGAGAACGACCTCTAATCCTAATGTTAAACATATTTATATTAAATATAACCCTGTAAAAAGCAAGCGTAGGCGTAGTAATAAATAAATTAGAAGTGAGAATATAAAATGAAGAGAAATCAAGATTTGATTAATGAAACAGATTCAAGTCAGTTGGATGACATAACAAGAACAGATTTGGATCAATACCCAATAAGTAATAATAACCCAATAATAGACTGGTTTATTAGAGTTTTTAAAGGAATGGCAATAGGAATTGGTGGAATTTTACCAGGACTATCAGGTGGGGTTTTATCAGTTGTATTTGGTGTTTATAATAGTTTGATAGCTTTCTTGGCTCATCCATTTAAAAACTTCAAGAAAAATTTCAAATACTTTTTACCAATAGGAATTGGTGGAATTTTAGGTGTATTTGTTTTTTCTAAATTAGTTAGTACGGCTCTTCAAACATATGAAGCTTTTGCAATTAGCCTTTTCTTAGGTTTTGTAGCTGGTACATTACCATCACTTTGGAAAAAAGCAGGGTCACATGGCAGGAGTAAAAATAATATAATTACACTAATTTGTACAGCTATAGTCTTTATTGTTGTGATGATTACTGCTGATAAATATCTTTCACTAGATTTACCAAGCAATTTCCTTGTTTGGATTTTCTCAGGAGTGCTAATTGGATTAGGTGTTGTTGTACCAGGGTTAAGCCCTTCTAATTTCTTGTTGTATTTCAATCTCTATGAAAAGATGACAACTGGTATAAGTAAATTAGAGTTTGGAATTATAATTCCATTATCAATTGGTTTGGCTTTATCTGTTATTTTATTAGCTAAACTAGTAGATGACATGTTTAGAAAGCACTTTGCTACAATGTATCATATTATTCTAGGTTTAGTCTTAGGATCAACTGTTGCAATTTTCTTTACACACATTGTTCCATCTGTTAATGTAGAAGCTGCTTCTAAACTAGGAATGAACTTATTTGTATATGTTTTGATAATAATTATAGCTTTTGTTTTGGGTGTTTCATCATCTTACTTTTTTAGCATTTTTGAAGAAAAAGTTGATACAAGAGAAGAGGAATAACATATATAATATTAATTGGGGAACGCAATTAAATTGGAGGAAAAAAGATGAAGAGAAGTTCAGGAATTTTGATGCACATTACTTCCTTACCAGGTGAGTTTGGAATAGGAACTTTGGGGCAAGAGGCTTATGCTTTTGTAGATCAAATGAAAGCTGCTGGATTGAAGTATTGGCAAGTTTTGCCTTTAACACCAGTTGGTTATGGAAATTCACCATATAGTAGTACATCAGCTTTTGCTAATAATGTTTTGATGATTGATCCTCGTAAGCTTGAGGAAATGGGATTATTAACTGCAGCTGAAGTAGAAGCTGCAATTTATGACGGAGATTTTCCAGCAAGCAAAGCAGATTATGATTTCGCAGATAAGAATAGTAGAAAATTCTTAGATTTAGCATATGATAGATTAACACCTGATCAGGTAGAGAGTTTTGGGAAATTCAAAGAAGATAATGCAATTTGGTTAGATAACTATGTCTTGTATGAAGCTTTACGCTTGAGTTTTGATAAGAAAATGTGGCAAGATTGGCCTGAAAAAGCTAGAGATAGAGATCCTGAGTATTTGGATAAATTTATTAGTGAAACAAAGAACAAAGTCTTAATGGATAAACTAGCTTTTGCTCAATGGATTTTTAGATTGCAATGGGATGCACTCAAAGCATACGCAAACCAAAATGGTATTGAAATTATAGGTGATATACCAATTTTCCCTGCACTAGATAGTGCTGATGCTTGGGCAAATCCTGAGCTATTCCAACTTAATGAATTAGGACATACTATATTTAAGGCAGGAGTACCACCTGACTATTTTTCAGAAGATGGTCAGCTTTGGGGTAATCCTTTGTTCGCATGGGAGAAACATGCAGAACAAGATTATGCTTGGTGGGTTGCAAGAGTACGTAATACCATGATACTTTTCGACGTTGTTCGTATTGACCACTTCAGAGGTTTCTCAGCATATTGGGCTGTACCTGGGGAAGACGATACTGCTCGTAATGGCGAATGGGTTAAAGGTCCAGGAATGGATTTATTTGAAGTTTTACATAGAGAAATTGCAGATTTGAAAGTTATTGCAGAAGACCTAGGTGAAATTGATGAGGATTCAGCCCAATTGTTAGAAGATAGTGGTTACCCAGGTATGGAGATCTTAATGTTCTCATTAGATCCAAATAGTGAGAATTTACCAGAGAACTTCAAAAAACATAAATTAGTTTATACTGGTACCCATGATAATGACACTGTTCTAGGCTGGTTAGATGAACTAGAAGATGAAGAAAGAGAATTTGCATTTGAGTACTGTAATATAGATCCTAATTCTGATTGGGAAACTAAAGGACCAGAGAATCCGGCTGCAAGAGGATTTATAGAAACTTGCTGGAAAACTGGATGTGATGTTGTTATAATTCCAACACAAGACTTCTTAGGTATGGGAACTGAAAGAAGAATGAATACTCCAAGTACATTAAATGATGTAAACTGGACATTTAGAGCAACAACAGCGGAGTTAGCTGAACTGGATGTTGACTGGATTAAGAATTTAAATAAAAAATATAACCGTTAGAAAATTATTTTAATTTTTGAATAACTAAATAAGACCTAAGCGGCGGAGAGAATTAAGAGAAATGCTTCTCAGATTAAAATCTGAGTAGCATTTTTCTTTAAATTTACAATCATACTTGGGAAATATAAATGTAGGTATAAGTTTTGCTTATTTTATAGTTAAAAGAGAGAAGAAATTAGAAAGTTTAAAGAGTGTAATTTATGCAAAAAGATTTTGAAAGAAGTGCAGGGACTTTATTACATATAAGTTCTTTGCCAGGGCCTTTTGGGATTGGTACTTTAGGAAAATCTGCTTACGACTTTGTCGATAAACTAGCAGAAGCTGGGCTTGGCTATTGGCAGATTTTACCGCTGACTCCAATTAATGAAGCAATTTCTCCATATAGTAGTATATCTGCTTTTGCAACAAACAATCTTTTCATTGATCCAGAATTTTTAGTAGAAATGGGATATTTAAAAGAAACCGAAATACCAGATTATTACTATAAAGATCGTGATTCAACAAAGACTGATTATAATTTTTCATTTTCGAATGCAGAAAAATATTTACGCCTTGCTTTTACACGCTTAAATGATAGAAAAAAAACAGAATTATTAAAGTTTGTAGAAGCAGAACAAGCTTGGCTAGTAGATTATGCTCAATTTATTGTTTTACATGATTATTATGATAAAGCTTGGTACGAGTGGCCTGCCCCAGCTAAGTTTAGAGATGCAGAGTTCTTGGAAGACTTTTTCTCACAACAAAATAATCAGCAAAAAGTCTTGGAAATCTGTTTCAGACAATGGTTATTCTTTAGGCAATGGTTTAAGTTGAAAAATTATGCTAATACCAAAGGTGTTAAACTATTTGGAGATATGCCTATATATCTTTCGTACGATAGTGTAGATCTTTGGACTAGACCAAGAGAATTCATGTTGGATGAAGAGCTTAGACCTGTTATGGTATCAGGTTTCCCGGCTTTTACTGAAAATGGCGAAGACCAAATCTGGAATAATCCTCTTTATGACTGGAAAGAGATGGCAAAAAATAAATATGAGTGGTGGATAAATAGGATTTCTCATTCTATGAGGATGCTGGATACTATGAGAATCGACCACTTCCGAGCTTTTGCTAATTTTTATGCTATTCCAAATAATTCACTTAATACAAAGACTGGAGTTTGGCTACCTGGACCAGGTACAGATTTTTTTGCTGAAATTCAAAAACGAGTAGAAAATCTAGAAATTATTGCAGAAGATTTGGGTGGAGAGTCTGATCCATTGGTTAATGAAATTTTGAAACACAATAATTTCCCAGGTATGATGGTAATGATTAATGAGTTTATGTGGGGAAAAGGTGCAGAGAATCTCCCATATACATATAGAGAGAACAAGTTGGCGTATACATCAACTCATGATAGTTATACGATTATTGGTTGGTTAAATGAAAAGGAAAATAAACATAATAGAGATTTTGCTCTAGACTACTGTGATGCAAAATTTAGAGATACAGAAACAGATAATGAGAAGAAACTGGCAATCGCACGTTCATTTATTAAAACTTGCTGGAACACTAAAGCAATAATTGCAATAGCACCAGTACAAGATTTCTTAGCTTTGGATAATTCTAGAGCAATGAATAAACCTGGAACTGTAAATGACTTTAACTGGACGTTTAGGATAACTGCGAATGAGCTAGATCAAATAGACACGAAATGGATATACGGTATTAATGAGATTTACCAAAGGATTGTAAATAATGAAGTGGAAAAATGATATTTGGATACAAAGAAATAATTTTGAGAAGAATAATTCTTGGACTACAAACGGCTTAGATAATTTAAATGCTGAGTCTAGTCAACTTATTCATGCTGAAAATAATGAACATATTAAATATGATCAAGACTTGCTGGCAAACTTAGTCCTTAATAGAGGTTTTGATAAATATGAATTGTACCTAATAGATAAAAATAATTTCCTGGATATATTACATGATCCTTTGCTTATGCAAGGTATGGATGAAGCTGCTGAGGTGGTTTATAAAGCTTGTAAAGAACAGAAACGAATATTCATTCATGGTGACTACGATGCAGATGGACTTACTAGTAGTTCAATTTTGTATAAGTTTTTTACTAGGCTCGGTTTGGCGAAAGATAAAATAAAAATCTTTATACCGAATAGGTTAGATGATGGATACGGTTTGAGTCCCAAGACTTTACCAGAAGTCTATGATTTTAATTCTGAATTGCTAATTACTGTAGACTGTGGCATTAAATCAGTAGCAGAATTTACAGAGCTAAAACAAGCTGGTATACAGTGCGTGCTTACAGATCACCATTTGCCTGCCGAAGATATACCTGAAGCTGATGCAGTTATAGATCCTCATATTTTAGGAGATAGTTATCCAATGCGAGATTTAGCCGGGGCAGGGGTTGCATATAAACTTTGCCAAGCTATTGTACAAAAGTTTAGTTTAGATAACTCACTACTTGATGATCTTGCAGCTTTAGCAATGATAGGGACTGTAGCTGATGTTATGCCTTTGCGTGATGAAAATAGACATATAGTTAATTTAGGTCTCTTAGAAATTGCAAATGGTAGCTTAATTGCTGTGCGAGAAATGGCAAAAGAGATGAAACTAGATCTCCAAAAACTAACTGCAGAGAATTTTGCATTTTCAATTTGTCCGAGAATTAATGCAGCTGGTAGAATGGGAAAAAATGAGGTAGCACTAGATCTATTATTATGTGAGGATTTGGCTGAGGCTAGCAATTTAATCAGAAATTTAGAATCTATCAATAATGAAAGAAAAAATTTGCAGAATACAACCGTTAAAGAAATTGATGCTTATTTAGAACAAAACCCGGAATTGCTTAAAGAGCCAATGATACTTTTAAAGGGTGAGAATTGGCATACAGGAATATTAGGAATAATTGCAGCTCGTATCCAAGAAAATTGGCAGAAATCAGCAGTGATACTTGGTTTAGATAACAGTGAAGTTTCAGAAAATAATTCTAGAGTATTCAAAGGATCAGGAAGAAGTTATGCAGAATTTGATTTGCATAGAGTAATGTCAAAAGTAGACAAGTATATTTATAAGTTTGGTGGACATAAGAAAGCTTGTGGACTTAGTGTAGAGGAAGATAAATGGGATGAGTTTTATAAATATACTATGCAAGCCGCAAAGGAAGAGCTAGAAGAGACTCAGAGTGTTAATGATATAGCTAATGCTAATAAATTATTATATGATCTTGAAATTAGTCCTAACGCTGTTAATTTAGTTGAAATTATGAGCTTGGATGCTTTAGAGCCTTTTGGTGAAAAGAATTCAAAGCCGGTATTTTTGCTAAATAATCTAGAAGTTGATAGCGTCAAATCCTTAGGAAACGGTAAACATTTGAAATTAGAATTTTTAACAAATGAGCAGTCCTTGACAGGTATTGCGTTTAATAAAGGTGAACTTGTAAATGTTATAAAATCAGGAGACGCAATCTCCTTATTAGCTAATTTAGAGATAAATAGATGGAGAGATAAGGTAGAAGTTCAGTTGCATATTATTGATTTAGCTTTTGCAGAAGAAGCTAATTATTTGATTTGGGAAAATTTAAAAGAAATTAATGATTGTGAGAAAAATATCATTGAAACAGAGGATATTGTAGCTTTTTGGAATATTTTAACTAAGTTAAATCCTGAAGGTTCAGCGTTAATCTCTTTGAAAAGAATTCAAAATTTTATCAGAGTTAATAAAGATAAATATTTGAGCCTAAACAAGTTGAAATCTATTATGGAAATATTTATAGAAATGGGATTGTTGAGAGTAGTTGCTGAATTAAGCGAGTATAGCTTTTATTTATCAATACAAAAAACAGCACAACGTGCTAAAATAAGTGAAACTAACATTGCGAAAGATCTTATAAAGAAGGGAGTATTAGTGATTTAATGAGCAATAATGTTGAAAATAAAGATAAATTAAACAATACTAGTTCAGATGAAACAGCTAAGATGAAGAATTATGCCCAGTTGAATCGTGAGGAACTCCATACTGAATTTAAAGAAGCTATAGCTAAAGTCCCTTTCTCATACGGGCCAGAATGGCCATATTTCCCTTCTTTGGAAGTTTTGCTGTCTAATAATAAGCAAGAAAAAACTGAGTATCAACGACAATTAGATGAAGTTATAGGTATAGCTAAACGCTTATTAAGAACGTATGCATCTTATATAAAGGAGCCTGAAAATTATGATTTTTCCAGACTTATTTATTCCGTTGAATTTGCTTTTAAGGCACATTTGAAACAAAAACGTGCCTCAGGTGATCCGTATGTAATTCATCCACTTGAAGTTGCTATGAACTTAACTGAGTTAGAAGTTGATGAGGATACTTTGATTGCAGCTTGTCTGCATGATACTGTTGAAGATACCGAAGTAACTTTACAAGATATTACTGAAATTTTTGGTGAAACAGTTAGCGATTTAGTTGATGGAGTTACGAAGTTAGAGAAATTTACCTATAGTTCTAAAGAAGACTTGCAAGCAGAGAATTTCCGTAAAATGTTCTTAGCAATGGCTCAAGATATTCGAGTTGTCTTAATTAAACTAGCAGATAGAATGCATAATATGCGCACTATGGAATACATGCCTGCACGTAAACAGGAGAGAATTTCTAGGGAAACAATGGATATTTACGCTCCTTTAGCAGGACGTTTAGGTATTTATCGTTGGAAAATGGAATTGGAAGACTTATCCTTTAAATACTTAGATCCAACTGCCTATTTTGAACTAGCAGGAGCAATTAAGCAAAAACAAAGTGAACGAAATAATTATCTTCAAGTAGTTATAGAAGATATACTCAAAAAATTAAGTGCAGCTGGTATTAACTGTTCTATTGATGGTAGAACCAAACATCTTTATTCAATTTATAGAAAAATGAAAACCAAGAATAAGCACCTTAATGAGATTTATGACCTTTTTGCATGTAGAGTAATTGTAAGTACAGTAACTGATTGTTACTCTGTTTTTGGTATTGTTCATGACATGTTTAGACCTATGCCAGGGAGATTTAAAGACTATATTGCAACTCCTAAAGCTAACGGTTATCAGTCATTGCATACAACAGTTGTTGGGCCAAATGGTTTCCCATTTGAGGTTCAAATACGTACTGAAGAAATGCATGAGTTAGCTGAATATGGTGTAGCTGCTCACTGGCGCTATAAAGCTAATCAAGGTGGAGTTAAATTAAGCAAAAAATCTAGTAAAGAAGATGAGAAGTTAAACTGGTTAAGACAATTGCTTGATTGGCAAAAAGACATGAAAAACTCAACCGATTACATGGAAGAGTTAAGAGAAGGATTAATCGAAGAAGAGGTTTATGTATTTACGCCAAATGGTGATGTTGTGGCTTTGCCACAAGGTTCATGTCCGATAGATTTTGCCTATTCAATTCACTCAGGAGTTGGAAATCATATGTATGGTGCGAGAGTCAATGACCAGATGACCCCTATAGACTATACGTTACAGAATGGTGATATCGTTGAGATTTTGACAAGTGAAAGAATCAAAGGCCCAAGTTTGGACTGGTTGAAAATTGTTAAAAGTAATACAGCTAGAAACAAAATTAATTACTGGTTTAAGCAAGAGCGTAAAGCTGAAAGTATTGAGCGTGGTCGTGACGAAGTTGAAAAAGAAATTCGCAAGAACGGTTTCGTAAGTTTACAACTTCTACGCCATGAGTATCTTGATCCACTGTTACGTCGCTATGGATTTAATAACGTTGATGATATGTATGCTGCCATTGGGCAAAACAGCAAGAATGGCGTAAGTGCCAAGAAAATTGTTCCTAAACTTCGTGATGAATATATTAAGAACTTAAGCGAAGAGAAACGTCAAGAATTAGGGTATAGAATAGGAGAAAATGGACAGGTAATTTATAGCCCAGTTGATCCTATTTTGCAAAAAGCTAAAGACAACGCTGATAAAGGTATAGGTGACAGAGTTGCTGTAGAAAGTAGCAAACCTAATAAATATGGAATTATTGTTGAAGGCATTGATAATGTCTTGATGAGCCTTGCAAATTGCTGCAACCCAGTTCCAGGTGATGAAATAGTCGGTTATATCACAAGAGGAAAGGGCGTAACAGTTCATAGAATAGATTGTAATAATATGAAAAATATTGTTGCAATTAAGCAAAATAATTTCGCAGGCGAGACAGACAAGAAAATGTTAGAAGAAGCTGGAAGGTTGATCAAAGTTTATTGGGATAAGGCAGCATCTAAAGGGGTATTCCAAGTCCCTATTCTTATCAAAGCTAGAGATAGATCATCATTGCTAGTTGATGTCTCAAACGCTATTTCAGATGAGAAGGTATCAATAATTTCTGGACAGATGAATTCTGTCAAAGATATGACCGCAAATTTACATTTAATTTTAGAAGTTACTTCACAAGAACAATATGACAGACTGATTGGTAGAATTAAAGCAATTCGTGATGTTGTTGATGTTCGTCGTGATGATCTGTAATGTTTACCTTTACTGTATAATCCGCTTCGTTAGTAGTTTTGCAGCAAATAGATATTTTATTTGCTGGGTTAAATTTGTAATAATTCGATGAAAAAGTAATATTTCAGCAAAAAAGTAATAGAAAAGAAACTATATATTGTAGAAATAGACTTGTACTAACCACAATATATGGTGTATGATAATGCCTGCGTTAAAAAACAAGTAATTTTATAAGGAGAAATTTTCATGGCAAGTTCAAAGACATTAACTGATTTGATTCAGAGATACTACACCAAAGAACTAGACAAGCATCCTGATAAAACAGTATATGATTTATTCGAGTGGGATAAGCGTGATGTTGTCTTAAGAGATTATATGACAGGCGAAATTTTGACAGAAATGCATGATGTAGAATTCCCAGCAGGTTATTCTCAAAATGCAGTTGATATTGTTGTTTCAAAATATTTCCGTAAAGCAGGTGTTCCAGAGACAGGACACGAAACTTCCTTTAGACAATTAGTTCACAGAATGTCTGATTTCTGGGTTGCAGCTCTAGTTGATGAGAAGATGATTACTGATGAAGAGGCTAAGATTCTATATGATGAAATAGCACATGGTATTCTTTCTCAGAAATTTGCTCCAAACTCACCACAATGGTTTAACACAGGTCTTAAACGTACTCATGGCATAGCTGGTGGTAAGAGCGGTTTATTCTACTACGATCTTGAAGAAGGCAAAGTAAAAGTCTCAGAGGACGACTATACAAGAACTCAAGCTTCTGCATGCTTTATTTTATCAATCAATGACTCATTATTAGGTCCACACTCAATTACAGAAGCATACGTAACTGAGACACGTCTATTCAAAGGTGGTTCTGGTACCGGAAGTAACTTCTCAAATATTAGAGGTAAGAATGAAGGGCTATCAGGTGGGGGGGTGTCCTCTGGTTTAATGAGCTTCTTACGTGGTTTAGATAGAAATGCTGGTGCAATCAAATCTGGTGGTACTACAAGACGTGCTGCTAAGATGGTATGTTTAGATGTTGATCACCCAGATATAGAAGAATTTATTAACTGGAAGAGTGAAGAAGAAGATAAAGCTCTGGCACTTATTAAGATGGGTTATGATAGCTCCATGGATGGTGAAGCATACTCAACAGTTTCAGGACAGAACTCTAATAACTCAGTTCGTTTTAGCAATGAATTTATGGAGAAAGTTGCTAATCTTGAAGAAAATCCAGAAGCGACAATTACTCTAAAGGGTAGAGTAGATGATTCTGTAAATAAAGAAGTTAAAGTAGCTGATCTCTGGGAACAATTTAACTACTCAGCTTGGCGTTGTGCCGACCCAGCTCCTCAATTTGATGACACATTTAACGAATGGCATACTTGTCCAGCAGGTTCAGATGGTGAATTAGGTGCCAAACATAACCGTATTAATGGTACAAACCCTTGTGGAGAGTACGCATTCTTGGATGATACAAGTTGTAACTTAGCTTCAATCAATGTTTTCAGATTCTATGATCTTGAGAGTAAGAAGTTTGATATACAAGGATTTAAACACATAGTATCAATAGTTCAATTAGTTCTTGAAGCTTCAATTCATTGGGGTCAATTCCCAACAGAAGCAATTGCATTGAGGACTCATCAATTCCGTACTACAGGTTTAGGTATGGCTAACTTGGCATCATTGTTGATGGTTATGGGCTTGCCTTATGACTCAATTGAATCCCGTGCTTTTTCAGCAGCTTTAATGGCAATCTTAACAGGTCAAAGCTATGCAACATCAGCTTTAGAAGCAGAGAGAGTAGGCTCATTTGAACCATATGAGTTGAACAAAGAGCATATGCTACGTGTTATTAGAAACCATGCTAGAGCAGCAGGTGCTAGAACTGATAAACTAGAAGGTTTAAGCTACGAGCCATTAATGATTAACCATAAGATTCTAGAAAGCCTTGGTTTGACAGATCTATCAAAAACAGTTAAAGATGTTTGGAAGCAAGCTGAAGACTTTGGTAACAAATATGGATATAGAAATGCTCAAGTTTCAGTTATTGCTCCAACAGGAACAATTTCCTTCGCAATGGACTGTGGTGCTACAAGTATTGAACCATTCTTTAGCCACATTAGCTATAAGAAACTTATTGGTGGTGGTTTCATGGTTATTACAAACCCAGTTATTGCTGCAGCATTAGAAAATTTGGGATACTCAGAAGAAGAGGTCAATGATATTGTTGAGTATATTGAACGTAAAGATGAAAACGGCATGATCATTGACGGTAAGATTGAAGGTGCTCCACACTTGAAAGAAGAGCATTTATCAGTATTTGATACAGCTAACGTTGCAGGTTCTGGTAAGAGATTCATTGCTCCTCGTGGACACGTGTTAATGGTTGCAGCACTAACACCATTTGTATCAGGAGCGATTTCTAAGACAGTTAACTTGCCAAATATTGCAACAGTTGACGATTTCAAAGAAGTACACTTGCTATCTTGGAAGACTGGTGTCAAAGGTATTACACTTTACCGAGATGGATGTAAAAATTCACAACCATTGAACAATACTTATAACCCAGGAACAGTCGATCAAAAGTTAGAGGATTTAAGTTACGCTGAATTATTGAAATTTGCTCACGATGCTCAAGATAAATTAACAGGTAATATGCCAATACAAAATAAACGTACTAAACTCTTGGGTATAAGATCAGGACATACACATCCAGCTTCTATTGATGGAGTTAAGATATATGCAACTGTAAATCGTGATGAGTCAGGTAATATTTCAGAGATTTACATTACCACAGATAGAGAAGGTACTACAATAATGGGATTATTAAACTCATTAAGTAAGACAATCTCAATCATGCTACAGTATCATATTCCAGCTGAGAGAATATCTAAGCTTCTCAGAGGTCAGAAATATGAACCATATGGATTTGTACAACGTCACCCATACATTAAGTCTGTAAGCTCTGTATCAGACTTTATTAGTAAAGTAATTGACATCGAGTTGGGAGATTATACTAGAGTACAAGTCAAACCTGATGGTTATGATGGTCCAGATAGCAAATGGGTTCCAAATCAATTAACAGAAAGAATAGAAAACCAAAAAGCCATCTACAATGACTTAGAAGATGATGAGGAACTACCAAGCTTTGATATCGTGGCTACTACTCAAGCAGCAGTAGACTTCGATGAAGATACAGATGCTGCTGATGATGATTTCGTTCATAGCTACGCTGAACATTTAGCTGAAGAAGGCGAGAGATTATATGACGGATCTACATGCTCAACCTGCTCTAGTACAAGATTAGTACAGAATGGTACATGTAAAGTATGTCTAGATTGTGGTAGTACTACAGGATGTAGTTAATGATTTAGATTAATCATTACAATATAAAAATTACAGCATTAGAAAACCTCGCTACTGCAAATATAAGTAGCGAGGTTTTTAAATATCTGACTATTGATTCATTATGTGAAAATAGATTAAGTTAATCAATTGGCTCTAAAACAAACTTACCAATAAGTTGTTCAGAATCAGTAATGTTCAAGAAGGCTCCAGGATAATTTTGAGCAATATGTTCTCGGATTGATCTGACATCTTTTTTAGAAATAACCATATAGAGAAGGAACCTTTTTTCACCAGTGTATTGACCTTTAGCTTCTATGACAGTAACACCATGACCTGTAATTTCCATTAGCTCGTCTGCTAACGGTTCAGGATTTTGAGTAACAATAAATGCAGTTCTTCTCTGATAACGAGTTTGGCCTAGATTAATCATAGCGGTATATATGACCTGGAAGACAATTGAGTATAGAGCCATTTTGAATTCAAATAAGCTTCCGTAAATAACGTAAATCAAAATATTATAAACAAGAACATAATTCCAAATGGATTTACTGGTTTTGTGCGAAATAATCATGGCTAGAAAATCTGTACCACCAGTACATGCATTAGAGTTTAAAACTAAGCTTGCACCGAAGCCATAAATAATACCACCAAACATAACATTCAGGAAAGTATCATCAGTTAAATGATACATAGGTAAGAGATCTACCAATAAACTTGAGGAAATAATAAACATTATCGAATAAAGCACAAATCTTTTGCCAAGATAGAAAAAAGCAAAAATTGCTGGTAATGAGTTTAGAGTTATATTCAAAGCGGCATAAGATATATTGATTCCAAAATAAGTATGAAAAGTCTTTTGAATTAATAAACTTGTACCCACAAAGCCACCAGGAATTATTCCAGCAGCATTCATAAATACATTAATAGTGATTGCATGAATTATACTACCTAATAAAACAGAGAGAATCCTAGTAGTGGATTTTCTCAACGAACTTGTACTTGACATCTATTTCCTCCTGAAAATATAAACTAAGCAATATTATATATCAAAAAATACTTAGGGTGAAAAGAAAACAGTCTGAGTTGAATTAAGAAAAGCAACTCAGACTGTCATGTTTATTTTAAATTGAAAACTTGCTTTGACTTTAGCTAAATACTTGTCTACTTAGCTGGTTTAAGCACCAATGCCCCTGCTTTTGTGATAGTGAGCTTGTTGCCATTTTGAGTAGGTAGATTACCTTCGGCATCTCCAAGACGCGCTACGACTTTATAATCGGCATAATTTGTTGATGCTAGGTCAAGTTCAATTGTGTCAGAGCTGGAGAAGTTCATAATAATTAATGCATTATGTTCTTTACCATCTGCATCTGTCCAGGATTTTTCGACTGCACAAAGTTCTTTATTATCTATACCTTCAGCTTTTGTAGTAATACCACGACTAATTTCTGGGAAAGCGCTATTAATACGTATAGCTTTCTTATAGTAATTTAGGAGTGAATTAGGATCAGCTTCTTGTTCTTTAACAGATGAGAAAGGATAGCCGTATGCATTTTCATCTAACTGTGCTCCTTTGGTCTGGTACTTATCATTGTCGCCCCAGTAAAGGTAGGCTCTTTTGTTTTCGTCACGTCCGGAACCACGCATACCAATTTCTTCACCATAGTAAACAAAACTATTACCACTAGTAAAGATATTTGCAGCAGCTGCAATTCTTAATTTGTTTGGATCGCCTGAGAAGAAACCATTAAGTCTACCTGTATCGTGGTTACTCATGAATGGAGCATTAATAGCTTTAGGATTGACTTCAAGAATTTTCTTGTTAACTGTTTCAAGGTTAGAGGCATAGCTTTGACCATCAGATTTATTAATTAAGCTGACAGTAAGTCCACCTTGATCACCAAAGGCAAAGTCGAAGAAAGAATCAATTCCACTTTCATAATATTGTCTGTACATGGAGAAATTACTCCAAGCTTCTCCAACTATATAAACATCATCTTTTATAGATCTTGCAGTTGAATTGATCCAGCTTAATATATCGATGTTATGTGGGTTGTTGCCAGAATCAAATTCTTTAACTGCATCCAATCTGAAACCATCGACACCTTTTTCTTTGAGCCAAAATTCCATAATATTTTTGAACTCAGCTCTTAGATCTTCGTTATCTAGGTTCAAATCAGGCATTTCTGACCAGAATTTACCTTCATAATAATAACCTGTGTCACCAACAGGGTACCAGTAGTCAGCTTTTTTTTCTTTGCTAAAGAAGTAATAATTTATATATTTATTATCTAGATCACCTTTTTTTAATGCAGACACAGCTTCTTGGAACCAAGGGTGTTCACTTGAAGAATGGTTCATAACTAAGTCTAGTATGACTTTGATGCCACGGGTTTTGGCAGCTTTTATAAACTCATCGAAGTCATCCATAGTTCCATATTGAGGATCAATTGCCTTGTAATCTTTAACATCATATTTGTGATAGGTAGGAGAAGGGTTGATTGGCATTAACCAGATGGCATTTGCTCCCAAGTCTGTCATTGTGTCGGCTTTACCATCATTAATATAGTCAAGCTTATCAGTCAGTCCCTTGAAGTCACCAATACCATCCCCATTACTATCTGCAAACGAATAGACAAAAACTTCATAATAAGTATCGTATTTATCTTCGATATTAACTGGTTTTAGATCTAAATATTCTTTGAAACTTTTTTCAACTTCTTTATTTAAACCGCTGCTTTTATTACAAGCTGCACTGGAAATTAATAGCGATAATCCTAGAAGTAAACTTAAAGCTTTTCGGAATGTTAATTTTGTTCTTTGCATTTATCTTTACCTTTCTTATAAAAATTAACGGGGAACTCTTTTGTTATTGAGACCCCCGTTGTAAAAGTATTAATCTTTTAACCTTTGACTGCACCAGCAAGACTTTGGTTGTAGTACCTTTGCATATAAATCGTTAATGCGCCAATTGGAATTGTAACTAATACCGCACCTGCTAAGAATGCTCCGTACCAGCTATTGACATATTCTTTTTGGAGCATGTTGAATAGTCCAACTGAAACTGTCCAATAATTTGCGTTTGCACCAGCAATAACTTTAGCACCAATGAAATCTAGCCATGGACCTAAGAAGGATGTCAATACTTGATAAACAATCATTGGTTTAGCAACTGGAATTATGATGCGTGTGAATATTTGCCATTGAGTAGCACCGTCTATAGTAGCTGCTTCATCTAGGTCGTAAGGAATGGAATCCATATAACCTTTTAGTAGTAAGAATCCAGTTCCTGCACCAGCTGAATACATAAGTATTAAAGCCATATAAATGAAGTTTCCTTCTAAAAGACCTGAGGCTTTAAGAATTTGATAAATAGCAACAATTGCCATAAATCCTGGGAAAAGTCCTAGAATCATTGAGAAACGGATAATTCCTTGGCGTGCTTTGAATCTACGTCTACTCATTACATAAGAAACAGCAACTACAAAAGTAGTACTAATAATACATGAGAAAACAGAGATTAATAATGTATTAAAGAACAATCTAGGGAAGTTGATAATAGATGTTCTATCAGGTGTGAATAGGGATTTATAGTTAGCTAAAGTCCATTCTTCAGGGAATAGAGTAGGTATATAGTTTCCTATAAAATGTCCGCTTCCACCTGGGTTACCTCTGAATGAGTTCAATAATAACCAAACTAGAGGGAAGAGCCAAATAATACATAGAACTGCTAATATTACATGAACAATAGTATCAATTGCTATTTGTTTTCCAGGAGTTTTATTTTTTTGATATTCAAATTTTTCTGAATTTTTCTTATTCATAATTATTTACCTCCTTCACGTTTGCTTGCAGAGGTGAAGCGGTACAAGGTCAGAGCAACTACAGATAATACAATAAATGTGAATATACCTATAACTGATCCAATGTTATAGAATTGATTATCAACAGTTAGTTTGTATAACCAAGTTACTAATAGATCTGTGTAACCTGCTGTTGAACCAAATCTTGCAGGACCACCACCTGTTAATAGATAGATAACGTTAAAGTTATTTACGTTACCTGTAAATTGTGTGATTAAGAAAGGACCCATAATTTGTAAAATATATGGAAGAGTGATATGTCTAAAGGTTTGAGCTTCACTAGCACCATCAATTCTAGCAGCTTCTCTAAATTCTTCAGGGAAGTTTTGGAGAATACCTGTAACTTGTAAAATAGTGTAAGGAATACCAACCCATAGGTTAATAATTATAACCATTATTTTAGCAAGTGTAGGATCTGTCCAGAATGGAATAGGTTTATCAATAACATTCTGAGCAATTAAGAAGAGGTTAACAGGGCCATTAGCAGCGAGCATTTGTCTAATAACCAATAGTGAAACGAATTGTGGTACTGCAATAGTAGCAGCAAAACTTACTCTCCAGACACTCTTTAGTCTGGTACGTTTTCTATTAATCATCATGGCTAACAATAAACCAAAGATAAAGTTTAATGCTGTAGCAAAAATCGCCCAAATAATAGTCCAACCAACTACTGGCCAGAATGTTTTACCGATTGCATTATTTAGTTGTAAAACTCTTGAGAAATTATCAAAACCAACCCAATCAAATAAAACTAAGCTATTAGTTTCTCTACTATAACTAGTAAAAGCCATTGAAATCATGAAGATTAGTGGCAAGACTGAGAAGGTGAGTGTACCTAGAACTGGTAAGGATAACAATAATCCTTGAATTCTATGATTAAATAAAGATTTTACATCTAATGAGAATGAAGCAGGTTCGAAGCCTTCATTTTTTATGTACTCAGCTTTGTAAGAACTGCGTACAGATGATCTCCAAATGAAAATAAAGGCGATTGTAATACAAATTGTAATTACACCCCATAACAAAATAAGAACAGAGTTATGGCCTGCCTGATATTCGTATATTGCTTTATCTGGATTCCAAACTTCTTGTTGTTGTAGCCATCCTAGTGATCCAAATAATGATAAATTCTCTAATCCGCTTGTAATCATGAAATAGATATATAGTACTTGAGTTACTAACCATAAAAAACCTTTTATAACTTGACCGTAAACTATATTACCAAATCCCATAACTAAAAATGAGATCTTACTAGCCCAGTTGCCTTTGAGAAGAGCATTTTTAACGGTCCAAGGTACATTTTCTGTTTGGTTATTTAATCTATAAGCACGAGCGATGTCTTCTTTTTCACGTTTTTGTTCGTGAGTTAATGTTCTACGCATCTATATGCCTCCTAACTATAGAGATTGCAAAGATTTATAAAAAAGATGCCTGCAATAAGCAGGCATCTAAATAGACCTTAGCTTATTAAATAAATTTTTATTCGTAAATTAATCTAGTACAGATGAGTTAATTTGTTTATTAAATTCATCTACATATTTCTCTACGTTATCGTGTTTGATTTCACCACTAGCTAATTGTGTACCGAAGTTTGAAGCTGGATCCCACCATTGACTCATTTTTGCGACGAATGGTTGTGGGAATGATGTATTTGACATTGTGTTAATCTCTGCTACTGCAACTTCATTAGCTTGTACTGCTGGATCTTTTAATAAATCTTTGTGAGCAGGAATAACATTTCTAGTTTCAAAGTGAGATTTTTGTGCTTCTGGACGAGCTAACCATTGAGCAAATTCCATTGCTAATGCTTGGTCTTTTGAGTGAGGGTTTACACCAACTGCTTTAGTCGCAGCGAAAGCTTTCAATTGCATGTCTTTGCCATTGATCTTAGCTGTAGGTAATTGAGCTGCACCCATATTATCTCCAAGTTTTTCTTTTACGTTTTTGGCATCCCATGAACCTGAGAAGATTGCATCAATATCTTTACCTAAACCACCAATACCGAAACCGTTTTGATCAGTTACGAAGAAGTTTTTATTTGCTACTAAATCTACTAAGTAGTGACCTACTTGATAACCTTTTTCGCCACCAAAGTCGATACCAGCTTCATTATCTGTACTATCACCAAACATTGTTCCACCGTTAGCTAGGAAGAATGATTGGATATACCATGAGTTTTGTAGAGGGAATTCAACTCTACCTTTTTCTAGCATAGTATCTAGACTCTTAATATCTTCTTCAGAGAATACTGATTTATCGTAGTACATAAACCATGTGTTTGATGTGAATGGGAATGCGTATAAAGCATCATCAACTGTAAGTGATTTTACATAGTTTTCAGAGTTAGATGCTTTGACATCTTCTTCAAATTTACCGCCTAAACGAGCTAATGCTTTACCTTCAACTAATTCACGAGTTTGGTCGCTAGCGAATAGGTAAACGTCAGCAGCTGCTGCGACGTCTTTGAGAACTTCTGTTTTAGCATCTGGTTCACCAACTGTACCGAATTCAAATTTAACATTGTAGCCTTTTGCTTTGTTAAATTCTTCAGCTTGTTTTTTCAGCCAATTACCGTTTTCTTCAGATAAATCCTCAGCTGGACCCCAAACTAGCAATTTCTTACCTGCTGTTTCTTCGCTTTTGCCTGTAGTTTCTTTGGTACCAGTTTCTTTTGGTGTATTAGCTTTACTACCATTAGTGCCCTTATTTGTATTACATGCAACTAACCCTAATGATAAAACTAATGCGAGTGTACCTGCAGTAATTTTTTTTAGTTTATTCATTCTTTTTCCTCCGTTCTTTGGATAATTTGTTAGACAAAAATTGATGCAGTAAGGTCTCAAATCTGCATTTTTGAACAAATTATCAGTAAATGAATTATTGTATTTATTATACATTAGTAGATAGAAAAAGCTACTAAAATTTTGATTAAATAGACAATTTTTACAAAATGCTAGAAAATGATTGTGCAAGATGCACAGTAAATTCAATAATAATTGTACATAAAAATAAATAACTGTTTATGTATTGTCTAAAATTAGTTAACCGCATAAACAGTTATATTAAAATTTGAAATTTTTTAACTTAATTTTTAATTATAAAGAAGTTTCAAACTAAATTAATCTTCATGTTTTAGAACTGAAACTAAAGTTACTGGTTTTCTTCCAGTACGGTTATAGAAGAAGTTAAGTAATTCATTTCTGAATTGTCTGGAACGTAAATTATTTACTAGATTCTGATTCTCCTTATTCTTATTAATGTATCTAATAACAAAATCAGAAATTAGAGAATTAGCATTGTCTTCATCACTTTCAAGGAGTGCACCGTAAGACAGAACTTCAGGACCATTAATTAAGTTGTGATTTTCATCTAGAGTTAGGGCGACTGAGAGAATACCATCAGAGCTCAAATCTTTTCTTTGACGTAGAACTAAACTATCATTGACTGTAGCAGATTGTCCATCTATAAGTACGGCATCAGCAGAGGTATATCCACTGATTCTGGCTGATTTTTTATCTATCTCTAAAATATCTCCATTATTCAAGATAAAAACATTATCGGCAGGCATGCCTAATTCAACCGCTAATTTAGCATTTATATAGAGCATACGATATTCACCATGAGCAGGAATGAAGTACTTAGGTTTAATTAATGTGTGTAATAATTTGTGCTCCTCACGATTAGCGTGCCCAGAAACGTGAACTTCAGAGATAGAACTATAAACAACTTTAGCTCCACGTTTGTAAAGCTCATTAATAACCTGATAAATTGGTTTCTCATTTCCTGGAATAGGTGTCGCAGAGATAATAACAGTATCACCTTCGACAATTTCGACAGAACGATGCTCAGCATATGCCATTCTTGTAAGAGCGCTCATTGGCTCGCCCTGACTACCAGTAGAGATAACGCAAACTTGATCATCTGGCAAATTGTTAACTTCATCAAGATCAATTAGAGTGTCATGTTTCATTTTGATATAACCTAACTTATTTGAGGCTTCAAAAACGTTTAACATACTACGACCGACTAATGCAACTTTTCTACCATTGTTTTCAGCTGCAGTAATGATTTGTTGTACACGAGAAGTATTTGAGGCGAAAGTAGCAACGAAAATTCGACCTTCAGCTTTAGAAAACTCGTGCTCGAAAGTTTCACCTACAGTTTTTTCTGAAACGGTATAACCATCACGTTCAATATTGGTACTTTCACTGATAAAGCAAAGAACACCTTCTTCACCCAATTCAGCGAAGCGAGCTAAGTCTATAGGATCTCCAGTTACAGGTGTAAAGTCAACCTTCCAGTCGCCGGATAGGATAACTGTACCAATGGGAGATTTAATCGCAAGGGCAAAAGCATCAGCAATACTGTGGTTAACAGTGACAAATTCAACTTCGAAACAACCAGCTCTACGTTTTTCCCTTGGTAGAACTACATTTAAATCCGAAATATAATCGGTAAGTCCAAATTCTTCAAACTTACTTTTTAAAAGTTCTACAGCGATTTTTCCAGCATAGATAGGTACATGTTTTTTTATCTTCTTTATTAAGAATGGAAGACCACCAATATGATCTTCGTGACCATGAGTTAAGAAGATGGCTCTTAATTTATCAATGTTTTTTTCTATGTAACTATAATCAGCAATAATTGTATCGATTCCAGGTTCATCATCACCGGGGAACATTTGCCCGCAGTCACCAATAATCATATCGTTCCCGAATTCAAAAACATTAGTGTTTTTACCAACTTCACATAGACCACCAAGAGGAATAATCTTTAATGTATCATGCCCTAAATTCTCAGTGCTCTCTTCAAGTTTGGTAGCTTGACGAATTTTAGTACCCCTATAAAATCCTTTTCTTTGTGGGGCAAGTTGAAGCTGAGGAGAGTAGACCAAATCTGCTGAATGTAGCTCGGAATCATTTGTTTCTATTGCAGCAGTATTCTTAGATTTCTGCTTTTGTAAATCTGCTATCCTACTGCTTAAACTTGAAGTGGATGGTCCATTATAATTTTGCATTTCAGAATCTTCTGCAATCTTTCTTGGAATAAATTTTGACTTCTCAGTTTTAAAGTTCATCCTTACTGGACTGTTAGTATTATCGTTAGTGTTAGCATTATTGTTTTTTAACATATTTATCCTTTCTCACGTTTTTGTATATAAATTAATTTACAATTTGAAGTTTGATGTAAACGTTAGTTATAAGTGGGTTTAAGTATTGTATTAGTCTTAATCCATGTATATTTTAATCTAAGTCATATCAATTATAGACTTTAAGCATGATTGTGTAAAATGGTAAAGATTAGGACTGAAAAGGACCTCTAGGCTTGCAAGTCTCAGTACATTGTGGTAATATTCTCAAGCTTATAAATAAAAGCTATGAAAAATTAGTAATAGAGTTTTAAAAGGAGGGAAAACATGGCAAATCTTAAATCAGCAATTAAGAGAGTTAGAACAGCAGAGCGTAAAACAAATGTTAACAAAGCTCAACGTTCAAAAATGCGTACTGCTTTGAAAAAAGCTCGTATAGCTGTTGAAGAAAATGCAGAAAATGCTGAAGAAACTGTTAAAGAAGCAGTTAAAATTTTAGATAGAGCAGCTACAAGAGGACTTATATCCAAGGCCAAGGCATCAAGACATAAGTCACAATTAGCAAAAGGATTAAATTCTAATAAGGCTTAATCTAAATTTCTTAGATGATATTAAATTAAGTTTATCCTTTGAAGTTCTAGAGTTTAGAGGATATGAAATTTATTAGTTATCATGATGATTAATAAAACCTCTCTGTTAAAGAGAGGTTTTTCTTTTGCTTAAAAGTAAAAACAGAGAAATCAACTTAATATGAATAAGCCCAAATGTTTCTAATTTGATCTTCAAGTTCAGCATAGGAGAATGTTCTAAAAGCATTGTGAATATTAAATGGATCAAAAATTAAATAATCACCATTTGCATCTATATCGTGTATAACTACGAAATGTCCTTGACTGGTAAAGTGACCTGGGCCTAGAACTAAGATTATAGGTTTACCTGCTAATAAGGCTTCATCAATTACAGGTTTATGCAGAATTAAAGTTTCAACAGTTAGACCTAATTTTTCGGCACCTTCGCTCATTAACATCCATGAAGAACCATTGCCATCAAGAGCGTACCCATTATTTGTGGCAAATTCTCCCATAGATTGTGGTGTCATATCTTTATCTCCAGTTAGGTGAGTATAGACCATAGTGAGAGCAGTAGGTCCACAACCAGAAATACCAAATTCTGCTCCTGCATATTCTGTATAACCCCAACGTTGATCCCATTGAGAGAAGTATGGCATTGCGTACTCAGGGAAAGGATCATATCCAGGATCCTTGGCATAAGAACCTGGATTCTCCAATAAGCTATGAGCGAAAAACTCTATAACAGATGGATTTCTTTTGCTTTGAATGTGATTACCATCACTAAATTCATCATAATGCTCATTATATATTTGTTTTGCAATTTCGCTTGGTTCGAGTAAATAAGGGTCATAAGATTTATCAAGTTTGCTTAAGTTTGCCTCCGAAGAAGCAGTATTTGAATTATCAGAATGATCATCTCCGCCATTATTAGAGTTATTAGATTGTTTGTTTCCGTCAGAAGGTGTATCTGTTTCAGCTTGATGTTTAGTTCCTTGGGAAATGTTTGGAGATTCGTGATTAAATAAACGTTTCTTTATATTAGGGTAAATAATATATATGGCAACAATAAGCGCACTTATTATTGCCATAAATATAATAACTCTTGATATAAAAGAAGCAAATTTATTCTCTTTTTTCATAAATAATTACCTTTTAATTTTTATTAAAATTAGTCAACTAATAAAACACGGAAGTGATTCTTTTTACCTTTTCTAATAATGATTTCATTGTTAACCAAATCTTTATCGCTTAATTCATATTGGACATCCTTAATAATTTCGTCATTTATACGAACAGCATTTTGTTGTACCATGCGGCGAGCTTCACTATTTGATTTGGTCAAACCTGCATCAGTCATTACTTGTAGTAGAGGTAGACCTTGAGCTAATTCTTTACTGTTTACTTCTAAGCTTGGCATATCATCAGTTCTTCCTTCACCTGAGAAGATATCTAAAGCCTGCTGCTCTGCATGTTTGGCTTTCTCTTCACCGTGAACGGTTTTTGTTACTTCAAATGCTAAAACTTTCTTAGCTTCATTAATTTCCTGACCTTCAAGTTTTTCATATTCAGCAATTTTGTCCATAGGTAGGAAGGTGAGAAGCTTCATACAGTTAATTACATCTGCATCATCAATATTTCTCCAGTATTGGTAAAACTCAAATGGACTTGTTTTCTCTTCGTTTAACCAAAGTGCACCACTGGCAGTTTTACCCATTTTTTCACCGTTGCTCTTGACTAAGAGGTTAGTTGTTAGACCCAAAGCATCATGCTTACCGGTTTTTCTTCGGATTAATTCAGTACCAGCAAGAATATTTGACCATTGGTCGTTACCGCCAAGCTCAACTTTAACATTATGGTCTGTATAAAGTCTGTAGAAGTCATATGCTTGAATTGTCATATAGTTAAATTCGAAGAATGTTAAACCTTCATCTAGACGACGTTTGTAGGCATCGGCAGCTAGCATTTTATTAACTGTAAAATGAGGACCGACTTCACGTAAGAATTCAATATATTTCAAACCTAATAGCCATTCAGCATTGTTAACTATCATACCTTTACCTTCGGAGAAGTCTAATAGGATTTCCATTTGTTTAGCAAATTGGTTAACGTTATGCTCAATGACTTCTGGAGTAAGCATTTTACGCATGTCAGTTCTACCAGAAGGGTCACCAATCATACCAGTACCTCCACCAAGTAGAGCAACAGGGAAGTGTCCTGCACGTTGTAAGTGGGCCATAACCATCATTTGGATAAAGTGACCTACGTGTAAACTATCTGCTGTTGGATCAAAACCGATATAAAAACGGACACCAGGTTTTGCGAAAATTTCTTTTAGCATTTCTAGATCTGTGCTTTGTGCAAGGTACCCACGTTCGATTAATGTATCGATAACATTTTGATTTTCCATATCAATTTTATCCTCTTTTCAGTTTAATATTATATTTATTTAATATAAATATATTCCTTATAAATTCCTTCTTCTTTTTGATAAAAGAGCTTATAAAGAGCATCAGCATTCAAATTTATTTGTTGTTGTATTTTACTAGTTTTAAGATTATTATTCAATCTTTCTAGCAAATCCGAGTTTTTAACAGTTATGGGTAAAGTAGCAAGCCTACGCATGAGCTTCATGAGGTATCTACCATTTTTATCAATAGCCAAAACGTTTATAAAGGCAGGACCATCATTTTTAATTTCTTGCCAATCCGTTTCTTTTATATTCAGCAAAAGGCTAAGGGCAGCACGTTTAATTCTAGTTTCAACAAAATACTTGTTGGAAATTTCTTTGAATAAATTTTCACGTGAAAATTCATTAGATTCTGATTTGGTTTGAGAACCAGAGAAAAGATAAGATTCACAAACGTTCTTAACTCTATTGGCTAAATCTATGGAAAAATCCCTATAAGATACAAGTTCATCTGCTGAAGTTGTTAGAATTCTAGCGAGGAATGTTTCAACATAAGTATCGTACTGGCAATAATTTGCTGCAATAACACGAGCTAAAACTATTGGATTTAAATAGTTTTCAAGTCTTAAGAAACGACTTGATTTCTTATTAGCTTCCTTGTTCGTTTCAAGCAAGATATTTCTAATTGCAGATGCTGAAAGGCTAAAGTCATCGTTATATTTTAGGCTATTTTCTTCAGCACCTTTTCGAGGTGAAAGATGCAGTTTAAGTGGTTTAGAGTTTTGTGACTTTCTTAGAATATTTTCAGACTTAATTGCTAAGGAATATTCTAGTGCTAGAATATTGTTGGATTTTTTTAGTAGTCTTTGAAAATCGTCTTTGTTTAGACTTAAATTTTCCTTGTTGAAACCGTTTTCTTTTTCTAATAAAGCTGTCAAAGCTAAACTCCTAGCCTCCGCAAAGTTTCTTCCTTGATCGAGGTAGGTCCTGAGTAAGTTCTGAAAATCAGTAGGTTCATCATGCAAAATTTGACTGATCTGATCAAATAAATTACTAGACCCAATTAGCTCAGCATCTTCAGCTCCAGCTACAATGGTATCAACTACACCTAAGCTACTTATCAATTTAATAGCAGCCCTAGCAAATTCTTTAGCACTAGCACTAGCAAAACTTACCGGTAACTCAATAACCATTGCTGCACCAGATTTTACAGCATCTTCTGCACGTTCATACTTAGAATAAAGAGCAGGCTCACCTCTTTGGACAAAGTTGCCACTCATTACCAAAATAATTTTACAATCTTCTCCAAATTTATTTTTTACATATTCAATCTGATATAAATGCCCCAGATGCATAGGGTTATATTCTGTAATTATCGCTACTGTTTTCATAATTCATATTATAAACAATCCTGACAGAAATGCTTGATTTATTAGTTTATAATATCGACATTGTTTGTTAAAAATCCATCTCGGCAAGACTTATATAATACGAACATATGCTGAAGATATAGCTGAAAATATAATAGAAATTAACTACAGAAATGTAGTTAAAAGGAGGTTGCTTATGAGCTTAATGGATAATATTTATAAAAAAGCTGCTAAAAATAAAAGACGTATAGTGTTAGTGGAAACTGAAGATTTACGTATTTTGGAAGCTGCTAGTCAAGCAGTGGCAAAAAATTTAGCAGATATTGTTTTGCTAGGTGATGCTGAAAAGATTGAGAAATTAGCTAGTGAAAACGGCTTAAATTTATCAAGTTGCGAAATTATTTCAGTCGAAAAAAGTGATAGACAGTTAGAGTTTGCAGAAGAATATTATCAATTAAGAAAGCATAAAGGTATTAGTTTAGAAGATGCGAAACTTGCAATCAAGAAGCCTCTTAATTTTGCAGCTATGTTGGTACAAACAAATTATGTAGATGGAATGGTGGCAGGTGCTGTCCATAGTACAGCAGAAGTGTTGAGATCAGCTTTGCAAATAGTTGGTACTGCTCCGAATAGTAAATTAGTATCTACATTCTTTATTATGCAAGTGCCAAATACAGAATATGGAGAAAAAGGTGTATTTGCTTTTTCTGATGCGGGTATGGTGGAAAACCCAAACTCTGAACAACTTAGTGAAATTGCAATCGCAACAGCTCACTCATTTGAATCTCTTTTAGAGATAGAGCCTCGAGTTGCTTTGTTGTCATATTCCAGCAAAGGATCTGGAAATAGCGAAATGGTAAATAAGGTTATTGAAGCAACAAAGCTTGCAAAAGCAAAGGCTCCTCAAATTGCTATTGATGGGGAACTTCAAGTAGATGCTGCTATTGATGCAGCTGTTGCCAAACAAAAGGTCAAAGATTCTGATGTAGCTGGAAAAGCTAATGTCTTGATATTCCCTGATTTAAATTCAGGTAATATAGCGTATAAATTAGTGCAAAGACTTGCAAAAGCTGATGCTTTTGGCCCAATTACACAAGGTTTAGCTAAACCAGTCAATGACCTTTCAAGAGGATCCAGTGTTGAAGATATTCTGGGAGTTATTGCGATTACTGCAGTTCAGGCTCAAATTATTTAATATTTAAATTTAGAAATGAGGATCAACTATGTTAATTTTGGTTGTTAATGCGGGAAGTTCTTCTTTGAAATTCCAGCTGCTAAATCCACAAACTGAGAAAATATACGCAAGAGGTCTTTGTGATCGCATAAATATAGGCGGAGTATTTAAATATATAAATTGTCTTACAGAAGAAGAATTTACAAAGAATGAACCTCTTGCATCTCATCAAGAAGCAATGGAATTGGTTTTGCGAACTCTAGTTTCACCTGAGCATGGTGTAATTGAATCAATGGATGAAGTTCAAGCTATTGGACACAGGGTTGTTCATGGTGGTGAAAGTATGAGAAAAGCTGTCCTTATAGATGAAGAAGTTGAGGAAGTTATTAAGCGAATAATACCATTGGCTCCTCTGCATAATGCGGCAGCTCTTGCTGGTATCAAAGCTTGTGAAAAGGTAATGCCTGATAAACCTATGGTTGCAGTATTCGATACAGCTTTTCATTCAAGTATGCCAGATTATACTTATACCTATGCATTACCATATGAATTTTACGAAAATTATCATGTAAGAAGATATGGATTTCACGGAACTTCGCACGATCACGTAAGTACCTTAGCTGCCGAAGCTATTGGTAAGAAACGTGAAGACTTGAACATTATTACTTGTCACTTAGGAAATGGTTCTTCTTTAGCAGCTATTAAACATGGAGAAGTTCTTGATACCTCAATGGGCATGACTCCGGTTTCAGGTGTACCTATGGGAACTAGAACAGGTGATATGGATCCGGCTGTTGTGAAATATCTAATTGATAATAATCATGACTTGACCTTAGAGAAATTAGATAAAATTTTTAACAAAGGTTCAGGTGTATTGGGTATTTCTGGAATTAGTTCTGATTTTAGAGATTTGTATGATGCAATTGAATTTGGAAACGACAGAGCGAGACTTGCAGTAGAGGTTTTTGCATACCAGGTGAAAAAATACATTGGTGCGTTTATGGCAGTGCTAGGTGATTTGGACCTAATTGTTTTCACAGCAGGTGTTGGTGAGAATGCTCCTAGAGTTAGAAGAGATGTTTTGTCAGGATTAGAAAAATTTGGGATTGAATTAGATCCACAAAGAAATGTAAGTTCAGTACCCGGTCAAATTAATGAAATATCTAAAGAAGGTTCAAAAGTTAAAGTTATGGTAGTGCCAACTAATGAAGAGTTGGAAATTGCTCTTAAGACTTATAATTTGGTAAAATCTTTGTATGAGTAAAATTGAAACTTTATTGCTAGAAAAATTAACTGGTGTAATTGATATTATTGTCAGGACAGAAGAAGAAGCCTTGGCAATGGGAGATTTTAATGATATCTCACGAACCGAAATGCAGACTCTAATTGCTATTGGTCCATATGATAAATTAAGTATGAGTGCAGTGGCTGAAAAAGTAGGTATTACTGCAGGTACTTTGACTGTCCAGATTAAAAAGCTGCGTAAAAAAGGCTATGTAGACAAGACTAAGAACAAAGAGGACAAGCGTATTAGTGAACTTAGTCTCACTAGAAAAGGTAAGATTGCAGTTCGTTTACATCAACGCTCAATTCGGGTTGTGCTGAGTGCTATAACTGAACCACTTACTGAAGAACAAACAGAGTTTATGGCAGAAATCATGGATAAGGTTTATGAGTACATGCTTCAAACTTACCAAGAATATAAGGGTAAAGAAAGAGAACGAAGTGTGGAAAACAAAGACAAAACAAAAGTCACGAATAACTTGAATGACAAAAAAGACGAAAATCATTAACAAGGTGAATGATATGAATTCAGATTTTTCTTTTGAAGACATTATTAATATAGTAAAAAAATCAATTACCAAAGTAAGTCATTTGAAATATGACGCAATCTCACTTGAGGATAAATTGTCTGAAAATCTAGAGCTTGATTCTTTGAGTTTAATAGAATTAGTTGTTGATCTAGAAACCTATTTTGAATTAAGAATAGCTGAAGAGGACTTAGATGACATTATTACGGTAGAAGATGCGTGTAGATTAATTGAGTCTAAACTAAAAGACTTAAATTAATTGTTTACGAAAGAATAAAAGTGATATTTGTTTATTAATGAGTTATTAATGAATTTTCTCATTAAAATGTAGGGAAATACTTACACAAATATCACTTCTTTATTTTGTAATTTATTTGTTTTTAATTATCGCTATTGTCGTTTTCGGAATCTGCCTCTGCACGACGCTGCTCACGACGTTTTTGTCTTGCTGCTAATTTTTGCATATATTCTAAATTTTCATGCTCGTAGACTCTAGGGATTTCTTTATTGTTATACATGTAGTGTAACCAATCAGAGAGAGCTTGATTCATTTCTTTTGAATTAGAATAATCACTTGGATAAATTGGTTTACCATAAGTTAAGATTAATCGTTTTCGTTTCATAAATCCCTGGAATGGGCGAGGCCACTTCATATGACGACTGAAGATCTCATAACCACCATCAATAAATACTGGAACTATAGGTACTTCAGCTTTACTTGCGATAAAAGAAGTGCCTCCTTTGATTATTCCTAACTTACCATCAGCAGTTCTTGTACCTTCAGGGTGGATTAACAAAATATTGTCATTTTTTAACTCTTTGATACAAACCATTAAAGATTGTCTAGCACTACCTCCACGATCTATAGGAATTCCACGGCCAACTCGCATAATTAACTTGCCAAACCAGCCTCTTGATTCACCTAATTCTTTAGCAGCTAAAGAACAAAATTTATCGAAGTGATGTTTAGGTAAGCCCATAGCCGCAATTAAACCATCTACATAAGTTTCGTGGTTAGGTGCTATTATATAAGGAGCATCTTTAGGAAGATTTTCTGTACCACGAACTTCAAATTTAGTAATACTTTTGATCAACAGACTTCCTATATGATATCCTAGCTTTCCTGCCCAATTTCTCTCAGTAGGCTCAGGTAAAGCGTCTATCTCAGCATTATTAGTTTGAATTTTTATTTCTGTATCAGGTTTTATCTTATTTTCAATATTGTCATTATTGTTTTGCATATGTATCTTCAATCCGCCAATCTAAATATATATACTTGTAATTTGCTTTTTAATTTTGGCATTAATTTTTTGTTGTATATTGTTATTATTTCTCATATTTTGTCACTATATCTCAATGTGCAAAAATACTAATATAGATTAGAATAATACCATATGGAACTTTTGTAAAAGTAATAATATTTTTAACAAAGTGATTTTGAGGTGAATGACTTGCAGATTATATATTCGGAAAATAGGAGAAGCTTAGCTAAATACATGCGAGCTGATATTTGGCAGCATCACAAGGAGGAAGCTTTTAGTAGAGGTTTTTTAATTGTGCCAGAAACACTTAAGGCTAATATGGAAAGATCATATTTCTCAGAAGATGCTGAGCGTAGTCTAATGCTTGAGGAAATCTTGAGCTTTAGAAGGTTTGCTTTGCGAATAGCAGAGCTTGCTGGTGGTGCTGGTTATAGTGTGGTCAATCCAGCTTTAGAAATACATTTGTTAGCTCAAGCCATACAGGAACTAGAAGATGAGTTACAAGAATATGTAAGTCTACAAAATAAACCTAATTATCTAAGTAGAATAATTGATACTATAGGTGATCTTTGGCGATATCAAATTAAAGCAACAGAGATTCAAGAGATTGCCAAGATTACAGCTGAGAATGGTGATTTGAACATATCTAAAAAATTACATGATTTAGCGTTAATTATGGAAAGGTTCGGAGATAAGTTAAAATCAGAGAATTTTATGCCGGGCGATTTATTAATAGATAGTTTAGACAAAAATTTGAAGCTTTTATTAGAACAACTTGAAGCTGTTGATTATAATTACAAAAATTTAAATTTCCCATGGGCGCAGTATGAGTTTTTACAAGAAACAACTATTTGGATACATGGCTTCGGTATAAGTAGAAGTTTTACTCCGCAAGAGTTTTCTATTTTAAACTCTCTAGAAAAATTAGTTAAAGAGGTAATTATTTCTGCGGAGGCTGATCTTGTACCTGAAGATAGTTCGCAAGTGGAAACAGGTAAAAGACAGTTCGTTGCTGGTAGGCAGTTAATCTTTAGTCTTATCAACAATTACAAAAATACTAAAATACTAAAACTTGAAGATAAACAAATTCAGCCAGAATACGAATTTCATGCATTTGATAAAGAGCAAAGAGAAGCAAGATATATAGCGGGAAGAGTTAAGGATTTACTATTTACGGAAGCAAATTTAAGGCCAGAACAAATTGGTATTGCCTTAGCTAGTAATAAACAGATGCTTAATCTCAAGTTAGCTTTAGAAGAATTGGAAATCCCATTTTATGCGGCTGATGTTGATAATGTTGAATATAAACATTTAAGTGGTTTCTTGCGAGCTTTAATCGAGTTAATTAAATATCCAGATGATATTGAAAATGTAATTAAATATATTAAACAACCATATGTTGGTTTAACTCCAGATGAACAGGATGAATTAATAGAGTTTTACAGATCTAGAGGTTTTAGAGGATTTGATGCCTTTGAGGCAAGTAAATATAGTAAGAATTTTAATCCTGGAATTCTAGAGTTTTCGGAATTATCTAGTGATGAGGAAGCGGAGGATGATACAGCTCAAGATATAGATAATTACGATGATAATGGAGATGGTAGTGAATTAAGAGGCAATCTAGTAGAGCAGAAACCGGAAATCTTTGAGTTAGCAAAAAGAGCACTGCTAGAGCCTAAATTATTGCTAGAAAAGTTAAAACAAGCTGTAACTTTGAAAGAGTATAGCCAAAATTTATTGGACTTTATACGTTCAATTAAATTGACCAATAAAGTTAGAATTAAAGTTGAAGAGTTAGAAAAAGCGGAATTTATTAATGAAGCGGAGGTTGAAGTTAAGGTTTGGAAAGCTTTAGTTAAAACTTTGTCAGACTTTATGCAAATTGAATCTGAGACAAAACTAAGTGTAGAAGAATTTATTTTTTATCTACAATTAAGTTTGAGTGAAAGTAATAAGAATAGGATTCCTGCAAATGGCAATCAAGTAATTCTTGGTAGCTTTAAACAACTGGCAACTGAAGAGCTAGATGTTATCTTTATGGTATCAGCAGATAATAGCAATATACCTCAGAGAAGCAGAAAAAATTCTCTTCTGAATTCAATAGATAGATTGAAAATAAATCCCTATTTAGAAGAACCTTTACCAGAATTAGACGAGCAATTATTGAACGTCAATGTTTCTGATTTTTATGCTCTGCTCAATTTTCCTAGCAAAATTATTATTTCTTACACTGGAGGAAAAGGGGAAGAAGCTAGTATTTTAAACAACTTTAGAGTATCTCTTGGTAACAAACTAATAGAACATGAAGGACCATTGAGTTTTGGTGACCTAAGTTTGTCATTACCAGAGCGTGCATATACTAAACTTAAATTAATGAATAATTATGCTGGTTTGCAAGATTATGAAGAAAGTATAGTTGCAGCACTAAATGCTTATATTGATGAGAATCATCAAGAATTAAATGAATTATGGAAATCTGATAGTTACGGTAGAGAAATGCAAAAAGATGGGACTCTACATATTAATAGTGCTTTAGTTGAAAGAGCTCTTGGAAGCAATCCATTATGGTCTATTTCACGATTAGAGAAGTATATGAAGAATCCTTTTGCGTTCTTTGTTGAATACTTACTGCAATTAAAATCTAAGAACTATTATAAGCCGGAGAGCTCAGGCTTTGGAACCTTGGTGCATAAGGTAATGGAAATAAGCCAAAGAACCTGGCAAAAGATTTTAGAAGATTCTATAGATGCAATGAGTAGAGATTTGAGTTTAAAAGAAATTTTAGATCAGACTGATGATGAATTGATTGCTAAATATTTGCTGGAGGCAGCACTTGAAGATGAGAGCTTGAAGTTATATTTTATGCCAGGTGATGCTTATGTTTCTAGGTTTAAAGCTCATTTAACAGCTCTTCAAGGTTCAATTGCTCAAGTTAGAGAATTAATTGAAAATGATATCACTTGGGAGCCTAAATACAGTGAGTGGAGTTTCGGAAAAGACGATAAGACTTTTGCTTTGAAACTTGAAAATGGAGATATGCTTTATATTCGAGGTTTTGCCGATAGAGTGGATATAAGTACAAAAGAACAACAATTTAGAATTATTGACTACAAGACTGGAAACAAAACAGTATCTTATCCGAATCTTTATTATGGCTTTGATTTACAATTGCCAGTGTATTTAGCAGCATATGAAGCACTAAATATACCGTATATTGCCGTTGACGCTGCTTATGCAGTTGTACAAAACTTTAAGAAAAATTATACAGATCAAGCAGTTGTTTCTATAGACGATTTTATCAAAGAGTATCTAAAACAATTCAAGCTAAGAAATCTGGCACTGGAATCAGAAACACTACACAAGTTGATGAATCATAGTTTAGAAAAAGTTAGAGAAATAGCTCAAATGATAAATTCCGGAGAATTTTCTTCTGCACCAAAAACTAGTGATAAATACCAAGACCCAAGTAGATTCTGCGATTATAGAGCCATGGCTCAATTAGATAGAGGATATATCAGGACAGAAATCCTGACAAGTTTAGATGATGTTGTAAGAGAGTATGATCCTGAAATTGTGGAAACATTTGGTAGTAGAAATAATTTGAAAAAGAATAGTTTCATTTATTTAATGGAAAAACAGGAAAATAAAGATTTAAACGGCAAATAAATACAAATTTAAAGTGGTGAATATGAAAACAGAGTTAGAAAATAAATTAAAAAGCTTTAAAGCAAGTCCAGAACAACAACAGATAATTGATGCTAAGACAGGAAATATATTAGTATCAGCTGCAGCAGGTTCAGGAAAAACTGGTGTTATGACTGAGAGAGTGAGCCAAAGGGTTCTTAAGGGAGAATTAGATCTTAGAAAAGTTCTTATATTGACTTTTACAAATGCTGCCAGTAATAACATGTCTAATAAAATTTCCCAGAAACTAAGTGATCTTGCTAAAGCTGCAAAAACTAATGGAGAAATTACTTTATATGATAGATTAGAAACTCAAGTTTCATACTTACCAGCTGCACATATTGAAACAATTCATTCATTCTGTTTATCATTGCTAAAACTTTTTCCAGAAGAGGTGAAGAGTATTGATGATGATTCCATTCTGGCACCTAACTTTGTAACGGCAGATGAACAGCTAACTAAAGATTTATTGGATGAAGCAGTTGCTAGAGTGTTCAATGATTTTTACATAGAGCTGGAAGAATTACAGTCTGAGACAAAAAACAAAAAACGCTTGGATACAGGTCTAATGCTTATAGCAGCATATTCAGCTGGTAAAGATGATGAAGAATTACGTAAGCTTGTTTTGTCAGTTTTTAATTACTTAAGAGGTTTGCCAGACTATGATAAGCAGTTGAAGCAGGCAATAAATGAATTAAAAATTAATGCTAAAGATTTTGCAAATAGTCCACATATAGATTATCTATTTGATGAACTAGAATTAAGAGCTAAAGCTGCAGAGTTAGCAATTCCAGACTTGGAGAGACGTCTTGATGGAGTTAGTTTAGAGTTTGCCGGCAAAACAGCAAAAACTTCACATGCAGAATATGTAGATACTTATACATCTTTATTTGAGATTACTCGTGAAATTAATTCCTTAATTGATCAAAAAGACAAATTTTATGCAGGTAAATTGTGGAATAAAATTTTTGAGTTGAAGTCTAAAGTTAATTTTATAAAACCACGCAAAAGTCCTTGGAAAGAATGCGAACGCTTGGGACTTAATGGTAGTGAAGATATTTCTTCGTATGAGAAAGAAGTGCAAAAAATTGCTAAGGCTGAGATAAAAAATGACTTTATAGATATTTTAGTGTCTGAATTTAGTGATTTGCTTTATTATCTTGGTGTTGAGGGGTCACAGAATTTAGAAAATTCATGTAAATTTAGTGCCAAAGTAGTCTGGACAAAAACGATTGCTGAAATTAATTCAGAACAAGAAAGAATGCTTGCAGTATTAGAACTTTTCTTTGATCTGGTACTTAAATTGGATAAAGAATATCAAAAGTTAAAAACAAAAAGGAATGTTGTAGATTTCTCAGATTATGAGCATTATGCTTTGCAAATTGTTAGAAGTGAAGTTGGTAGAGAATACTGTCAAAAACAATTTAAAGAAGTTTATATAGATGAATATCAAGACACAAGTTCATTAGAAGAAGCAATACTACAAGAGATTTCACCTAATAATACATTCATGGTCGGTGATGTTAAACAAAGTATTTATAGATTTAGAAATGCTAAACCAGAGATTTTTTTGGAAAAATCTAAAAAATTCCAAGATGAAGTTGGTGGATCCTTCTATCAACTAAGCCAAAACTTTAGGAGTCAATCTGGTATCTTAGCAGGAATTAATTCTGTGTTTAGCAAACTAATGACGCCTGAGTTTACAAATATTGATTATCAAAATGGTCATCAAATGAATTATTTCGAATGCAACAATAACTTTGATCAGAGAATTGAAGTGATGCTGGATTGTAGATCTGAAAATGATATAAGTTATCATTTACCAGATGGCAATTTATCAGGTGTTTTGCAAGATATTAGCAAGGCTAGACTCAATCCATATCAATCTAGATTATGGGCAGAAAGTGAAAAAGAAGAGAAGAATGCTTTCCATATTATTTCGGAAGTCCTTAGGCTGCATAGGGAAGAGGGAGTAGAGTTTAAGGATATAGCAATTTTGAGTAGGGGTAATAGTAAAGCGGATTATATGGCAAAACTTTTACAACAGATTGGTGTGCCTAGCAATAGATATCCTTCCTTGTCAATAAATGCTGATTATATCCTGCAAAACCAAGTAGCTCTTCTACAGTGTTTAGATAATGCTCAAACAGACATACCTTTAGCGACTGTGATGCTTAGCTATTTAGTTCAAGCACCTTTTACTGAGACAGAACTTCTACAAATTAGAATTTACCAAAAAGAAAACCGTGAGCGAGGGAATTTTAAAGCAGCAATTCAATTTTTAGCAGAAGCTAGCTTAAGTGAAAATCATGAGTTTTATTCATTGCAATGCAAGGTCCAGAAGTTTTTAGAGGAGCTTAATAAGTGGCGGCTAAGAAGTGTAGAGGTGTCTGTAAGTACTTTACTGCAAGAAATATGGAATAGTAATAATTACTTAGAAAAAGCAGCTAAATATGATGGCGAATTGGCAGTTTTGAGCTTAGAGGAATTTTTGACCAAGATAGAAAATCTTGAAAATAGTGAATATGAGAGTTTGCGTGAAATAGTCCTAGCTTTGGAAAATGAAGTAGAGAATGACCTTAAACCAAGTAGTGAGAATAATATGTCTGCTGATGCTGTAAATGTACTTACGTTTCATAAGTCTAAAGGTCTTGAGTTTGATTACGTCTTTATCTATGACCTAGATAAGTCACTTAACAATAAGGATCAACAAGACAAGATTTTTATGAGTGAAGAGTTAGGCATAGCTTATAACATAGCTGAGTACAGTAATTATGGTGTTAGAACATTTCCAAGTCATTTACGTTTGGCGATGGAAGAGAATGAGCAGCGCAGATTTTTGACGGAAGAGATATGTTTATTCTATGTAGCGATGAGTAGAGCAAAAGAGAAATTATACCTTTGTGCAAATATTGATTTAACTAGTGATTATCTTAAATTAAATACACTTCTTAATTTAGTTGAAACTGAGAGAGAAAAAGCTAGGCAGGCTAGTGAAAATATTTATTTGCCTAATTACATACTGAGTACAATTAGTTCATATCAGGAAATGTTACTTTTGAGCATGCTGCTAAATGACAATCAAGCGGTGCAAAAATTGATTGATTTTTATAGAAATCAAGTAGAAGCAACAGAAACAGTGGTAGATTATTCAGCCAAAATTGAAGATGAAAATTTCGTAATTAATATATATAACGATAAAGATATTCTTGAAAAAACTTGGCAAAAAATTTTAGCATATTGGTCAGATGAAAATGCTGATAAGCAAGAGAACGATGAAGTTTGCTCTGATAATTTGAATTATGATTATAAAGAATTTTATGAGTTTAATCCTAGGGCTAAATTTAAATCATTACCTAAGGTATCAGTAAGTGAGCTTAAAAGAAAATCCATGCAAGTTGATAGTTCGGATGGAGAAGATAGTGTCTCAAAATTGAAAAAGAATATTAATTTGGATTTAGTAGAGCTTGAAGACTTTGATACAACACAATTAAGCTCAACAGATATAGGAACTGCTATCCATGTTGTTATGAACTATTTGGATTTGAACAAATTGAGAGGAACAGAGGATGCTGATGCGGCGATTGCGGAGGAACTTAATAAATTACTAGAATTTAATTTTATTAATAGAACTGAGAGAGAAGCTCTTAATGATTTTAGGCGTGAATTTATTGCCTTTGCTAGATCTCAAATTGCAGATGAAGTTTTACGAGCGGGAGCTAAAGTGTATCGAGAATTGCCATTTACATTTAAATATGAAGATGATAATCAAGAAATTAGCTTAGTCCAGGGTATAATTGACCTCTGGTATTACTCTGATGCTGGTGCAGTACTATTAGACTACAAATCTGATTACTTACCAAAAAATAAACAAGCTGCGAGAAAAGCTTTGTTAGATAGATATTCTGTTCAAATGAAAATTTATGCCTTGGCTCTTGAGATGAGTTTAGGAGAAAAGGTTAATAAAGTTGTAATTTGGTCAATTAGACTTGCTGAGGAGTTTGAGTTCACTAGGGAAGAGTTAGGAATATAAAGTAATTGCTGAAAAAAGACGATTTACAATTTTTACCGTTTTTCAGGGGAATCGCATAGAGAATCTGTTCTTAATTTAACTCTATTACTTCGTCCACCAAGAGATCTATCTAGGGCTTTGTTTTCGTTTCGACGTTTGTTGAAGAATTGTTGCAAGAGATTTGTAGCCTCTTCTGCGAGAATTCCAGATTTTATCTCAGGATAGTGATTTAGATTGTTATTGCTAAAAAAATTATCTATAGATTTGATGGCACCAGTTTTGGGTGAAGCAGCTCCATAAATAATCCTGTGTACTCTAGCCTGTTGCAGAGCAGAAAGACACATGTGACATGGCTCTAGGGTGACATAACAGTCGACATTATCTAAACGCCAGGAATTAAAAAGCTTGCAGGCTGAGTCTATTGCTAGTAACTCAGCATGTGCAAGCGTATTTTGATTTTGTTCACGTTTGTTGTAGGCTGTGGCGATTACTTTGCCAGATTTGACTAGTACGCAACCAATTGGGATTTCAGATTCTATATAAGCATTTGCAGCAGCTGCTAATGCTAATTCCATGAAATATTCATCTTTATCTAAAGAGTTTTCTCCATAGACTGATGATAAGGTTTCAGGTTTGCATTTGGTTGATTTATCAACCTCTGAATTTTCAAGACTTTCTTTGTTCGAGGTCCACATTATAGTTCAATACCACCAACAGGACGGATATGGATAATCATACAAGCGTCTTTACCAAAACTAGCTTCTAATGTTTTTACATAAGCTTCAACTGCTTCGCTAGGTACATAAGCTTGAATTGTTCCACCAAAGCCACCACCATGTATTCTGCATGCTCCTTCCAAGTTATTATCTTCGAAGAATTTTCTACTCAAGGCTAATGCTAAGGCAGCTTCTTGTTCTTGGTTATTTCCAGGAATTAGAACGTTTTGTAGTTGTACTTCAGAACTGTGTGCAGATGCATTCACTAAATCTAAGAAACGTTTGAAGTTTTTGTTTTCTAAAGCGCTTAATTGCTCTGCAGTCCTGTCTTCTTCAGTGAAGAAGTGTATGGCACGTAGAACTGCCCTTTGAGGGAATTTCTTGCTCAGTTCTGGTACTGCTTGGAAAAATTCATTTGGATTTACTTCTGATAAATAAGTTTTTGAGAAGAATTTAGCAATTGCTTGCATATCATTTGGAATACTTGCGTATTCATGAGTTAAGTTAGAGTGACCTTTATCTGTTTTGGTGATAACCATTTCATAACCATAATCACCAAGATCCAAATCGATTTGTTTTATCTTAGGGTTATTTTTGTCCGCAAAGTCTATTGCAATAACTTCACCAAATGCGCAAGCAGTTTGATCCAATAATCCACTAGGTTTATCGAAGAAGACATTCTCAGCAAACTGGCTGGCTAAAGCTTGTTCTATAGGACTAATTTTTCCAGAGTTGTACATGTAGTTGAAGATAGTTGCAATAAGTATCTCAAAGGCTGCGGAAGATGAAATTCCTGATCCTGCAGCGACTTTACTAGTTGAATAGCAATTAAAACCTCCAATTTTATAGCCTTTCTTGTTAAAAGCATGAGCGACACCACGGATCAATGCTGGAGTCTTGCCAATTTCATGTTTTTGAGGTTCTAAGTCATTTAAATCGATAGTTTCAACAATGTTATATGCTTCAGAAATAAACTGAATTTTGTAATCATCTCTTGCTTGGCATGCTGCAACAATATCTAGGTCGACAGAAGCAGCAATAACATGTCCTAATTGATGGTCAACGTGATTACCAGCTATTTCTGTTCTTCCTGGTGCAGAGAAGAAACGAATTTCATTATCATTAAGTTCAAAACGTTCTGCAAATTTGTCAACTAGATGTTGATATCTATCCAAGTTGTTCTTGATTATAGTTTCATCTTTACCATAAAGCTGTCCTAGTTTATTAACTAATTCTGTATTTTCCATTGAAAGAAATTTTTTGCTCATAAGAACTCCTAATGTTTTTGTAATATTTTCCATTTTATATTAATATAAATAACTTATAATAACTATAGTTTTATCAGAATATTTTTAGTAAAAGCCGATTCGATAATTTTTTGTTAGAATAGGTGAAGTTAAAAAATTACAAACTTATAAATATTAATAGTATTTATTTAAAAGAGGAGAAATTATGGCAGTTTACGAAGGACTATGTACAAATTGTGGTTCATTGCTAAGAGTTGATGATAGTCAAGAAAAAGTTAGATGTATTTTCTGCTGGGGTGAAAGCGATTCCGAGGCAGCTATTAATCTAATGGGTAGAGATGATGTTGAATACCCTAATGAAGCTTATGCAGAACCTAGTGCAGAAGAGAAGGCAGAAGCGCTAAAAGCTCAAGGTATGGGTGGTGTTGTTATGCGCCAAGAACCTAAGGTAAATAGAAAAGAGAAAAAAACTGGTAAATTAACACCAAAAGAAAAAGTAGCTCTCCAAAATAAACCTTTGGTCAAACCTGAAGTTAGTAAGAAACATAAAATTACAATCGTAGCTGGTGTTGTAGCTTTTGTCTTAGTACTAGCAGCAATTGGTTTACCAATATATTTCTTAAGAGAGAACAAAGCAGATGAAATTATGCAAAAACTTCCTGAACATGTAGCTCTTGCTAGCTCTAAAGAAAAAGTAGACTTGCATAGACAAGATAATCATATTATTACTATAGTTAGTCCAAAAGCTGTTACTAAAAAACAAGCAGAAGAGACTTTCTTAGCATTTAGTAAAGTCTATGCTGAAGTGTATGGAATTAGTGAAGAAGCTGCTAAAAATAAAGTTGAAGTAAAGCTACTTGATAATGTTACAGGTGGATTTAGAGTTAAGATTAAAGATGGATCTGTAATAAGTACTAGTTTAGAAAAAAATAAAAACTAGCAGCCTATTGGTAAATTGGAATAGCAGTAGTTTATATATGAAATATAAATAAAACTCCATAACTAGAAAAGTTATGGAGTTTATTTATGCATAAATTAGTAATTTATTATTGTAAGTTTGCCGACATTTAATTGTAAGTATAAATATAAACGGTTTAATTAATTTTCATCATCAAAGTCATTTAAAATGTAGTCAGCGATATTTTCTCCTGCGATAGAGCCATCATTTGTTGCAGTAACAATTTGACGTAATTCTTTGGCGATAACATCACCCGCAGCATAGATACCCTTAATTGGAGTTCTCATCTTTTCATCAACGATGACATAATTATCTTCATCTAAAATATCTAAATTTTTAATGAAATCTGTATTAGGCAAAATACCAATAGCAGGGAAGATAGCACTGGCTTCAATCTCAATTGGCTCGGCTTCTTTGTTTTTGTTATTAATGAATAATACGCTTGAAACTTTACCATTGGTACCTTTGATCTCAATTGGACTGTAGGAAAACATAGTCTTAATATTATCTCTTTTTTCGACACGGTTTACTACAATTTGGCTAGCTCTAATTACATCTCTACGTAGAACCAGATAAACCTTTTTAGCGAATCTTGATAAATACTCAGCTGCTTCGTAAGCACTGTTACCACCACCGATAACTATTACATCTTCACCTTTGAAGAAAGCTGCATCACAGACTGCACAGTAAGAAACACCGTTACCATAGTACTCTTGTTCTCCAGGAATACCTAGTTTTCTTTCAACAGTACCAGTTGCGATAAGAATTGATTTTGCTTGCAGAATTTTATCGAATGTCTCAACTTGCTTGTATTTTCCAAGATCTTCAACTTTTTCTGCTTGACCAAAAATGAATTCGGCTCCAAATTGAGTAGAGTGAGCAGCCATTCGTTGGGCTAATTCTGGTCCCATGATCATAGAGTCACCAGGCCAGTTCTCAATCTCACTAGTTTCATTAAGTTTTCCACCTGGAGTCATATCTAAAATAGCTACTTTTAGTCCATTACGACTAGCGTAAACTGCAGCAGTCATACCAGCAGGACCTGATCCTATAATGATTAAATCGTATATTTGTTCTACTTTTTCCTTTTTAAACTCAAACATTAAATCACCCATTTCTTGTTTCTATAATATTTCTATGTAATTGGATAGTAATTATAAAGTATGCCTGGGTGAAAATACAGTACAAATGTAGCTAAATTATGTTTTAAAAGTAAAAAATAACGAATGAAAAAGAACAAAAAACCACTAAAAAGAAATATATTTATAAAGTGGGTGTAAAAAGGGACATTAAAACTGTTAATATTACATGCATAGAACAAACGTTCAAATATTGATGAGTTTTGGAGGCAATAGTAATGTTAAATTTAATGTTCTGGATATTATTAAGTGCAATCAGTTTTATATGCCTAGTCACCATATGGCAAAGAGAAGATTTTAATTTTGAAGAAATGAAAGAATCTTACGTAATAGATTATTTTAATAATGGTATTAGAGAAAACATGAATACTAGCGTTATGAAAAGAAGTGAAGTGAACAGAAGTGCTGTGAAGAGAAAAAATAAAGAACGACTCATGAGATTTTATGATTTAGAACAAAGAACCCACACTAACATTATTAAATACACAGATATTAAAGATAATAAACGTAAAAGTATTAACATATATCCAGTATCTGATAATAAAGAACAAAAATCAGATCAAGGAGTTGCTTAATTAAATTGTTGAGTTGAAATACTAATAAGATTTACTAAATTTAATATAGTATAAAGTTAATAATTGAAATATAGCTTAAATGTTGCTGTAATCACTTTACTAATAGCAGATTTTGTCGTAATATTGTGAATAATTTAAAACAATAAATTCATGATTTTGGTCTATAATAATTCAGAAAAAACCGTTCGAGTTCTATAGACTAGAATTATGAAAATAAAATTTCTACTATTATTTGGGAGGCAGATTGTGGCAAAAATATACGATTTTGAGTCAAGAACATTTGACGAATACCTACTTATTCCAAACTATGCGGACAAAGAGTGTGGTTCAGAGAATGTAAGTTTGAAAACACCTATAGTACGTTATAAAAAAGGAGAAGAATCTCCTGTTAATATAAATATTCCCCTTACTTCTGCAGTTATGCAGGCTGTTTCTGATGATACATTAGCAATAGCTTTAGCAAGACAGGGAGGTTTATCATTTATCTATAGCTCACAATCAATTGAGAGCCAAGTAGAAATGATCAGAAAAGTAAAAAGATTCAAATCTGGACTAGTTGTTTCTGATAGTAATCTGACACCACAAGATACATTAGAAGAAATTTTAAAATTAAAAGAAGAAACAGGACACTCAACAGTAGCAATAACTGAAGACGGAAGTTCAAGAGGTAAGTTACTAGGTTTGGTTACTTCAAGGGACTATAGAGTCAGTCGATTAGATCCTAGTACTCTAATTTCAGAATTTATGACACCAAGAGAGAAGTTAGTTACAGCTGAAGAGGGTATTTCTTTAAGTGAAGCTAACGATATTATTTGGGATAATAAATTGAACCAATTACCAGTTATAACTAAAGAAGGTAATTTAGTTGGAATGGTATTTAGAAAAGACTATCGTGAGCACAAAGAGAATCCATTAGAATTAACAGATACTAACAAGAGTTTAATGGTTGGTGCAGGAATTAATACAAGAGACTACAAAGAAAGAGTCCCAGCTTTAGTTGAAGCAGGAGCTGATGTATTAGTAATAGATTCATCAAACGGATTTACTGAATGGCAATATGAAACTTTACGTTGGGTTAAAGAACATTATGATGGCAAAGTCTATTGTGGTGCAGGTAATGTAGTTGATGAAGAAGGATTTAAATTCTTAGCTGATGCTGGCGCTGATTTTATCAAAGTTGGAATTGGCGGTGGATCCATTTGTATAACTCGTGAACAAAAAGGTATAGGAATGGGTCAAGCTACTGCAGTTCAAATTGTTTCAGAAGCAAGAGACAAGTATTATGAAGCGACAGGAGAATATATTCCACTTTGCTCAGATGGTGGTATTGTCTATGACAACCACATGGCTTTAGCATTAGCAATGGGATCTGACTTTGTAATGTTAGGTAGATATTTTGCAAGATTTGATGAAAGCCCTACTAGAAGAATGTTGTACAATGGTACATATGTCAAAGAGTACTGGGGTGAAGGATCAAACAGAGCAAGAAACTGGCAACGTTATGATGCAGTCAGTAAGAGCGGTGGTATGGTCTTTGAAGAAGGTGTTGATTCATACGTACCATATGCAGGTGCTTTATCAGTAAACGTAGAGCAAACTACTGCTAAGATTAAGGCTACAATGGTAGCTTGTGGATCCAAAACAATTTCAGAGTTCCAAGAGAAAGCTCGTTTGGTACGTGTATCATCTGCAAGTATTACAGAAGGTGGTGCTCACGACGTTATACGTAAGAACACTGAAGCAACAAGAGCTTAATTTGGCTTAATGCTATAATAAAGGTTGGTTTAAATAAATAGCTTTTGAATTATTTAAAAGCGTGATAATATTAATGCTTGGGCACTCAATGTCATTGAGTGCTTATTGCTTATTTAAGTGGATTTGTCAAAAACCACGTAGGAGGAAAATTAAATGGCAGATAAGAAAAAATATGATTTTACTAGTGAAGGTATAAATAAACTAAAAGAAGAGTTAGATAGAAGAAAAGGTACCGAAAGAACAGAGATTGCTAATAGAATTAAAGAAGCAAGATCTTTTGGTGACCTTTCTGAGAACTCAGAATATGATGATGCTAAAGAAGCTCAAGCTTTAAATGAGGCTAAAATTGTTGAGTTAGAAGATCTTCTAAAGAATGCTAACGTTATTGAGGATCATGAAATTAGCAAACACGTTATAGGCCTAGGTAGTAAAGTTACTTTAGAAGATATTAAATCTGGTGAGCAAGAAGAATTTACATTAGTATCACAAAAAGAGGAAGATATATTTTCTAGTAAAATTTCCACAGAATCACCAGTTGGTGTTGCGATCATGGGTAAGAAAAAAGGAGATAAAATAACAGTTTCTACTCCTGTAGGTTTGATTAAATATACTGTAGTTAAAATTGGTTAATATCAGAGAGGATTTAAGATGAGCGAGAACAAGGGAAATAATGGCACAGTAAACGCAGAACAAGATCTTAATGATCAGATGATTGTTAGACGTGAGAAATTAGACGAACTAAGATCTAGATCACTTGATCCTTTCCAAGAGGTTAAATATGACATTAGTCATTTAACAGCTGAAGTTAAAGATAAGTTTGAAGAGCTTGAAGGAAAAGAAGTTAGTTTAGCTGGTAGATTAATGTCTAAAAGAGGTATGGGTAAATCAAGTTTTGCCGATATTCAAGATAGAACAGGAAAAATTCAACTATTTGTTAATATCAAAAATTTACCAGAAGGCAAATATGAAGATTTTAAACATCTAGATATAGGTGACGTTATTGGACTAAAAGGTGAGGTCATGAAGACCAAAACAGGGGAAGTGAGTGTAAGGGTTAGCGATTACACATTGTTAGCTAAGTGTTTACGACCTTTGCCCGATAGTTGGAGCGGCTTAAGTGATACCGAAACTAAATATAGACAAAGATATTTAGATTTAATTATTAATAAAGATTCTAAAGATACATTTGTCCTACGTAGTTTAATTATTAGTCATATTCGCAAAATCTTAAATGAAAAAGGTTTCTTAGAAGTTGAAACACCAATATTGAATACAGTTCCAGGTGGAGCTAATGCAAGACCATTTGTTACACACCACAATACTTTGGATATAGATATGTATTTACGTATTGCTCCAGAGCTATATTTAAAGAGATTAATCATTGGTGGTATGGGCAGAGTTTATGAAATTGGTAGAAACTTCAGAAATGAAGGTATGAGTCATAAGCATAATCCAGAGTTTACAATGATGGAGCTTTACCAATCCTATGCTGATTACAATGATATGATGAATCTCACAGAGGAGATTATTAAGAGACTCGCTAAAGAAGTAGTCGGTAAATCTAAGTACGAATGGAACGGTCATGTAATTGATTTAGCTAATGACTTTAGACGCTTAACTATGCTTGATGCGGTTAAAGAGTACTCAGGTGTTGATTTCAATGAAATTGAGGACGATGCTGCTGCTTTTGCAATTGCAAAAGAAAAAAATGTTGAAACTCAAGAAATGTGGAGTAAAGGTGACACACTAAATGCATTCTTTGAAGAATTTGTTGAAGATAATTTAATTCAACCTACATTTATTTATGACTATCCAATTGAAGTGTCACCATTGAGTAAACAGAAACCAGAAGATCCTGCATTTACTGAGAGATTTGAGTTATTCATAGCAGGTGATGAATATGGTAATGCCTATTCAGAGCTCAATGATCCATTCGAGCAACGTGCAAGATTTGAAGCTCAAGAGAGTAGACGTAGTGCTGGTGATGATGAGGGTATGAGAATTGATGAAGATTATATCAGAGCTCTCGAATATGCTTTGCCTCCAACTGGTGGTTTAGGAATTGGAATTGACAGATTATGTATGTTGTTAACTGGAAATGATAATATCCGTGACGTACTGCTATTCCCAACAATGAAGCCAATAGGCTTAGAAAAGGCAGAAAATGGGGGCTTGTCAAAAGAAACTTACGAAACTTACGACAAACTTACGACAGAAAAAATCGACTTTTCAAAAGTGAAAGTTGAACCATTATTTGAAGATATGGTAGACTTTGAAACTTTCTCAAAATCTGATTTTAGAGTTGTAAAAGTTAAAAACTGCGAAGAAGTTCCTAAGTCAAAAAAACTTTTGAAATTTACATTAGATGATGGTTCTGAAAAAGAAAGAGTTATTTTATCTGGTATTAAGGAATATTACAGCGCAGAGAGCTTAATTGGAAAGACACTACTTGCAATTTGTAATCTTCCTCCTCGTAAGATGATGGGAATCGACTCAGAAGGTATGATTATATCTGCAATTTGTGAGTACGACGGAGAAGAAAAACTTAACTTAATAATGTTGGATGATAATATTCCAGCAGGATCAAAATTATATTAAAGAATACGCTAATTATTTAATGACCTGAACCCCAAAATCCAGAATACGGATTGAGGGGTTTTTGTATGCCAAAATACACAAAAGAATTTAAAGCGATAGACCTTGAAGTATCGATTTTAGAAGACTAGAAATAAGGTATGTATAGGAGATAGAAATATTTTTGCTATAATACTACTATGCAACCAATTGATTACTTTTAAGACTGACTATATGAAGTCAAGTCAAAATAAAACAAAGTAAGGAGTCTATAT
>CAUPES010000006.1:0-96217 GCA_963510375.1 uncultured Fastidiosipila sp.
TATCAATTCTTATATTTTTAGCATTTTACCTCTTGACTTTTAATAGTTAGTCTTTTCATTTAAATCTTTCTTTGCTCTTTTCAAAACAAATTTTCTATTATAATAATCGTCAAAGAAAGAAAACACCTGTGCATACGAGCCTTCGCCTATTAATTTTAGCTCGATATTTTTTTCTGAATGTCCTGATTTAATTTTTATTGTGTTTGCAGGGAGTATTATAGGCATTGTATAGTATATTTCAATTTTTTCCATGTTCGGAGGCATTTGGCTACCTCCACTACTAGAAAGAAATTCGCCTGACTTTTTAAATACCTCTTTATAGTAATCAACTATTTCAAAGGCATATTCTGAATTCTTCAATGCTCTTTGCATACCTAAAGCTGTATCAATAGCGAGAATTAATTTTCTGCTTGGATCAGCCCAAAAATGATCCCCGTATTCTCCGGTTGGAAGTCTTTTATTCATTAACTTATAATTTTCAACACAAAGATGATGTATAGTTGCAAAAATCTCTTGTAATTTTTGTGACCTGAAACATTTATATAGTTCGATAAACTCAATGTTTAAATCAGAATAAATTTCACGATATTGTGATTCTATATAGTTTTCTATGTTCATTTTAAACCTCAGTAAATCTATTAATTAAATTATCGAAAGAGGAGGTAGGGAATATTTGTTTTGATGGAATAAATACATACTTCCATTCTTTCTTCTTATTTGCCTTTGCCCAGTTACTTGCTACTTCACAGAACATCACTGTTTTTTTACCTTTAGCAATAACATCTGCATCATTAATCTTATCTTCACCTTTTACTTCTACCACAAAAAAACTATCAGAAGTTTCCACTACAAAGTCCGGAACATAATGCCTTCCTCTATTGTAAGTTATATTAAATTCATTCTGTGCAGGTCTTAGCCAGTTAATTACATCTTTATCTTTTTCAAGTACTCTCGCTAAAAGAAGTTCAGGAAAACTATCAAACTTGGCAGTCTCAAAGACTCCTTTTTTTATTCCTTCAAATAATATTGACTTAATATTTCCATTATAGCTAGCATATAAATTCAGCTTCTTATCCCATGTATAAGTCTGAGTTAAATTATATTCTCTAGTATCCATTACAGAAAACTTGATAAATCCATTTTCACAATAAAAATGATTATCCTGCATCATCTGCTGATAAATTTTATTCGCTATATCTTTTTTATTCATCATCACGATATTTTGCATCAAGTTAGTATCGTACTTATTTTCATAGTAATAGATTACTTGTGAAATCAATTTAAAAAGTAGCTCAGAACACTTCTCGTAATCAATCTCTGGTTTAGTCCTGAGCAGTTCCAAAATCACCTTTTTAGAGTTATAGCCATCAAAGTCAATTGCATCTCCATCTATCCTTTGTAAATCTGATAAGTCTTCAAGATTTTGAATCAGTAAATCATTTCTAATTGGTGCATGGTTAAATTCACTTAAATCTAAATCGAAATCAACAAAGCCGTATTCAATGACGCCTTCATCTGTTACTTTGAGTCTAGGAATAGGGATAAATTTTTCTTTTGTAGTTTGATGGGTTTCTTCCACTGTGTTATTAAGCCAATGATAAAATGGATTTTCATTTTCTTTAAAAATCTCGCTTAAATCTTTATCTTTTTTGATTTTATCAGTTATCTTTTCTGTAATTTTCTTCTTCTGCTCTTTTGAAATTTCTACTTTTTTTGATGCAATAATTTCCTTAGCGACTTCTTCTTTTATTAGGCTAACAGCTTTGTCTATTAATTCATCACTTTTTTCATTCTTTGAAATTCCATAAGAAGAATAAGCTTTATCTCGAACTTCATAAGATTCAAAATCCCATGAAAGCTGTGAGCTAGATATATTTTTTTCTATCTCTTCCACTTTAATAATATTTCCAGCCTTAAATATTGAATCTCCTTTTTGTGCTTCATTTATAATATCTTGGAATTTATCATGTGCTGTAAGGTAAACTGCATCAACTATTTCATTTCCGGTTCTTTTGCCATAAGGGAGCCTTAGTCCTCTACCAACCATTTGTTCTCTAAGCACCTTAGATGCTGCAGTTCTAAGAGGAACAATAGTATAAAGATTATTTACATCCCATCCTTCTTTTAGCATATTTACATGGATGACAATTTCTACAGGATTATCATAATTTTCAACTTCAAGCAGTAGCTTTGTATTAGCTTCGCTTTCAGCACCTTTTTGTTTGGAATGAACTATTATTGTTTTATTTCTATAAGCTCCACCTTTAAATTCATCAGATTTGATATATTCTTCCACCCACTTTGCATGGTCTGTGTCTTTGCAGACTACCATCATAAATGGTTTAACTTTTCTAACCTGATTCTCATCAGTGCTATTGTTCATAGCATAAGCTTCAAGTTCCATTTTAGCTCTTTCATGAAGTTTTAGCCCATCCAGAAGCATGATTTTGTCGAGTTCTTCTTCTCCAAAATTGTAGAAGTTGATATCTGATCTTGTTCCAGCAAATGGTGTACGAGTGTAGCCATCTTCTATAGCTTTAGATAGAGGATATTCATAAACCACATTCTTAAAATGCGTCTGTTTTGAACCAGAAGTAACAATAGGGGTAGCAGTAAGTTCTAATCCCAAAAGTGGATTCAGTTCATTAATAGCTTCCATCCCTTTTTTGGCTCTATAATGGTGAGACTCATCCATGATAAGCACTAGGTCAGGAAGATTTGCTAGATACTGATAAAAAGAATCTCCAATAAATTCATTGATTTTTTTCATGTTGGATTCTTCTTTATTAAATTTATCAATATTAAATACAAAAATTCTAATATCTGATTCAAAAAGTGAAATCTGTCTTGATTTATAATCATCATCCGTAATTATTTGAGGAGCAGTGTGAAAACAACCTAAACCCTTAAATACATACTTTGGATTTGATTGGTCGGATAAATCCTTCTTTAACTTTTCATAAATAGTTGTGTTCGGTGCCACAACAAAAAAATTCTTTATATCATGGTGTGTATATAAATAGGCTATGAAAGCTCCCATCAGTCTTGTTTTGCCTACACCTGTTGCAAGGGCAAAAGTAAGAGACATAAAGTCCCTTTCAAAATCAGAGCAAATAGGATATAGGGCATGAACTCCCCCAAGGGAGGCTTTTAGATTCATACCTTTCTTTACATTTATAGAAGTCATGATTTCTTCCAAAATCTTTAGAGAGTTCTCCTGTGGTTTTCTTAAGGACATTACTCCGCTGATATAATCTGTTGTGTACTGAGGAAATTTATTATTCATCTTCATTTTCCTCCTCTTCATCTTCGTAAATAGGTGGATTTACAATGTTGAGATTGTAATTGTCTTTCCCAAATTCGCACCTTGCAAGTAACATCTGTGGAATTTTCTTGATGGTGATGTTTGGATAAAGCTTATCCAGTCCAGCTTCAAAAGATTTACAAGCAATAATTAGAAATTCTCCGTCTTCCATAGTTGATTTTATGGAATCTAAATATGCCCCATTTAAATGTCTTGTTGTAACAAATAGGAAAGATGACTCATTTCCCTTTGACTGTTTCCAGAAAATCTCAGAGTCTGGTTCATAAGTAAAACCTTCATGAAGTGCCACAGCCGAAGCAAGCATATCAGCATCGTACTCTTTATTTATAACATATTCATCAAAATCATCTTTATTAATTAGAGATGGTGCAAGCTCATAGAACTTATATCCACCTCCACCTTGCCAATTTACAGATTTTGATATACCACCTTGATCACTACCATCAATCACCTTATCAAGTCGCACCTTACAGTGAGTATAAGCATGGTCTCCCATTTCAATACCAATATATTTTCTTCCCATCTTATGAGCAACAGCAGCAGTTGTGCCAGAGCCAAGGAAAGAGTCAAGAACTAGGTCACCTTCGTTACTTCCAAGAGTAAGCACACGTTCTATTAATCGCTCTTGTTTTGGTGTGGCAAACACGGAATCACTATTTATTGCTTTTACTTCTTTTTTTCCTTCTTGAGAATCTCCAACTTCATCACGTGTCCATAATGTCATAGCTACAATGCCTTGCTTTGTTTCTGAAAGAAATCTTTTTACTGATGGAACATTATTTCCTTTTGCACCAAACCAAATTCTATTATCGTCAAGCATTTCATGATAACGGTCTTCGTTAAATACCCAGCTTCTTCCTTCAGGCGGAAAAACTTCTCTTCCACTAGGAGTAACTACTTTATATACATTTGATTCCACCCTTGGTCCAACAGACATATCACCAGTTTTCCATACACCTCTAGGATCATTGTCTGGATTCTTATATCTTTTGTTTGCAGCATCTGTCCTAGGTAATTTATTCAACTCAAATTCCGAACTATAATTTTTTGCAAAAACAAGAATAGTATCATGACATCTTGATAATGTCTTCTTTAAGTTAATTGGAGAATACGATCTTTGCCAAACTACTTCATCAATAAAATTTCGCCTACCGAATACTTCGTCACAAAGAACTTTTAAATAATGACTTTCATCCGCATCAATACTTATCCAAATACTTCCATCATCTGAAAGAAGGTTTCTAAGTATTTCAAGCCTTGGTTTTATAAGCGATAACCATGTGGAATGTTCAAGGTTATCATCGTAATGTTCAAATGCCGAACCAGTGTTATAAGGCGGGTCGATATATATGCACTTCACCTGTCCTGCATATTTGCTTTCTAGAGCCTTCAGTGCAAGGAGGTTATCGCCATGAATGAGCATATTTTCGGTTTCAGGGTCATTTTCTATATTCGATAGCTCTTTATTTTCAATTAGTATTCTAGGTTCTATCTTTATTTCTTTTTCTTTACCAAGCCATGTAAGTTCCAGCTTATATCCCATTTTTAATCTTCTCCTCCGGTATAAATTCCAATATATCATTAGGTGTACAGTCTAAGGCCAAACAGATACTTTCTACTTTATCCAAAGCCATATACTGTCCATTTCGTATTTTTGTAATTATATTTGCAGAAATCTTGGCGTCTTTCATTAAGTCCTGATTGGAAATATCTTTTTCAATCATCATATGTAGTAATCTTTTGTAACTTACAGCCATAATTTTCCTCCATAGATATTTTTATCTATTACATCACATTTCTGTGATTATCTCCATACTATCATTTTATGGGTTGTTTCTAAAACTCTAGTATTGTCAAACATATGTGACAATACTAGATTATGCTTTATGGCATATTCAACTACCCTCTGGCGATATTTCATTTATGAAGCTACTAAAGAGAGTCTAAATACACAGTCATTTCTAAACTTAGTAAAGAAATATATGGATTTCAAAGAGCTGGATGCTGAGATAATCAGAACTTTCGTAGATAAAATTTATGTGGAACAGTCTTAAAAGATAAAAGGTTCAAGAACAAAGAAACAAACCATCTGGATACAGTGGAACTACATCAGGGTAGTTGATATCAATAAAAATATAAAAAAATCGACATAACTAGTATTTCTACTAATCATGCCGATAGTTTTTAAAGAATCAAATCCCTAATTTACAGCCCCTAAACTTGCTTTTTTTAATCAGTTTAATAAAACTAAGCTCAATTTGTTTCAAAAAAATATCCCCTAGTTTTCACTAAAGGATGCGCATATGTTCTGTCTAAATAACTAACTCTACCCTTGGAACTGTGAATCGTAAAGGTTCTTGTAAATACCGTCGTCCTTCTCAAGTAATTCGTCATGAGTACCTTGCTCTTGGATTTTACCAGCATTAATGACAAGGATCTCATCAGCACTTTGGATAGTTGACAAACGGTGAGCAATAACAAATGAGGTACGACCTTCAATCAGCTTATTCATAGCATCTTGAATCTGAATCTCTGTCTTGCTGTCAACGTTTGAGGTTGCCTCGTCTAGTATCAACATTGGTGCATCTAATAGCATCGCCCGAGCAATTGTTAGCAATTGTTTTTGACCTTGTGACAAGTTGGAAGCACTATCACTGACAACGCTGTCGTACTTCTCCGCCTGCCCTTCAATAAATCCATTAATGTGGGCAGCCTCCGCCACTGCTTCAATTTTTTCCATATCAACATCGCTTTCACCATAAGCAATATTTTCCTTAATCGTTCCTGAGAACAACCAGGTATCTTGCAAGACCATGGCAAAAGCTCTACGCAAGCTCTTACGAGTTATATCCTTGATATCTATATCATCTACTAGGATTTCACCTTCTTGTGGGTCGTAGAAACGCATCAGTAAGTTAACTATGGTCGTTTTACCCGCACCTGTTGGCCCTACAATAGCGGTCAAACTACCTGCTTCGGCTACAAAATTGACATTCTCCAATACAGGCACTCCAGGTATATAAGAGAAGCTTACATTTCTGAACTCGACTTTGCCCTTAACATCTGTCAATTCAATAGCATTCGGTCTATCTTCAGGCTCTGAGTCCTCATCCAGCAAGGTGAAAACTCTTTCTGCAGCGGAGGCAGCTGACTGTAGGTCTTGGAATATCATAGCAATCTGGTTAATCGGCTCACTGAAACTACGTGAATACAAGACAAATGCACTCAAACTACCAATTGTAAATTGCCCATCTAGAACGGCTAGAGACCCAAACAATGATACCAAGGCCAAAGCAATATTACTCATAAATGAAACAGATGGTCCGTTGAATGCACCTTGGTAATCTGCTCTATAGTAAGCATCTATACTGCTGTTGTTTACTTCATCAAAATTGTCGATAAAGAACTGCTCTTTGCCATAGGCGCTGATAGTTTTTTGACCGGATAAAGTTTCTTCAACATAGGCATTCATACGACCTAGTTCTTTGGAACGTAACCTAAATAGAGGACGAGTCACCATACGTCTGTAAATTGTAAATCCAATAATAATTGGCAACAAAATTACGAAAATAATACTTAATCGAGGGCTCATTCTTAGCATCATAATGAAGGAACCTACAACAGTTATGAAGCTACCGATAATTCGCATGATATCGAAGCTTAAAGCCTGTGAAACTAGACCCAAGTCATAGGATATTCTAGAAACTAGGTCACCTGCTTGGTGTGTATCTATATATGACAACGGCAATTCAACAATTTTGTTGAAGGTATCTTGACGCATTTTACCGATTGTTCTCTGAACGGTTCTTATTAATACTTTTGAAAAAATAATACTAGTTAAAGCGCTCAGAATATAGATCAACATCATAATTCCTGTGAATTTCAAGACGGTTGACATATCTACATCAGATGGCTTTATGCCGATTGCATCAATGGCTAAACCACTTAAACGTGGGCCGAAAACTTGCATGATATTAGTAACAATAATAAGTAGGAACGCTAGCAAATAGCCCTTCCATGCTCTTGACACATATCTTCCTAATCCCGTTAAGACTTTGCCATAATCCTTAGGTTTGTTGTCTCTATTCCTCTCAGGAGGTGTAAGCAATGGCTCTGCTGCTGGCTTTATGTCTATATCATCCTTTGGTTTAAAAATTGATTTTATTTTATTAAACATTTCGTACTCCTCTCAATTAGGACTGTTAATTATGAATTATGGAAAAACTCTATTGAGTCAAAATCTGACCCAGCAGAACCTAATTGCATATCAGCTACTTCTTTATACAATTCACAATTTTTTAGTAATTCTTCGTGTGTTCCTTGATCGAGAATTTTTCCACCTTGTAAAACTAATATGTTTTGTGCATGCATAATGGAGCTAATTCTTTGGGCAATAATAAACGCTGTTGTTTCTGCATAGTTTTCGCTCAAGGCTTTACGCAATCTGGCATCTGTTGCGAAGTCCAAGGCACTAGATGAGTCGTCTAACACTAAGATAGCTGGATTTCCTGAAAGTGCTCTACTCAAAAGAACTCTTTGTTGCTGACCACCTGACAAGTTTGTACCACGAGCAACCAACTTGAATTTGAGTCCACCTTTATCCTTGATGAAATCATCAGCTTGGGCGTATTTTGTGGTCTCTTCTAATTCTGCATTTGTAATATCTCTACCGAATTTAATGTTATTCTCGAGCGTACCACTAAAGATAAAGTCATTTTGTAGGACTAGACCAAACATTTCGTGCATTAACTCTCTGGATATTCTCTTAATATCTATACCTCTTATAAAAATCTCTCCCTCTTGAGGATCGTACATTCTTGTTAGGAGCTTGATTATTGTACTCTTACCTGAACCTGTTGCTCCTATAATTCCAAGGGTGTCGCCTGGATAAACTTTGAAAGAAATATTGTACAGGTCGGCATACTTAGCTTTTTCCTCAATAGAATTTGCTTCCTTGTATAGTTCATAATTCTCTTCATCGTAAACAAATGTTACATTTCTAAACTCAACATCAGGAACTTCTGGAGTAGCTGCTGGCAAAGTCTCAACTGCTTCACCATGTATAATTTGGCTATCGTCTATAGGAAGGTTCATGACTTCACTAATTCTATCGCCAGAAGTTTTAGCACGTGTACTTATATTAATCATACGGTTCATAGCCATGAATGAGTGAGCAATCTGTAAGAAATAACTCAAGAAAGCAGTAATAATACCAGCTTCAACTGTACCCTGACTTGCTAGGTAAGCACCTAGGATAATAATTAAAGCTTGGCCTGTGAAGATAATGACATTAATACTTGGGAACAACTTAATCATCAGATCTGTAACTTCTATCTCGGCATCGATAACGTCTTGGTTACGTTCTGCAAATCGTCCTTGCTCATATTCTGTTTTATCCAGAGCCTTTGAAACTCTGATACCACGGATATTTTCTCTAATAACTTGGACCATGTTATCTACTTTTGTCTGAACGTTTCTAAACATAGGGAATGCTTTTGAAAAAACAAGTTTAATCAATAAGAAAATTGGTGGCACCATAACAAATAAGATAAGAGATAGTCGCCACTCTAAGAAAAAACATATAGCAATTCCACCTAAGAATAGAAGTATGGAACGAATCCCCATTCTCAGAGATACACCAAAAAAGTTATGTATATTATAAGTATCTGTTGTTAATCTAGTCTCTAAGGAAGATATACTCAAGCTATCTATTTGTTTCGCAGAAAGATTAATTGCTCTTGAATATAAGTCGTGTCTAACTGCTCTAACTATTCTGGAAGAGGTGTAGGCTGCCATTCTGTTGGCTATGATATTGGTCAACCAAGCTAGAAATGCGAGCACTATCATAATTATTCCCCAATAGACAATCCCTGATCTATCTCCACTAATAACCAAATCATTAATCATAAATGCTAAAATTGCTGGCATTAAGATTTCAAATACAGTAGCTAAAGTCTTTATAATTGCATTGACTATTATTCTTCCCTTATAGGGTTTGGCATATTCAAGTAACATCAAATTTCCTACACTTTCTTCTTTTTAAGTCATCGTTATATATTTTGTTTAATCTAGTTTATATTCACTATTTTTATTTCGGATCGATTCTGAAGAAATTTTGCTTATTTTTCTTAAAGCTTCGCTAATCATTTCAGCCTCTGCTTCTGTAAAATCTTGCAAAAGTAAGTTGTTCCAATCTTCTAGGTAGTCGATAATCTCTTCATAAATTGCTTTAGCTTTTTCGCTCGGATAGAGTCTCTTCTTGCGTTGATCCTCTGGGTCAAGCTCGCGAATAATAAAACCTGATTTTTCCAATTGTGATACGTGACGAGCAACGGTGCTTTTGTTAACTAACAGCAACTTACTTAAATCTTCCTGACTAAGTCCTGGTCTCCAAACTACCTGCATGATATAACTTGTTTGACACCCAGATATCCCCTTGTCCTGGAAGTGTAAATCTCTATCTAGCATTGAAGCTCTATACATCCTGTTAAAATATTTTTGTATCTTTTCCACTCTACACCTTTTGCCCTTAAAGTTCTGTTTTATAATTGTTGATATTCTTTAGCATTAGTTAGCATTGTTTGTACTCGCTGTTCTTCACTAATTTCCGTTAAAATTCAAAACTCGCTAATACTCATAAAAAACAGATAATTATATATGTTATCTAAAAGTAGTTGCGTATGCAACTAACTTTTTATTATATATTAATGTTGAATTAATTTAATAGCATTTGAGCTATAATATGGCTAATATAAAGATTCCATTTGAGTTTGTTATCAGCAAAATTTTTATTAGTTTATTCAGAAAATCTTGCCAGGCAAACTCCACTCAGAAAGGTCAGAGATATGAAAGAATTCACAGCATATTGTCCCAACGCACAGATACCGTTTTTAACGACTAAACACCTCAAACAATTCGATAGACTGAACTTAGCCTTTGTCGTTCTTAAAGATGGCAAGCTATCTTTTGATAAGCTCAACAACATCTCACATCTACCACGAATACGTGAAGCAAATCCAAATCTAAAAATTTTAATGAGTGTCGGTGGCGCTGGTGCTGCAGGTTTCTCAACTATGGCAATGACGGCTGAGGGTCGAGAAGATTTCTCCAAGCAATGTCTCAATAGCTGTATTGAATATGGACTAGATGGGATGGATCTTGACTGGGAATTCCCATGCTCGATTTATGAGGGTATGGACTCAAGCCCTAAGGATAAAGAGAATTTTACTCACTTGCTTAGAACAATTAGAGAGACCTTTGATGAGTATGAAAAAACTAGTTCCAAACACCTTGAATTGACAATTGCAGCTGGAGTTGGGCAGTGGTTTATCAACCAAACTGAAGTTCCTGAATTCACTAAATATCTGGACCACGTATTCTTGATGACCTATGACCTGCGTGGTTTCGGTCAAGAAGAAACTGGACATCATACTACTCTATACACCAAAGAAAATGACATCTACCGTTTGAGTGCAGACTCTGGTATTCAAGCATGGTTAGACCTTGGCGTTCCTGCAGAAAAAATTCATATAGGTTCCGGCTTCTACAGTCACATGTGGACCAATGTCAATCCGGATAATAATGGATTGCTACAAGTCGGAGAAGGCGGAGGTGGTTTCGGACCAAACTATGATGAGCTCCGTGATGAATATATTAATAAAAATGGTTTCATCAGATATTGGGATGACGAAGCTAAAGTACCTTGGTTATTCGATGGCAGTACCTTTATCTCTTATGATGATGCTGAATCCGTTATTTACAAATGTGAATATGCCAAAGAACATGATCTTGGCGGACTCTTCTTCTGGCGCTATTTAGATGATCCTGATAATGAGCTAATTGATGCAATTGAGGAGAATTTGAATTAAGCAATCTTAATTGTGAATTATAGCAGCAAATTTATAGTTGAATTTGCTGCTATTCTGTCTCCATACTAGGAGTTATTTTTAAAAATTCTTGAATTCTGTCACAGATAAGAGCGGCTTCTTCAATTGAATCCATTTCTGAGTAGATTCTAATTACTGGTTCAGTACCTGAGAATCTTACAAGTATCCAGCCATCATTTTCGAAGTATACTTTCAAACCATCTTTGTCTGAAACTTTTTCAATTTTATGCTTGAAATCTGGTAATCTACTCTCTGTAAATAACAATCGTCTAATTTCTTCTTTGTGCTCTTCAGTAACACGGAAGTTTCTTTCTACAGTAAATAATTGTCCGAATTTTTCATAAATCTCGTCCAAAATATCGCTTAAAGATTTATTCAATAAACTTAACATCTCAATTATTAAGGCTGCAGCGTATATACCATCTTTACCTTTAATATGACCTACTGTAGCTAGACCGCCTGAGCTTTCTCCACCGATGATTGCTCCAGAATCTTCCATTCCTTTGGTAATATGTTTGAAGCCAACTGGAACTTCAATGCATTCTTGCCCGTATGCTTTAGCAATTCTATCCAAAAGATGAGTTGTAGAAATGTTTCTTACAACTGCTGATCTCTCACCTTTATATTCTAGATAGTAGTAGTAAAGCAAAACCAAAATGTCGTTAGCGTGAATATATCTACCTCGCTCTGATATTAATCCGATTCTATCAGCATCTCCATCTGTTGCCACACCAAGATCATATCCACCTTTGACAACTAGTTCTTTTAGTCGTTGTAAATTACCGCGTGAAGGTGAAGGCATATTTCCACCAAACATCATGTCATGACTATCATTAATTGCATCTAGTCTGCATCTACAGTTAATTAGTAAAGCTTGTAGTGCAATTCTTGAAACACCATGCATTGGGTCTAATAAGATTCTTAAATCTCTTTTTTTGATTGCTTCAACATCTATTAAAGACATTATTCTATCAATGTAGCTATTTAATGGATTTATGATAACTACTAGACCTTTTTCCTTAGCCTCCTCAAATCTCATAGATTTAACGTCTTCGATTGCTATCTTTTCGGTCATCTTCTCAAGTTCATTTGTAACTTCAACAGTTGCATCCTTTCCCCCATCGAAAAAGAATTTAATACCGTTCCATTCATAAGCATTATGACTTGCTGTAACTGCTATTCCGTATTCTAGGCCAAGATCACCTATTGTAAACATAGTCATAGGAGTCGGAGCTTCTTCATTTATTAAATTAACTTTAATATTATTGGCAGCAAACACTTCTACAACCCAAATTGCTGCTGTTTTTGATAAAAATCTTCTGTCGTAACCAATTACGACTGATTGCTCTTCATCTTTTGAATTTTTCCAAATATAATCGGACATAGCTTGTGCTAATCTAGTGATATTAAATTTTGTAAATTCATCACCAATTAACGCACGCCAGCCACCTGTACCGAATTTAATCATTAAATGATCTCCTTAACTATTCTGCTTATCATTCTACAAATTACGCTTGTTTTCCATTTAATCATATTTGCAACATTTTTCAATCGTATATTAACGTTATTTTTGCACTTATAAATTATTTTAAGATAAAGTTCATCTATAACTCAAAACAAAAGCGTGGTTAAAAGATAACCACGCTCGTAAAATTCTTATTTTTTAACTAATATTAATTATCTCTATCTAATACTTTTTGAGCTTCTTCCAACTCACGTTTCTCAATCGCTTCTGCAACAATTTTCTCATCTTCTGCATCTTCACGATTTCTAACAGAGAAGTCTATACCTGTACCTACTTCATTTGGTTCTTCTATGTTGAATACATAATCGTTACCAGGAAGGATTGCGTTTAGTAGGATTCCTATAATTGCAGCTATTGCTATACCAGGTAGAACTAGATCAACTCCGAAAACAGGGATTGTTAAACCTTCACCACCAAAACCTAAGGCTGATACGAAAATAACACCTGCAATAATCATGTTTCTACTTAAGCTAAAGTCAACTTGGTTCTCAACTAAGTTTCTAACACCTGTACTTGCGATCATACCGTAAAGAATGATTGAAACACCACCAATTACTGCTGTTGGGATTGTACGTATAAATCCACTTACAATTGGGAAGAATGAAAGTGCTATTGAGAATATTGCGGCTAATCTAATTATGCTTGGAGCATAGACTTTTGTTAAAGCCATAACACCAACGTTTTCACCATATGTTGTCATGTCAGGTCCACCAATTGCTGTAGAGAATGATGTAGCCAAACCATCACCTAATAAAGTTCTATGTAGTCCTGGTTCTTTCAGGTAGTTCTTGCCTGTTGTAGCACTAATTGCTGAAATATCTCCAACATGTTCCATAAGAGTTGCTAGAGAAATTGGAATCATTACTGAAATTCCTCTCAAGTCAATTGTCATTAATCTATCTTGTGCGAATGGCAAGGCGAAAGCTTCGGCATTCTTCATACTATCGAAATTAACTTCATTCATTAATAAAGCACAAATATATCCTGCAATTATTCCTAACATAATAGGAATAACTTTGGTCATACCTTTACCCCAAATATTGAAAATAATAACTGTTCCCATGGTTACTAGAGCTATTATCCAGTTGCTACTTGCATTACTGATAGCAGTTGGAGCTAACCCAATTCCAATTGCAATAATAATTGGTCCAGTAACAATTGGTGGGAAAAATTTCATAATATTTTGGACACCAAAAAGCTTAATTAAGTAAGCAATTGCAATAAACAAAAGTCCACTAACAAAAATACCACCATTTGCGCTACGTAAGCCTTCTACATTTGGTATTCCATCTGCACCCAGTGGAGCTAAAATTGCATAACCACCTAAAAATGCGAATGAAGAGCCTAAAAAAGCCGGTACCTTACCACCTGTTGCCAAATGAAATAATAGTGTACCGGCTCCTGCCATAAATAATGTTGTTGAAATATCTAACCCTGTCAATATTGGAACTAAAACTGTCGCTCCAAACATTGCAAATAAATGTTGTAATCCTAAAAGAATTTGCTTCCCTTTAGATATCTGACTAGCATCCCAAATAGGATCTTGTCCGATGCGAATGCGCTTTTTCTCTTTCTCCATGAGAATCCCTCCTTATTTTTGCTCAAACGGTTTTATTATGCAGGAGGTTTTTTATTTTGTCAAATCTTTATTTTTTTAATCCCAAAGCAACTTTTGCATAATCACTCATACTATCAATAGTCCATTTAGGCTCAAAAACTATATCAGCGTCAACATTATTAACTTCAGGAACTTTTTCAACTTCAGAAACTATATTTTTAATAAGCATACTTGCCATTGGACAAGCTGGTGTGGTCAATGTCATTACAACAATTATATTATTATTCAAGTCTCCCAAAATATTATAAATAAGTCCTAAGTTATATACATCCATTGATATTTCTGGATCCTCAACTGTTTTTAATTTTTCAATAATTTCACCATATAAATTCTTATTGAAATCTATTAGGTCTTTATATGCCCCTCTATTTTCAACTTTTGCCAAAAATTCCATGCTTTATTCACTTTTTTCTATCTATATGGACTTCCATCCGCATTTGTCCACAGTACAATCTCACCTTTTTCTAAACTCTCTTGTACTCTTATAATCCTTTGATTGCTACTACCTCTAAATTGCAATGTTAAATCTAATAAATCAATCTGGAAACGTCCGTCAACTAAAACGTCTACTAAGCTAAGCAATTCCAATTTATCGTCGCTTTCTTGCATCAATTCTTCCCATGTATACCCTGACCAACACCAAATATCCTTGGTGTTTCCGAAACATTCTCTAAAGGCATGACAAAGAGGCAGGAGTGTATTGGTATTTAACATTGGCTCCCCACCCAACAATGTCAATCCTTGACAAAAATCAGCTGCAACATCATTTAAAATTCTGTCTTGCAATTCTTGTGTATAAGGGAATCCGTATTTGAAATTCTGAACTATTAAGTTATAGCATTCTGGGCAAGCAAATAAACAACCACTGACATACAAAGAGCATCTAACACCTTCACCGTCAACAAAATTATATGGCTTATAATCTGCAACATTCCCTCTTGACCAATCTTTCGCTAACCATTCTTTGGGTTTTGGATTTCTAGGTGATCTTTTCTTTTTTTCTTCCATTTATTCCTCTACAAACAATTGTTTAATAAACTTAATCTAAATTTTGTTTTTAATTTTCCTCAGCAAAAACTTTATCAGTCTCAACTAATGAATTTTCAACATACCATTTACCCTCTGCTTCCAGCTTAGCTTTTAAATTTTCACCATCATCTACAAAAGTTCTGTTAAAAGCATCAGCAGGAATATGTTTAACTCTAGATTTGATTTCCTCATGTCTACCATGAACCATTGGTCGTTGCTGAGGATTACCTAAATATCCACAAGTCCTTTTTACAACATCGCAAGTTGCCGGATTAGTGTTTTTGCATTGTGGGCATTCAAAACCTTTCTTAGTTGGTTTAAATTCACCATCAAAACCACATTCATAACAATGGTCTATAGGTGTATTAGTACCCAAATAAGCAACTTTATCGTAGGCATAATCCCAAACTGCTTCCAGAGCTTTAGGATTTTGTCGCATGTTAGGGTATTCACAGTAATGAATAAAACCACCTGAAACGTATTTAGGGTAATCTTTCTCAAAATCTATCTTCTCAAAAGGAGTAGGTGATTTTCTAACATCATAGTGAAATGAGTTTGTATAGTAATCTTTATCTGTAATATCAGGTATAGAGCCAAACTCTTTTTTATCCAATTTACAAAAACGGTCTGTCAAACTCTCTGAAGGTGTGCTGTATACACTAAAGTGATAGTCATACTTTTGAGAAAGTTCATCTGCTTTTTGTTTCAATGCTTTAACAATTTCTAAAGTAAAATCTTTAGCTTCTTGATTTTGCTCCCAATCATTACCATAGAAAGCAGTCGCAACTTCATATAATCCTATATAACCCATAGATACTGTAGCTCGGCGCTTGTTAAACAATTGGTCAACATTAGCACCGGCTTGAAGTCTTTTTCCAAAAGCCCCATACATATACAAAATAGGTGCATTTTCTGGCAAAGCTTCTTTTACTCTCTTAATTCTATATAGCAATGCATCTGCTTGAATATCCAAACGTTCAAAGAAAATTTCCCAAAACTTTTTCTGCATATTTTCAACAGTATCTGGAGTTTTACTTGCTTCAATTGCAATTCTAGGTAAATTTAGCGTAACAACTCCAAGATTCATTCTACCATTATTAACTTCGTTTCCTTCTTCATCCCACCAACCTTGTAAAAAGGAACGACATCCCATAGGTGCCTTGAAACTTCCTGTCAATTCAATCAATTTATCATACATCAATACATCAGGATACATTCTCTGTGTTGAGCATTTAAGAGCAATTTGCTTAATGTCATAATTTGGATCTTCTGGTTTTAGATTCACACCTTTCTTGATGGAAAAAATCAATTTTGGGAAAATCGCTGTCCTGTGTTCTTTACCAATTCCTTTAATTCTAACCTGTAAGATTGCTTTTTGAATTTCTCTTTCAATCCAGCTTGTCCCCAAACCAAAACCTAAAGTAGTGAATGGAGTTTGACCTTGTGAAGTATAAAGGGTATTAATTTCATACTCCAAGCTTTGCATTGCATCATAAATATCCTTAATAGTTTTGGCTTTAGCATATTCAATCTGCTTTGCTTCAGCTTCTATCCATTCTCTTGCCGTTTCTAAATTTTTTTCATAATTAATTTCTGCATATGGTGCCAATAATTCATCTACTCTATCTGCCGTAGTTCCACCATATTGACTACTCGCAACATTAGCTATAATTTGAGCCATCTGTGCAGTTGCTGTCTGGATGGATTTTGGAGATTCAACCTCCGCATTTCCTATCTTAAACCCATTACTCAACATACCTTTAAAATCTATTAAGCAACAATTAGTCATAGGAGTATATGGGTTATAGTCTAAATCATGCACATGGATTTGACCTTTCTGATGGGCATTCGCAACATGAGGTGGAAGCATTTTTAATCCAATAGACTTCGCGACAATACCTGCTGTTAAATCTCTCTGTGTATTAAATACATTACTGTCTTTATTGGCATTTTCATTTACAACTGAAGATTTCTTCTGGAGTAAATCTTTGATTCTGTAATTAATGTTGGTTGAATTTTGTCGAGCAATGTCTCTTTGAACTCTATAATTAATATAAAGTTCAGCAATATCTGTAAAATCATTGTCTATGAGAATTTTTTCAACTATACTTTGAATCTCATAAATTTTAATATCAGTAGTAAATCTATCTAGAATTTCGTTACAAATTTTTACCATAAGTAAATTGTAAACATCCGTATCTATATCCTCATCATCAGCAGCTTGTTTAACAGCTTTTAAGATAGCTGATTGAATTTTATTCACATCAAATTTTACAACTCTACCATCTCTTTTTATAACTTTTAATTCTGATATTTTCTCTAGCATATCCTTACCTAAAATCATTTTTAAATTTTTTGAGTCCACATTTTTTACCATTTCTTTATCTCCTTTACTCCTAATTTCTTATATATTTTGTAACATCTTCAACTGACTCTAAAACTCCTCTAAAAGCTCCTGCATCGTCAATTAATGCTTTATATGTGATATAGATAGTTCTACCTTCCTGATTCTCATACCACATCTCTTCTTTGTCCTTAATGCCATTTTCAAAGTGTTCAAACAAAAGCTTGATTCTTGGCCATAATTTTGGCGGGTGGCAATATTCTATATTTCTACCAATTTGTGCGTTTGTGCGTTTAAATATCATCTTATCCAGATTCTCCTGACAATTAAAATATCGAAATACCCTATTTGTATCAACAAATGTCAATTCCGCCGGCAAGGCTAAAAGCAATGCGTCTACTTCGGTCAAATCTAACTTGCCTAGTTCAGTCTGCAAGTACGATACTTCTGCAACCTTTTCCTGCCATTTTCCACTAAATATTCCATCCGTAAACTCTATTTCCAGATTTTTTTCACTCGTTAATTTATCTTCAGGTAAAAATTCTGATGCAGATTTAATTACAGGCTTCTTTATAGGATTAGTATCACCCTCTAAACTCATCTCACGTTTAGATGGGTTTTCCAAATTATTATATTTATCTATAAGCAAAATCAGCAAAATCATCCCAAGAAAATCTTTTTTCTCGGTATAAATACTCTGTAGAGTTAAGTTATAGTTTTGGTGCTGATAACAAATCCTAAACTCTTCTTTTTCTCCTTCTTTATTTCTAACTCTTAGCAAATTACTATTACTAATTTTATTTTGATAGATGCTTGAACTAATCAAGTTTTCTATTGGACTACCAATATCATTTTTTGAAAAAAATTCACTTTCTTGGTTGATAAATTTAAGGCACAAATCCTGATCATATAGAGCAACTATGTAGTCTAAATTTTGCAGAATAACTCTTGCCTCATCTAGGCTCATATTACCGCCTCTAAATTTCCTACTTGTAGATTCTTCCAATAGACTTTGAGGGTTCTTAGCCTCATAAATTATCGTGATATAAGCATCTTCTAGTTCTACTTTTTTTGTTTCTCTTAGCTTATTTTCTGCTCTCTTCTCAATTCTATTTCTTGTACCTTGTATGCTTTGTGTAACTTCTATATCAAATTTATGTTTAGAATTTTTGTCATCGTCATCCGATTCTACTGGTTTAATAATGGCGTAACCATAGGCATAACTTTCTTCTTTAATCTCTTCCCAATCTTCTGGTTTTAATGTTTCAAGAAGCAAATTTAACAATATAACTTCTTCTTTGAAAATCATCTCATTAAGTTCATTTTTAAATATTTGATATGAATTTTCTAAAATCTTTAAATCTATTTCTGGTAGCTTATCCACATTTAATTTAAATTCATTAAATAGCTCCAAAATCATATCATCCTTAGCCCACATAACTTTGGGTGGGGCATAATGACCATATTTCTCAAGGAAAGGGAAAAACACTTTTTCTTTACGTTCATAATGCTTACTTACCTCTCCTAACATTGAAACCTGACGTTTAAGACCAGATAGCATCTCTTTATTAATGCTATTTGGATTAGATATTAGGTAATTAATAATATTATCAACACGCAAAATAGTCTTTCTCAAAGCTATATTTTCTTGCTTAAAAATATATACAGGGTGGTCTTTGTTATCAATCCCAAATACATCAGGGGCTTCGACATTATTCTGAAATACTCTGGCATGCACATTACATAATTTAAGTACATCTTCAAAGCTTAAGTCATTATTGGGGTCATTAATAATTTCTTGTTCCATTAGACTAATTTCTATCGCATTCACATTAGAAAAATGTTTCTCAAATTCTTCCTGAACACTTTCTTGACTTGAGCCTAAATGTAGCTTTTCAAGTATATTTTTCAAAATTTCTATTCTCTCAGAATTATTATTGACCACTTTCTATTACCTCGTATCCATTGCACTGCAATGTACTAATTAATTTATCCTTTGATATTCCTGTAATCCTTAATCCCTTGTTTAGACTAACTTTACCCCCAGCAGTCATTCTCATAAGTTTATTTTTCAATGGGGTAAATCCAAGCTCAACTAATAAATCTAAAACTTCTGGATTTTCCTCTATAACCTGGTTCACCGGCATATCTAAATCTATCTGATTACTAATATTCATTAAATCACCTCTATAAAAAGCAATTAAATAATGGCGTTATTTTTTACGTTTTTGAGAAAAGAAAAGACAAATTGAACTAAATATAAAAATATTCAGCAAAGATAATAGAGCAATAAAAAAAGCCACGCCAAAAGCGTAGCCCGTATTTACAGCTTATTATTCTCCAGCAAGTTGCAAATTGTCCGTTGCATTTCTCACTAACAAAAGATTAAGTGGATATTCTGGCTAATAACTACATCAATTATTATTAAATTGATACGCATCATCACCTTCCCGGTTCTAACCAGTGGTATAGACTCTGCTCATTAATCACAGCGGCGGTTCCGCAGAAGACTCAAACTTCTTTCCCCATTAAGTTTCGCAACGCTTAATCTTGATATTCAATTTTTATTAAGATCATCATAGCAGAGAAATAATTTTTAGTAAATACATAAAAAACTTGGTAGTGATAATAGTATGTATTTCGAACCTATTTAGCTCTATTCTCCAACTCGTTTTCGCTCCAAGTTCTCATTACAATAACGTGATAGACTTTTTTATTTTCTGCCAATTCGTAATATGCAGACTTAGGAGTTTCTGTTACTACATATAGATAATTATCTTTGTTATTATCATTTCTATATATTTCATCTCCTTTGGCAAAACCATGCCCTTGCATGTTCTTTACTGGAATATCATCTATGATATCCTGCACTGTTCCTATTTTTTGATAATCTCGTTCTTGCAGTAGCTTATTTACATTTACTTTATTATCTTCTTTTCTACTCATATCATCTGGTAAATCATGCCCTTCTGAAATATTTGTATAAATCTCATTATCTACCTTCAAATAATAGAATACTAAGCTACCTCTCTTATAACCTGTAGGGGTGGGTAGTTCATCATAGCTATTAGATCCAATAACATCATTATCAACTCTTGAATTCTCAGGATTGAAATTTTCACTTGTATGATGCTTATTGCAAGATACAAGTAATAAGCAACAGAAAATTGAAACTACTATACTTTTTAAATAACTTGTGTTCATAGGCTACTCTCCTAAGGGATTTCTGTACACATATGGTACTGGTTCACTTGAATTTGGATCAATCGATAATTCTATTTGAACAACACAATCATTATATTAATACTTTCCCCACAAAAAAACTCCCAGATCTTTCGACCTAGGAGTTTCTTAGTATTCTATATTTGTGAACTTTAATAGCTCATTATAGCAAATTATTTGATTGAAGCTTCGTAAATACCTTCAATTGTTCTTGCCATGTGTGCATCAAACTCTTCATCTGTTTGATCAGCTGTTAAGCCTGCTGCGAATGTACGTGAGAATGAAGCGATTAAGCCTTCGTTTTGAGCTAATTTTTCGTTAGCTGTATCTGCATCGTAACCACCTGATAAGCAAACTACACGAACTACATCAGGTTTTTGTGTTAACTCTTTGTATAGGTTAACTTCTGTTGGGATTGTTAACTTGAACATAATTGGTGTTCCAGCTTCCCAGTTGTTTTCTAAGTTCTTGTAGATTTCTTTTAACATGAACTCTTCAATCTTAGCTTTGTCTTCTGCGTGGATTGATACTTCTGGTTCTAGCATTGGTACTAGACCGTGAGCTGCAACTTGTTTACCAATTTCGAATTGTTGTTTAACAGCTTCTGCAATACCTTTTTCGTTGTATTCTTTAATGAATGAACGCTCTTTTGTACCAAATACACCTTTAGATTTTGCTCTTGCTAGTAGTTCGTCTAGACCTGGGTTTGGTTTCATTAATTGAACACCGTTCTCTAAGTCTGCTAAACCTTTGTCAATTTTTACGAAAGGAACTACACCTTTATCCCATAGGTATGTTGGTGTTTCTTTACCTTCGATGTCTCTATCCATTGTTTGTTCGAACAAGATAGCACCTAATACTTTTTCTGATGTGAATGAAGGACTTGTAATAATTCTAGTACGCATTGCGTGTACTAAGTCAAACATTTCCTCTTCTGTACTATATTGGTCTTCTGAAATACCATATGCTGCTAATGCTTTAGGAGTTGAACCACCACTTTGGTCTAAAGCTGCGATAAAACCTTTACCATTAGTCATACGATCTAACATTTCTTTGTTAATTTCTTTGCTCATATGAAATCTCCTTCTTTTAATTTTTATTTGTTAAGTCATTTTCTAACGTCTATATTCTACCATAAATTTTTTTCTTTTAAAGCTTATTAGTATGTGTTTGTCAATTTTATAGACTTTATTATGTAAATTCAATTGATTCAGACCGAGTTTTGACATTTTCATTAAATTTTATTCACAAATTGGTAATCTTACGACCTACTAAGCTAATCTTATAAGCGAGAGCCACCATTTGGCGCTTATAAAAACTTATATAATTAAAAGTGTATTATCCACTGTTAATACGGTATTTTTACATAGACAAAGTTTTTTGCTTCACTTATCATAATGATACTAACCTCATACAAATACCCCGTAAAAGAAGCTACCCCCTGTAGCTTCTTTTCGTATTTAAAGGTTTATTTTTTATTTATCTTGTCTACGCTCTTTTTGGTTTTATCAGCTGATTTCTCAATACTTGAGATGTGTTTTTCGAGTCGATTGATATTTGATTTTAACTCATTTAGTTTAGGATCTATATTGCCTTGAACTGCATCTAAGTTCATTTTAACTTTTTCTGCTTTTTCTTCTACTTCTTGCATTATTTCTTTGAACTTGCCTAAATTATCAGATATCTTACCCATATTTTCTTTCGATGTTCTTCCTGCCATGTTTGTTTCTCCTTATTCAACTTGCTCAGAAATCTAGACTTCTTATTAATATTGTCCAGCTTCTAACATTTCTCTGATTTGCTGTTCATATAACTTAGCATAGTATCCGCCTTTAAGTAGTAATTCATCGTGCTTACCTTGTTCAGCTATACCTTGCTCAGCAATGTAGAAAATTTTGTCTGCGTTTCTAATCGTTGAAAGTCTGTGCGCAATACTAAATGTTGTTCTGCCTTTGGTCAACTCTTCCAATCCTAACTGTAGTGCTTTTTCAGTCTGAGTATCAATTGATGAAGTTGCCTCATCCAAGATTATCAGAGCTGGATCTGCTAGCAGAACTCTTGCAATACTTATCAACTGCTTCTCACCAGCCGAAACACCAGAACCTCTCTCTTGAATCTCTGTGTTATATCCATCTGCTTGTTTCATAATAAATTCATGGGCATGAACTGCCTTAGCTGCAGCTATGACCTCTTCGTCGGTCGCACCTAATCTACCGTAGCGAATATTTTCCATAATTGTGGTTGGCCACAAGTATGGATCTTGCATCATGATTCCTAATTGAGAGCGTAGTGAGTCTATAGTTACTTTTTCTACATTGTTACCATCTATTAGTACTTCTCCAGAGTCTACGTCATAGAATCTAGAAATTAGATTAACAATTGTTGATTTACCTGCGCCTGTAGGACCAACAAGGGCAACGCTTTCGCCTGGTTTTACTTTGAAGTTTACGTCTTTAAGAACTGGTTTATCATCTTCGTATGAGAAAGTTACATCACGAAACTCTACTTCACCTTTGACCTTAGGCATCTCATAAGCATCCTCTGCATCCTCTATTATTAATGGCTCATCTAAGAATTCAAAAATTCTCTCTATATAAGAAGCACCATCAAGTATTTGGTTATAGTAGTTAGCCAAGTTTGATATTGGTCCCCAGAAGAAACCTACATAACCAACGAAAGCTATTATTGTACCTATCTCTAATGGAGCTCCGTTGGCTTGGCGCACCCAAAACACGGCAGCTGCATAAAGGAAAACTGTGGTGAAGTTGGCAATAGCTTCTACCACCGGCATCATTGAGAAGTTAATGATATTAACATCTATAAAAGATTTTCTAACTTGGTTACCTAGTCCATGGTAAATTTGTCTGTTGACACCTTCTCTACCAAAAAGTTGGGTAATCTTCATACCTTGTACTGATTCTTGGTTGTAGGCATTAATATTTGAGACCTTGTTGTTACGTATCTGTTGCACTTTTCTCTGATATTTCTTGATAATTGCTAGATAGATTACCAATAAAGGTACACCTAGCATTGCATATAGAGTTAATTGCACATCAACAAGAAACATATATATAAGAATTATTATTAATGAACTTAATTCTACGATAACATTAACTAATACATTACTAATAAGATCACTAACAGTATTAACGTAGTTGACAACTCTGGTTGAGATTTTCCCATGTGGTCTACTATCGAAATATGTAAATGGTAACTCCTGCAGTCTATAGTACATATCGTATCTTATATCTGTGATCATCTCCTGACCAGTATAGCTTAAAGCTTTTATTCTATAACGGCTACATAAGGCTACAACTATCAATATAGCTACGTATATACCTGATAAAGTGTATAGATATACATAGTCTTTGTTTGGTATCGCTACATCCATTGCCCTTTGGAAAATCATTGGGCTCAATAACCCTATAGCCTGTGAAATAATCATTACTATAGCAATGCGAACTAATCTATGTTTGTAAGGGTCAACATATTTGAAAACTCTCTTTACCTGATCCCAGTTAAAGGGGGTCTCCAGAATTTCATCTTGGTCAAATCTATTTCTACTAGCCATTATTTGCACCCCTTGTCTCTAATTCTTTGTCTGCTTCATACTTGTCAATAATGACTCCCAAAGCGTCTTTACTATCTCCAATTTGAGTATCGTAAATTTCTTTGTAAATACCATCTAGGTCTAGCAGCTGTTCATGCGTACCACGTTCAACTATACGACCATTTTCCATTACGAAAATTTGGTCTGCATTTCTGATAGAGCTTATTCTTTGAGCAATCATGAAAACAGTTTTATCGTTCATAACTGCTCTTAAGTTCTTACGAATAGCTGCATCTGTATTCATATCAACAGCTGAGGTGGTGTCATCGAGAATCAGGATATCTGGATCGCCTGCAAGGGCACGAGCCAAAGATATTCTCTGGCGCTGACCACCTGACAAACCAACACCTTCTTCACCAATAATGGTATTGTAGCCTTCGTCCATTTTTTGAATAAAATCATGAGCCACAGCCAATTTTGCTGCCTCATAAACAGCTTCCGTACTCATCAATGGGTCACTAAAGGCTATATTACTCTCAACTGTATCACTGAATAAGAAAACATCTTGTGTAACTACATGAATAGATCTTCTTACCGCTTCTAGTGGATAAGTTCTCAAGTCACGCCCATCTATCAAAATTCTACCTTCGCTTGGATCTGCCAAACGTGAAATTAGCTCTATTAAAGTAGTTTTACCAGAACCTGTCTCACCAATAATTCCTATGGTTTGCCCTGGTAGCACTGTAAAGTTTATATTGTGTAGCGCTGGTACTTTTTGACCATATGAAATATAGTCATATGATACATGATCAAATTGGACTTCACCCTTTAGCCTAATTCTAGGAATGTGATTGTCTTCAACATAAGATGTGACCATGTCGTCAATCTTTGTCTTGGAAGTTTTGAGCATGCTCTTGGTTGTATATGCTTCTAATGGGAATGGTTTATCTGGGACGTAGCCTTTCTTAACTGTATTTTCATTTATTTTCTTCAAAGCCTCTGAGTCTTCAGACAATAGCGAACGTGAAACTACCTTATCTTCTAATTTAGCTTCAGGATTTTGAATGACTTTAATTTCTTTGTCCACGTCCAATTCAGACTCTTCCAGAACTTTACTGTAAACAGGACTTTCCAAACTCGCTTGCACCAACTTCTCGTCAGTTTTTTGTGGATCTTCAGTTAGTTCAGCCTCCGCTGGTGATGCTATCTTCGTCTTGGTTGTAAATAACTCAATTATCTTATTAGCTGATGAGGCGTAGTGTTGTAAGTCATCAATTAAATAACCTAGCATTCGCATTGGGAAAATTAACATCCAGAGCGAGTTATTAAACAAGACTAAATCACCTACAGTCATATTGTCTTCTATGACTAACATACCTCCAAATAAAATCAAAGCAACATACATGAAGCTTGAGAGACCATCTATTAGAGGTATAAATCTAGCTCTAATATCGGCGGCAAATTTATTGAGTTCGCTAAATTTAAGGTTCTCTACCTGGAATTTATTTACTTCGTAATCATGACGCACAAAAGCTCTAGTCGTTCTATTACCATTAATATTTTGTTGAACTACAGAATTAAGTTTTTCAAATTGTTGTCTGATGTTTCTCCAGGCTGGTTTTATTTTTTTTAGCAAAGCTACAGATGCTATTAATAGAAATGGAGCAACAACTGATGTAATTAATGCTAATCGCCATTCAATGAAGAATAAATATACCAAGGCTGTAACAAATATCATGGCTGTCTCTATTGTTGAAAAACCTGCCCATGCTAAAAAGTGGCGTACCATCTCTAGGTCACCAGTCAAACGTGCCATGATTCTACCTGTTGGTGTCTTAGAATAGTAATCTTGGTCTAATTTTTGCAAATGTTGATAGAAGGCATCTCTAGCACGCATTATTGCATTTTGAGAAATATATTCATAGAGCAACCTTTTGACAAACATTATTATTCCTCGAATTACGGGAACTAAGAAAATTATACTTACATACAACCAGAAATTACTCAGATCGCCTGCAACAAAGACCTCATCAACCAGCTTTGCCGTGTAGTATGATGGAATAATTCCTAAAACAGAACTGATAATTATAGTTACAAATGCCAAAAATACCTCTAACCTAGTTTCTCTGGTTAGAGCTGCTGCCCATGCATATGGTCTATTACTGAAAACCCAAGCATCTCTCGGACTTAATGGATCAGAATCCTTTAAGCTTCTACTATATCTATTCATTGTTCCCCCCAAGGCATGAAGCCTTTAGTAATGCGAAGTTAGTATTTAATATAGCTCCCGAATGTTTTTCATTCAAAGAACCATTTATGTATTATTGTACCTAGATTAAATAATATTTCTGAACTTTTTTCAGATTTTTTAGATGTTTTTTGATAAAAATTTTATTTTTTTCGGAGTTTTTATCATTGATAATTTTGAAAAAATCAAAATTGAACAGAATTTCAAGAGAACTTGTATTAATATAATGTGTACATTGTGTACATTTCTTATAAAAAGGAGCAAATTCTAAAATGCTTGATAATACAAAAAATTCAAATGAAATAAAATTAGGGAGAGACACATCAATAGATACAGAAATTGATAATAAACACATAGTTCTCGCAGGTGGTTGCTTCTGGGGAACAGAGGAATTTCTGCGCAGATTAAAAGGCGTAGTTAAGACTTATACAGCCTATGCAAATGGTAATAAGCTTTCGCCAAGTTATGAAGAAGTTTGCTCTGGCAAGACATTGCATGCGGAGGCTGTCTATGTTGAGTACAATCCTGAAATTATAGATTTGGCACATTTATTATATTATTTTTTCAAGAGTTTCAACCCAACAGAACTAGATAAACAAGGGAATGACTTTGGTAAACAATATAGAAATGGTATTTATTATTTGAGTAAAGAAGATTTAGATACAATTAATTTCGTACTAGAAATGATTAAAGATAAGTACGATAAACCATTAGCTACTGAGGTTTTGCCGTTAGATAATTTGAGTAAGGCAGAAGAATTTCATCAGGACTATCTAGTAAAAAATCCCCTAGGATATTGCCATGTTGACTTCCGCAATCTACCAGATGCAGGAGCTAGCTTGAAAGGAGACAAATTTGAGTAATAATTTTAATAATATGAATGATTTCAAGGATTTAAGCCCAGAGGACTTGCGTGCAAAAATAGGCGAGCTAGCCTATGAAGTTACACAAAACGAATTGACCGAAAGACCTTTCTCCTCTGAATATGACCAGAATTTCTCTGACGGTATTTATGTAGATATTGTCAGCGGAGAGGCTCTATTTAGCTCCAAAGATAAATATGATGCCGGTTGCGGCTGGCCATCATTCACCAAAACAATTGGAGAAGATGAAGCTAAACTTACAGAAAAATCAGATTTTAGACTAGGTTATGAGCGTACTGAAGTTCGTTCTAAAGAGGCTGATAGTCACTTAGGGCATGTATTCACCGATGGGCCTAAAGAAGCTGGTGGTTTACGTTATTGCATCAACGGTGCTGCCTTGAAGTTCATTCCAAAAGATCAAATGGAAAAGGAAGGTTACGGATATTATCTAAAGTATGTCTAAATCTCTTTCATCAGAATTTAATTTATATTCTGAACCAGAACCAGCGAATAATCTACCTGGATTAGAGCTCTCTGAGTTTAATCTACCTAAGTTTGATTTGCCCGAAGAAATTTTGTTTATACTCGATAGGTTTGAAAAAAATAATAAGCGTAGTTATCTGGTTGGTGGTTCTGTTCGAGATTTACTCTTAGGAAAATCTATAAACGACTATGACATCACTACTCCTGCGACACCAGCAGAAGTCAAAGCAATTTTCTCAGATTACATCACGTTAAACACAGGATTGCACCATGGAACTGTGACTTTATTAATTGATAAAAAAACATTTGAGATTACTACTTTTAGAACTGATGGCACATATAGCGACCATCGCCGACCTAACAACGTTGAACTAACCACATCGCTATTTGAAGATAGTCAACGCAGAGACTTTACAATTAACCAGATTGCTTATAGTCCTATTGAAGGTTTAGTTGATTATCACAATGGTTTAGCTGACCTGCAAGCTAAATTAATTCGTGCTGTTGGTGATCCCTATAAACGTTTCAATGAAGATGCTCTACGAATAATCAGAGCTTTGCGATTTGCCGTACAATTAAATTTCGATATCGAAAATAACACTTTTGCTGCAGTCAAAGCTATGATTAATGATCTTGATTACGTTGCTGCAGAGCGACTTACACATGAGTTAATTAAAATTCTTAATTCGGATTTTTTGTCTGAATCCAAGAACTGGCAAAATATAATGATATTGTGGAATTATTTACTCCCTGCATACGCCTGCGAAATTTACAAATCGTTTAGTGCTGATTTACTTGAAAATCTTCCTCAAGATCACAATATTAACCTAACACTATTGGCATATTTTCTCGTAGAAAATGACTTAACCCACTTCTTAAATAAACTTAAACTAAAAAAAACTGAATTTATTTTTGTTAAATCATATACGGCAGCTCTTCAAGAGATTGCTGAAATTCAATTAACTATGGATAAAGATGTCCTCTCTACACTTATAACTGCAGGGTCTTCCTATTTTTCTCCTCTAGACCTTGTCGAATTAAGAAGTAAATATAATCTTGATCTTCAAACTTTAATCAAGATATTAAATTTGGTTGTTCTTGAACCAAGCTTTGGTATAAATTCTCAAACAATAGATAAAATTAATTTAAGTTTCTCAGAACTTCTGGAAAAACAACTACCTTTATCTACAATAGATCTTGCTATTTCAGGCAAAGATTTAATAGACTTAGGTTTTTCTCAAGGGAAAGTAGTAGGTCAAGTTCTAAACGATTTGCTAAAGTTGGTTGTTAAAGAGGAATTAGAAAACAGTGAAGCCGCTTTGTTAGCTGCTGCCCAAACTATGTTGTCTTGATTTCAATGAATTTCACTAAATTTTCCTTAATCTCCACTAAATTGCCTATTTTGTTGACTTTTGTTAGAATTTTTACGATTTTTTCATGAGTCAATAGCTAATAATTAAAAAATATGAATTGATATAGCTTTTATAATATAATGAGAATAAGTTATCCTACATAACTTACTTACTATATTTGAACCTTGCAGCGTAGTCTGTAAATAAAGTTATTCGGAGGAAACGGTAATGTACTGTCCAATATGTGGAGAAGAAGTTAATCTTAGTCAAAGTCAATGTCCTAGTTGTGGTACTAACTTAGATTGGAGTGACTATCAAACTGAGAATTCCCAAGATGAATCTATAAATTCAGGCAATAACGTTCAAACAGAAGCAGATAATCATAGTTACTACAAGGATATCAACAAAGATGATCCTTTCGCTCCTAATGCAGGTTTTAGTGGTGTTGAATTTGATGCTCCTAGTAATGCAACAGAGCAAGATTTTGCGGCTAATTCAGAGCATGCAGGCTTCGATTCACCTGAGGCTGCCAATTATCAATCAGATGATTTGCATTATGATTACTATGATTCAGAAGATGAAGCTGAGCAACGTAAACGTTTCATCTGGCTTCTACTCGGCGCTGGACTTGTTATTTTATTATTAGTTTTAGTATTTGTACTGATTAATCGTAGAAACAGTGGTAGAGAAGTTGGACCAAATTCATCCAGCCCAATTCCAAAATTTAGTACATCTAATAGCACAAGCAAAGAAGGTACTACAACCACAACTAGAGATTCCAAAAAAACTCGTCAATCTTTAATACCAAGCAGTAACAAGAACGATATTGTGTATGTTACACCTACACCTAAACCTACTCCTACACCTGCCCCTACACCTAAACCTACTACAACTGCTGCTCCAAGCACAAAGGCTCCTACTACAACTACAACAGAAAGTAGCAAAGAAACTGGTGCAGAAACTACAACAAGTACTAAAAAAAGTGACAAAACAACCACAAGTAGTTCAGATAGTTCTATTAATAACTCCAGTAAGGAAACTAACTCTAAACAGACTACTGTAAACAATAATAAAGATGAACCAGCTGCATCTTCTACTTTCGCAAGCGATCATGATACATATCTAAAGCTTAACTCCGGTAATCTACCTGTAGAACCAAAAAGATTTGCTAACCCTGACAAACCTGGAAATACAAACCCAGGTGGAGAAGTTTTACCAAATAACAACTCCGAGAGTAAGAAATTATCAAACTTTATCAATGAAGCATTACAAAATATTAATGCTCCAGTATATAACGGTGCCCAGGTACAAGACAAGACTGTTCAATTACCAAACTTCAGTAATGTCAAACAAGTTCCAAGTGAAATATGGGTACAAACTTATTTGAACCAATTCTTAAAGACAGTCAAAGGTTCTACAAACCCATTTGATACTAAAGAATTTAAATTAAGTGAAATTGAAACATTCTTACAAAAACAAGTAAATCCAGAAATCACCTTAGATCCTAGCGCTGCTTACGATGTCACACCTTACGTGTATCAAAAGGGATCTGATAATGGAATCTTCTCAATACCTGAAACTGCAATAGAACCTAATGAAAAAATTGCAGAAAATTCTGAATCTAAGACAACTTTTGTTCCTATAGAAACAGTTAAACTTAAGAACGGTAATTATGAAGTTCGTATGGTAGAGCTAAACTATGATCTACGCTCACATGGAGGTGTAAATTATAGAGAAATTACTGATATGCGTCATCAAAAAGTCGTTGGATTAGCAATTGATAGTACAAAATCTGTTGCCAAGACACCTGAGGATATTACTAATGATGGAGATTCAGTATTCTTCATGAGTCTTGAGGAAATGAAAGCTAACTTAGGTTATGTTAAATACACCTTGAAACCAGATTCTAACGGTAATCTAACGTTAATTTCCAAGATAAGTTACGCTGCTAATGCAAGTGATAGCAACGTTATTAACAGAATAACTGAAATCGAAAAGGGTATATATGCCAACTTAGGTAGTTCTAGTGTTAGAACTGCGGAAACAGATATACCTCTCATGAATAATCCTAAACTAGCAGACAACGAAAACAATGCAAGTCAAATCGGAACAATTCGTAAGGATAGTCAATATCTAGTCTTTAATATTGGATCAGATTCTCAATATATTGCATTGGCTACAGCTGGGGATGGCGACTTGATAGGTTATGTTAATCTCAGCGAAGAATAAAATCAGAATACTTAATTTAAATTTGCTAACTGATTAAATTTAGTTAGGCATTAGTTAGATAGGAGCTTGATAAAATTCATGTCAACAGAGGAGAATCTAAAAATCAAAGATAAATTACCTGCTTTAACAGTATACTGTGGAGCCTCAAGTGGTTTAAAACCTATATACCTTGAAACTGCAGAAGCTCTAGGTAAATTATTTGCGGAAGAAGGTATTCATCTCGTATATGGTGGAGGCGACAAAGGTCTAATGGGTAAGGTCTCCACTACGGTCATAGAAAATGGGGGAACTGCAACAGGTATTATCCCAGATTTCATGATTGAATTAGAGTGGGTTAACAAAGATTTGTCTGATCTCAGAGTTGTTAACACCATGTCCGAGAGAAAAAGTCTACTTCTAAATCTTGGAGATGGAATTGTCATGCTCCCTGGTGGTATTGGTACCATGGAAGAATTTTTTGAAGCTTTGTCCTGGAGCCAACTGCTCATACATGAGAAACCTATAGGGATCTTAAACATTGATGGATACTACGATACTTTGTTGGAACTTATTCATGGTTTACAACAAAAAGGGTTTGTCGATACAAAAACTTCAGATTTATATGTTGTAGATAGTGACCCAAAAAAGTTATTAGAAAAAATGGCAAATTGGAAGCACCACGACACAATAAAAGAGTTAACAACCATTGAGGATATCAAAGAGTAACAATTCTATTGTTTAGAAAATGTTTACTCTTTTGATTGAAAGCTCTAACTTTTTGGCAGAAAATTACAGCTATAATTTATGTAATATAATTATGCAAAAGGGTAAATAAATGGGAAGATATTGTTTTTATTGTGGCAAAGAATTAGAAACTGATGAGAGATGCGACTGCCTTTACGCTCGTAAAAATAATGAACAACAGCGTGATGCAGAAACAGGGACTAATCCGAATTCTACATCTCAAAATTCTACTGATACTACCTATACTAATACCGAAAATATGAATAATACTTCTGAGGATAAATCTCAGAGTACCAAATTCGGTAGAGATAAATTTACTGCCTTCCAAGAAAGCAAGGAAGAACACGCTAATAGAACCCAAAAAGCTGCCAACAAGAAGTCTAAGAAATTCAATAAATCAGAAACTTCCGGAAACAAAAGCCAAAGCTCTTTTTTACAATCATTTAGATTTTTTAAGAACCTTTTCACTTCCCCAACAACTATAGTTAGTGATTCCAAAACCGCAAAGCTTTGGCAATTATTTGTTGCTGTATTTATACAAGCACTTCTATTTTCATTATGTATATTTTTGTTTGTAAAAAACAGCAACTTATCAAACTTAATAATTTTACAAGATACTTCCAACAAATATAACGTTTTTAACAAATTAAGTATAAGTATTTTTGTCCGTGCTTTTATCTTTTCAATATTTTTAGATATTCTCAGAATCATTGTTGCTTGGATTATCCTTAAACTAATCAGTAACCAGAATTTTAATTTTAGCGATCTCTGGAAAGTATTTTTACCTGGAATTTATTACTCAACTATCATCTACCTTGTATCTTTGTTGCTAGTAAATGGTACAGGACTTCAAGGTTTAGTTATAATTGTTTTTGCAGCAAATCTCAGATTGCTAGTCGATATATTTAGTATTAGAGCTTGGACTAGTTTTACTACAGACAGTTTAATCGGCAATACCATGATTATTGCTATTATCATGGCTATTATTATGAGTTTAGGTGTCAATTTCATTCTTCCTAATGTAGCCCATTTCTCTGTACAACCTGGTAAAAGTGAAAACCAAGCTAAACCTAATATTAAAGTTCAAAGGAGTATTTATGACCAAATTTCATTATGAAACTGTTAATTGTCCTTATTGCTTAAACGAAGAAAATTTACCAATTTGGGATATAGTTGATATCTCAGAAGATCCAGACTTAAAGAATAAAGTATTTCTAAAGGAGCTACAAAATTACGAATGCCAAAACTGCAATCGTAAGTATACATTAGATCAACCCTTCTTATATGTAGATCCTAGATCTAAAGTTTTAATTTACTATGCTCCAAAATTCTCTGAAATTTTGTTAGACAAATCTTCCCGAGATGAACAAGGAAATCTAAAATCAGAAATTAGTTCAAACTTGCCTCTAGATTTTGGTGTAAATGTTGAAGATTATACTCTTAGAATCTGCTACGACTATAACGATTTAATTGAGAAATTACATGTTTTTGATTTCGATCTAGATGACAGACTAATTGAGGTAATTAAATTTGCTACTAGATCTAACCCGCCAGCCATAGAAGATGAAAGCGGCAATAAGACAATTAAGCAAATTGAAGCTATATACTTTGTAGGGGTTGAAAATACTAAGTATATTTTCCAAACGTTCTCAGAAGATGAAGTTTGGCGACAAATACCTCTGGGTGCAGAAGTCTACAACAATGCCGAAGCATATTTCGCAGATAAGTTTATGGATGATGCTAATTGGAATGTAGTTGACTATTTAGGTTGTGAAATTTTCCTAATGAAGAATAAGTTTTAAATTTATATTTTTGAGGTTTTTGATTATCTAATCCATCTAATTTTAGACAAAACAAAAGCGAAGTAATTTGTGAACTACGTGTTTTCCACCTTTATCACTTTATACTTCGCTTTTTATTTATCTCGATTATTTCAAGCTCAATTGTTTAATTAAGGAACTAGAATTCACTATTCCTCATTATTCTTTTCAATTGAACTCTTTGCATCTGTTTCTTCATCTACTTTTTGCAGGGATCTATCAGCTGCTTTTATAACTAGCTTATTGTCCTCTACATCTACTAGAGCAGTATCACCTTCTGAAACTATGCCATCGAGCATTGCCTCCGCAATCTTGTCCTCAACTTCAGACTGGATTTTTCTTCTCAGAGGTCTTGCACCATATTCTGGAGAATAACCGTCTTCTGCCAAATAGCTAACAGCTGCATCACTTACACTTACATGTACACCGACTTGTTCAACTCTAGCCGCTAAGTCTTTCAACATATTTCTTGCTATAGTTTCCATAGATTCTTGACCTAGCATACGGAAGAAGATAATCTCATCAATCCTATTGATAAACTCTGGTGTCAATGTGTCCTTCAATTCTTTCATGACCAATTCTTTAGCCTCTGAATATGATCTACCACCATATAAGTTGCTATCAATATCCTCTTCTCCTGAAACAACTGCCTTGCTTGTACTGCCGAAACCAATTTCTCGACCTTGAGCTGTTGTTAACAGTCTAGCACCAATGTTAGATGTCATAATTATTATAGTGTTACGGAAGTCTACTGTTCTACCCTGTCCGTCTGTCAATCTACCGTCCTCTAGAACTTGTAAAAGAATATTAAGAACATCTGGGTGAGCTTTCTCAATCTCATCGAATAGTACTACACTGTATGGACGTCTTCTAACTGCTTCAGTTAATTGTCCACTCTCTTCGTAACCTACATAGCCTGGAGGAGATCCGATGAATTTATTGACGTCGAATTTCTCCATGTATTCCGACATATCGAATCTTACCATAGCCTTTTCTTCACCGAACATCTCGATAGCTAGGGCCTTGGCTAATTCTGTCTTACCAACACCTGTTGTACCCAAAAAGATAAAGGATCCTGTTGGCCTTGAGGGGTCTTTGAGTCCTAGACGACCACGTTTGATCGCTCTAGAAACACTCTCAACTGCTTCTTTCTGACCGATTACTCGTTTCTCAAGATCTTGCTCTAAATTTTTCAATCTTTCTTGGTCGGATTCATTGATCTTGCTGACTGGTATACCTGTCCAATCTGCTACTACTTCAGCGATATCCTCTTCGGTCAAAATATTGTGCTCTGTATCAACAGACTTCTTCCATTTAGCACGCATTGCATTGAGCTCTTCTTCTAACTTCAATTCTTCGCTACGAAGTTTAGCTGCATTTTCATAATCTTCTAGTTTGGCAGCTTCTTCTTTTTGAGCTTCAATCTCTTGCAAACGTTGTTCGATATCTTTAACCTCTGTAGGTTCTACAAAGTTATTTAAACGTATCTTGGAGCTACCCTCATCAATTAGGTCAATTGCTTTGTCCGGCAAAAATCTATCTGTTATATATCTTGTAGAAAGATCTATAGAAGCTTTGATCGCTTCATCGGTAATTTTTACACCGTGGTGAGCTTCGTATTTATCCTTAATACCTTCTAGGATTTGGTATGTTTCCTCAGGACTTGGCTCATCGACCATAACTGACTGGAACCTACGCTCTAGAGCTTTATCCTTCTCTATAACTTTTCTATATTCATCAATAGTTGTTGCACCAATAATTTGCAATTCGCCACGAGCGAGCATTGGTTTCATGATATTTGATGCGTCCAAGGTACCTTCACCAGCACCTGCTCCTACAATTGTATGGAGCTCATCGATGAAAAGAATAATGTTAGCAGCAGCTGTAGCTTCTTTGATTACATTCTCAAAACGCTCCTCAAATTCACCTCTATATTTAGCACCTGCCAAAAGACTAGTGATGTCTATAGAAATAATTCTCTTATCCTTGAGAGCTTCAGGCATATCACCTGCGACAATCATGTTAGCTAAACCTTCAGCTATAGCAGTCTTACCAACACCTGCTTCACCGATTAATACTGGGTTGTTCTTGTTACGTCTGACCAATATTTGCATAACTCTATTGATCTCTTCATCACGACCAATGATAGGATCAATTCTTCCTTCTCTAGAAGCTTGTGTTAGATCATAACCATATTGGTCTAGAGTTGGGGTATCAGATTGTTCTTGAGAGTTAGAGTTAGAGTCCTGTCTATTGCCTAAACTTGCCCTTGGGTTGCTTGTAAAACTCTGTCTACGAATGTTACCATCTGCATCTTGAGTGATTGTTGTACTAGTGAAGCTATCTGCATATAGGCTAAAGTAGAGCATTCTAGGATCTACTCCCATGCTAGTTAGCATTCTATACCCAACACTCTCTGCCTCTCTTAAGATTGCACCCATGAGGTGTTCTGGCTCGACAGATTTGGAGTTGTTCCTGTTAGACTCATTTACTGCTAGCTCTATGACTCTCTTGGTTCTTGGGGTCATCATTTGAATTGCAGCTTCTACGCCTTCTGGATTAGTAATCTCTATATTTTTTGCTTCTTTGCCATTAACTCTGTTCAAAGCTTCGGCAAAATTCTCAGCAGTAATTCCCTGAGCATTTAAAGCGTTTTGGGCTTTACCCTCTCCTTCTGCAAGAACACCTGCAATTATGTGTTCTGTGCTTATATAATCTTGTGAGTATGTCAAAGCTGTTTCATAAGCTTTAGATAATACTTTTGCTGTTCTATCTGTATATCTTAGTATCATAAGCGTTCCTCCTTTTTTGTTTGCGTTAGTGTTTTTAGTTGTTTTTTAGTTTAGTTTTTTTGTTTGTTTATTGGGTTCGTGTTTGTTGTCATTTTTATTATTTGTTAAAGTTTGTTGCAAATTGTTTATTTAAATCTAATTCTAGTTAATTTAAACTCATGCCCATTAGTCTTCAAGATTCACCAACAGCTCCACTAGCATGTTCTTTAGTATTTTCATTCGTATTGTGTCCCTTAAAATTCCATCCACTTGATCAAGACTACTATCTGATATAGCAGCCATGAATAGCCTTGCAGTATCTGCATCCATAACATCATAGTCATAGAAATTCCTAATAAATATATCTGCTTGTTTCTGGGTTAAAGTATTACCTAAAGAATTAACAGCGTGCATTATGTAGCCTGCTTGATTATTGTTGGTATCTATCTTGTAAATTCGTATAGAACCTCCACCACCTCTTCTACTTTCTACTCTGTACCCGTTACTACTGGTAAATCTTGTAGATAAAACGTAAGTTACTTGAGAAGGGACGCAATTTGCTTGTCTCGCTAATTCTCCACGAGTAATTTCTGCGAATCCATTATTTGCATCAATTATTTCTTTTATCATCGCTTCAACTATGTCACTTATCCTTGCCATCTCTTCCTCCTTGTACTGTTTGTGTTTGTCTGTTTGTTTATTTGTTTATAAAACTATTATAGTTCATTTAATGGAGCCTTGTTTTGAATCCTTTTGACTTTGTTTGACATTCATTATACAATCTTGAATATTGTTGTCAAGTGTTTTTTGACTTTCTTTGACATTTATTTTATATTTTTGATGGATATACGAGAAAAGCAGCTCTAGTGCTGCTTTCCATCTAAAAAATATCTAACCCAATTTATGAACCATCCAATCAATCTTCACATCTGCTTTGACATGGAAAGGAAAATTAAACTCATGCTCCTGTTTGTTTCTGAAACACATGAGATTTATCAAAACTGTGCCATGCTCTGGACAAACAGTGCTGTTATTTAAATGCATTCCATGTTTTGCAGGTTTCCAATTTTTTTTAAATTTAAGTTTGGTCTTGCAAGCAGGACAATTCCAGTCAGTATTATGGGCAATTTTAATCAAGTCTGACGATTTGTTAATATCATCAAATATAAGTTTATCTCTATAATTTAAATTAATATCATAAGAATATTTATATAACTCGGCAAAAAGTTCCTCAGGATCGGAACTTATCTTATCTTCTTTTTGTAAATGTCTAATTGTTCTTTGAAAAATAATTGCTGTATACCAAGCGTCATTAAGTGCTTTGTGCAAATCCTTTTCTGGTTCTATTTCTAGAAATTCAAGAGCTGTAGCAACACTATTTTGAGTATTTCTATCTTCTTTTGCTAAACTGAATAATCTCTGTGCATCGAAAAAACGCATCCCTATCGGCCATTGCAGATTATAGGCTTCTAAATTGGAAATCCACGGTCTAACATCGTTATTACTCCAAGTACAAAAAAGTATCTCATCACCGAATTGCTTACACCATTCTGTGAAATGCAAAAAGGCCTCAGGGAAGTTGAGACCTGTTTTAAGGCTGGCATTATCTCTTTGAGTAACCTTTGCAACATGCTTATGTAGTTCAGTAAAAAAATTAGCTTTTACATTAGTAGAAAAACTATCCAAAATATTTAATTGTTCATCTAAACGCCAAGCTCCTATTTCAATAATTTCTTCATTAGGAGTCATGGTATTTTTTGATTTATTCTTCTTGTATGGATTATCAATATTCCACTCTAAGTCAAAAACTATATACATAACACTATGTTCTAATATTCTAAGGTAATTTTTCTATAGCTCAGTTACTATTATCTATATTTATAAAGTAGTTATATTCTTAAAATATTATCCTCATCAAATTAGTGAATGTATGAATAATATCCTGTTGCACTCGCAGATATAACTCTCTTATTGTATACAAATGGTGAATAATTCCAACCACCTTCAGAGATTAATATACTGCCATCTTCATAAACAGCCTCAACAAAGGCTACGTGCATATTACCCATATAAATAGCAGCTCCTACTGCAGGAGTATTATTAACTACAAGACCTGCTGCAGCGGCTCTAGATGGCCATGAATCAGCTGCACCGAGATTTGTTGGCAATGGACGACCAATTGCATATCTCGCATTATATACATACCAGGTACACCAACCTGCTCCATAAAATTCTGATCCAGGTTGTGCAACACTACCAACATATCCAGAAAGATTTAAATTGCCTGGAACATAATAGTTGTTTGTTGGTGCTTCAGTTGCTTGAGTAGTTGGCGCTGGTGTTGTAGTTGTTGTCGGAGCCTGTGTTGTAGTTGTTGTAGTTGTAGGCGCTTTCGTTGTTGTGGTTGTTCGTGCCTTGGTTGTTGCACTTGTTGTAGGTGCTTTTGTTGTAGTTGCTTGCACCTTTCTTGTACGTTGAACATTATTCTTTGTACTTGCAACAGTAGATTTAACTACAGTTGTTGATTCTACAACTGCTCTAACGTCATTACTAATGATATTATCGTTACTATCCAAATTATCTGCATTTCTATCAAGAAGGCTTACAGAATTGATATTTGCCATGTCCTTATCAAGAAGCTTAGCTTCTTTTAGTTTTATGTTAGCTTTCTTTTTAGCCAAATCTGAATTTAAGCCACCACGATTTATACCATGATCAGTAAGGCTATCAATATCAGCCAAAAGGTCAATTGCTTCTTTTGTAACTTTCTCAGTAAGATTTAATTCTGGAACTTCTTGACCTTCTGCATCTACTTTACGTCCTGAATTTACTAAAATTGAACTTGATACCACCACTACTAAGGCAATGGCTGGAACAATTTTTAATACTGATTTTAAGGTGATTTTATTTTCTAGATTAAATTTATCTTTTAACATAATTTAGGTTTTGATTCAGACATGTCAAGTTTGTAACCCTCTAAGCTGTATAACTAAATGTCTTCTTTCAAACTCTCCTTTTTCATCTGAATTAATGTGTCACTTAAGTTCCACACTTCATAATGTCCAATAAAAGATATTAAAACATGATAGTAATAATAACCTTATGTAATTTTTTTGTCAAAACTTTGTAATAATGTTTACAATTTTTTTCTAATTTTCGCAAAAGTACGGGCTTTTGGTTAATTATACTCTTTTTCTAAAATGTAAAAAAGCAACCTTGTTCTGAATTATGAGAATTAAAATTATCTTTATAATTCATATTTCCAAGATTGCTTTTTTTGCTAAGTAAATTTTAAATCTACTAGTTAATTACTTTTTCTGAATCTGTGTCTTCTAGCTCTTCAGCATCATGCAAGACATTTTCGAGAATTTCTTTGTTCTCTTCAATCACAGAAACTGGAGTTAAGTTTCTATAATATGCCAAACCTGTACCTGCTGGGATTAAAGTACCAATTATGACATTTTCTTTTAGTCCAATTAGTTCGTCACGTTTACCTTTTACTGCCACATCTGTGAGAACTCTTGTTGTTTCCTGGAATGAAGCAGCTGATAGCCATGATTCTGTAGCTAAGGATGCCTTGGTAATACCTAATAGGAGTCTTTCGCCTTCTGCGATCTCGCCACCTTCATTGTTTACACGAGCATTTTCTTCTCTGAACTTGAAGATATCTACAACACCACCTGTTGGTAGATCTGTATCTCCTGCTTCATTTACTCTTACTTTACGCATCATTTGACGACAAATAATTTCAACGTGCTTATCATTAATATCAATACCGTTGTTGTTATAGACTTTAATAACTTCTGAAGTAATGTAACGTGCAACGCCTGCAACTCCACTAACATTCATGATATCATGTGGATTGATTGAACCTTCTGTGATTAGGTCACCGGCTTCAATTGAATCGCCTTCTTCGATTAGTAATGTTGATCCATAAGGAACATTGTATTTCTTAACTTTGCCCTCTGCATCTGTTACTTCAACTTCAGTCTTACGTTTACTTGAGTCTTTAATGCTTACGATACCCGCTGTTTGACTCATAATCGCTTGACCTTTTGGTTTTCTTGCTTCGAATAGCTCTTCAACACGAGGCAAACCTTGAGTGATATCTTCTCCAGACAATGCAATACCACCTGTGTGGAAAGTACGCATTGTTAGCTGTGTACCTGGCTCACCGATTGATTGTGCTGCCATAATACCTACTGATTCACCAATTTCTGCCTTAGAACCTGTAGCTAAGTTTGTACCATAACATTTAGCACATACACCGTGTTTTGCTTCACATGTCAAGACTGATCTGATCTTAACTGCTTCAATTTCAGTTAATTCAACTTTCTCAGCTTTCTTATTGGTAATTAGTTTATTAGCGTTGCAAATTACTTCTCCTGTTTCAGGATCAATAATATCTTCTGCTGCGTATCTACCAACAATTCTATCTGCTAAAGTACTAATTACTCTCTTTGAAGCTCCTGAACCTGAAGTCAAGGCTGTCATTGTGACTGAATCTTCACTACCACAGTCAACTTGAGTAATAATGATATCTTGAGCAACGTCAACCAAACGTCTTGTTAGGTAACCGGAGTCAGCTGTCTTTAATGCTGTATCTGATAGAGCTTTACGAGCACCGTGTGATGAAATAAAGAACTCTAAGATGTTCATACCTTCACGTAGGTTAGACTTGATAGGAATTTCAATTGTTTTACCTGAAGTATCACTAACGTTACCACGCATACCTGCCAACTGTTTGATCTGTGACATAGAACCACGAGCACCAGATTGACTCATCATTGCAATTGAGTTGTATCTGTCCATGTTTACTTTCAAAGCTTCTGTAATATCGTCAGTTGTCTTTGTCCAAACTTGAATTGTAGCTTGTGAACGTCCATCTTCATTTAACAAACCTCTTTGGTGTTGCTTATTGATGAATTCAACTTTTTCTTCAGCCTTCTTAAGGTATTCTTGTTTGACTCCAGGAACTTCCATATCGAAAACGCTAATAGAAATACCTGATTTTGTTGCAAAGTGGTAACCCAATTTCTTGATGTCATCCAAAATACTTGCTGTCTTTGTCAAACCATTGTAGCGGATTAAGCGTTCAATAATATTTCCTAGTTTTGTTTTATCTACTACTTCATCAACTTCTAGATCAAACTCATGCTCAGGTACTGTTCTGTCAACGTAGCCTAAGTTTTGTGGAATTATCTTATTAAATAAGAATCTTCCGTAAGTTGATGTAACTCTATGGTAAATATTCTTACCAAACTTCTTACCACCATCGAAGCGTACAGTGATTGTTGAGTGCAATTCTAGGTCACCTTTGTCGTAAGCCATTTCTGCTTCATCCAAAGATGTAAATACTTTGCCGTCGCCCTTGCAGTTTTCTTGGTCGATTGTTAAGTAGTACAAACCTAAAACCATATCTTGTGTAGGCACAGTAACTGGTTTACCGTCTTGTGGTTTCAAGAGGTTGGTTGAGTGTAGCATTAAGAATCTACATTCTGCTTTAGCTTCTGCGGATAAAGGTACGTGAACAGCCATTTGGTCACCATCGAAGTCAGCGTTGAAAGCTGTACATGCTAGTGGGTGTAGTTTAATAGCTTTACCCTGAACTAATACTGGCTCAAATGCTTGAATACCTAGTCTGTGAAGTGTTGGGGCACGGTTTAACATAACTGGGTGATCTTGAATAACTTCAGCCAAAATATCCCAAACTACGTCATCACCACGTTCTACTAAGGTCTTAGCTGTCTTAATGTTGTGTGCGTAGCCCTCCTCCATTAATCTACTCATAACAAATGGTTTGAACAATTCAATTGCCATTTCAGTAGGTAGACCACATTGGTGCATCTTGAGTTCTGGACCGATAACGATAACTGAACGTCCAGAGTAGTCAACACGTTTACCTAATAAGTTTTGACGGAAACGACCTTGCTTACCTTTTAGTAATTCAGAAAGGGATTTCAAAGCTCTGTTACCTGCTCCAGCAACTGCTCTACCACGGCGACCATTATCAATTAATGAATCTACAGCTTCTTGTAGCATACGTTTTTCATTACGAATAATAATTTCTGGTGCACCTAATTGTAGAAGTTTGTTTAAACGGTTATTTCTGTTAATAACTCTTCTATATAAATCGTTTAAGTCTGACGTTGCAAAACGACCACCATCCAATTGAACCATTGGTCTTAACTCTGGTGGTAAAACTGGAAGAACATCCAATACCATGTGCTCAGGTTTATTTTCTGAACGGCTAAAAGCTTCCATTACTTCCAAACGTTTTACTAAACGTACTCTCTTTTGGCCTTTGCTTTCTTTAATTTCACTACGTAGTTCTTCAGTTTCTTTGTTTACATCGATTTGTGCTAATAGTTCTTGAATTGATTCTGCACCCATACCAGCGCGGAAAGAATCACGACCGAACTTACGTACTGTTTCTTGATAATCAGCCTCTGAAATAATTTGTTTTTCTTTTAAGCCAGTCTTACCTGGGTCTAAAACAATATAGTTTGCAAAGTATAGAACACGCTCAAGTTGACGTGGAGATAAGTCTAGCATTAATGCCATACGACTTGGAATTCCACGGAAGTACCAAATGTGTGATACTGGGGCTGCTAATTTGATGTGACCCATTCTCTCACGTCTTACTTTTGACTTGGTTACTTCAACACCACATTTATCACAGACAATTCCTCTATAACGAATTTTCTTGTATTTTCCACAGTGACATTCGTAGTCTTTTGCAGGACCGAAAATTCTTTCACAGAAGAGACCATCTTTTTCTGGTTTTAAAGTTCTATAGTTAATAGTTTCAGGTTTTTTGACTTCACCGTGTGACCATTGCAAAATTTGCTCAGGAGAAGCTAATCTAATATCAATGGACTCAAACTCTAAGTTTTCTTCTTTATCTTTATTTACTTTTTTGTTATCTCTCTCAACAAGTCTTAAATCAGCCATTATTTATTTTCCTTTCACTCTAATTTAGCAGAGTCTTAATTATCTGAATCGGAGTCATTGCCGATAGAGCTAATCAATTCGCGTAATTTATTAGTGTCATAGTTGATGTTTGGGTTTAAATCACTTTCGTCAACTTCTTCTTTCAAAGCGACTTCTTTATCTTGATAATAAACTCTAACATCCAAGCTTAAACTGCGCATTTCTTGGATCAAGACCTTGAAGGACTCTGGAATTCCTGGATCAGGAATATTCTCGCCCTTAACGATAGCCTCATATGTCTTAGTACGACCTTGAACATCGTCAGACTTAACAGTTAAGATTTCACGTAATGTATAGGCTGCTCCATAAGCTTGAAGTGCCCAAACCTCCATCTCACCGAAACGTTGACCACCGAATTGAGCTTTACCACCCAATGGTTGTTGTGTAACTAATGAGTATGGACCAATTGCTCTTGCGTGAATCTTGTCGTCGACTAAGTGGTGTAACTTCAAGTAATACATGACACCAACTGTTACATCGTTGTCAAATCTCTCACCTGTACGACCATCGTATACGACAGATTTACCGTTGCTTTGGATACCGTATTCTTCAAGAATTTCTTGAATATCATGCTCATCTGCACCATCAAATACTGGAGTTGCAACTTTAAATCCGGCTTTCTTAGCAGCCATTCCCAAGTGAACTTCTAGCAACTGACCAATGTTCATACGTGAAGGAACACCGAGTGGGTTTAAAACTATATCTAGTGGTGTACCATCCTCTAAGTATGGCATATCTTCTGAAGGTAAAATTCTAGAAACAACACCTTTGTTACCGTGTCTACCAGCCATCTTATCACCGACTGAAATCTTACGTTTTTGAGCAATATATACTCTAACTAATTCGTTTACACCGTTACGTAGTTCATCACCGTTTTCACGTGAAAATTCTTTGATATCGACAACAACACCACTTGTACCGTGAGGAACTCTTGTTGAGGTATCACGTACTTCACGAACTTTTTCACCGAAAATTGCACGGTAAAGTCTTTCTTCTGCAGTTAATTCGGTTTCACCTTTTGGAGTGATTTTACCAACAAGAATATCGCCAGCTTTAACTTCTGCACCAATTCTTACAACACCTTTTTCGTCAAGGTTGCGTAGAGCCTCGTCACCAACTTGAGGAATCTCTCTTGTGATTTCTTCTGCACCTAACTTAGTATCTCTTGCATCACATTCGTACTCTTCGATATGAATAGAGGTGTAGACATCATCCCTAACTAGACGTTCGTTGATTAAAACAGCATCTTCGTAGTTGTAACCATCCCAGGTCATGAAACCGATTAGCATGTTTTGACCTAGTGAAAGTTCACCGTTGTCTGTTGAAGGACCGTCTGCAATTATATCTCCTGCTTCAACGTGATCACCCATTCTAACCAATGGTCTTTGGTTGATACATGTGGAGTGGTTTGATCTTTGATATTTAGTTAATTCATAAACATCTTGTGATATTTCTGATGTTTTAATAATAATTTTGTCTGAAGCTACAAACGTAACTTCACCTGCATTCTTAGCAACGGCTACAACACCTGAGTCTTTTGCAGCTCTGTATTCCATACCCGTACCAACAATCGGTGAGTCTGGATTTACTAGAGGTACTGCCTGACGTTGCATGTTTGCACCCATAAGAGCACGGTTAGCATCGTCATTACCTAAGAATGGAATTAATGATGTAGCAACAGAAACAACTTGTTTTGGAGATACGTCCATTAAATCAACTTTATCTACTGGTACTTCCAAGAATTTATCACGTAAACGTACTGTAATCTTGTTGTCTGTGAAAGATCCGTCTTCATTTAGAGGTTCATTTGCCATAGCAATATAGAAGTCATCCTCTTCATCTGCTGTTAGATAGCGAACTTCTTCTGAAACAATACCTTTTTCTTTGTCATAAACTCTATAAGGCGTTTCGATAAATCCATATTTATTAACAGTTGCATAAGTTGCCAACGAGTTTATCAATCCGATATTTGGTCCTTCTGGTGTTTCAATTGGACAAATACGTCCATAATGTGATGAGTGAACGTCACGAACTTCAAAGTTAGTACGATCTCTACTTAAACCACCTGGTCCTAAAGCTGACAAACGACGTTTGTGAGTTAATTCAGATAGTGGGTTGTGTTGATCCATAAATTGTGACAACTGTGATGAACCGAAGAATTCTTTAATTGCTGCACTAACTGGTCTTGTATTAATTAATTTCTTAGGAGTTACTTTGTCTGGATCTGAAATTGATCTCATACGGTCACGTACAACTCTCTCCATACGAGTAAATCCAATACGTAATTGGTTTTGCAACAATTCACCAACTGAACGTACTCTACGGTTACCTAAGTGGTCGATATCATCTAAGTCACCAATTCCATCATATAATCCGATTAAGTAACTTATAGAAGCAATAATATCTTCAACTGTTAAGTTTGTTGGCATTAATTGATTCTTATCTTTGCGGAACAAATCGTTAATTATTTGAGCCTGTTTATCTTCAGACTCTGCTTGTGCTTCTGCGGCAACTGCTCTTAATGCACTTGTTCTTACCATTTCGGTAATTCCAGTACCTTCAAAGTCAATTTCTTTAACTACATCTTCTGAGAAGAAGTTGCTTAAGAAAGCTTTTGCATCAACTCTTGCATTACCAATTACACGGAATTTCTCGTCAGCTTCAGTCAATGTGTCACCAACTTTGATCATTGGAATAACGTCAACTTCATTAATACCGCTGTTTTGGATATTCCACGCTTGTTCTTCTGTAATAATTTGATCTTTTTCTGCTAAGATTTCTCCTTCTGGAGAAACAATATTGTCAACTGCCTTGTGCCCCATAATTCTACTTGCAAGAGCAAATTTACGGTTAACAGTAAAGATACCAACGTTACCAAGATCGTATCTTTGAGGATTAAAGATCATGTTATTTAATAAGCTTTCAGCACCTTCTGTTGAAGCTGGTTCACCTGGTCTTAATTTACGGTGTAATTCCAATAAACCTTCTTCACGGTTCGTGCTGTTATCTTTGGCTAAAGTAGCCATAATATAATCACCGTCACCAAAATTCTCGATAATCTCTGCATTTGTACCATATCCTAAAGATCTCAAGAATACTGACAATGGGAATTTACGAGTACGGTCTATACGCATGTAAATAACATCTTTTTTATCGGTTTCATATTCTAGCCAAGCACCACGGTTTGGAATAATTTGGCAACTGTATAAATCTTTACCACTCTTATTATTCTTTACTGGTTTGTAATATGCGCCTGGTGAACGTACTAACTGACTAATAACAACTCGCTCAGCACCATTAATGATAAATGAACCATTGTCTGTCATTAGAGGGAAATCGCCCAAGAATATTGTTTGCTCTTTGATAACTCCAGTCTTTTTATTATTAAGCTGGACTTTCATTCTCATAGGAGCTGAGTAGTTAACGTCTCTATCACGACATTCACTCATTGGGTAGTTAGGGTTATCGATATCAAATTCTGTTTCTAAAAGGTAAATTTCTAAGTCCCCTGGACCATCGTCTTTAATAGGAGAAATTGAGTCAATAACTTCTTTAATACCTTGGTCTAATAACCATTGGTAAGACTCTTTTTGAATAGAAACCAAATTTGGCATATCGGTTGCTTCATGTAATTTTGCATATGACATGCGCTCAGCACGTCCAAATTTCTCGGGATGCAACATAATTAAGATTCACCTCTTCGTCTGTATTATGAGTTTTAAACTGTAAGCATGACATTTCTAGTAATTTTATAAGTCATATTTATAAATTTTGATTTGCTTATCATGCAAATACATTTGACTTTTACATTTGACTTTAATCGGATAAAGGTCTATATCGCACAATTTGCAATTATGCAAGTAGTAATTTATCCCAAAAATCTAAAAATAAGCACGCAAAAGCCTAAAAACTCATTAAGCGTTTTTACATGATAGCACCCCAAAAGCCGTCAGGTCAACGTTTACGGGAGTTTGCGCCTATTTTTCTATATTTTAGAGATTTTTCCATTTCAGGTGATGAATTTTCTACTTATTGCACAAATCAGTTTAGCAAATTGCTAATTTATTGAATTTTTAGAGATTTTTCAAAAATATTACTTTTTAATACAACAAATGCCGAGTTTTATTCACTCGGCACTTCATTGTTCTAAATATTTTTTATCTTTTCAATTATAAAAAGTTAAACGTTACCTACCTCTTTGCAAACCAGTATCCAGGATATACAGGTTTAACTTGGTTTTCTGGAGCTTCAGTTAATTTCTTAAGATCTTCTTCAGATTTCTTCATTTGTAGTGCACTTATAATTTGATGATCTTTACTTGTAACATCTTTTTTGGCAACTACATGTACTACATATATAAATGTATCTGTTTCGATTAACTCTGTTTTTCCTGTTTGTGCTTCAGGAGATAGTACAAAATCTAAAACTTTTTTCTGTAATTTTGCTTCATTCTTAGCATCAACGTTTTCGTATTTCATAGATTTACTTTGTGAAAGCTTACCTGAATTTTTTTTATCTTTAGCTTCTTCATCAAACTTTTTGAAATCTGCCTCACTATTAATTGCTTTTGTCATTGCTACAGCATTATTCTTAACAGTTTTCTTTTGTTCTTCAGTTATCTCATTACCTTTTGCATCATACAAGCTGAATCTTGAAACTCTGATATCAGCAACTTTTCTTGTATCTTCATTTTTTTCACCAAATTTGAGGATTTGGTAATTATCTCCAATTTCAAAATATTTGACATCTCCAGCTTTTCTATCTTTTGCTGTTAACCAATCTAAAATATCTTTGTTTCCAATATTTGCTAAATTAACATTCTCTTGCAATGTGAGATCTTCTTTAGCTTTTTGTAGTTTTTCTTTAATCTTGCTATCTGCTGTCATTTCAATTGCTACATTTTTGAAATCTTCGCCTTTGCTAATTTTTTCTACAGCAGATTTTGCTTTTCTTTCTGATTCTTCTTTAGCTTTTTTCAATTCCGCAGAGGTTAAAGCTTTGCCCTTAGAATCCTTGGTCTTAGTTGTAACTTGGAAGCTATTAAAAGTAACTAGATCATATTTATTTAAGTTTTTATTATACTCTTTATCAATTTCTTCTTGAGTGACTTCATAAGTTGAAGGTTTCTTCTTTGCAAAGTCAATAGCTATCTTGTTTTTAATCATTAATTTACGCAAGGCTTCAACGCTCATACCTTTGCCATAGAGATTTTCAAGATAAATTTCAAAGTTCAAAGGTGAACCTGTTTGCTTTTTCATATTCTCTATGTAAGTATCAATTTCTTTGATACTTTCTTCAGAAAGTTTATATCCAGACTTAACAGCTTCTTGGTAAAGCAAATTAATTTGTTGCACATTCTTATTTGCTGTTTTTTCAAAGAATTCGCCCCAAGTTAGCTTCTCTTTTGTTGCAGCAGATGAATCAGCTCTCTTATCTAATAAACCACCTTTACCAAAGTATCTAGTATACGTGCTTACTAGATTATTATAGTTGTAGTTATATTCATTAATACTTACATTATTACCCGCAACAGTTAATGCATTTAAGTTTCTTTGAATTACACCTGTTTGCCATAGAATTGTAATAACAATTGCAACTACCGCTAACAAAGCCAAGACAGCAGTTAGTATCTTTTTGCCTAGTTTGGAGTTAGTTTTATGAGGTTTGTGTGAACCATCACGATTCTTTTGTGCCTCTAGTCTTGCTTCTTTCTCTGCTCTAGCTTTTTCGGCCTTGCTATCAAATTCTGTTTGCATATCATCTTTTTTCGCCATAAATTGATTCCAACTTTCCTCTTATCAATACAAATATTTTTAGTCATTATAGTACATCAACTTTATTAAAATAAGTAAATTTTCCATTATTAATTATTACCTATTTTTTAATAACAACTATAAACTTACATTTTTAGCTTCACATTGATGCTTTAATCTTACTCTCAACATCTCTAGTAAACTATTAATCTTGCTCCGCATCAAAGTCTAAATCATCAAAGTTATCTTCATCTTTATCGCCTGACTTAACATCATATAGCTCTTGACGTAACTTCTCACGCTCTTCCTCAGCTCTATGTTTCTCTTCTTCCTCTCGTTTACGCTCATCTTCAAGATATTTTCTAGCAGAGCTAGTAATTTCTAACTCGATTTTATCAATACGTTTATCATCCATGGATAAAACTCTGAAAATCATATTTTTGTAGGCAACTTCAACTTCCTCATCATCATCAGGAATTTTTCCTAATAGAGCCAAGATTAAACCAGCAATTGTATCGTAGTCATATTCTTTGTCTTCACTATCATCTGGGAAATACGCTTGCGGCAGAACTCTCATAATTTCTTCGGGAGTTGCCATACCAGAAACCTGATATTTGTTCTTACCAACCTTATGAATTCCAAAATCTTCTTCGTCATATTCGTCTTGTATATTACCAACTATTTCTTCCAATAAGTCCTCTATGGTAACAATACCTGCCGTACCACCGTACTCATCTACTACAACGGCAATTGAAACGTGGTTGTTTTGCATCTCTTGCAATAGCTCATTCGTATGTTTACTCTCAGGTACCCAATAGGCTTGACGAATAATTTTTCTGAAATCAAAATTATCACTCAACTCAGAATTGGAAAATTGATCATTATTCTTTGGATCGTTATTTGTTGTCAAGAAATACAAAAGGTCTTTCAAGTGCAGTGTTCCTATAATATTATCGATATCGTCTTCGTAAACAGGAATCCTACTGTATTTCTCATGGACAACGGCATTAATGACCTCTTCTAATGATAAATCTATATCAAGTGCAAAAACATTAGTTCTATGAGTCATAATCTCTGAAACCTCTTTGTCATCAAAGTCAAAGATATTAACAATCATTTCACTCTCTGTATCTAAGATACTTCCACTTCTCTTACCTTGATCTAATATCATTCTGATTTCTTCTTCAGAGGCAACATCCTGGTTAGCTTCAGGATCAATTTTGAAAAGTCTTAGCAACAAATTGACAGATTTATTTATCATCCATGTAAATGGTTTAAAAACTATTTCAATTCCTCTAAGAATTGAAACTACAGAAAGCGCAAATTTCTCAGGATTGGCAAGAGCTATTTGCTTAGGAACCATTTCACCAACTACTATGGAAAGATAAGAAATTATTAATGTAACAAGTACCAAAGACAAAGTGTATACAACTTCACTCGGACCATTTGGTTGAATTACTTTAGCTAGTCGACCTGCAAAACTCTCACCTGCAAAAGAACTGGATAAAAATCCAGCAAAAGTTATACCAACTTGAATAACTGATAAAAAATTTCCTGAATCCTCAATAAAGCGTAGTAAAAGCTTAGCCTTTTTATTTCCACGTTCAGCTTCACCTAAAATTCTGTTGTCATTTGCAGAGACTACAGCCATCTCTGAGGCTGCAAAGAAACCATTAATTAACAATAAAATAAAGACTACTAGAAATTCTCCCCATATACTGTCTCCATTTACAACAGTACTAATAGGTTTTCCAGTTTGAGCGAATACGCTCAATTTACTTGGTAAATCAATTAAGCTACACAACCAGGGGTCTTCCACTTATTTTATTCCTCCTAGAATACAATGAAAAATTGAGATTTTAATTATGTACCTTTAACTTTTAACTTTTTTAACTTTCATTCAGTTTTAAAGGTTTTTAAATTAAAATCCCAGATATTGTTTAGATTAATTTATTGCTACTATTGTAGCTTTAAACATAGGTATAAAGCAAATTAATTTATTAATTTTTAAGATTATTGTGTAATTTTGTTGACTTTTATTTAAATTTACAAAATTTTAGATTGATACATTATTAATTGCTATTAAGTCAAATAAGTTAATTTAAAAAATATATAATCCTTAGAGGCTTTCAAATTATAAAAATTTAACTATTGAACTTTATTCTACATCTTATTACCAACAAATTTAATAATTTGTTACCAAACAAATACATTTAAGGTTTTATTTTTTAGTATATTCTAAGCTTTTCGTGCTATTTTTTACCAACTCGCTTGTGCTTGTTGTCAACACATTGGTTACGTTGGTAATAATAAAATTTAATTTAAAACTTAATATAAATTAATATTGATAAAACAAAAATCTTATTATAAACTATATCTAATCTAATAAGCAGATTAATTATCGGAGGTATTTATGGAGAAAGAATTTTACAGCATTTTAGAAGTTGCCAACTTGTTGGAAATAACTACGCAAGCTGTTTATAAACGTTTGCAACAAGACAAAAAGCAACTTGATCCTCACGTTTCTAACGTAAACAACAAAAAATCTCTTTCAGTTGAAGGTGTTAAGTTATTAGCAAATCTAATGCAACTGGATGATCCATTTTCTAAAGATGTTACCACTAGTGAAAGTAACGATTCTCAACAAATTAAGATTACCAACCCAGAGGAAATTCAAGAAGAATTACTATCTTATTTAAAAGATGACAATGAACGATTAAGAACAGAAGTTCAATTGCTAAAAAACGAATTAGCACAAACTAGAGCCCTACGTGAACAAGATAAACAAAACGCAATTGATGAACGTAGAGAATATGAAGAAGCTAGAAAAAGGACTGATACACTTTTACTAAAAGCGATGATGGCTCAAGAAGAAGCTAAAAAGAAGAAAAAACCTTCTCTACTTGCTAAACTTTTTGGCAGGGATAAAGAAGATAATTCTGAAGAAAGCAATACTAAATAAGAATATTTCAATAAAAAAAGCAAGTAAGTGTTGATAACTACATACTTGCTTTTAATTTAATTAACTAACTTTATTAAATATCTAATAATTCTAAAATTCTCTCTAAATCGTCTAAGTTGGCAAATTTAATTTTTATATTACCATTCTCATTTTTATTCAAATTAACTTTTACTTTACTAGAAAATTTTTTAGATAAATCACTTTCAATTTTCTTTATTTGGTTTTCAACTTGCTGTAATCTTTTTGCTTCAGCCTTAGTAAATTCAGCTTGCAAACTTTGATTATTTTTTTTCTGTTGAGTAACTAAATTTTCTGTTTCTCTAACCGATAGATTATTGTCAACAATTTGGTAAGCAATTTCTTCTATTTGCAAATCTGTTTCTAAACCTAGAAGTGCTTTTGCGTGTCCATTGGTTAATACATTTTCTAGCAACATTGTTTGAACAGCTTCAGGTAATTTTAACAATCTCAAACTATTGGTAATAGTAGTTCTACTTTTACCAATTTGTTCTGCCAATTTTGCATGAGATAAATTAAATTTATCTACCAGTTCTTGGTATGCTAGTGCTTCTTCTAAGGCATTTAAATCATCTCGTTGTACGTTTTCAATCAACGCTTGTATATGCTTTGTCAACTCGTTGGTATCACGTACAATAGCTGGAATAGTTTCTTGATTAGCTAGAATTGACGCTCGCCATCTTCTTTCGCCAGCGATGATTTGATATTTGCCATTACCTAAACTTTTTACAATGATTGGTACTATAACACCATTATTGGCAATAGAGTTGGCAAGATCTTTTAACGCATCTTCAGCAAAAATCTTTCGTGGTTGGTCTTTATCTGGCGTTATTGAAAATATTGGAATATTCAATATTCTTTCTTCATTGTTATTCATAGTATCAAACTACCAAAAAGGTTCCACGTGGAACCTTTTTTAATCAATCTCTGCTTTTTCAGCATTTTCCTCAATAAATTCTCTTCTAGGTTCTACTTCATCACCCATAAGAACACTTATTGTCTCATCTGCTTCTGTTATATCTGCTGCTGTTACCTGTAACAATTTTCTATTAGCAGGATCCATTGTAGTTTCCCACAACTGTTCCGCATCCATTTCACCAAGACCTTTAAATCTTTGCATTTTAGGATTTTTCCAACCTTTTTCTTCAATTATCTTTTTAGATTCAGCTTCATCATATGCATACACATCTTCTTTTCCATTACTTATCTTATAGAGAGGTGGGCACGCAACATATACATGTCCCTCATCTACTAACTCTTTAAGATATCTATAGAAGAAAGTTAGCAATAATGTTCTGATATGAGCTCCATCAACGTCAGCATCTGCCATGATAATTATTTTTCCATATCTTAATTTGCTGATGTCAAAATCTTCACCAATACCGGTTCCTAATGCCATTACTATAGGTTGAAGTTTCTCATTTGAAAAAACTTTATCAATTCGAGAACGTTCAACATTAAGCATCTTACCCCATAAAGCCAGGATTGCTTGGTATTTTCTTTCTCTACCAATTTTAGCTGTACCACCTGCTGAATCTCCCTCAACAATAAATAATTCAGTTAATTTTGGATCATTACTTTGGCAATCTGCTAATTTTCCAGGTAAGGAGTTGTTATCAAATACAGTTTTTCTACGAGTCATTTCTCTTGCTTTTCTAGCTGCAATTCTTGCTCTAGAAGCTGCCAAAACCTTTTCTGCTATTGCTCGTGCTTCTTGTGGATGCTCTTCTAAATAAGCTGGTAACTTGTCATTCATTACCTGTTCTACCATAGTCCTCATATAACTATTACCAAGTCTACCCTTAGTCTGTCCCTCGAATTGAGGATCTGGTAGTTTTACGCTGATAATTGCTGTTAGACCTTCTCTAACATCATCACCGGTCAAATTAGCTTCAGAATCTTTGATTAAGTTATTATTTCTTAGATAATCATTAATAACTTTTGTCAAAGCAGATCTAAATCCAGTTAAATGAGTACCACCTTCAGTAGTTGCTATATTATTTGCATATGAGTAGACATTTTCTGTATAGCTAGTTGTATATTGCATAGAAACTTCAACATAACCTTCTTCACCTGATGTTGCTATATAAATAGGATCTTCATGAATTGGATGTTTCTTTCTGTTTAAATACTCTACAAAAGCTATTATTCCACCTTCATAGTGCAAAGATACTTTCTTAACCTCTTCATCATCTCTATCATCAATTAAATCAATACTGACTTCACTATTTAAGAAAGCCATCTCTCTATATCTAGTTATTATTGTGGCAAAATCAAATTCTGTATCAGGGAAAATTTCAGGATCTGGTTTAAAAATAGTTGTTGTTCCTGTTTCACCGTTGTCAACTTTACCAACTATTTCTAATTTACTAGTTGTTTTACCTTTTGAAAAACTCATCTTATAAATATTGCCATTACGTTTTACGTAAACATCCATCCATTCACTTAACGCATTGACAACGGATGCACCAACACCATGTAAACCACCAGAAATACTATAAGCACCTTCTCCGAATTTACCACCAGCATGTAATTGTGTATGTACAACTTCAACAGTTGGTATTTTCATTTGCGGATGCTCACCAACAGGGATACCGCTACCATCATCTATGACGGTAACTGAACCATCCTTGTTTAAAATAACTTCAATTTGGTCACAACGACCTGCCAACGCCTCATCTACTGAGTTGGCAACAATCTCATACAATAAGTGATGTACACCACGTGTAGTTGTATCACCTATGTACATACCAGGTCTTTTTCTTACAGCCTCTAGTCCTTCTAAAACAGTAATTGCACTTTCATCGTAAACTTTCTCGTTGGTAGTATCAAAGGCATCCTGATTTTCATCTATATTGATAATTCTCTCAACAAAACCATCATCATCACTCAAAGCAGTGACATCATCAGCCTCATTAATTAATTGATCTGAATCAATATTTACATTGTCAATTTTCTTTGACTTATTATTATCTTTTTCAGAATCTATATTATTTAAATCTGGATTAATATTTTCTTTATTATCTAACACTCTGATTTCCTTTCATACTATTTAATAGTAATTTTTTATACCATTTTTTATGCGTAGTTTAAGTGTATCGGCTGAGATTGGTGACAAATAGTTCCTATCCAAAGTTATAATTAACGACCTTGGGATTTCTAAAGAAACTATATCGAGAAATTTATTTTTTTCTATATTACTAAGAAATTCTAGTGATATTAAATTATTCTCTCTTGTAATTTCATCTATATCAAATATTGCAATTATGTATCGCGTAGATATCTGATATTCTCCACCAATATGTAAGTACATTATAACACAAAGCCCTTTCTATTTAGATAGCTCTTCCACCGATGCAGAGTCAACTTTAAAATATGAAATACTATGTTTTTTAGAATTATTCAGCCAATTTTTATCAAGTTGTTCTGGATCAGTTGTTGTTATAAAAATTTGCGTATTATCTAAACTATTTATTAACTTTTCTCTTCTAGTTTGATCTAACTCACTCAAAACATCATCTAATAAAAGTATTGGGACTTCATTGGTAATATCTTCAATTATTTGCAACTCAGCCATTTTTAGTGCCAACACGATGGTTCTTTGTTGTCCTTGAGAAGCATAATTTCTAGCATTATATTCATTAATATAGATATCAAAATCGTCACGATGTGGTCCAGATGAAGTTGATCCTAGAGCAATATCTCTAGATCTACTTTGTTTCAACCTATTGTTAAAAGCTTCCTTCATCTCAGCTTCATCCATATCCTCATGAATTTTCGTATTACTAATATATTTGAAACTAATATACTCTCTTCCATCGGAAATATGTTTATGAATACTTCTTGCATACTCACTGATCTTTGCCAATGCTTTTATTCTTTCGTTGACAATATAAACTGCAATATTTATTAATTCTTCATCCCAAATATCCAATTGAATTGAATCGAATTCGTTTAATTTAAACTTTTCTGCATCTCGAAAATTTTTCAACAGGTTGTTTCTTTGTTTTAAAATTCTAAAATAATTTTGCAAGGCAACAAAATAACTACTTTTAATTTGAGATAATAGTAAATCTAAAAATCTTCGCCTTACAGCTGGACCAGATTTTACAATTTCTAAATCTTCTGGCGCAAACATAACTGCATGAAAGTTACCAACAAAATCAACAGTTTTACTTAATTGCACATAATCTTTAAAAAGTATTCTTTGATTACTACTGCTACCATTTTTCTTTCCATAAAATAGTCCAAGTTGTCTTTCAAAAGAATAATCAATAGTTCCTTTTTTTGAAGAAAAATATTTTAAATCAATCTTGTAATTATCAGAATTATGTTTAATTAATTCAATGTCTTTTGCTGTTCTATGACTTCTGGCACAGGCACATAAATATAAAGCCTCCACCAGATTAGTTTTGCCCTGTCCATTTTGACCAAACAAAACATTTAAACCTGGATTCGGCTTAATACTTATATCTTTATAATTTCGAAAATTATGTAAATTTAATTCGCTGACAATCATAAATTGGAACAGCTCTTTATTATCGGCGTAATGGTAATATTAAATATGTAAAGTAATTACCTTCAACTGGCTGAATTATACATGGACCAACTGGACCATTAAATTCAACTATAACATTCTCATCACTAATTACTTTCAATGCATCTAAGAAATATCTTTGGTTAAAATCAATTTCTAGTTCATCTCCGTCAAAATAGTTTAATTCAACACCATCTTCCATGTTACCAACGTTAGTTGTAGCTGTAACATTCATTATTTGTGCTCCTGTGAATTTTAAACTCATTGGATATCTTCTATCTTGGTTTGGTAATATCAAATCAGCTCTTTCAACAGCATGGTAAAAATCTTTAGTGTTAATTTCAATTTTTGTTGAATATGTATTTGGTAATATCTTTTTGTAATCCATAAAGTCTTGTTGAATTAATCTAGAAATTAATGTAACTTCACCAACATTTACTTTGATATGATTCTGTGTTGTGTAAAGTTCTAGATTTTCACTTTCACCTAGTATTGATTGGATATTCTTTAGAGCCTTGCCAGGTATTAAAATTTTAACATCTGGAATATCATAATCTAATTCTTCAACTCTAACTGCCAACCTAAAACCATCGATTGCAACCAATTCAACGACGTTACTATTACTATTTAATAAAGCACCATTAAAAGCTGGTCTAGATTCATCGGTTGAAACAGCAAAAATAGTTTGGCTAATCATATCCTTAAACATACTTTGAGGAATTGTTAATTTCTCATTAGCATCAATTTCTGGTAATTGTGGATAATCACTTGCATCCAAACCTTTGACATTAAACTGAGAATTTCCTGAGCTTATAATAGTTGTAAATTGAGAATCTGAACTAATACTAATTGTTTCCTCTGGAAGTTTTTTAACAATTTCAGCAATCATCTTAGCATTCAGTAAGATTTCTCCTTCTTGAATAACATCAGCTTCGAATTTAACTTCAATTCCTGTTTCTAGATCGTATCCTGTTAAGTGAACTTCATTATCTTTGGCAACAAATAAAATACTATCTAATAAAGATAATGTGGATCTTACAGAAACTGCTTTTTGAACGTGGTTTATAGCCGTATCTAATTGACTTTTTGAACAAATAAATTTCATTATTACTTCCTCTCTTAATTCATACACTAATTAAGTTTTATAATTATTTAAGTAAGTTTATATAATTATACTTTATCAGATATAAGTAGTAAATTGATAAAGTTTTGCTTAAAAAATAATAGTGTTATTTATTGTTATTTTATCACTCTTCTTATTATGCTCTGTGGAAAATATGGAAAACTTCTCAACAAATAGTAACAATATGGTTTTAGAGTTAAATTTTTATCTTGATAAGTTGTTAATTGTTTTGTGAACTAAAGTGGAGAATTATGTTAATAATAAAAATTCTCAGTTTATACACCTTAATCCACAATAAATTTTCAACATATACACAATAAAATGTGTTTAAGTAAAATTTTTAGTTAATATCAATTCTTTTTCGTATATTCTCAATATCATCTACTAATGGATCATTCTCTTTTATAACGCTTTCAATCTTTGTACAAGCATGCATAACTGTTGTATGATCTTTTCCACCAAATTCTTCGCCAATCTTCTTAAATGGTAAATTAAGGACCTCACGGCATAAATACATAGCAATTTGACGTGGTTCAGTTACATTTTTGGACCTTTTACTGGATAGAAGATCTCTTTTACTTACATTGAAATAAGAGACAACCATATCAATAATCATTTCAGGAGTTACTTGCTTAATAGATTTTGGTTGAATTATATCCTTTAAGGCTTCTTTTGCAGTGTCTACGTCAATAGTACCTGCAAGCAAAGAATATGCCATAACAGTGTTGTAAGCACCTTCTAACTCTCTTATATTAGAGGTTATGTTACTTGCAATATATTCAACAACATCATCACTGATATTGTGTCTATTTATTTTTGCATTATGTCTGAGAATTGCCACCCTAGTCTCATAATCAGGAGCCTGGATATCTACAATTAAACCAGATGAAAATCTTGTTCTAAGTCTTTCCTCAAGCGTTAAAAGGCTTTGAGGTGGTTTATCACATGTAATAACAATATTGCTTCCTGCTTCATACAGAGCATTAAATGTGTGGAAAAATTCTTCCTGCATTCTTTCTTTACCAGCAATAAATTGAATATCATCAATCAATAGAATGTCGCAATTTCTATATTTATTACGGAAAACTTCGTAGTTATTAACTTGAATAGTATAAATAAACTCGTTTACAAACTGTTCTGTCTGTACATAGAGTATCTTTTGTTCAGGATAGTTAGTATTAATATAGTTACCAATGGCGTGCATCAAATGTGTTTTACCTAGTCCAGATCCACCATACAGGAAAATAGGATTAAAAGTGTTAGCTTGAGGGTTTTGAGCCAAGGCAACACACGCCGCATGAGCAAATCTATTTCCGTTACCAACGATAAAATTATCAAAAGTAAAATTGGGATTGAGCTTACCAGAATTACTATGTGCTTGTTTTTGGGACTCAGTTTCATATTTAATTAAAGGTTCACCAGAAAAAGATTTTGCCTCTAAATTACTTAATGCTTCATCTTTACTCAAAACAAATTCAACTTCAAATTTTCTCGAAGTTATTATGTTCAAAGTATTTTCAATTAAAGGAGAAAATTTCTCACAATAACTTATGTGAAAATCATTTGGTGCTACTAAGAAAAACTTAGAATCACTAGCAAGAATAGCTTCAAGAGGTTCAAGCCAGGTTGTAAATGAGATTTCAGAAACTTCATCCTCTAATAAGTCTAATGCCTTTTTCCAAATTATTTCAATATTACTTGTAATTTCTTCATTTATATTCATCTTGAAGTGTCTCCCAAAAATAAGTCTGAATAAATTTGTCGTGTCCTTTATTGTAGCAGATATTAAATTTTTTATCTTTGTTTACTATTTTAAACTAGTTGATAGTGAGATTGGTAATTAAGCATTTAAGGTTACCAACTTGAAAATAAAATATTTTATCAAATTTAAATTATATATAGTATTATATTAAGTATTAATTGCAAAGGAATGATGCCAATGAAAAAGGAATTATCTTGGAATGAATTATTGAGCACTAATAGAAGTAGAGTTTCATCAAGTAAAGCTAGTAAAAATGATGGTAGAAATGCCTTTGAAAAAGATTACCATCGTATAATTTTAAGTGCTTCTTTTAGAAGATTGCAAGATAAGACTCAAGTTTTTCCACTGGATCAAAGTGACTTTGTTCGAACAAGGCTCACACATTCATTAGAAGTTTCTTCAGTTGCAAGATCTCTTGGTAGTCAAGTTACCAACATGTTGTCAAAAAGGGGAATGGATAACGTTCCTAATTACCAACAGAGTAAAGAAATTGGTGATTTATTATCTTGTGCAGGTCTATTGCACGATATTGGTAATCCACCTTTTGGACATTATGGTGAGACAACTATAAGAAACTATTATAAAAAAGCTTTAGAGAGATTAACTTTTAAAAATAAGCCTTTAAAATCTTATTTAAATAAGCAAATGGAAGAAGATTTATTAAATTTTGAGGGTAATGCTCAAGTCTTAAGACTTCTATCAAAGCTTCATTATTTAAAAGATGAGCATGGAATGAATTTAACATATGGTTTATTAAATACTTTAATTAAATATCCTGTTAATTCACTCTTAGTTAACCCAGATATTGATGATGTTAGATATCATAAAATGGGATATTTTTGGGCGGAGCGTGATTTATTTAAAGCAATAACTTCAGATACGAACACGTTTATTGATAATTTTGATGAAGGCACTAATTTAAAAGATATATTAGAAGATACAAGTATTTTAAATGATAGTGTTAAACAATTAAGCTTTGCACCAGAGTTGAGAAATTCTGAAGCTGTTAGACATCCACTAACATATTTACTAGAAGCTGCTGATGATATCTCATATAGAACTGCTGATATTGAAGATGCATCACGTAAAGGTAAAATTACATATTCAGATTTAAAATACTATTTAAGTAGATCAAGCAGGATAGCAGACTATGATAAGAATATAGTTGAAACTTATAATCTAGCAGTTAACAAATTAGATGAATGTTTAAAAGATGCCCAGAATAATCATGAGGAAAAGTCATCACTATATGCAATTCAAAATTGGTTGATTTATATCCAAAAAATATTAATTGAGTCAATTGGACAAACTTTCGTAGATAATTATCAATTAATTATGAGCGGGAGTTATGTTTATGATCTATTCCATAATAACTTAGCTGGCCTTATACTTAATGTTCTTGGAGATCTCGCATATGATTATGTGTTTTCTAGTCAATCTATAGTTGAGTTGGAAGTAGCAGCAGATGCGATTATTACAGGGTTATTGGATAAATTTGTTCCAGCTGCGATAAATTTTGACACAGAAATAGAGCAGAATCCTGTTGAGAAAAGGCTAATAGCATTAATTTCCGACAATTATAGACTGGCTTATAAGCGTGAAGCAGAAGGCAAAAGTGAAGGTGAAAAGCTCTATAGACGCTTACTACTAGTAAACGACTACATCTGCGGTATGACAGATAGTTTTGCTAGAGATCTATACTATAAATTTAATGGTATTTATTAAATTTTGTTTCAGTGTTATTTAGCTTAGCAATTTAATTATTATTAAAATTAATAATTTCAAAATTTTTAGTTTAAATTAATTAATTATTAATTTTACCTTGTCCCGGTGGGAGAATACGTTTAAAGGTGTAATTTAAATTGCCTAATTCTTCTTGGACAAAAGCTTCTAATACATCAAATTCATGTGCCAACACCTGCAACTTATCCTCAGAAATACCATTACGACTATATTTATTTTCTACTATAATTCTTGCAAGCTCTTGCCAATTAATTCTAGATTTAAACTCATTACCAACAGAATTATCTTGCTTGCTGTTTAAATAATCAATCTCAGTATTTTCTAATAACTGTGCTAAATCTAATTCAGTCATACTCGCATTTAGACTAAATTTATTTAAGATTCCATGTAGATTCAATAATTCATTCCAATAGTAATTAGCATGAGCTTTTCTATCATTGAACTTATCTTTCATAAAATCAAAATTATGAATATTATTTATAAATTTCATTCTGTATCGGTAATACAGATAGGCAAGAAGCAATAATAGAGCTATAGCTGAAATAATTAGCAAAGTGGACCAAAGTGCTTTGAAATCAATTTGTGACCTTTTTTGATCTTGCTCGGCTAAAGTTGTTGTACTTGTAGTATTAGAACTACTTGAACTTGGAGTAGTTGTACTTTCATTATTGTTTTCAGTTGTAGGCTTAGCACTTGGAGTCGTAGTAGGCTCTGGTGTTGGGCTCGGAGTAGGTGTAGGCTCAACATTATCTTTGTTAGAGTTATCACCATATCCAGGCGTAGGGTCTAGCGTAACCCATCCAAGACCATTCAAATAAACTTCAGTCCAGGCATGTGCATATTTTGAGTTTAAGAAAGAACTACTTCCACCATTTGTTTTACTCAAATCTCTCAGAGTATAACCTTCGACATATCTAGCAGGAATACCATTTAACCTTGCCAGCATAGTCATGGCAGTAGCATAATAAGTACAATAACCAATTTTAGTACTCAAGAAGTGTTCTAAAAAGTCAACATTATCAGACGGAGTTTCGACATTCAAACTATAAGAAAAATCAGGGTTATTGATAAAGTAACTTAATAAAGCTTGAACAGTTGTATATGGCCCAGTGCTTTCGGCGGTTAAACTTTTTGCTAGTTCATAAATAGATCCACCTGCTTGATAAAGAGGAGAATCTGGAACTTGTAGATAATTCTTGTATGCATTTTCCTGGTTGCTTAAAGTTTTATTTTCCGAAGCAAATTGTTTAGCAGCAGAATCTAATTCGGATAAATTACTTATATTAGGTTTATTTCCATTAAAACCAAGACTTTCTGCATCAATATCGTAAGTAGAAACACCATAAAAATGCTTATTATTAAAAGATTCTTTTGCATAAACCATTGCAGCTTGATTGAAATAAAAGAGTAAAGCTTCATCTCTGCTTGATTTTAAGCGAGTGGGAGTACCACTTAAGAACAAAATTTGAGTACCTTGACGTAAAGGTTTCAATTCATAGGAATAATTTTTAAAGACTTCATTTTCATCAATATTATGTAAATGCTTGAAAAAATCTTTATTAGCAGGTTCATTAAATACTTCAATCTCGGATCCACTATTGAAAGGTGAATTATATCTATAGTTAGGATTGTTAACCGTCCTAAACCATGACAATCCATTATAAAAGTCAGAACTTTGAATTTTTAGAAGTTGTGGGGCTGTTCCAGTAAGTTCAGCAATCTTCTGATCTTTTAGCTCAATTGATCCGCCTAACCTATTAGTTAAAGGGTAGAAACCGTCTTGCCCAATTGAATAGGAGTTTACACTAAGTTCGTTTTGGAAAGAGCTAGGGAATATCGTCATAACATCATCGACAATACCTTGCCAGAAGGGAGAGTAGATCCTATTGTAATTTGTACTTTTTCCAAAGAATGTAGCTAAGATAATTGAAATTATTACAATAAAAATCAAGTGAATTCCAACTTTTCCTAAATGCTTATTAGTAGACTTAGGAGATGCTGTTTGGAACAAATTATGTAAATAGGAAGAACTCATTAAAGTCATAATAACTGAGATTGCCAATAATGGAATTATATAAATAAATAAATTTGATATATTTAAATATATTCCAAGAGTCAATGTTAAGATTGTATAAATCCAAGGATACCAGTGAGTAGATATTTTCTGAATAAGTAGGGTGGAGAGCAATGTATTTATGAATAGAGTAGAGAAGCCTATAAATGAATATGCCTTTGCATCAGCACCTGTGAAATTGTTTTTGAAGAAACTAAAGCCTTCAGTAGAAAATTTCCCTAATAAACTAAGAGAGTCGTTGAAAATACCTTCAAATGGACGCAAACTGTTACCAACAAAACCTCTAAAACTAGGGACTAAAAGAGCAAGGGAGAATATTACCAACACACTCAATACTCCTGCACTAATTTTCCAGTTATAGAACATTAAGGTAAATATTAAAATTATTACCAAAGTGAAAATTAAACCACCAATAAACGAAATAGGAAAGTTGGTAATCTTCACGAGCAGAATATTGGAGAATAGAGCAAAAATAAAGGTCAATGAAGCTAGAATAAATTCTTTTTTGAATTTATTTCCAGTAAATTTATTTTCTACAGTAGAAATATTATTGTTAGTAGAATTACTCATTTACTTTTTCTCCTTTGCTCCAAGTTCCTTATAGGGTTCGAGTGAAGAAACCTTGTTGGTAATAATTTTTACTTTGGATCTGACTAGTTTCTTAATCGTATTATCCAAGTCTTTTTGATTTTCATTATGCATAAATAGCAAAATTACTTGAGATCCAGATTCTTGTATACGTAATAATTCATTAATTAATTTATCGTGGATACGTGCAGTACAGATGACGACAGCTCGATAAACCTTGTTTTGCAGACCTTTGTCCATCATTTCAGTTAGACTGGAACGGTTTTCTAGAACATTACAAGCTAATTGGAAGTCATTATTTTTTAGTCTGAGATCACCTTTTTTGATCTGACCTTTCCAATACATTAATTCTTCATAAAACTTAATCGGTTCTAAACCTTCTCCTAGAGCAGAGTAAGCAGTTTCATCAAGTAGCAGATTAAGTGGCCCTTCAGTCCTAGAGAAATGGCGCATACTAGCAGCAATTATCTCAGTTGCATTATTAGAATAATTATATGGGTCAACACATGAATCTGGGATTTTTGGATCTAAGATGAAGAGGATACCACCTTGACGAGGATCTTCAAACTCTCTGGTTAACCACTCATTATTACGAGCACTCAATTTCCAGTGAATTTGTTTCATCCTATCTCCTTGTTGGTAGGTTCTAACCTTAGCTATAGTGTCAACTTCATTACTAACTTTTTTATTGTTATTGCTAATTAAAATTTGCTCAGGATCCATCAGTACACCAAATTCGCTTAACTTCCAGATTTTTGGATTTGGTAACACTTCTAAATTTATAACGGATGTATATTTATGTGTTTTTCTATCGTAAATGCTCCTTTTTGGTAATGGCAAGTAGAAAAAACCAAACAAATCTTGTAAAACTATTGAGTCAGTTCCGACTTTATAGTTACCTTTGTGCTTAGATTTTAAAAAAATATTATGTGTTATTAATGCATTTTGTGGTAGGGCTAAAGAAATTAGCTTGTTTGAACTTACAAAATGAGGTTTTCTGTATAGCCTGAAATTATATAAATTAGAAATTTTCTTAGAAGAGTTTTTTTCCAGTTTTAGAATTCTATCATTACGAGGTAAGTTAAATTCTAATTTCATGAGAGGAAAGTAAAAAGGACTTTTATTTTCGACTTCTAGAGTAATATTAAAGTTCTCAGTACGATAAACACGTGTCTTATCACTGATAAGATTTACTTTGACAAAGTAGCGTCCAATTAGCAATAGTATGAAGGATGATAGCGGCAAAGCAATCAGTAAAATGAGCAGGTATAACAAAGCCTGATAAGAGTTATAGCTATACAGGGCATACGTTAAAAGTATTAATAATAAATATGAAAAAAATCTGTTGCTCATAATGATTAAATTGTATTTATAATCCTTAATGTATTCATATCCTAAACATATAAGCTAGGTATTAGGCTTATATGTTTAAGTATTAAACTTAAGCTTTTGGTATAGGAGTAGACTTAAGAATATCTCTGATAACTTGTTCTTCGCTGATATCACTTAACTCAGCGTCTTGATGCAAGATTAATCTGTGAGCTAGGCAATATGGTGCCAAGAATTGGATGTCATCAGGAATAACGTAATCTCTACCTTGTAGGAGTGCACGACCTTTAGCAGCTTGAACTAACATTAGCGCACCACGAGGAGAAATTCCTAACTTCACTTGAGGGTGTTGCCTACTAGCGTTAGATAATTGAGCTACATACTCATATAAAGCAGGAGCTACATATATATCGATTGCTGCTTTTTGTATTTCCATTAGATCTTCAATTGACAAAACTTCCTGCAAATTATCAAGAGGTGAAACACCTGAGTGAGTATCGTAGATACGCATTTCTTCTTGGATATTAGGGTAGCGGAGGTTAGTTTTTATCATGAAGCGGTCAAGTTGTGCTTCTGGCAATGGATATGTACCAATTTGGTCAACAGCATTCTGGGTTGACACAACCATGAATGGATCAGGTAGTTTGTAAGTGACACCATCAACTGTAACTTGTCTATCTTGCATTGCTTCAAGTAACGATGATTGAGTTTTTGGTGAAGAACGGTTAATCTCATCAGCCAGGACAAGATTAGTCATAATTGCACCGGGATGGAATTGGAATTCTCCGACTTTAGGATTATACATATTAAAACCAGTAATATCTGAAGGCATTACATCAGGTGTGAATTGAATACGCTTGAAATCAAGTCCTAGAGATTTGGCCAATGCTGAGGCAAGAGTAGTTTTACCAATTCCAGGAACATCTTCTAACAAAACGTGCCCACGACTTATAAGCCCAACCAACAGAAGTTCGAGAGCCTCACTTTGTCCAATAACTATTTGATTAACATTATTTTTAACCTTATTAATTAAATTTGCAGTTTCTTTAATGTCCATAATTTCCCTTTCGAATCTTGTTTTAGATCAAGTTAGTCACGTAAATTTTTAACAAATTGTCTTAACAAAATCTATTAAAATCTATTAATTTATCTTTCAAAATAAAGTAAAAATTATTATAAAGTACATCAATTTTATCACTTTAAGCCCAATGACTCTATTAATATCATTTTAATAAATCTTTACTAGCATAATCTTTGAACATGAATAGCCCGTACTTCCTACAAACCCTAGTCAGCTGACGTGAGAGTAAAGGTGAGAGGAAGGACAGGAATATCGCTGTAGATATACCATGTGCTAGATTAAAAGGTACGCCTTGTGCAAGTGTAGTGTAAATGGCTAACTCTCCTTGATAAGTGTAGAGGAATAAAATCGAACTAGCGTCAACAATTAGTCCGTAAATGAGAAAAGTAAACACAAAGGATAGGCTAACTTCTTGCCAAAGTTTAAGTTTATGCTTGAGATTTACAAGTGAAAAACATCCGGCAAAAAAACCGACCAAGGCCATGCCAAGCATTTGGAATGGTGTATGAAAGCTATGTCCAAAGAAAAAGTTAGACAAAAACATAGATAAAAGTCCGATTAAAAAGCCAGGCCCCTTGCCTAGGCAAAGACCAGAGATGAATACAACTGCTGCAGTTGGTTTAATTTGTGGTAAGGCAAAGAAAGCAACTCTTCCAACGACAGATAGAGTAGCGAGTGATGCCATGAGAGCAATTTCTTTGGATGATATGTTTTTCTTTTCTATATAGAACATGCTGTATATCAAGGTTTCTACAATTAGAATAACTGCGAAGATAAAGAATTTATCAATGAAAAATTGCAACCAAATAAACAAGGTAATTATTATGGTGACGAAAAATATAATGTTTGAAATTAGGGTGTGATTTAACAAAAATTTCTTTACTTTATCCATTACGTATTCCTTTTCTGTAGTCCTCATTGTTCGTTCTTTTCTAGTCGAGAGTCCATCTTGTCCCTAAGGATTCATAACTTTAATCAGTTCCTATACATTCAGAGCTTTAATCTGTTCTAACAACTCTGACGTTGTGATTGCAATTGAATCAAGATCTTGAAAATCTTGGGCAATCTTACAACTATCTGTAGTATAGAAGAAGTTGTCAGCGAAAAATCTGTGTGGCTCAGCATGACTGACGATTTCTCCTTGGAAAATTAAGGCACATGAATCAGCTATTTTGCTAGCAAATTCTAAGTCGTGTGACACTGCTAAAATAGTTAGTCCTTTACTTCTTAAACGTTCCAAAATCTTATTCAAATGTTCAATATCATTATATGCTAAGTTATTGCTGGGTTCATCAAGCAGCAACAATTGTGGTTTGTTCAGGAGAATCAAGGCAAGAGCAGCACGTTGCAGCTCACCACCACTTAAATCTCCAGGATTGAAATCCAATCTCTCACCTAAACCGAAGTTTATTAATAAAGATTCTGGATTGAATTTTTCTAATTCTATAGCAAATATATCTGCTAAATATGGGATATCCTCTTTAGAAATACTTGCAAAAGCCAATTTAATCTCATCAAGTACAGTATTCGCACTAAAAAGTAAACGAGTATTTTGTGGTAAGTAGGCTATGCGAGGTCGTTTAGAAATTTTCTTTGCTAATGAAAAATTTTCTCCAGTATTAATCTTAATACTGCCTGAGTATTTTAGTTGGTCAACTATACATTTAAGCAAGGTACTCTTACCACTACCGTTACCACCTAAGATGAAACAAATTGACTCCGTTGGTACATCTAAATTTAGATGGTCGAGAATATTTTCGCCCACTTTTTTATATTTAAATTGTAAGTCTTTAATTTCTAGTAAGTTTTCGCTAGAGGAACTACGGTTATCATTATTTTTAGCATTTGATCCAGAAGGCAAATTTTTCAAAGAAGGCAAATTTTTACCAACAAGAGCGTTACTCAAATCGTTGCGACTTTTGACGTTGTCAGTTGAAATTTCGCCAAGTTGGTAACTTACTTGAGAAGCAGTTGGTAACGCTGCTATTTCTTCTGGATAGTCAGAATAAATGAAGTTAATAAAATCACTATTGCTATTGAAGTTTCTTAGAGCTTGATTATTTAAATAGTAAATTTTATTTGCCAAATTTAAGGTGTTTTCCCAATTATGTGATGAGAGAAGGATAGTAGTACCCATTTCTACATTTATTCTCTGCAAGATATTTAAGAAACTCACTCTAGTTACTGGATCTAGGTTAGAATCTGCCTCATCAAGTACCAGAAATTCAGGCTTAAGAACCATAGCTGAAGCTAGGTTGAGGATTTGCTTTTGTCCGCCAGATAACTCATTGGTTTTTTGCCAGAACCACTCTTGTATACCAAAGAAGTTTGCAACCTCCGCAATACGTAAGCGCATTTTATCGGCAGGCATACCTAGTTGCTCCAAGGAAAAAGCCAATTCTTGCCAGACAGATTCACTGACAATTTGCTCATCTGGATTCTGGGAAACATAGGCAATATTCTTGACATGTTCATAAGGAGAAAGACTATCCAGACTTTGTCCCTTGTATAAAATCTCACCGCTAGCATTACCATAAGGAGCTAGTTTATAAATTAAATGTTTCATTAGACAACTTTTACCAGATCCACTAGGCCCCAATAACAGGGCAAAATCTCCAGACTCGAGTTGCATATTAACGTTTTCCCAGAGAGGTGGGAAGTCTACATAATTAAAGTTTAAATTTTTGATTTCTAAAATATTCATGTCATTTATTTCCTGTTGTTGTTTTATTTTATTATTTATATTTTGCGTCGTTTTCAAATTCAGTTAAATATTAATAATCTTTCATATCCACAATTAGCGGTAAAAAAGCGACTATAGCTAGCAATATTAACATGATAAAGTTAAAACCTTGCCATTCAGGCACATATGTAAAAGGATAATAAATAAAATCCAAATACCCTTTTGTCCTCATAACAATGTATCCAGTCATTGCAGCTGCAATTATTGTCAAAAGGATTGAATCGCTTTTATGCCATTTATATAGCTTATATGATGTCTTATTGTCAGAAATACCTAAACCCCTAGCTTGCATGTACTGCGCTGTATTGATGCTACTTTCTAGCGCCCATGAACTTAATTTAGCTAATACATTAGCCGTGTTAGAGAATTTGGCTTTTATACCTAATTTTTTGTCTTCATTACTTAATTTGTTGACTATTATTAACTCTCTTGCTTGATTTAAATAGTGAGGGAAAAACTTGAATACCAATGTGAGTAAGAGAGCAAAGCCTGGAAATAGTCCCTTGAATAAAAATAAAAGGTTGTTCGTACTAATGTGTTCGTTTAAATGCTTGATCCAAAGTACGCATAAACCAAGCCTAAAACCACCCTGAGCTCCATCAATTACAGAGTCGAGTGTGAAATAGTTTCCGTTAGATAATCTAAATAAATTGATAAATCCATAATGTCTAAACATTGAATTTATAGTCGCTGTAAATAGCATAAAAATAAAAGGTAGGAGATAGGTGAGGATTTTTTTGTGAAATAAATATTCTCCCATAAGATAGTCTCGATAAATTAAAGATGCGGTCACAGCAATATAAAGTATAAGCAACTCTAGTGGATGCTTTACTAAAATAATAAGGCTTAGAACTAGCAAGTAATATGCTAGTCCTAAACCTGGATAAAGTTTTTCGAAATTTGTTTGTTTCAAAATATCTTACTTTCTAGAATTCTAATTTTAACACTAAAATTCTTAGATGAGATCTTGCTCCTCATCTTTGTTTCTTAATTTGCAAATCGCTATTGCCAACGCAATTAAAGCTGTTGCAGCAATGACGCTGGATTGTGATCCTGTTTTTCCTAAATTTGTCTTTGATTCAGTTTTGTTTGTGCTTGTTGACTTAGTTGTACTTGTTGTAGCAGTTGTGTCATTAGCACTTGTTGACTTAGCTGTACTTGTTGTAGCAGTTGTGTCGCTAGCACTTGTTGATGTAGAAGTTGTAGAAGTTGAGCTGCTTGATTCTGTGGTTTTACCTGTTTCAGTGTTAGATTTAGCTGCAACTTTTCCTAAGCCAAATAGTGATAGATGATTGACATCAAATGTAATAATTTTACCCTTGGCATCTTCTGTAACTTTGTAGTTAACTTTTTCAAGTCTTCTTACACCATTTTCAATTATCTCATGAACCAAGACCGTGTCTTTGTCAAGTTCAACACTTGGTCTGAGGCTAACTGTTAAAGTTGAGCCTGGTTGTACTTTTTTGCCTACAGAAGTAGTTAAGTTAATATCAAATACTTCTGAGAAGATATATTGATCACTTTCTAAAGCTTTTGGATCTTTTCTATCTGCTGTTAATATTAGCTCTTCTGCTGGTTTAGCTTTTAATGTAGCTTTTAAGTCTAAATTATTTTCTTTAGATTTTGTTTTTAGAATGTAAGCTTTCTCTGCGTCTTTACCATTTTGCTCGTTATCTGAACCTTGGTCTGGCTCAGGAGTAGGAGTAGGTTTAGGTGTTGGTTCAGGCTGAGGTTGTGGAGTTGGTTCTGGTGTTGGAGTAGGCTCCGGAAGCTCAGGTTGTTTACCTTTAATAGCAAATAGATAACCATTATCTAGTGAGAAGTATACGACACCATCTTCACCCATAAATACAGAGTTTCTAGTATATTGACGAAGATTTTGCTCTGGTTGGTATACTACGTTAGGTTCTTCATTTTCAGTTTTTTCTGCATTATCAATGAATCCATATAAGATACCATCATTATTATTTACTGTGAAAAATACATAAGCATCTTTACCATGTTTTACCAAGAGTGGAGAGCCTGCTATTTGAGAATATTTCTTGTTCACATTAATTTCTCTAATCAAAGAGCCATCTTTAGTATTGAAGACTTTAATCTTAGCCTTATCAGTTCCAAGGTAAAGTCTATCGTCACTAATTACGGGAGTCGATACAGATCTTTCGCCAAAATCTACAGTGTACTTTTCAGCAATTTTGCCAGCAGAAGATACAGTAAATTTGATTAGTTTTCCTGAACCAGTAGCTACATAATACTCATCATTGTAGCGAACTACTGTTGAGCGAATTTCTGTATCAGTCTTGTGCTGATCTAACATTTCACCAGTATTTACATCAAATACCATTATTCCTTGAGCATCACTACCTGTAATAAAGTAATTACCTGAGATAATACCACCTGAGAAATAGAATCCACCAATGATATCTTTTTTCCAGATAACTTCACCGGTATTAGCGTTCAAAGCTACCAATGGAGCAGGATTGTCTTTTTTATTACTGAAGTGAAGTCCAGAATAAATTAACTTTCCGTCAACATATGTCAATGGAGTTTGAGATTGTAAGTTTTTGTTACCTGTATCGTATAGCCATGAACCAGGAATTTCATCAAAACTCTTTTGATCTTTCCAAAGGCTGTATGGGAAAGAAACAACTTTTCCTGAATCTAATGGTAAGAAAATTCTTCCTTCAGCATATAGAGGTGCTGTACTGGAAAAACCTAAACCATTTGGTAAATCCAAAGTTCTTAGGATATTTCCACTATGTGGGTCTATTGCAAGCAGTTGACCAGCCTGACCCTTGTCAATAATAAATACATATTCATTGTTTACAAAGATTCCTTGACCAGGAGCTTTAGAAAATCTAGCCCCTGCATCTGCAAATTTATTAGCGAATACTTTTTCAACAGTACCTTTTAGTAAAGGAGAATCAGCTGCAGAGTTTCTAACAGCATTGTTATCCGAATTACCACGGAAGTTAGACCAACTGGAAGGGAGTTTATCAAACTCTACATTACCTAAAGGCTTGTTTGGCTTAGTAGATGGGTCTTCAACGACAAAATTAATGCTGATTTCATCACCTGGCTTAACTTCAGTCGCTAGACCTTTTTCTGGTTTTTTACCGTTAAGAGTTACAACCCAACCTATTGTTTTTTTACCTGCAACAGAGGTATCTTTTGAGACACCTGAAATAGCAGTAATAAATGCAGTTTCAAGATTATGGACACCATTTATAGCAATTCCATTTTGTTTATCATTCTTGATAGCATAAGTTATTAAAGAGCTGAAAATGGTATCGCCTTCGTTATATTCGATTACTGATTTGTTGTTCTTGGCAAGATATGGACCTTCCCAAGCAGCTCCTTGAGCCTTGCTTACAGCATCATTACGAATTTCTACAGTAGTAGTTTCTGCTACAGCATCATCTTCAAGCGAAGGCATTTTCATGTAGTCTACAGCATAGAAGAAACGAATTTTATCTCCAGCTGCTAAAGTGTAAGCAGATATACCTACATTTGCCATATCTCCATTAATTGTGTACATCCAGCCAGAGTTTTTTCCTGCATCAAATTGGTTAAGATTATTAACCCCTTTAATGTATAAACCGTATTGAGAGTCTTCGGCATCATAAGTGATATTATTTTTGTCCAAGTAAGCTTTAACTACGTCCCAAGCAGAGCTTCCTTCCTTTACAGAAATTTTCTCGGATTTTGCTAAATAGCCAGACTCTGGAACTTTTTTAAGAACATCTTCAGAAATAGAATCTTTGTTTCTAAGGATATCTCTGAAGTCAATACTTAACTCTGCCTCGATAGTGCTTTGTTTTTCTGTAGTTTCAGCCACCAAACCTTGCGGCATAACTGCAGTGAAACTAAGGAGCAGAACTAACAATAAATTTAGCAGCTTAATGCTACTTCTTTTGTTTTGCTTTTGCATAAACTTTCCTTTCTTTTCTTTATTTCTTTTCTTTCTTCGTCTTTCTCGAAGAGAACTTCCAAACTTAACCTAGTTGCTGAAGCAATTAATTTGAAAGAGGGTCGTAATCTAATTTTGCGCATTATAGATATGTGTTACTAATTAAATAGGTTAAAAATCTCGCTATTTGAAACCACCAGAATAAAATTTATCTAGTATTAGTTTTATTTTGTGTAATCAACTGTGTAGAAAAGTAGGATACTATCTCCATCTTTCAGCTTATAACTTCCAACTCCATAATTAGGGAGAACACCATTAACTTTGTACATCCAGCCGGAATTTTTGCCTGCATCAAATTCATAAATATTATTAATTCCAGCTATATATGCCCCAAATTGATGGTCTTGAATATCGTAGTGAATATTATTCTTATTTAGATAATCCTTTAAAACTTCAAGAACAGTAGTGCCTTCTTTAACTTCGACATTGTAACCATTGGCAAGGTAACCACTTTCTGGAACTAATAGTTTTTGTTGATGCTCTGGAAGAGCGTTAGGATTAGTTTTTAAGGACTGTAAACTTATAGTCAAGCTGACAGATATAGTTTCTTTCTTAGTAGTTGGTGCGGTTGTTGAAGTTGTAGGTACTGGAGTAGGACTTGGTATTCGAGTAGGGGTAGGCTTTGCTGTAGTCTTTTGAGTAGCCCTTGAGGTAACTTTTGCAGTAGGTCTTTGCGTAGCCTTAGTTGTGGCTGCCTTTTGGGTTTGTGCTTGTGTCTTGAATGCTGCTGTTGTTTTTGCAGGCTTATTAGCCTGAGTTTGTTTGGCAGTCTCTTGATTATTTTTGTTCGTTAAATTAGCACTTTTTGTAGTTGTTGACTTGTTAAAATTTTTCGAATCACCTTGAGCTTTGTTCGAAGTACTTGAACTGGATTGACTAACTTGATTTTTAGAAGTTTTAAGAGCTAATTCGCTATCTTTTTTTCTATCATTTTTGCCAGGTTTCTTAGAATCTTCGGTTTTACTTATTGAAGTAACGTTAGAATTTAACAACGTAGCCGTAGTTGACTCAGTGACTTCTCTTTCACGATTACATGCAACTGATAAAGTTAAAGGCAAGGTCAATAAAAGCGCCAAAACTCTCTTGTTTAAATTACGTTTCTTACCATTGTCATTAAAATTAATAAAGATATTTTTTAGCATAAAAAAACCTCCAACAAACATTTTCGGCTTGGGGAAGGTTGAAGATTATTTTCGTATTACTTTTATTAATTTTTCTAAAAAGCTGTTCTTGCTGAGTTTGTAGAGATTATTGAGACTTTTTGGAGTCATCAAACTATCTCATTTTATCTCATTCGTCTTTTTATAAAGTAATTACCAAGATGATCTTTATTGCGCACTTTCCCACCGAAAGAAATACCAACAGACTAGAGGCAGGTCTCCTGACTTCGTGAATACAATCTATGTCCTTCCCATCTTATTCAAGACAGTGGCTCTCATAGAAATAACACTTCACAGTAGCGGGGGCTGTTACAGATTTTAACTGTATTCCCTATTATCCTAATTCCTTAAAAATTAGGCACCTAAAGCCTAGTAATGACTTGATTTTAGCAGATGAGGTGATTTTTGCAAGAAATATTTAGAAGTTAAAGCGATTATTAAAAATAAATATTAAACATAGACAGAAGTTGACCTCAGAACAACTTTAATAAGCAATCCCGAGGCCAATTGTATTATGTTATCTTAAAATTATTTTTCTCCTTTAAAAGTATCGTCCTCGTCATATTTACTTTGATTTTTCTTATCAATAATTCTCTTCAAGAAAAATACAACAATAGCGATTAAAATTAGTAAAACAGCGACGACTAATAAATGTGCGCTTTCCCCAGTTGTAGAAATAGTGATGATATCTGTGAAAACACTTAGTCCAGAAGTTAATAAAATCAATAATGCGTCAGCTAACATAAAAATTCTCCTTTAATAATTCATTTCATCTATTTTTCTTTTTGTGAGTAGAAAATATCATACTCACGCCAGAATTTTAACAAATTGTGAATGAAAAGTAAACTAGAGAGCCTTCTAAGCTAGTTTTAAATTAACTTCTGAATTTCAGGAATTAAAAAAGCACCTACAAGTTAGTAAGTGCTTAAAACTTTTAACATTTAGTGAACCTATGTCTTTTATTTTCATTGGCATTGTATATTATCTTTAAGTTTTTTAGCCTGCTTTAAGTCTTTTTTTAATCTTTTTGTAAACTTTATTTTATATTTCAAGAGCTTTCCTCAAATCATCCATATTATCGTAAGCTCTGACATTCTTATCTTTTGCGATAATTCTTCCTTCTTCTATAGCTTTTATGGTGTCATCACTTGGAACATCCAGTTTTAAATCAAAAGGAATGGCACTTTCTCTAATACTAGCCCCCAAGCAACATTGACTTGACATGAATTTACCTACTATCTCTCATCCAAGCTCTTTAGCTCAGTATCTTTGTCTTCAGAATCTGCAGAGATTTTGCTAATCCAGCAAGAAACACTACCAGCGTTAACGGGGAAAGACCCGTGACCATCTTCATTCAAGATTACTTCAAAGCCTGAATTACGATCTAAATAATCAACAAACTTGCAACCAGCGTGCTCAGGACCGAAGTCCATTTCAATATCTGTTTGAGAATGCATGGACACAGTTACAGCCAATAATCCATTATGTCCATTCTCAGGATCCCCCAATCTAGCCCAACCAATAGCCTGCTCTTCTTGGAAGAAATCTCTCTGTTCGCCATAAGCATAATTAGCTCTGATCTCCAGCAACCTATTAATATCGTAAGCAAGATCCTCTTGAGGATAGTCGCCATTTTGGATTCCGTAGTAATCTCCTGCGAATACACATGGATATCCAGATTCTCTCAACAAGATCAAGGTATAAGCCCTCTCTTTGAAATGTCTTCCAATCCAAGATTCTAGTGACTGCCCTGGTTGACTATCATGATTATCTACAAAAGTAACAGCTTCCATTGGATGATGCTGCACAACCGTATTATCGAAAATTGTCCTCAAATCATAGCCCTCATCATTTGCTGCAGCGAATAGGTTAAAGTGCAAAGGTACATCAAATACATCAATCTGATAGTTAGTACGCTCAAGAAATTCAGATAAATTAGCGAGATTAGATTCCCAATATTCAGCAAAAAGATAGAAATCAGGATAGTTTTCACTTATATAAGTTGAATACATATCTAAGAATTGATCGTCAATGTGTTTGACTGCATCTAGTCGGAAACCATCAGGATTAGTTTCGTTAATAAACCAATCTGTCCATTTTAATAACTCTTCACGAACTTCTGGATTGGCATGGTCAATGTCAGTATTCATGAGATAGTCGAAGTTCCCATGTTCTCCGGAAACACCATATGACCAGCCTTTGTTTTCACCATCAATTCTGAAAACACCAGTTTTATCTTCCAGACTGTCGTAATCTACTCCACTAAAGTGAGTATAATTCCATTTGAAATCAGAATATTTATTATCACGTCCGAGGAAGTCAAAACCTGTCCAAGCCTCGATTTCGTGACTTTCGCTAATCTCTTCAATTCTGTTGTTTTGGTCTACTTCGGTGGCATAGAAGCGCTCAGTATAATCTGCTCCAGCTTTGTGATTCAAGACAACATCCATATATGCCAGGATATTTTCCGCATGCAAAGTATGGATTAAAGTAAGAAGTTCTTTTTTAGTACCATATTTAGTTCTAATGCTGCCTTTTTGCTCAAATTCTCCCAAGTCATAAAGGTCGTAAGTACCGTAACCTACATCATTTGTACCAGTACCTTTAAATACTGGAGGAAGCCAGATAGAATCAAAACCTAATTGCTTCATCTCCTTAGCTCTTGCTGTTAAATCTTTATAGAAATTTCCATTATCTTCCATATACCATTCGAAAGACTGGAACATTACTCCGTTGCGCATATTTTTTACCCCTTTTGTTATACTTTGATAATAAAACACGATAAATTTTAATTTATAATTAATACGAATATATAGCGTGTGTGTAAATTTTTTACACAAAAGATAATAACAGATTTTGTGAAGAAAGTAGGTAAAGGTTGAAATAATGAGGGTCTTAGCTACAGCAGATTTACATTTAGGTGCTGGTATTACTGCCAAAATGCGTAGTAATAGATTCCTCGTGTTCCATAGAATTCTTAAGATTGTTAAAGAAGAGCATGTGGATATTCTCTTAATTAGTGGAGATTTTTTGGAGCAGGATAGAATTAGTGCTTCTGAAGTTAAAGAAGTTATTAGGGAATTATCTGAATTAGAAACTCAAGTATTTATAAGTCCAGGTAATCATGATCCTTATACAATTGTATCTAAGTATGCTGAATTTAATTGGCCCAAGAATGTTAAAGTTTTCCGGGAACCTGAAATAGTAGTTTTGGATAAGTTTGCTGCAACTGTGACTGGAGCAGGTTTTAAGAATATTTATGAGAAAGAGAGTCTTTTCCCTAAGTGTATAGAGGTGTTTAATCAAGCGACTCAAGATTTATATTCGTGGAAGTCTGCTGATAGTATTGCTGACGAGCCTAAATCACGAAGAAATTACTTACATTTAGCAAATTTTCATGGAGAAGTAGAGGCTAATAGCTTGTACAATCCTATTAGTAAGCTTGATTTAGCAAGGTCTAATTTTACTTACGTAGCCTTGGGACACATACACAAAGGTGAACTGGAATTACAACGTTCAGGAGATACATATTATGCGCAGACAGGAACAGCAGAACCATTAGATATGGGAGATAGTGGAGTCAGAGGTGTATATCTATTGGACTTTGCGGTGGATAATACTCTCAGATCCGTCCAATATATTTCTACCGCTAGAACTGTTTATATCAATTTGCTATTAGATTTCTATAATTTGAATTCCTATCAGTTTATTATTGAGCAACTAAAGTTAAAGATTGAACAACACTTAAACGTATATAAATCAGATATTGATTCTTTATCCAAAGGTTTGAATAGTAAATATAAATTTACTCAAGACTTCATTTTTAATATAAGGCTTGTTGGCACCAGGTCAGAAGATTTTCACTTGGATAAATTAATATTACTGAATTTACTTGATGAATTAGGTATTGCTTATGAGAAGCTTAGTATAGAGCTTGGAGTTAGTTTTGATATAGAGAAAATTAGTGCCGAGAGTTCACTTAGAGGACTTTATACAAGAAAAATTTTGCATGAAATTAGCGTAGCCGATGAGAGGGAGAAGGATATTTTGCGAGAAGCTTTGCAGCTTGGACTAGAGAGTTTTGGTAGTAGCAGGTAATAGCATATGATTATTAAAAGAGTAGAAATTAAAGCTTTTGCTGGGTTGAAAGATTTTAGCCTAGATTTTGATTATGGTCTAAATTGTATTTATGGTGCAAATGAGGCAGGTAAGTCTACAATTTTAAATTTTGTCCTGGCAATGTTCTATGGATTAGGTGATAGAAGGGGTAAAGATAATTTCCGTGATAAAGTTAAACCTAGAAGTGGCGAGCAAATTAGAGGACAAATATTTTTTAGCCATAATGGTAAAAATTATGAGATGCAGAGGATTTTTGCGGAGAGAACAGCGCTGGATGAGACTAGGCTTATTGATTTAGCGAGTAATAGAATAGTTGAACTAAAAGATCCTGTACAACCAGGTAGAGAACTATTTGATATGGAGGAAGAAATCTTCAAAAACACTTTATTTGTTGACGCAGAGGGCACGAAACTGCTTGAAAGCAGAGATTTAACTAATACGCTTTGGTCGAAGCTCTTAGACTTTCTTGTAAATCCAGAGAATGATGTCAAAGTGAATGAAGTTCAAGATAATTTAGAGTTCGGTAAGCTTTTACTCAGGTCTAAGAATGGGAAAAAAGGTTTGATACCTGAGTTGGAATTGGAGTTATCTGAACTCAGACAAGAAAAATATAACTTGGATAATAAAATTTTGGCTCAGACTGAAGAAATTAATAAATTATATGATATACAAGAGCAGTTGACTATGCTAGAAAAAGAGGTACAAGAACTTGACAAAACAATTAAGCTTTTCAAGCTTGTTGAAAGGCAAGAAGTATTAAGGTTAATTAATGCCCCCAAGCTTCTCTTAGAAGAGAGGGAAGCGGAGGCGAAGTCGCTAGTACAAAAGCTATCTAATTTTAGTAGTAGGAAATTTGATAAAAACGCAAAGACTCCTAGTCATATAGAGCTTGGTTCAGAGAGTTTTTCAAGGGTAAGTAATGGTATTCTTGCTAATTTAGAAAATTTAGAAGCTCAGCAGAATATATTGCTAAGTTCACTTGATAATTACGAAACACAATTAGTTAAAAAACAAGAATTTAGTAGTAAGAAAAGTTCTGGTAAAAGTGAATCTAAATTATGGTTTAACGCATATAGACTTAGTGTATTGGTAATACTATTAATAGGCATGTTATTAATAATATTTAAAGATAAGCTAGATTCTTTCTTAACCATTGGTATTGGGTTTCTTGGGCTGGCTTTGGTAATGGAAATCATTAAGCCAAAAATATTTGTAGAAAATTTGGATAAATTTGCTATAGCTAAGGAAAGAAATAATGAAATCCTGAAGCAATATAGAGAAGTAACAGTAGAAGAGCTTGCAGCGTACAAGCAAATGCTGAGAGTCTTTTGTCCTACTTGGAAGAGCCTAGAGATTAATCTGACCAATAATGATAATTCTACAAACGAAAATTCTGCAGGGAACCTAGGAAGAGAACTTTCAGAAATCCAAACACTTCGAGAGCATTTAAAAGCAGAAATCAAGCAAGGAAAAATTTATCAAGAACAGGGCAAAGATTTAGATTTTTTGGGTAGAGATATTGCCAGATTGAAAAATGAGATAGCAAGTAGTAGCTATAGTGAGAATGATATTAAGAACCTGGAAGAGAGTATAAGGACAGAGTCAGCAGAATTAATAGTTGATGGAGTTGAACTTCCTGAGTTTGAGCTCAATAAATTCAACGTTCTTGAGGTAAAATTTAAGCAGGTTAATGAGCAGATTAAGGCAAAAGAAGCTGCCATAACTGAAATTAAACAAAAGTTAAAAATATTGAGTATAGATCCTAATACTCACGAAAATATCTCATTGCAATCCAGAAGTTTCACAGTTAGTGAATTACTAGAAACAAAGCAAAAGGATTTAGATGCAGCTAAAATAAAATATCAAGCATATGAATTAGCGGAACAAAAGCTTACAGAAAGTTTGTTGGAATTCAGGCAGGTGCTTCTACCAGACTTAGGGAGAAGAGCTAGTAAGTATATGGGAACTATAAGTTCTGGTAACTATAGTGAGATAAGAATTAATGATCATCTTGCAATAAATTTAGAGAGCCATGATTTTGCAGGAGAATTAACAGAGAATAAATTAAGTAGTGGTACTGTCGAACAAGTTTATTTGGCGTATCGTTTAGCACTTATAGATTATATTTGCAAAGCTAAAGCATATACACTACTTTTAGATGATCCTTTTATTTTCTTCGATGAAGACAGATTGCGTAGTAGTTTATCTTTAATAGAAAGATATTCCGATTTACAGAATAAGCAAGTTATATTATTTACTTGTCACAAACACATTTATGTTGAACTGAAAGAAAGAATCCAGTGGAAAGTCCAGGTCTTGTAAATAAGACAACTTCGCACTGGCAAACCATCTAAAATCAAACGGTTTTGAGGTATAATGACTGGAAATAAGAATTGAAATTTTTACCAAGAAAATAACGTATTATAAATATTAGCTACACTTGACGCATTTAATACACTTAATGTACTGACGTACTTAAAGCACACAAGAAGGTGAGAAAGGTCAATATGAAAAGATTAAACAAATTGAGTAAACTCGTGGTTTTCATGCTGCTTTTTAGCTTAGCCTTGACCTCAGCTTTGAGCATATCTACGGTAGAGAATTTAACTGCCAATGACAAATTAGCAACACTTCCGATCACTGAAACAGATGTATATTCAGAAAAGAATTCATGGAATGCTACAAAAGAAAACTTAGTCTATGAACATTATGAATTGGGGCGTTTTGTTAAGCTTGGTGATGAGATTTTGCATGATTTAGGATTGAGCAGAGAAAATTTTTCTCTGAAACCCAAACCAGATATTAATGAAAAGAAGCTAGAAGAGCTTTTACATAAGTATTTTCGTGAGTACGATTACATACAGACTCTGGGATCTATTTTGAACTTATCATATACAAAAGATGTGAGTAATACTGAAACTCAGCAAGAGATGGAATATTTCACTAAATTAAAGAATGATATTTTCGAAGAATCTTTGATTGTCTTGCAAGGTATTCAGAAGAATGCAGTGCTTTCGCCGATGCTAAAAAATATAATTGGACAATATAATTATGAGTATATTGAAACTACTAGTAGTCTTACTCCAGCAGAACAAACAATTTTGGAGAAAATTCTGAAGCTCAAACAAGATTACAATGGAACTTCTATGGATAACACTGATAAGTTAATAGATATCTATATCAATATTGTAAATCAACATAATGAGTATGCCAGAGAGTCTGGATATGCGAATTATTATGAGATGAACAGGGCGGATTATAATGTTGCTGCAGATGATTCTGGGTCATCTGATTTAAAAACTTTCTACCAAGCGGTCAAAGCCTATATTGCCCCAGTTTATATTTATCTTTCTATGAATGTTAAATTTGATCAACTAAGTGCATACAAGATTCCAATTAACGAGAGTATGCAATCTTTTGTGGAGAAATTTGTGGGCAATATTTCTTCAGAGCTTTTGGAATCTTATAAATATATGGTAGATTCGTCACTCTTAAATTTTGGAAATTCAGAAAACAGTGAAGATGTGTCGTATACGATTAACTTGCCGTACTATAATTCTGCAGCAATTTTTATCAAGGATAGAGGCGACTATAATAATTTAAATACTTTGATACATGAATTTGGACATTTCAACACGGCTATTAGAGATAACGACTTAAGTTATTTCGATGAGCAAAATATAAATGTAGCTGAAATTCATTCGCAGTATCTTGAGTTGTTGTTCTTACCGTATTCCAAATTAATGTATGGTAAGTTAGCTAATCAGGCGGTTACAGCGAAGCTGCTTGATTTGGTCTGGTCAGTTTTGACCGGAGCGTGCTTTAATGAATTCGAAGAATTTGCATATACGACTCCAAACTTAAATGCTGAAATGCTTAGAAATAAATTCTCAGACTTATGTGCTAGTTATAAATTAAATCTGGGCGAGGACTACTGGACAAGAGTTTGGCATTTGTATAATTCTCCACTGTATTACCTAAGTTACTCAATTTCTGCAATGGCAAGTCTTAGCCAGGTCGATAATATTAATCATAATTATAGAAAAGCTGTAGACAATTACTTAACTTTGACTAGCTATGATGAGGTAGAGTTTGAATTTACAGAATTATTAAAACGCTCTAATTTGCCGAATATCTTTGATAAAGATGTCATTAAAAATATAGGCAAAAGTATAAGTGAATACGCAAGTAAACCAAATCTGTATTCTCTCAATGACTTTGATATGAGCAATAGCCCAGATAATTCTAAGGAAGATAAAAATGGCTTAAATAAACCAGGTAAGATTTTGCCTGAATATGGTGATAAATCTACTGAAATACCAGCTGAAAATAAGAATGGAGCAGACCAAAGAAATAGTAATTCTAATGACAACTCAACTCAAGATGAGGCTGCAAAAAAACCAGCAGAGATTCAACAAATACAAGCTAGTTTAAGTCAAATTTGGTATGCCCTGAAATATATTTTCGAAAATATTCTACCTTGATAAATAACTTAGGATAATTTATTAAAGATGGATAATTATCCTATATGATTCGGTAGCCAAGTGGATAAGGCAATAGTTTCCGGAGCTATGATCGAGGGTTCGATTCCCTCTCGAATCGCCAGAATACCCTGTGACCCTTATGGTTGCAGGGTTTTAAAAATTACTAGGAATAAAATATACTTTTTAGAACTACTTATTTTCTGTAGGGCTTGGTTCAGGGTCAGCTTTTAACTTTAGACTTTCGAAAGAATCACCATCAAATGAGAAGTAGTAAACTTTCTCAGATTCTATCGCTAATGCTTGCTTTGTACCGACAGTATGGTTTTTGCCATTTTCGTCTTTAACTTCAACTTGGAAACTAAATTTATTATCTTTGTCCATCGGAATATCTTTGAAGGCGAAATTAATATATTTATTATTTAACTCAGTATTATCAGCATTTTGGGCCATATTAGTTCTTTTGGTATCTTCATTTATATTAACGATTAACCCAATGCCATAGACTTTAAGCTCACTAGAATTTCTCACACAAATGTGGAAATAATCCCTATCAGGTAATCCACCGATGCCTGCTACTGAACAAGAGCTGAGAGCGATTATTAATAAAAATGACAATAAAATTCTTAATTTTTTAAACATGGTAGTTGCTCCTTTTTTATATAGATTTTGATTTAATAGTTATAATTATGCTTGAATTATGTAATCAACTAATTATTCAATGAAGTTTTAAGTAAAGTCTAGCACAAAAATATTTTTAAAAATAAAAATTAACGGCTTGTAGTTCAAATGACATTAAATCATTCCCCACAGGCCGTTTGGAAAATATAATTATTTTACAAATAAATCTTGTTTGTTTGTAATTAATCAACTAATCCTTGCTGAACAATTTTTTGAACTCAGCGAAGAAGCTTGGCTTATTACCATACTTAAGAGTTGCATTACGGTAGATCTTAGTGCAGATCCAAGCGATTATGCCTATAGACAATACAAGTATTGTCAGAGAGATTAATAATTCAACTAGTGAAACACCAAAGGAAACGTAACGAACAAACATCAAGTATGGTGATGTGAATGGCACGTAGGAACCGATGTTTAGTAGTTTGTTATCAGCACTTCCTTGTAAACTAGACATTGAGATAACAAAGCCAATTACAACTAGCATAGTTACAGGCATGATAGCTTTTTGCAAATCTTCTATCTTGCTGACAATCGCTCCACAAGCTGCAAAAATGAATAGATATAGCAAGAAACCAAGTAACGCGAAAGCTAAGAATACTAGCACTACGTCGAGGCTTAGATTGTTTCTTAGCAACATTAATATAAATTCTGAGTAATTATTTTTGTTAATAGTAGTTCCTAGTAAAAGTGTTCCGATTAGGATTAGAACTTGCAATAGGGCTGCAACAAAACCTGCAGCTACTTTACCCCAAACTAGACTAGTAGCATTTGTATTTGTTACTAGAATTTCCATAGTTCTATTTGATTTCTCGTTAGCAACCATGGAGGAAACGTTGGATCCATAGAACATAATCATCATGTAGATTACGAAGACACCAAAGTACGAGAAGAAGAAGTTTTGGTTTGCAGATTTTTGTAATGATGTGATCTTGACTGGTACATCGTCAACCATAGCGGCTTCAACTTGTTTTGGATCAAGGCCAGCCTCCGCTAGGTTAATGTTATTTAATACATCCATGAACCCTTCTTTATATACATCTGAATTGTCTTGGAAAGACTCACTTTTGAAAATTACTTCAAGCTCACGATTCTTAATTACTACTGCTGCTGGAATTTTATCGTTTAATACTTCAGATTTTAACTGCTCTAGATCTTTAGATTCTTCCATAACAGAGAATGGGAACTTACTTTTTAGTATATTACTATCTACAGAGTCATCTACTATATAATTACCGTATCTTTTTACATCAAGACCATTGTTTTCACTTGAAATATTTTGATCATTTCCATTACCTCCAGCTTCTTGTTCTACTGCTTTATTAGAAGAGAAAAATTTTGAAATTGTAGGTAAGCTAGTTAGCAGAAGGATAATTAATACTAGAATAATATTACTTACCCAGAAGCTCTTTTTCTTTATTTGATTTTTGAATTCAAAATTAAAAACGTTACGGATATTACGCATGTGCCTCACCTACTTTCGCAATAAATATATCATTCAGACTTGGTTTATAGTCTGAGAATAACTCAATTTCTCCACCAATTGCTGTAAGTACTGATAGCATTTCAGAACTAGGTAGGTTAAAGTCTATTATTAGTGAGGTTCTATCAGCTTCAATATGGAAATCACCTTGTGCTAATAACTTTTCTTTGAGTTCATCTTGAGACATACCTTTAATAATTAAACGTTTACGACCGTTGCCGAGTTCAGCTTTAACCTTGTTTAAAGAATTGTTGAGAATAATTTCTCCGTTATTTATCAAAACTATGTCATCACAAAACTCTTCAACACTAGACATTTGGTGGCTTGAGAAAATGACAATTCTATCTTTTTCAACGAAATCAATAATAACTTGTGACAAGCTCTGAGCGTTGACGGGATCAAGACCTGAAAAAGGTTCATCTAAGATCAAGATGTCAGGATCATTAATTACTGATTGGATAATTTGGATTTTTTGTTGATTACCTTTGGATAAGGTCTCCAAATTTTTGTTTTTATAATCAAGAAGTTCGAATCTGCCCAACCAATATGTTATGGCTTGATTTAGTTCGGAAGTTTCCATGCCCTTAAGTTTGCCAAGATAGAACAGCTGCTCACCAACAGTTACATTTGGATACAGACCCCTCTCTTCAGGCATATAACCAATCTTGTATTTTGATCGATCAAATTCTTTGCCATCAAGGAGAACTTGTCCAGAGTCTGGGTTGAAAACTTGCATAAGTATACGAATGGTAGTAGTTTTACCAGCACCGTTACGACCAAGGAATCCTAGAGGTTTACCTGATCTAGCAACGAAAGAAACATCTTTTAGAATGTGCTTGCCGGAGAAACTCTTATTAATATCTATCAATTTTAATTCCATTAATATTCTCCTTTCTCAGAAAATAAGTCTTTGATAAAACGCTTCAATATAAGAATTATACTGGAATGATAAATTTTGAAAATATTATATCATATGACTTTCCTTCGATTTTTAGAAAGAAATTAAAAAAAGATATTACAAGAGCTTTTCAAATTTGAGCTAAGAATGAAGCAAAAGTTAACTTATATAGTATTCACTGGGGAAAATGCATATGATTTACGAACTAAATTGTACTAATTTTACAAAAACAAAGAAATATCCCGAAAAATAAGAAGAATTAGATTTAAGTTCGGAAAAAGAATATTTTTTCTATACAATTAAGTAAGACGTTTAAGTTTCCTTTACCCAAATATATGCAAATGATATTATAAAAAGGAAACAATAATAAATTAAGAGAGGAAACATATATGGAACACATTCAAAGATTTTTTGAGTCATCAGTAGGACGTTTTGTTCTAGGTGTTATTTTAATTCTTGCAGCATGGTTAGTTGCATCTGTAGTTAGATGGATTTTTAATAATGCTTTACAAAAAACATCATTGTCTAGAAAATTAGCAGATTGGGGAGTAGTAAAACATCCAGACAAGGCTGCTAATTTAATTAGTACATTTGGACAAGTGCTTTATGCTTTAGTATGGGTATTTTTCTTACCAGGAATCTTAGAACAATTCGGTCTAAATTCATTGGCCACTCCAATTACTAATATGATGAACAGTATAGTTACATTCATTCCTAAGTTATTAGGTGCTGCAGTATACGTATTATTGGGTATTCTTGTAGCTAGAATAGTAAAACATTTAGTTTATAACTTAGCTTTAGGCTTGAATGTAGATAAATGGACAGAGAAACTCCAAATAAGTGATGACGTAGCTGCTAGAGAGAAAGAAACAAGAAGATATAGCTTAGCTACTATATTGGGAAATATTGCATTTGCATTAGTAATTATTCCTTTTATAATCCCTGCACTTGAAGCATTAGAGATGCACTCTATCACAGCTCCAATCGTAAATATCTTGAACACAATTCTATCAGCAATTCCAAATATGTTGGTAGCTGCAGTTCTAGTATTCGTTGGTGTATTAATTGCTAAGTTTGTCTCAAATATTTTACACGGTCTATTAGAGAATACAGGCATCAACCAAGTTAATAACTTCTTAAGCGATGACGGTAGCGTTAAGGTAAACTTCGCAAAATTAATTAGCGAAACAGTTGCGATAGTTATTGTAATCTTCTTCGCAGTAGAAGCATTGAATGCGCTAAACTTACCAGTACTAAGTGCAATCGGGTCATCAGTAATTGCTTACTTACCTAGCGTAATTGCTGCTTTAGCAATTTTAGTAGCAGGTCTATTAGGTGGTGCTGCATTAGCTAAATTCATCCGCAATAACTTAGGATCACAACTTTTAGGTAATCTAGTTCAAGGTATCTTAGGTGTATTTGCAGTATTCATGGCATTAAACCAATTAGGTATAGCAACAGATATTGTTAACAAAGCCTTCGTATTAATCGTTGGTGCAGTTGCAGTAGCATTCGCTATAGCATTTGGTTTAGGCGGCAGAGATTTCGCAAGCAAACAACTAGATAAATTAGAGAAGACTGTTGATAATGAAGCTGAAAAAGTCAAATCAACAACTGCAAAAAATAATGATGAAAACACAGAACAATAGGTAGAAAATTAGTTGCAAAATTCGGCTAAGAATCAACTACTGTATAACATAAAATAAAAATTAAACCGTACTGAGACTTGTAAAGACTGAGTTGTCATTACTAAGTTGCAGTGCGGTTTTTTTCATGCAAAGAAGTAAAATATTAATAAGCAAAAAATATAGTGTGCTACTAGTTTTTAACCGGATAAAAAACTCTAGCCTTTAGCTAGATAAACCCCAAAAATATGTACATTAAATGGTATGCTTAAATAGAACATAATAAAAATCTATAGGAGTGCAAAATATGAATATACACGATTTAGAGAAATATCATTTGAACCCAGAGATAACACAATATGGAGCTGTACCAGCTCATGCTTACTTCATACCTTTTCCAGAGGTTGAGGATGTAAGGGCCTTAAGTAGAGCTTTAGTGCATATGCCTAGTATGGATGTAAGGAATCTTTCTCCAAGTTTGCAGAACTTAAACGATGACTGGAATTTTGCCTACTACAATAATTGGCGAGAAGTTCCGAGAGAGTTCGGTTTGGAGCCATGTTTAAGTGAAGGTTTAAATGCTAAGACCATACCAGTACCATCTAACTGGCAAAATCATGGTTATGATCAACACCAGTACATTAATGTTCGCTATCCTTTCCCTGTAGATCCACCATACATCCCAGACGAAAATCCTGTGGGTGCCTATGAGTATGAGTTTTATGTGGAGGAAGATCAAGCTGATCAAAATGCTTACCTAAACTTCGAAGGTGTAGATTCTTGTATATATCTTTGGTTAAATGGCGAATTTGTTGGATATTCTAGTGTATCTCATGTAACTCATGAATTTGATATTAGCGATTATATTCAAGCAGGCGAAAACTTGCTGCAAGCTTTGGTATTCAAGTGGTCAGCAGGCTCATATTTGGAAGATCAAGACAAATTTAGAATGTCAGGAATTTTCCGTGATGTATATATTCTTTATCGCCCAGAAACACACATTGTTGACTACGTAATTAACCACGAACTTAATGATAGTTTGGACAAAGCTGAGATCCAAGTAGAACTTGAGTGGAATGAGGAAGCTGAGCAAAGTATAGTAGACAGTGCAACTATTGAAATTGTAGATCCTCGAACAGATGAATTAATCAAAGAGTTCAAGGCTGGTGAGAAGATAGTTATAGAGAACCCTATTCTTTGGAATGCTGAAGAACCTTTCTTATATTCTGTACATATTTCTTATAAGGGTGAAGCGATTAGGCAAGACCTAGGTTTGCGTAAGATTGATATAAAAGGCGATACTTATTTGATTAATAATCAAAATATCAAGATTAAAGGTACTAACCGTCACGACTCAGATCCTGTCACAGGTTTCTACATCACTCCAGAACAGCTGTTGACAGACTTAAGCCTAATGAAAGCTCATAACATTAACGCCATTCGTACATCTCACTACCCTAATGCTCCATGGGCTTATGAGTATTATTCACGCTTTGGTTTCTATGTCTGTGATGAAGCTGATATAGAGATGCATGGAGCGGTAGAGTTATTTGGTAGTAGAGGTTGGGTAGCAAATCCAGACCCAGAAACAGTTGTAACAGAAGTCTACTCATATCTAGCGAATTTAGATATGTTTTACCAGAATCAATTAGAACGTATTCAGAGAATGTTCTATAGAGATAGGAACCAAAGTTCTGTTGTAATTTGGTCATTGGGTAATGAAGCTGGATATGGTCCAGGCTTTGAGGCTACAGCTAAATGGCTCAAAGAAAATGATCCAAGCAGAAAAATTCAATACGAGAGTGCAAATTATAGAGAGCCATACTTCAAATCTGATCTAAAATATCTAGACTTTGTTTCGCACATGTACTCCCCATTGGAGCAACTTGATGCCTATACAGCTAGAGAAGACGATAAGAAACCTTTTATCCTAATAGAATATATTCACGCTATGGGTAATGGTCCTGGTGATATAGATGCATATTGGGAAAGGATTTATAACAATGATTGCCTAACAGGTGGATTCGCCTGGGAGTGGTGTGACCATGCGATTTATAAGGGCAAAGCCGATAATGGACAAGATATTTACTATTATGGTGGTGATCATGGCGAAGATTTCCATGACTCAAACTTCTGTGTAGATGGATTAGTTAAGCCAAATAGAGAGATTAGTCCTGCTCTTGTAGAGTACGGTAATGTATTACGTCCACTTAAATTAGTTGCGGAGGCTAACTCAGCAACAGAAGCTTTAGCAGGTAAAGTTAAAGTTCAAAATATGCTCGATTTCGCAGATGCAGGTCAGAAGGTAATTATTAGTTTTGAATACGTAATTAATGGAGAAACTCTAATAAATGGTAGCGTTCTAGATTTTAGCTTACCTGCTCGTGAAAGTTTAGTTATAGATTTGCAACTTAACGAAGCGGAGGAAGCAGAGCTTGAAGCGGCAATGGCAGCAGATGCTAATATTTATCTAAACTTAAGTTACTTAAATATAGAGGAAAGTATTTTACTAAAAGATTTAGAGCTTATGGGCTCTGAACAACTAATTATTAATGAATCAGCAGAAGTTGATGTAGCAAAGCTCTTCCCAGAGTTTAGTGACTTAGCAGAATCTACTGAGAGCGCTGATAGTCTTGAGGTTCTAGACTATGAGGATAAGTTAATTATCAAAGGCGAGAACTTCCAGTATGAATTTGATTTGTTCAGAGGAATGCCTGCTAAAATAGTCTATGATAATGAGATCATAATGTCAGACTTGGTAGAATATAATATTTGGCGAGCTCCTACAGATAACGATATGTTTATCAAGAGTGAGTGGAAGCAAGCTGGACTAGATAGGGTTATACCTAAACTAAAAGACTTAGAGTATGAGTTACATGAAGGTGGCTTAGAGATTAAGACACACATTACTTTGACACCGAAGATGAGACAGCCTATAGCTCAAGTCTATGCAAGTTGGTTTATCTCAAATCTAGGAGAAATAAAAGTTAAATTAGATGTGGATAGAGATAGAAATCAACCATGGTTCAAAGGATTCCCAGACTATCCAATGTCAGCAGCAGAGCAAGAACGAGCAGAGAAGGGATTCCCATTCTTACCGAGATTTGGTCTACGTTTGTTCTTGGACAAGGACTTCGAGAATTTAGCCTACTACGGTATGGGACCAGGCCAGAACTATGAGGACTTCCAAGATGCTGCTTATATGGGGAAATTCTATAGCTCAGTTGAAGCAGAGTATGTAGACTTCATTAAGCCACAAGAACATGGAAACCACGAGAAGACCAAAGCAGTTTTACTCTCTAATGAGTATGCCAAGGCTTTACAGATTAGCTCTGCAAAAGATTTTGCTTTCTCAGCAAGTCAATTTACACAAGAAGAGCTAGAGTCTAAGGCTCATAACTACGAAATACAGAAACATAATAAGACAGTTCTTTGCTTAGATTACAGAATGAGTGGATTAGGATCTAATAGTTGTGGTCCATTGACTCGTGAAGAGTTTAGATTGAACGAAGAGAAATTCTCTGTAGAATTTACTATAATGCCAGGAAGATTAGAGCTCGATTTTGATTTTGAGTAAAACTTAGAGAATTAGGACAAATGAGGGAAGGCTAGCAGATAATGTTGGCCTTCTTTTTATACTGTGAATAATTAAGTGACTCAGATCTCCAAAACCCTGCTTCTAAGCTTGTAAACAGGATTTCAAAGTGCTAATATTTAGTGAACCGTAAAGGCAGTAAGAATATTAAAAGGAAAGGCGATATTATGCTAGATAAAGAATTAATCAAAAGATATCAAGATAAATATGCAAATGATCCAAGCAATAAAGCAGTTGAGAATGCAATTGCTAAGAATGGTATCAATGCATCAAGTTTAGATAATTCAGCAAAGAGAAAACATAATTTTGTATTTAGTGATGTTACAAAAAGAGGTAACATTACCAATCAAAAGAGCTCAGGACGTTGCTGGATGTTCGCAAATTTAAACACAGCTCGTGTAAATGTAATGGAGAAATTGAATGTTAAGAATTTCGAATTCTCACAAACATATACTTTTTTCTGGGATAAATTAGAGAAATCTAATTTCTTCTTAGAATCAATTATTGAAACAGCTGACGAACCTTTAAACTCAAGAGTCGTCTGGCATTTATTGCAAACACCTCAAGAAGATGGTGGACAATATGACATGTTTGTCGGTATCTTGAAAAAATATGGTTCAGTACCAAAAGAATGTATGCCTGAAACTTATCACTCAGAGAATACTTACGTATTGGATACAGTTTTAAATAATAAATTAAGAGAATTTGCTGCAGTATTGAGAAAAATGCACGCTGAAGGCAAGTCAGACGAAGAATTAAGAGCTAAAAAAGATGAGCAACTATATTTCGTCTACAATTTATTAGTTAAGACACTAGGTGAAGCTCCAAGAACATTTGACTATAGCTACAGAGACAAGGATGACAAATTCCACAGATTAACAAACCAAAATCCAGTAGAGTTCTTTGAAACTTACAGTGGTTTAAATCTAAATTCTATGGTAAATATCATCAACGCTCCAACAGCAGACAAACCATACGAGAAAACTTATACAGTTAAGTTGCTAGGCTCTGTAAAAGAAGCTCCAGTTATTAAATATGTAAACCTACCAGTTGAAGATTTGAAAGCAAGTGCAATTAAATCTATCCAAGCAGGTGTACCAGTATGGTTCGGTTGTGATGTAGGCAAATTCAGTGATAGTAAATTAGGTATCATGGACGACAAGTTATTCGATTATGCAGCAACACTTGGCGAAGGCGAAAACCTTACAAAAGCAGAGCGCCTAGACTATGGTGATAGTTTACTAACTCACGCAATGGTTCTAACAGGTGTTGATTTGGACGAAAACGAAAACGTAATTAAATGGCAAGTTGAAAACTCATGGGGTAAAGACGCAGGTGATGAAGGTATCTTCTCAATGTCAGACTCATGGTTTGATGAGTACACATATCAAGTTACTGTAGATCGTAAATTTGTTGATGAGAAAATTCTAGACATTTATGACAACTGTGAAATTACAGAACTTGAGCCATGGGATCCAATGGGTTCATTGGCAATGTAGTTTTTGGGTTAAATAAAGTTTTAAAAATATAAATTAGTATAATAGACTGTCCTCGCAAGTTGGGTCCATTTCTGGTCCAGTTGGAGAGACAGTCTATTTTTTCTTAAAAATATTTGTGCAAGGTTTTTATCTAGACTTTTTATTGTATATGCTCCAAAAGTATCTAAATAAACTAATAATGAAGTAATAAATCAAAATATTAGCTAAGAATGGAGCAATTGTTAGGTTTGGCATATGTATATCGCCTGCATTTATGTGTGTTTGGAAAAAGGTTATTGGAAAGCCGAAAGCAAAATCTTTCCCAGTGCTATAAAATGCTGGTGTAAATTGAAACTTAATGAAGAAAAGTAAAAAGCTTTGCAAATTGCCTATGAAAAGAAAATCAAAAAAGTTGCCTTTACTGATTATAGATTATTGCAAAGCTTTTATTTAAATTTGTAATCCTAACAGTTAATTAATTCTGTGAAAATAAGACGAATTGATCTCCATTTATTGTCTGATGATAACTAAGTGAATTAAAGAAGAAGTATTTTACATCCTGATACTTAGTAGAGACGGAATGACCGTGTGATCTATTTCTAGCACCATGTACTCTAAGGTTTATTAATGTGGTACTAAACCAATTATTTGATGCATGTACTTCGATGATATCAACTATATTTGTATTAACTGTTTCTGTCCAGGTTGTGGCAGATACAGCATGATCGGTTGTGTCATTCTGTCCGTTGACAATTCCTACAGTTTTACTATCAGCAGAAATAACTTTGAAAGTTAGCAAAATTACCAATAAAAATGTAAAAATAGCAAAAGAAAATTTATTTAATGGCTTTATTCTCATTAATTTTTACCTCCCCTTAATTAAATCATAATTAAATAATAGCCTACAAAATATAAAAAAAAACAAGAACAATTGCTTGAAAAATTGTGCAAAATGCTTAAAATGATAAATATTAGGATGCATTAAACAATATTAATATTAATTTTTAATTTAAGGAGCTACTTGTGGGTAAAATAAACTTAAACAAATTAATAACCTTAGTTTTATTACTTACACTTTTGGTGTCTTGTAGTAATAGTGAGTATGAGAACAGAGATAATCTAAAGAAATCCAATCAATCAGATTGTCAAATTCAGTTTATGCAAATGGGGCAAAATCCAACCATTGCGGAGGGAGCTAATTCTTTTTACCACATATCAGGGAAATTTCTTTATTCAATATCAAAAAAAGACGGGAAAGTTAGAGTTTTGGATAACAATCCTGATACATTAGATGATAGAGAAGAGAATCCGGAATTAAGAAAATTGAGTAATGCTTATTTTGAATTTCCAGTTTCAGTGCAATACATCGACGGCAAGCTTTATGTTGTAAGTAAAGAAGCAAAAAACCTTGAGAATGGTATAGAATCCGAGGGAAATATTTATGAGAATATAGTATATGAAGTAGATACTTCTGGTTCAGGGCGTAAGGCTATTTTTAAAAGTGAAAAAGATGTAAATGCAATTATTTTGCATAGAGGCTATTTATACTTTTCAACAAGTGATTTTTATGATATTAAGCTTGCTTTAATTGAGGGAAAAAAGACAGATTATAAGAAACTTGGCTATAAATTGCAAAGACTTCCTTTGCATAACTTGTCTGCCAAGCCCGAAACTATTTATGAAAGAACAAATAAGTTAGGTTATATAAATCAAATGTTGCCAATAGACAATATTATGTATTTTATGGAAGCAAATACAGCAATTGATTCCAACAAGATTCAGGAAGAAGAGAAGAAAATCAAAAAAGGTTACATTCTAGATTATGAACTTAATTTTCAAAGTTTAAACCTAATTAGTAAAGCAAATAAAGTATTAAATACAGATGGTAGTAATCTTTCTTGGCCAATGCCAAGTTCTGAAAAGGAACTTATTTACACCAAAAATTATGGAAAATTGGGAATGAATGAAATAAGGGAAATAATTGAAAAAGGTAAGAAATTTCCTGAATTTGAGCGAAAACTTATTTCAACAGATTATGAAACTAATAAAATTAAAGAGATTGATTTTCATCTCCCGGCAGAAGATTCTGGTTTAATTTTTGGATATGGGGATTATTTCTGTGTCGATAATGCAATGACTTCTAAGATGTTAAAAAAACCTAGAACGCTTAAATTCTTTAACAAGAATGCAGAACTTGTCGATGAAATAGAATTGTTCGCTAGAGCAGGTTTGGTTTTAGGTATGGACAAGAATTACCTATATATTAATGTTCTCAAGTTAGAAGATGAAGAACTGAACGGAATTTATAGGCTTAATCTTGATAATGTAGGTAAAGGTAAACTTAGCTGGGAAAAATTCTTTACGTATCAACCAGAAGTTAATGCAAATAAAAAATAAGCTGAAAATTAAATAATTCTCAGCTTAGAAAGTTTAGTATTTTGAATGAAATTTTTAAACTATTTCACCTTAGTAAAAATAGCGTATAAACTTACATGAAAATCTTTTGGATCAAGATAGCTTACGTAAATTGTATCTTTGTCCTCGTTTGCGTAGATTAGTGTACCAAGAGGCATGTTGCGTGCTGTTAGATCATCCTCTTTTGCCAAGTCTTCGTCACTAGTTTCATTAGCTACTGTTTTTTCTACTTTAGCATCAAGAGCTAAACCTTTATCTTTTGGTATCTCTGTAAGCTTCTCTTCTTTTTTTTCGATTTTTTTCATTTCGTAAACAGCACCATTGTATTTAATTAATGGTTTAACGTTGTTGTTCTCATTTGCGCTAGCTTCCACTTTAGTAGTCTCATTAGAACTACTAGAATTAGATTTTGACTCTCCTTGTGAATTACATGAAGCCAGTAGTAGTACTGAAGCTAAGACTACTGCTAATAGTTTTTTTGACATTTTCGTTTCTCCCTTCGAATATCACTAAAGCAGAAAGTATAATATTTTTCATTTCCTAAAGCAAATAAAAAATATTTTTACTGTGAGAAATCAGCGAATATGTCGCACCTAAATAATCAGCGAAAATGTCGCTTTA